>JAAELO010000526.1 GCA_024226555.1 Desulfobacterales bacterium | reverse complement strand
CCTTTTTGGGTATATTCTTCTAAATTTCTTATTATATATTCATCAAATCTTTTAGCATCTTTTACACTTTCTGCTATTTTATCAAAATTATTCATTATGTCCTCTCATTTATTAAGGTTTCTAACCTTACCAGCATTTTTTCTATTTTTACCATTTTTGGCTGGAAGTCATCAATTGTCTTTTGCATAGATTCAATCACTCGCATATTATTCAGTTTTAAGTTATCAAAATCGGAAGCTCTATAATCACACTTTAAGTGTTGTTCTCTCACATAATCTATTTTTTTAACAAGTTCTTTATCTATGTTTTCTAAATCTACTATCCTGTTATTAGCAACTTTCTGCTTTTCTGCTTGTATAGATGTTGTTTTCCAAAGTCCGGCAACGAAAATGCTGGATTGGACAGCTAAAGCGATTATAAATTTATAATCAATCATTCCAACAGTTCCCAAAATATATCCTCAAACTCTTCATGGATTGCCTCCCTGATGTTATATTCATCCCATCTAAATTCCATAGCTCTACATTCATTTCCAAAAGTGTCTTCGTTAGGATTGCCAAACATGCTAACCACCTTTTTAAATTGTTAAAAATAATAAATCAAACTCCCTGTCAAAATATCTTTAGTTATTCCTGCACTTATTCCAATCTTGCCAAAATTATAACCTAAATTTAGAACTGGAGAATATTGATTTTTATTCCAACCAACACCAGCACTTGCAAAAAAACCTGATCTATAAACTCTTTGAATAGTCAAACCACCACTAACATCGATATTATAATTCTCATTTGTTGTTATTTCAATACTATCAGGTGTCAGAGCGACCACGTCAACAGTTATTGGTTTTATGTAATAACTTATATTAGTTTTATTAGATAGACACTCTATTGACCCTCTGATGTAAATATTGCTATCTTCATAGTTGAAGGAATGGAATACTATATTGTTTATTGTATCAGTTTCAGTAATTATTAAAGTATCTGAAATATGGATTGTATCTTTTTGAGTTATAGTGATTGTTAAAGTATCTATCTTGCTAAAATCACTTTTATTTCTTGATAGTGTGTTATAAAGGAGTAAGCAAAAAAATAAAATAATTGCAAAAATAACAAGATATGATACTGTTTTTTTCATTATAACCTTACAATTTTTCTATATAAACTTGAGTAAATACACCTTCTCCCCAACTTCCAGATATTCCAAACCCGCTTGTTGCTTTTGTTGTTTGACAATAATGTCTAATTTCAAATATATCACCTGCAACAACTGTTATTATCGCTTCAAATATACTATTAGTAACAGAAGCACTTGATCCGTGAGAAGATACAGTTCCACCTAAAACATCTTCTCCATTTATATCTGTCTTGTCTGCTGTGTTTGTAATATCATATAATTTAGATTGGTGCCTGTTTACTTGATTACCCGGTGCTATACATTTAATATAATAGTTTCCAGCATATTCAAATTCTATTTGATTTGAAGATATAGAAATACCGCAATTTGAATAACAATCTGTCAAATCTCTTGTCTGCCAAGCATCTTGAGTGAATGTACCCCCATGAGTTTCAGCAATTTTTCTATCTTCTATTTTTGCATACTGTTTCACTTTCTCAACTCCATTTGTAAATATTGCCATTTTTTTAACCTCCCTTATGCTAAATATCCACCATCAACGCAACTTATATATTCAATTATTATTGTTAAATCAACTGCTGTTGCTCCTGTACCTTGAAGATCAATAGCAATGGTATCACTTGCAGCAAATCTAACCGCACCTGTCCAACTAACCTGCATATCCGCAGCATTTAAATTTGCTTGAGTAGCATCAGCAACTCCAAGAAATTCAACTACTTGATTTGTACCACCATATAATCCGCATGTTGTCATGTCCCCTGTCTGGGCTGCATCTGCATGTATAACAACTGATTTTATTAAACAAGGTTGGGTTGTTATTGTCGCTACTGTTGTTACGCCTGCATTGGCTGCTGCTGTTATGCTAACCTCTTTGATTTGTGTGACTCCGTACTCTCTTCTGTAAGCTGTAGGGGTTGTTGTAGTTCCATCCACAAAGTCATCAATGGTATCAATTACTGTTTTATTTGCATCTATTAAGGTTTTTAAAGCTCCAAGCCCATCAGTCGCATTATCAAGGTCTGTTTGTATTCCATCAACTACTGTATCAACTGTATCAACTTTAGTTTCAATGCTGTCAACTACACCTTTGACTGCAACAACATCAGTTGCTACATCCGCACCAGTCGCATTTGTTATTGTGCCAACTATTATTGCATCTAAATCCACTTGATCGGCTGCATTTAAAGTGTCTATATTATCTCTTATAGCTTCAAGTGAATCCGTGCTATTATCATATTGAGAAGGAACGGCTGGATCAGCTTTAACCAATATTTTAGCAAGTATTGAATCAGTTTCACAATTTTCTGGATATTTCTGGGTTGCTCCATCTAACTGTAGAAAATGATCTAAATGTTCAGCTTCTAAAGCATCTGTTGCCTCTGCCTCTATTGATGCAAGAGCTGTTGCATTAAATGTTTTTGCATTTGTTTCTGATGGGATTTCAGTAACATCCCCCGCTGCAGCAGACACAGCATCTGATATAGCTTCTAAAGAATCAGTAGTATTATCATATGTATAGCTTCCATCTTTATGTAAAATATCTGATATAGTGTTAGCTATAGGTAATGAACTTCCATTTATTGCTGTTTCTCTTATGTTCTTGATAGCTTCATATAAAGTCTTTCCTGCTGTGTCAGGATTTCCCATCATGTCCTCAAGATTTTGTAAATTTGTTCTTCCTGAAGGATCACCAACATCTGTTTGGATTGCATCAACAACAGTATCAACTGTTGTTACTTTGTCTGATATAGCTTCAAGACTGTCTGTTGTATTATCATAGGTATATGAGCCGTCTTTGTGAAGTGTATCATGTAAACTTTTTGCTGTTGGAGGCTCATCAACTGCTGCTGTTATATCTGCAATAATAGCTGTAGTATCTGTTTGAATATTATCAATTTTTGTTTCTATATTCTGATACTCAGATATAACACTTGACCAAGTATATGGTATAACATAACCAGTATCACCTTCAATTGTTACTGTTATACCTTTAACAACCAATTTATACAGGTCACCATTCGCCCACTCAGCAGCTAAAAACCTGTAGTCATCTGAAACAAGCCCATCAGATTTTGCAAAAGTTGGTTGTGTTATTCCTGCGGTACTAAAAGCACCTCCACCTGTTGATTTCTCCATTACTGCTGAGATACTTGTTATATCAATATCAGCTAACACAATTGGACCAGCATCTATATCGATTATTGATATATTGAAATTTATTATTCCATCTTCCTCAACTCGACCGCTTTCTGATTGTGTGGACCTTAATTGAATAGCTGTGCCACCTAAATATGTTATTATTGTTTTGCTAAGAGAAACTAAAGAATCACCACCTGTGGTATCACTTTTATTTCCTATTACATCACTAACAAAAACATTATCAGCAGAATCAACTCCATCAACTTCTATATATGGGCTGTGATTAATCGGCACTTCTTACCCCCTTTCTTCTTATTGGTCTTCCTACTATTTTAGCAACTGTGTTAGCTGTTTCAGCTCGTACCCATATATCTGTATCAGATATAAATATATTATCATGCCAGTCACTCAAATATGTTACTTTCTTCCCTGCTGTGGTCGGTGTACTGCCTCCACTTGCTGTAAATTCTACTTCAATATAACCTGTTGCAGCTCCAGCAGTACCAATATTTTGTATCTCTATATGCTCCACCTTTGATTCCATTTCTGTGCTAATAGTAATCAAATCGGATATTTTTTGATAACCTATTGTCAATGTCCCATTATCAGTCAATAAACCAAAAGCCATTATCCTATCCCTCCTGTATTGTCATAATTTTTAATAATTTTATTTTTATCATTAATTTCCAGCTCTTTCTTTTTTGTATCTTCATAATGCTCCCAAGTGTTCGCTGCTGCAAAAAAGCCCATGCCTGAAATAATTATCCCTGCTATCACTCCATCAAGAAGATTAAATATTTTCAAGACAATACCAGCAGCTATACAAACAACCAGCATTATTACTTTTCTATAACCTTTAAACATAGTTTCCCTCACTTATTTGTAAAAGTTTCAATTTTAAATAACCAACCTTTAAATTTAATTCTTTACTGAATAATATAAAACTGTCCCCTTCACCTTCTGGAAAATCAGTTGAATTAAAACTAAATATATCAGACAATTCCAAGTCTTTATTATCAGGTGTTACCAAACATTCAATTATTTTCAAAGGATTTTCAGATGTTGAATTTTCTGAATCTTCGTTTGATTGTGAATTTAATATGAAGTTTTGTATTGTCTGCCAAGCAGCATTGGCTCCATCTGCTGAAATCAATCCATCTGTATCTTTAATATAAATACTTGCATCAAAATCATAATTCTTTTTTGAGTATTTAGTCGTAACCTCATTCGTGACCTTGCTAAAATAAGTATCATTTAACCTGTTAAAATTGATATTAACTAAATCAATATAGTTTTCATATCTCTTTACAGATATAACTTTACAATTAAATTTATCAAAAGTTTTTGTAACCCCTTCTTTCTGAAACATATATTTCAATTTAATTAAAGGATATGCAGCTCCACTTTCTGAAAATGCCAAGTACATATAATGACCCATTTGTCTGAGAAGCCTCCATACATGATTAATAACGCGGTCTTTTTGATCTATATAAACTCTAATATTACCCGTTGAATAATTATCTCTTATTGCTTTCTGAGCTTCCCAAGAAGTCCAGTCAACACAATCAGGATTTGTACCACCTGCTAATGGAAACGCTGTATTCCCTTCGGCTCTCCATAGCAACCACATCGGCAACCTTTCCCAGTAAGCCATTTCAGAACTACCAATTGACATATTTCCAAACCAGCCAATCTCTTCAAGACTTGAATATTTACTTGAAAATCTGATATAACCATCTTCTGCATCTGGGCTTTCATATTGTATTTTACCATATTGATCATCAAATGCTCCGCCTGCTAAATATAAATCAATTAAATCATGTTTAAATCTTGATGTAGTCGGCAAACCTGTAATTGATGCTGGGGCTGTTTTTAGATCATCATAACCCCATAAAACCTGAGTTTTTTTAATTGCTGTTAAAGTATTAACAACCACATCTGAATATAGTTGGAATCCTGCGTTTATTTCTGCATCTGTCCAGCTATCAGCTTCAGTTGTTGCCTGAAAAACTGAATCATCAAGATACATTGTTGACATCATTTCAAAGAAAAATACACCTTCATTAGTTGCTACAAATAAATAACATTCGCTTTTACTTCTTGTTACTGTGCATACATCATATATAACATCACAAAATCTCAACCTGATAACCCTTTGATCTCTTGCAAGACCATCATAAACATCTGTCAACATATATGCTTTATCATTTGTCCTATCATTAGCAAATGTATAATAATGTTGCCAAGCAGATCCCTGAGTTTCATACATAACCAGCCCTACCATTTGTAGAGCAACCCCCAATCCTGTTGCTATTGTTGATTTAATAGCAGGAGAGCCAACAACTGTCCAATAATAAACATAAACATTATTAGCACTATAATAAGAAACATAAGGAATCCTGTCCTCTGAATTTTCATTTGTTAAATAATTATCATATTGATCCGCCCATGTCTGATAGTTGTCTTTATAATCTGCTAACTTGCTTTCCATACATAAACTCTCGCAACCTATTAATGAATAAGGTAAATTTGCAGTTGAATGTCCCGCTGTTCCTTTCCAAGCGAAAGCCGTTGATAAAGGTATTGGTGCAGCATCAAAATATATCCTCGCTCCCTCTGCTGATAAAGTTGCATCTGCAAATTGAATTTTACAGCCTGTAATATCATAACTGTTTGATGTTAGTTCTTCATATACAAAAAATATTGTAGTTGTGTTATCTTTTTTAAGTGAAGCCCAACAAATATGCCCGTCGCCTCCACTATCATTATAAGCAAAGAAGAAAAACAACGCTTCCCTTGAATAGAAAGCTCCAATATTTAGTTTTTTCCAACAAGTAAATTGAGTGATTGTGCTTGTATTGATAGGGGTTGACTGATCTGTATCTAATAAAACCCTGTACCAGCTTGTGCCTCCTGATTCATAATAATTACCATCAACTCCAATCCTTCCTGAGCTGTCTAACATAGTACAACATATCCGATCAATATCACTATTTAAAAATACAACATTAAATCCTGCATCTCTGAATGATGTTTCGCCTTCAGCACAATCCCAGCCCATTTTATAACCGATTGCTAATATTTCAATATTAGCTTCAACATCCTCAAACCATTTCCATGCTACTTTGTGCATAGCTCCAACCTCAAGAGTTTTCCCATCACCTGTTGGTTGTTCGCTTCCTTCTTTCCTGTTGTCAATACTTTCAATGCTGTTGTTTTCCCAATCAAGGTTTTTATCAAATGTTTTATAATCAACAGCCCCTCTTAAATTAGTATTAGCACTCAAACCATCATAACCATAACCAGATAAATCAACCATGCCAACTAATTGTCTTTCTAAACTTCCAAAAATATCTGGGCTCTCATATTCTTTCTCGGCTGAATAAGTTGCTATTTGAGTATAATTAATAGCTTCAATAACGCTGTCATCTCCATCATATTCTGTTGTCTTGACTGCATCCCAATCACCTGAATCATCTGGATTAAAGTTCCCATAAATGATCGGAATAATACATTTTTTCTTTTCTTTAGTTATATATTCTTTTACTAAACTCCCTTCAGTCATCTGTATATCTGATAAAGGATATAGTTTATCAAAGGTATCAATCCAAGCTATTGCTGAAACATCAATTATCCCATTACTTATTCTTACAGCGTTCATTGGTATAATACCTTTAAAGATTGCATCTGCTAAAGCACTTGCTGAGGCATGTCTTTCAATATAATAAATAACAACTTCAGCATTGATTATATATTTACTTTGGAAAAAACTTAATTCTGTATTATCAGCATCCAATATCTGAAATTTAGCAATACTTCTTGGAAAGTTATTCTCCCAGAATAAAGGCATCCTGTTCGATATACTTCCTGTTATTCTTAGCTTTTCAGTATATGAATTAGCTCCATAATCTGAAACTGGGGCATCGGCATAATACTTACTGCTGGAATTAGTATCAGTTATCTTTGCTAAAACTGCATACTGTTGGAAATCATTAGACCATAAAGCCAATTATAACTCCATTATTTTAATGTTGCCTGATACTCTTGAACCACCTTTAGAGGTTTCAGTTTCAGATTTATCAACAATTTTTCCCCATATAGCACTATGAGAAGCCAAAACATCCGTTCTGGTATTCGGTATATATAGACCGCAAGTTGTCATTGTTTCATTCAATCCTGTATCAAAATTAAAGTTGTCCCAATCACTTAAAGCATGGAAATCATAATTTAAACTCCAATTTCTTAATAAAGTTCCTTTCTCTCTTGTATATATAGCACCGCCTTCTGTTTCAAATATATTGGGTTTGTTTCTTATTTGTGCAGTTCTATCTGTTTTATAATTAATTGAAGCTGTTCTAATATCACTTTCATCAATCCCTCTTGCTACTCCGCAATAAGCTGTGCCTGTTGTATTCACATAAATTTCAAAAAATTTAGTATTATCAATAGTTGGGGCATCTAAAGAAATAAACGCTTGTCCTTTATACCATGCGAAATCTGATTTTGTAAGTATTTGTGTTGAAACATCATCTGAATTGTATATTTGTATATTTGTAAATGTACCGCTAACCCATAGATTGACTAATAATAAATAATCACAGCCTAAACTCCCACCTGTATTATTTGTTAGTTTGAATTTATATCCTGCTGTTGATTTCCAGTATTGACCTCTGAAATTAGTTTCTAAATTAGAGGCAGGATAACCAGCAACATTATGAGCTGAAGTAGCATCTAAATCAAGAAAAGTCTTGCATATTAAGCTCTTAGTTCGTGTTAAACTCATTTATAACCACCCTTGAAGTTCAGACTGTTGTCCGTAACTGTAGTTGTATTCTCTAAAACTTTCAACATCCATAGCATTAATATTATTAACAACCATTGCACCACCTCCAGCAACTTCACCTACACCAAAAAGACTACCTACTAATCCACCAACAAAGCCCCAAAGTCCACCTGATACTGTGTCCATAAACTTATCCAAAGCCATTTTAATTAAACTTTTCATAAATTTCCAGATAATATCCATTACCTCAGTATTACCTTTCCCGCTCATTGCCTCTAAAGAACTGAATATATTTTGTCCTAAAGTCATACCTACATCCGTTCCTGTTGTTGTTGCATCTTCCATGAGTTTTGATGCAGTCCCAGACATTATCTCATCAGCTTTCCCTTTTAGACTGTTTAAATTCTTTTTAGTTAAATTAATTATACCATTGATTGAATCAGCTACTTTATCAGCAACCTTTTCTAAATCTGCCAAAACTCTTTGGGTTGTAGTTCCTGAGCTTCTTGCTATTTGATTGTTGGTATTTATAATTGAAGTTGCTAAATTTTCTTGAGTTTCTATTTCTGTTTCTACTTCGACTATTCTGTCAATGCTACTTTCTCTTAAAGCATCCCTTGTTGATAATATGTCACCTTTGATAGTTGCTATCTCTCTTGATGTTTGTTTCAATGTTACTATTGCACTTGTCATATTTCCTGATATAGCATCCCTTGCAGCCAACGCCCCCTCACCTAAAAACTGAAACACTTCAACTGGTATTTGCATTATAGCTTTTCTTAAATTGTCCATTCCAGTTGCCAACATAGCAATAGCACCACTTACAAAACCGACTAATACATTTTGAATATTACCAACTACTGTATAAATTCCTATTACAAGACCATCAACAAAAGTTCTTATATTTTCCATAAAATTCTTAGTTGCCTGTATAGTTTTTTCTTCCATTGTCAAAGCATTATCAGTAACACTATCAGTCATTGCCTCCATAGTTTCTTGAAAAAAAGAACTTTGTATAATCCCTATACCTAAACCTTCTTTCAAATCTATAACTGCTTTTTTCAAATACTGCAAGCTGTTAGCTCCTGATTCCATTGCAGCTTTCCCCATGCCACCAAACTTATCAGATAGTTGTTCAACAATATCACCTGTGGCATCGAGTTCTACACCATACCTTTTTAACATAGATACTTGACCGCCAAGAGCTAAATTAACATATCTTGTAGCAGACTTTAAATCCATATCTAAAGCTGTTGACATATCAATTATAACTTGAGTAACTCGTTTCATTTGATCTTGTTGAACACCCATATTAACAGATAATTGCATAGATTTAGCAATTTCTTCATCATAAAATTTAGAACTATATGCCATCTGAGTTGAATAATTAATATATGAGTTTGTTAATTCATTTAGTTCTTCACCTTGCAATCCATAAGAATTTGATATACTTGCAGACATCAAAGCATTTATTTTCAGTTGTTCATTAGCTGATTTTATTGCACCAGAAATAAAATCAAAAGCCTTTTTTACTCCATATAAAGTTATCGCTGTAGCGGCAATTTTTTTAAAAGAATTTGATATTGCACTGGTAGTTTTTTTAGCACCTTTCTGTTTTATTTTAATTTCACCTGTCATTAAATCAGCCAATTTTCGCCTGCCTTTTCTTTTGTATCTCTGTTATCTCATTCTCAACTATATTATCTATTATATAATAAAGGTTTGGTATTTCTCGCATAGCTTCCCTTAAACTTAAATTAACATATTTTAATATATTCTTTATACTTAAATACATATTTATCAACTCATTATTTCTAATCTGTAACATCGGACACCTTTCATAATATTCACCATCTCCAATATCAATAACCCCTTTAGCTTTATTATTGCATCCAAGATATATTTTATCTTTGTCATTGCAAGCATTACAATCAAGACCTTCTACTCCTGCATATATCAGGATTTTAACTTTTTTTTATTAACTTTCCCTATTGCTGTATTCGCATTTATTACATATTCAAATAATCTTTTCATGGCTGGAAGCGGTAACTTTTTTAAGACTTCATTAGTGTATTTTAGTTTTTTCCCATTTAAAGTTATACCGCCCCAGCCTTTTATACTCTTTATCACAAAATCTTCTAATGCTTTGCCTGTATCTTTCTCTTTTGTTACTTGCAATATCTCACTTCTACTTGATAACTCTATTTCCAAGTATGAAGATTTATCTATTTTATGTTTTATTATAGTTTTAAAATCAATCATTGATAAAAACCTCTTTGTTTAATGTTTATACCCTAATATCTAATTAAAGTTGCTTATTTTTGTTCTCTGCCTTGTTATGCTGTGACTGAAGTAAAGACTAAGCTCACTCCGTCAATGTTGTTTCCAATTATCTCATTATCAAATTTCTGCAAGCCTTTATCTGCTTTCTGTTTTCTTACATTCACATAACCATCAATTTCAGTTCCTGATGTTAATTCAAAAACCAGTTGTGGTAATGTTGAGCTATCAGTTTCAAGAGTAATGCCCATGGTATCCCCAACCTCTTCGCTTGATACTCTTGTTGCTGCATTAACAACGCTTGTAAATTTAATAGTAAATCTATATTTATCCCTATAATTTTCTTCTACTCCATAAGCTGAAGATGCTGTTTCAACATAGTCAATAGTACCACCTGATGAGAGTTCCCAGCCCTCAACTGTTTCTGAAGTCACCCCTGCTGCTGTATGATCTTTCCCAACTACATAATGATCTCCCCATATACTCGGGGTCGGTAATGCTGCTGTTGTGCCTCCATGATACAATCCAGTTAAGACCCAATCACAAACAACATTTTGTCCGGGTATTGCTTTAATTGTTACCTCAGCTTTGCAGCCTTTGAACTGCCAGACATGTCCGTCTTGATATACTGCCAAGCTTGCTGTTTTCTCATTTATTTTATCCCCGAAAGTCCATGTAAGTTTGTTGTTGCCTGCATCATAAACCATATCATCCTGTGCCCATATTTGAAACAATGTAAATATAGCATTCCAATCAGATGTTGATTCAACAATAACATCATCTTTCAATTTCAGATATGTTGAAAAGCTGATTTTCGGCATTTTCTTCCCATTATATACTGCGTTTTTATCTACTACACTGCCCGCATAAGCATCAATATCAACTGATTCAGAAGGCAGCCCATCTATTGTTAAACCTCTTAACACCTGTAAACATTCATCCGTTGAAGTTGCATCAGGAGCAAGCCAAGTTCCATTAACTGCCTCCTTCTTTATTGCTACAACTGTCTTGTCATCATATAAAAATCCCAATTTATTTACCTCCTAACCAATACCTCTGGAATTATAAAATTATCATTGTCATCCTCTGCATTCTCAGCCTGATAACTAATCCTTATAGTGTTTAATTCATTTTTATATTTCATATCGTAATATTGAAACATCCGATCCCATCTATCTTCAGGACTTGCAATCATATCTTGGAATATTATTGATAATGTTTTATAGACAAACAATGATTCTAACTGGAATCTATTTCTTTCAGACCAGTCAAAAGCCTCAGGATATAATTTCATATTTGTAAAATCTTTTACAATTTCCTCACCCGCTGAAATTATTTGTCTTGCATAACCTCCGATTGAATATTTACCAAGAAGTGAAGCTGTTACATCTGCCTGAACAATAGAAACAGGATAACCAGTTTTGATAACTGTCAAGACTGTTGCTGAATCTCTTGTTTTTATCTTAAAACCCCAAAACCCAGACAATACACCATAAAGTCCTGCAGCTCCTGCATCAAATGCAGCATCGGTATCTTCTAAAGTCCATTCATTACCTGATACAAATGTTAAAGTCACATTATCAGAATCACCTTTATCAACCGCTGTATATGAAGCCCATAGATCATCCTCAAGATCGGGGTGCCTGTCCTCCAAGTCTTGTTGTGCAATCGGAAAGAATAACATTATTTTTTCTTTTTACCTTTAGGAATACTTGTGCCTGAAACACTTATTGGTTTTTCAATCTCATCAAAAAATCTGTCTTTGATTAAGTGTTTTATTTCAGACAATTTCACCCCAGCCATGCCATGTGCATTAGTTGGAAATTCTGTTATTTCTCCATATCTTAAACTACATATTGACCTTGTTGAAAAACATAAATTCCCTCTTCCTATTCTTTTAATTCTAATCATTTTTTTCTCCCTTTAAAAGGGGGCAAAGCCCCCATATATTAACTAAATGTTACGTAGGCGTGTCTGTAAACTCTTCCGTAAATCTTTTGTCCATATCTACCAATTAACTGAGCTTTGTAATAGTCCCCAGCTCTTGCCAGTTGATCGATCTGGAATGCCATGCCCTCTTTATTATGCAAACTTATTAATGAAGTGTCACACATAAGCATGGTTTTAACTGATCTGATTAATGGACAACTAACAATCTTAGTATCACCAAAAACTGTATTAGCATTATGAATCGCCATCCCAGCTATTGGTTTCCCTGCATCTGTATAAAGGTTGCCTGTAAATGCAGCGGCTACTTCTCCGAACATATCAGGTGAAACAAAAACTAAATCACAGTTCTCCATCCCTAATCCCTGGGCTGTAGTAAATGATTTAATGATAGTTCCTATTGCCAGTGACCCACCACTGATAGTGTTCGCATCTTTGAAAGTAGGCAGCAATCCATCTATTGAGCCTCGAACTGTTGCACTTTCTGAGGCTGCTGAATAACCCATAATAACCTGACCGACTAAATTTCTAATACCTGCATTGATAGCCTTGTTCTCTTCCATTGCTATTCTTGCAGCACCAGATTTACCATATTTAGTTGCCTGTGTCCAAGCATCTTTAGAAATTAATATTGTCTGCTTAATCAAGGCACTGTGACATGTTCTCTCTAATGGGTCGGCTGTCATATCTCTTGCAGCTACTAAAGCATCTTCACCAGCAAGTTCAGCCCTTGCAACTATTCTTACAGCAGCACCACTTGAGGCATTAGCTTTAGTTCCATAGTGAGCTGCAGCTCCGATTGTCAAAGTGTCAGTTGATATTGAATCTATTTTATAAGTGATGTTTGCAGCTCCAAATTGTATCTGGTCCCCGGGTCTGAAATAAGTTCCTTCGCCTGCTGTTACATCAACTGTTGTATCTGTTGCTGCGGTATAAGCACCATCAAGTAATGACGACATTTTCATATACTCATCATCATAATAAGTGTCTTTCTCAGTTCCTAAAGGCTCAAGACCCATTGGAATCTGATCTAAAATCCTTTTGTGTGTCCCTTGTACTGTTTTAATTCTCCCAAAAAGATATGGGTTTGAATAAGCATAAGTGTCATCAAAATTCTTTCCAGTAAAAGCCATTTTACTTTCTCCCTTTTTAAATGTTGTTTTCTTGTTTTTACTTTAAGAATCTTTCTAAAAGCAGTTGACAGGTAGTCTGTACCCAAACCCTATTTGATGGGTTTATTTTTTATTTTGTTCTAATAACTTCTTTTCAATTATTGCAAGAGCCATCATGTCCTGAGGCATCCCGCTGCTTGCTTTCTCCAAAGCCTTTTGATATTGATCCTCAAGACTTGTAGAGGTTGGAGTGATTTTATCATGTTTCATTTTATCATTCTTAGCTCCGAACATCTCTCTTGCAAAACCTACCCGATCAGATAAAGGCAACTTTTCTAAATATACCTTTTGATCTGCTGTTAAATTCTCAGATATTGAATCTAAATCCTTTGTGTACAAATCTTTAAAAATGTTATTCTCTTTTGTCAAAGCCTCATTCTTTATTTTGTACTCTGCTGCAAGTTCCTGAGCCTTCCCATCTTCAATTTTCTTTTTGTCTGCTACATCTGTTAGTTTAGAATTTAAAACATCAAATTTAGTTTCTAAATCTTCAAATGCTAATCTTCTTTCTTTGTTCTCTTTCCTTAGTCTTATTATATCCCTTGTTTTTTCCTCATCACTTAAACTCTTTAGTTTATCATGATTTACTTGTTCCTCTGCTGCTTTCTGAGCTTCTTGCTCTTCTGGTGTAGGCATCAAGCCTCCTTATTGTTAATTGTTGCAGTTTCATGTAATTCACATTTGCAATATGCTCCACATATTGTTGCTCCTTCTCTCGGCAAGCCAAGTCCTACCCATTCTTGGAAGGTCTTTACTTGTCCATTCCTATCAATACAATCTGGACAGGGGTTGCCACTTTCAATAACCCAAGTCATCATTGTATTGTTTTTAATACCTTGAGTAGTATAAAATGTTTTATCTGTTGTTACTCCAATCCATGAAGTTAATCCAGATTTAATATTTTTCAATACTTCAAAAGCTCCTGTACCTTGTCCCATCAATGCAAGATTAAGTAAATTATTTATTGTACCGCTTGCAAAACCTGAGTTGACCCATTCAGCTATCTGTGCCGCTGTCAATATTCTATCTGCTAAAATAATAGGCATTATCTTTTCTGATATTTCTTTAGCTAATATTCTTATTCTTACCCGATCAGTCATTATATCTTAACCCTCTTTCTCTTTTCTTGAGCTTTAGCAATAGCTCTTTTAATATCAAACACAACCCATTTTTTAAATGTATTACTTTTAATAAACTTCTTGATTCTTTTTGTTATTCCAAACTGTTTAGCATCTGCATATTCATTCAATCTCATAGCTAAACTTTTATATGTATATTGTCCGCTACTCCCTTGATGTGCGTTGTTTGACAATCTAACTTCAGAATAATCTTTAGTTGATTTGCCTTTAAAAGCATTATTAACAAACTCCTCAGTATCAACCGACCAATGATTTTTTCCTTTTAATTTCTGAGTAAAAGGTGAATTATCTCTGACCTGTGAGCCGTCAACTTGTTTTCGCATCATTATATGAAATTTTAAATCCTCTATCATTCCATTGTTTGGATCTCTTAATAAATGTTTAAAAGTATAACTGAAATCAATATTCTTAATATCTTTAAATTTAAAATCTATTTCAAGATCCATTTGCATTAACTCATTCTCCTGATAATTGCATCATGCCTTTTTAACATCGGTAACATCTTTTTTGCTAATATAAAACCCACAGCATCAGCGATATCTTCAGTTTCAAATGATTCTATAATCCTATATTTATCAAATCCAATCTTATTAATAACCTTTGCCAACGCTTCCCTATAATTATTTTTAACAAATTCATCTTGTTCAATATGTATCTTCTCCATATTATTTTCAATATCTCTTATATTCATATCTCTTGTTCTTCCTCAATTCCCTCTTCTTCAGCTTCAAATATATCAAATACACTTGCTTTCTTCTTCAATCTATCATTTACTTCTTTTATTTCAAATACTCTTTCCTCTGCGTCTTCCTTTGATAAATCAGGATTTTCAGACATCAAGAAATCAACTAATGTAGCTACTCCCATATTAATCTTTTTTTCCCAGAGTTCAAGATTTTCTATAGCTGACATTTCAATATGGTCTTCAACATAGTCAATCTTCAGCTTTGCATTCTCCGGAATAACAAAACCAAGTATATTTTTATCCTTTGCACTCATTCTTTTTAATATTTCAAAAACCTCAACCTCAAAATCAAACATTGCAGCCCTTTGATTGTTTCTGCTTTCCATCAATGCCAAGTTCTCTAAATGCTCTTGATAACCACTTTGAGGCATAGCAGACTCAAGCCCAACAGATGATCGTGGCAAGTTTCTATTTAATGCTGTCTGCATCCTGTAATTTTGTACAAACTTTTCTAATTTATCAAGATCAGCATGAAGATCTATTGCTTTTATATCTGGGGCATAGTCGCCTTGTCTTTCTCTTAGTTTATTAACACTAATAACCTTTCTTGGTGACCTTTTAAACTCGCTCTTATCTAAATTTAATAGCATAAGTATAGGAAACAAATTAAAAACACCTGATTCAACTCCACCACTCTTTAAAATAGAAGTATATGCTTGTTGATTAATAAGATCATCTGCATTCAATCCTTCCCAAAATGTATCACCTCTTTTATATCTTGCAAAAGCCCATCTTATCACACCATACTCGTTCGGCTGTTCGCTTCCTGATATTAAAGAACCTCCATAATCAAGTTCCCTTGTTATCTCTTTAGTTTCAACCTTCCATATATTTTCACCTTTAGAATTAAGCTGCTTAACTGCGACCACATCAGGTATGAAATAATTTTCTGGATTAGCTGCCACTATAACATCGGCAGGACTATGAATATAAAATTGTATAGTATTCTCTCCCCATCTGTTAAAGGTATAATCAATTTTAACAGGCTCAGTATTATGTAATAACATCTTCTCATTGACTTCTTTCATTATTAAATTAATATTAATATTTGAATAGAAATTGTTTAAGCTTTCAGTATCTTTTGGATTTAGTTTATCATTTATTTCTACCCATCTTTTAGGTGGGAATTTATAAACCATTGCAAGCCTACCTATATTTTTCATAGCATCTCTTAACAATACAATCGGAAATTTCTCCCTGTCTGTTTCATCCATATCTAATTTACTATCTAATATCTTTTTTATCTCTGCCTCATAGTCATCAATACTACCTGTATAATAAACATCCCTTACTTTTGCATTACCCATCCTTGCTTCTTCAGATGGAAACCATATCTGCTTTTTATACAGACTTTTCATAGCTGCTAACACCTGGAAAGTTTCAAAACTTACTTGTTGGCTACTTATAACTTCATCACTCATATATACTCCTGTTAAGCTGACATCCTATTGTATACCAGTTGCCTGTATTCATTATTAAAACTTCTAACATCACCGAACAATGCAAAAACTAAATATCTTAAACAATCCGAAAAATGGGATCTATCGCTATAATTTAATTTCCATCTGTCACGCTCTTTTGATTCGTTCGGCTCTTCTTTCAGATCCAGTACAAGTTCAATATGTTCTTTGTCTTTGTTATATATCTTTACAATCCCTTTAGTAAATGCTATATTTACAACATCAGCAGAACCACTAACAGTTGGTGCCACCGATGCAGCCCTTAATTCAGCTTTCTTTTTATGCTTTTTTAATACATCCATTATTATATCATAATCAGACAATGTTGTTTGCATGGTTTCAGATGTGTCCCCTGAAGTAACTGATCGCTTACCAGAAGGATCACCATATATTTCAATACCACCATTGAAGGTCTTTAAAAATCCACTGCCCAATATTTCATTCATGAACAATCTTGTATTTAATCCGTAAGCTCTCCAGAACTTGAATATATATATCACACCATCAAATAATTGACACGCAAAACATGACATTGGCCTAATATTAAAATCAAATACCAGATTAATATTTTTCAATCTGTTATAATCAAAAGGCATATCTGATATTACATGCTTGTCTTCATTGAAAGCCCAGAAAAGCTTTCCTGCTGTAGTAACAACTTTCTTTCCATATACTAATGCTTGTGCTAAAAGCTCTCCAACTTCCATTTCAATTTGTTCGGCGTAACCTTTAGCATCAGGCATGAATACATTCTCCATTGTTGTACCTTCATGTATATTATCAATTTTCTTATAAATCCAGTAATTGTCGCCACCTGAATAAGTCCTCATTTGAGGTACAGGCGGAGTGCTTGTAATAAACCTAATAGCATTAGTGTTGAATCTTGTTACCCTTCTTACAAAATACTCCCACATTGCAGGATAGTCAATGCTTGCACCTTCGTCAATCCAGCCTCCAAGTATAGGATAATCAATAGTCCCTTGCATACCTTCCCATCTCATATAGTTCTGAGCCGATCTTAAATATAAAATATATGAATACCCATGAGCATCAATTTGTATATCAGTAGGTTTTGACTTCTTGAGAAACTCCCAATTATAACCCATATTTCTGCAAAATTCATCAATCTTTGGTATTAATACAGAATCTATCATTGAGCTAACAGGCTCAACAACAAGCCAAGAACTGTTTTTTCCCTTATACAGACTTTCCTTTTCATTTTTAGCTACCGCTATCTTGTTTTCAGCAGCTTCATAATCTATTTTTAATAAACCTCCATAAGTCTTACCACCCATATAACCCTGCAAATCTGCGAACTTTCCAGATTGTTCTAAAATCCACTCCTGAGATGCTGTCACTTCAACTACATTATCCATTATCTTTCTCTTTTTTAGCTTTGTATATAACCCGCTTAGGTATTTCAACTGGGACATTATTTATATTAATCTCAGGTTTGTTTGATAGTCGTTTTAGTTCATCTTCAGTTGCTATTAATTTATACCCTGCTATTTGTAAAGTGGGGGCTGCTGTAAAGTTGAGCCAATTCCTTCTATATTGCATTTTGTTATTTATTTTATTTTTGTCTAATGCTACTTTTATATCTTGCAATTCATGCAGCTTTTTATCATATAGGTATCTCAAAGAGTAAGGTACAAACAAAGGTATTTCACACATAAAACATAAATCATTAACTTCAATAGCTCTTATAATCTTCTTGATTAATCCATCCATTGCTTTCTTGCTTTTTGATGCTGGTTTCATATCAACTCTTTAATCTTTATAGGCATAATATAACAACCCTCTATCGTTATCTATTTCATTCGCTTTCAATTCTTGCTTAATCTCATTTATCATATTGTCATCAAATTCAAACCATTCCCCTCTAATATTATATCTATCATATTTTCTATGTATTATTTTTTCTACTTCCCAATAATTATTTATTAAATAAATACCTACATATTCTAACTCTCTTGGGTTTCCAGTTTGCATATTTGACATTCTATTAAATGGTTTCATTCTTGATACGCCAATTTTATAATAATTGTTATCAACTTCTTTTATTATATATACATACCCATTTTCATAACCAATTCCATATTTACCAGCATTTTTTAACAATTTTATTGTTTTTTCTTTTTGGGTAGTATGTTTTGCTTTATTTATACTATTTTTTTCAAGAACATCCGTTATTTTTTTATCTTGATTTAACTTATAAGAATAATATGTTGTTTTGCAAAATGGTACATGAGGGAAAATATGTTCTATTTTTGATAATTTATATTTATTAATTGCTATTAATGTTTGTTTTTTCATCTTCTCTATTTTATTCATGTAACCGTAATACTTCCAGTTATAACAACCTTGAATAATATAGCAATTTCAGTTTCGTCAAAGTTCAATTCAGATTCAACTGATAAAGTTCTTGTTCTTGTACCTGCGTAAGAAGTGGACACTTTATTGAGAAGATTAAAAAGAGTATCTATTAAAGTATCTATTGAATTATCTTTCGCTTTTTGATTAGCTGAAGATAATAGTTTATAAAATACCAGATCATAGAATAGAGAGTATTCATACTCGTTGTAAGTTCCTAAATAGTTATATTCAACCGATGGGGTGGACAAGATATAATAAGTGAGATTTTTCTTAGTACTTGTTTTTCTTGCCAAGTATGTTTTAGTATATCCTGCTGTAGTCAATACCGATTCAAGATTATCCCTGACTGTTTGTATCATATAACCCCTTAGCTATAATATAAATATAAAATACAACTTCTTAAATACAGAATTTCTAAAAGAAAAACAGTAAAAAGAAAAGCCTTTTTAAATTTTATTACACAATCAGGATCAAATGTCAAGTCATTTTTGAAAATTTATTTATTTTTTTTTATTTTAAGAAGATAAGGGATGTTAGATACACCCCTTTTAAGATATATAAGTTTTATAGTCTTTTGTATAATACAAGAGAAAATAAGTTATACAAATCCCTTTCAATAGTACCTGATTTGATATTTTCTCCATCTCTGTATATTATAGCTTCATACTTGATATCATTATCTAAAGATTTAATATAAATATATCCGCTGTCCCCTTGTTCGGCTTCAAAGAAGATGTTGAAAGGTGTTTCAAAAGTATCATAATACACTACAAAGCTATGATTCTGCCAATATGATATAACCACATCAGCACTTGCTAAACTGTCTTGATTATTGAAGTCCAAAGCATAACTGTTGACTTCATATCTGACTGCTACATTGTTGCTTTTACTACAACCACTCATAATGATTGCAATAATTATTATTGTTAAAAATACTTGTTTCATTTCTTCCTCCATATAGTTATATGCCCTGTTGATTTGTCTGCCACTCCACATACTTTCTGATCCTGATCCCATCCCATGTGCTCCAAAGTCTTGGGTGAGATATAGAAATAAGCCCCTCTATCTCTTTTCAAGAGCTTCCTGTCTACCTTTTCAAAATTAGATAAATCTTTTGTTGTATATACCCTCATTTCACCACCACCTTTATTTTATTAACTATTCCAGCACCTTCCAATTCTCCGCCCTCTTTCAGATATTCTTTAATGCCCTTCTTGTCAAACTCAAAACTTTCCTTATATCTAACGAGTCCAGGTATGTCATCATAAAGTTCTTGTGCTGTCAACTTTTCACAATCAATTTTTACACTACTGGATTTCCTCCAACTGATCTTAAACTGAGGATCAGATATTTTCTCCCCAGCTTCAAGATTGTCCTGAAGATAGTTTTTAAGATATTCAACTTTATTATGATTTGTTCTGATCCTGTTATCAATACTTTTCTTCTCATTCTTTAAAGCTACTTCCATAGCAGCCAAATTCTTAATATACTTTGCTATATTAGATATTTTAATAGCTCTGTCTATCTCTAACATCTCAATATCAGCAGTTCCTTCGATCTCTCCAGTTTCTGGATTAACCGCTGCTTCAAGTTTCATTACCAATTCTTTGTTTATATCATATAAATTCATTACTTTTCTCCCTTGAGTTCATATAATATATTTAGCCGTTGTTCTGAATAAAGCAACTCAGCAGCTTTTGTTGAAATATTATTAGATATTCTTTTAACTATTTTTAAATTATTGAAATAGTCAAGATCATATAAAGTTTTTAAAAGCGTTCCAATATCTGTCTTTAAATCTTCAATTCTTTTTGTTTCTGTCTTGATTAGTCTTTGTTCTTTACTTGTCTTCATTTTGACCTCCTATAAAAGGTTTTAAACATTCCATCATTACACTATCAATTTCAACTGTACCAACTTCCCAGCTTTCTGGGCTGCAATACCCTAATTTACATTTGTTGTGACCATGTCTGATGTAGAATGGACAATCTTCTTTACATCCATTTTCTACACAATTATTTTTTATTAATATTGCAGCTGCTATTAGTTTACTTTTCACTTTTGACCTCCATCATGTTTAAATTGTCCATATTTGCAAAATCTTGCATGTCCTTTAAATGTTTTCCAAGCTCTCCTGATTCTTTATACTCATTCAACTCTTTATCAAGTTCCAACAACTCCTCTTTGTCATATTGACATCTTTTTAAATAATCAATAGCAAACTTAATATTAAATTTGTTCTTCTCAAGATTGTTAATCAAACCTTTTTTAATAGCTTTTAATAAATCAACTTTCTTTTCTTTTTTAGGTGGTTGTTCTTGTTGTATTATAGCATTACCAACCTCTTCGGCTGAAGCTATTGAAGTATCAACACCGATTCCAAGACATCCTAAAGCTCTGCCCCATGCGGAAGTTTCGCAATTCTCAATATAAGATGTTTTGTTGATATAGGTGCTTCCATCTTTCTCTTGAGCGTAACCAGTTGCTATCTCTCCATTTTGTGCATCTTTAATTGATGCTTTCATTAAGACAATACCATTATCATTTTTGATAATATTGGTTGTTAAGCTCCAACCTTTATATTTTTGATTAGATCGAAATTCCTTTATTCTTTCGTGGACTTCGATATAATCCTTCCCTCTAATTTTAATTTTCTTCATTTTTGACCTCCTGGTTAATTAAAATATGGGTATCTTTCATCCCATTTATCATCTATATATACCTCTTCTATGTATTGAATCAAATCTTTATATTTTTCATCCAATTTCTCATTAAGATAAGGTATAAATTCTTTTTTGTAAGACTCAACAGGAAGTCCTGTTTTTTGTCCATTGAACTCCATCGCTCTTTTTATATAAGAGCCTCTTATTCCGTGATGAATTTCTATCAAAATATCCATCCCAAAAGGATAATTTTCGACAGATATGTCAGGATTTTTTTCTGCATAGACTTCTTTTTCAAAGTCTTCTTTTTTTATTATTGCTGTTGAATTTTCAGCAAAAAATTTCCTTTCTGCTGAATGAGCATTAAGAGCCCCAAGAAATCTATTCAAAGAATATATTTTTTCTTCATATTCTTTAAATTTTTTTGCCAACAGAGCATCTTGATTAGTAGAAAGCTCTGTGACTTTTATTGAAAAAGCAAGGATGGAATATTCTCCTCCCATCTGGTCACTTCTCCTTTGATCATTTGACTCCTCTCTAAAAGAGGAAGTTTTTCCTCTTTTACAGAGGAGCTCTACTCTATATATCATTTTTGTCCTCCTGTTCTAATAAACGCTGACCAATATGCCAATGCTGGCATATTCTTAATCATTTTTTCTTGTATTTCCCAGATGGGAAAGATGTCAGTTTCAGTTTCAGATTTAAATAGATTAGAGTAATAGTCCTCTAATCTCATATATTGACTTCTTGTCAATTCTTTCATTTTTGACCTCCTGTTTGTTTGAAAAACTTTAACCTTACACTATAAAAGATAGTGAGTTTTATATAAATGTCAAGGGGTAAATGCAATTTATTTTAAAATAGTTTATGAAGATTGGTTACTTACATATTATTGATAAATTTATTAACTCAAATACCAGTCAATTATTGCTTTCGCCTCTTCAAATCCTACATAAAAATTAGCATGGAATCCAGCAGCCCTTAATTTCTCCAGCATTTCAGCTTGTTCTTTAAAATGCTTGGTTGTGAATGTCCCTTTTTTAGTTTTTAGTATTACACCTTCAGCTTTTAATTCCATAAAAAGTCCTGAATATTCTGCATATATATTAACTTGTATTTCATTTGCATCAACAATACATCTATCTTGTTTATATTTTCTTTTACACACAAAAATATCCGGCATTCCTCTATCCCCTGCCAACCTCTTTCTTTTCTTAGCATTACCAATACTCATTTTTAAACCAGCTCCAGAGTCAACATAAATTAGAACATCAGGATATTGTAATTTAATATATTTAATTACTGCCTCTTGTAGTCTTTGTTCTGCTGTCATTTCAAACCTCCCAGTCTTCAGGACAGTCTTCTATACTACACCAAGTAAAATTAATATCTTTAGAGGTATTAAATACACATCCTTTACATCCCCTATTTTTACAATATTTTTTCAAATCTCTTGCATAATGCAGCATCGTTTCCTTCTCATTATTCGGTATTGAATAACTGCTAAAAGAGAAGAGATCAAGTCCACCACCTGCAATATTATACCCTCTTTTCTCCCTCTTCAACTCCTCTTTCAGCCCCTTAATTCTCAACCCTGCTTTTCTTTGTTTTTCTTTTAGTTTGTTGTATTCTTCTTTTAAATCATTTAATTCAATTTCCTTTAAAGATTCAAGTATTTTTAATGCTGGATTAACTTTAGGATATTTCCCTATCTGTATTTCATATTTCAATCGTTTGTTTTCTTGTTTTAGCTTTTTATTTTCTGCATGAAGTTTATCACCATCAACTCTTAAATTTTCATTTGCTGTTTTTAGTTGATTTATTTCTTCCCCTAAGTTAAAAAATATTTCCGTGTACCTCTCTATAGTTTTTTCTAACCCATTAATTTCTGTTTCAAGATGTTTAATATAATCTTTATCTTTCATTATTCATGCACCTCCATATATTTGTTAGCCAACTGATCTAACATAAACTCCATAACTGGTTTCATAATCTTGTAAAATTCTATATACCCACCAAAATCTGCAAACTTACCTTTTTTCATACATTGTTCATTCGGCCTAAATTCATTAAGACTGTCTTGTATTTCTACAAATCTTTTATTTTTATTAATTTCTATCGAATCTTTTTTTTTACTCATATTTTACTCCTCTTTTTTGTATATACATTTTTACACATCTTTTTATGCTCTTCAAAATTATATTCAATTGGAATATATCTTCCACAATAAGGACATTTTCTATATATATGTTTCAATTTTACTCCTCTTTCTTAAAATACCTAATAACAGCCCAGATCAACAACACAACATTCAATCCAAGCCAAACACCAACTATTATCCATATCAACATTTTAACAACTCCCTATATAAATATTATTTTTTCTTGTTCTATAATATTCATTTAAAATATATTGTTTATATATTGTATTTTCTTCTATCCATACTTTTTGAATATAGAATCTATGTTTGTTTCTTATTTCCAAATAAACTTTTTCATGGATAGTATAATATTTATCTTTTATATATAAGTGTTCTTCTATTGCAAAATCATATATAGGTTTTATTCTATATTTTATTTCTCTCAACATTTTAATAACTCCCTTGCCAATGCAAGAACAGCTATTATTACTATTATTCCAGCTATTACTTCAATCATACCCACCCCCTAAAATGGACAATCAAAGTCATCTGTTTCTGATCCTGGTTCTCTTTCTTCCTTCTCTGCCTGTGTTTGTCTGTTGTACTCATTTTCCCAAGCGTAATGAGTTGATTTTTCGCTCGGGGTTTTTCTCTCTGCAATGGTAAACTTAAACCATTGATCACCAAATTTAAGATTGCAATTCAACAAAGTCCCATACTGGGTATTTATCTGTTTAATTGACCCACCTATATATTTCTTTTTTTCACTCATTTTCTCCTCCTGTTTAATACAAACATACCAACAACCTCAATAAAGTTGCTAATTTTAAGCCTGATGGCTGTTTGTGGTTAATATTCCTTCATAGATATTACCAATTATTTCTACATCCTGCGAACAATAATTATATAATCCTGCTGACCAACTATTTTTACCATCTTTTTTAAACATCCAGCCAAAAGTAACATTGCTCCAAGATATTTTACGCTCAAGTTCCTTAATCCCTACTTTCACAATATCCCCTTCATAAATATCTTTACCATTTATATCTTTCTTCCCTGTAAATTGCATTAATTCATTTTCATAACCTTCTTTCTTTAATTTACTTAACCCCTCAAAAAAATAATATAACCTATTTTCATAATCACCTGAATATTGAAAATGATTGTCTCCTTCTTTTGTGCACCATGCTCTAAATTTAAATTCTCTCATATCAACCTCCTTACATCTCATAACTTTTTGCAATCCTCTTAACTTCATCCTGTGCTATCTGTTCAGACTTCTCTTTTCTTGTCTGCTCTCTCTGCTTCTCTTGCCAAACATCAATACCATCTTGGTCTTCATACCAGAGGAAATGGATACAGCTTTCAGATCCTTCAACAAATGCTCCAACTTCTCTTTTCTCCAAACAATAGTTTTTTAATTCAGTATTATCAGTCCTAACAGAAGAACTAAAATAACACCACTTGCAGATCATCGGCACTTCTGATATATCTATTTTACGATGTTTTTTATATGACTGTGCTTTTTGCATAGCATCTTTAAACGCCTTCCAAGAAGGAAAATAATTAGAATCAGGATAATCAATTAAATATTTTAACATCTCTACAATCTCACTATCTTTAGCACCTTTATTTTTAAGATTTTTATATCTTGTACCAAGTATATTTTGATATTTGTCAATATCTGCACCTGTGAGTTTGCAAAGCTCCTCAAAAACAATCTGTATATCATTTATCATTTTTATCCTCCTCTATTGCATAATCTTCCAACCAATTTATTTTTTTAGCTTCAGCCTTCTCTTTCTGATTCCTATAACCTTCAAATTTATTACTAAAAAGAGTTTCCGGTCTTAAATACATATATTGTTTAGGATCACTACTCCATTCTTTATACTTAATATCAATAACATATTTAAAATCTTCAAAAGTAAATCCTTCTTTAAATCTTGCATTAATCAAGTCCTGAGTTTTCTTAGATTGGTATTTATATTTAGAAGATAATTTAGTATTGAGATAATCAACAACTTGCTTTAGCAAGTCTATATTTAATATACTTTTCTTTTCTTTACTCTTCTTTACTTTACTTTGTATAAATTCAGCTGTCTGAATCTCACTTTCAGCTGTCTGAATGTTTCTGAAATTATCTGAATGTCGTTTTTTGTAGCTTAAAGCATTCTTTTTCCGCTTTTCAGCTACTTTCTCATAATTATCTTGTATTATATCAGAGGTAATAAATCCGTTTTTACGCTGGATCAATTCACAATCAGTTATCAAATATTCAATAAATTGTTCAAAATCTTCAACATTAAAATTAAGATCATCTGCTATACTTGCTATATTAAATTTTTTACTCAAATCCAATAAACAATTTTCAGCTAAAGCAATCCTATTATTTAAAGCCCAAAATTTACCCTCTCCAGCCCATCCATATTTAACCCTCAACATTTTAAATTTAGGATGTTGGTCTGCATCTGAATAATGTTGATAGTATGGGATATTATTTTTCAAGATAACTTTTATCCAAATATCCTAATTTTACAAGGTCTTTTACTTTAACTCTTTTTTTTGCTTTTATTATCTCTGCAAGCCTTACTAATTCTCCATATCTATCTGTACAATACTCTCTATCCATCACATCTTTAACAATCTTTGTTAAGGCTGTGACATAAATTTCTTTACAATGATGACAATAAAAATATTTTGGATATAATGTTGATTTCATAACCTCTGTCATATCATGTCCCTTTGGGCAATAAATCATAATTCACCTCTACAGCTTAACCCCTACCAGTTAAAAAAACATAGGCAGTCAACCAAAGATTAAAAAACTGATAGGGATTAAGTATGCTTAATATATATTTGTTTTGTGATTTGACTTTTTATGTTTTTTAATTTATCCATACACTCTATAAGATAACGACTTTTTTCATTTTGTCAAGGGGGTTGTTGAATATTCTTTAAAACTTTTTGCTTTTCTAAATATAAATTTATTATTTACATATCTTTGTAGCTTTCTTAATATATGCCCTTTGTCTAATTTATCTTTGTTATAAATCATAACATAGGGATCATAATTATTTTCCTTCAACCACTTAACCCTATATAAATCTTCTTCAAATTTAGAATTGAAATTTGTTAATACATATACTGCTTTTTTGCTATAATGTAAATTTAATTTGTCTTTAAAATATAACAATTTTGATTTTGTAAATAAATCATTTGGATCATCCCATGCGAAATATATTCTTTTTATTTTTATTTGATTGAACAATTTACATAGTTTGTCTGTCATTAGTCTTATGTCTATACCCTGTGAAAATTTAACACTTGCCTTACTTTTTATTAGTTGTTTCAATAAATCTTCTCTATGTTCTTTACAAGCAAGTAAGTTGCTATCTAATAATATTATTTCTTTTTGACCTTTCCAAAAGTTTTCTAAATCTGCCACTTTCTTTGATTTCTTCCCATCCTTTTCTGAAACAATACAAAAACTACAATTTCTTGGACAACCCTTTGTCAATTCTCCATAAGCAATATTTTTAATATTATATAAATCATAATCTGGGTATTGATTATAAATATATTCAGGAAGTTTGTTTTTTAGATCATAACCACTTCCCCCTTGAATTATTTTATCTGCTTGTAAACAATATTTTTCTTCAGTTGTAAATGTAAATATTTTAGATTTATAAATTATATCATACTCATAAAAATTATTGACAAATTCAACATTGTCTTTTTTATTTTTATGATACTGTGATATTTTCATCAATGGAATATTTGGAAAGATTTTAGATCTATTCATTTTCTTATACAAATTATCTAAATCTAACAAACCAATTTTCATTTAAACAAAAACCTCCATTCATCTTTTGTTCTTTCAAAATAAAATTTACCATCAAATTTACTAACAATTAGTATTTTGTAGTCTATAGCAACTTTAAATTTATAATCTTTTTTAATTCTACTATGCAAAGATAACATATATTTTCTATAATCTTCTAATTGCATCCCTCCTTTGTAATAGTTGCACCTTCTGCAACTTGGCATTAAATTTGTAAAACTATTAATGTTACTAATGTCAATGTTTAATAACTTTTTTAATTTATTATTTTCTAATAAATGCGTTAAATGTTTTGGGAATAAATGATCAACTTGCATTTCTTTATATGCTAATGTCTTTCCACAATAAGAACAATGCTTATTGTATTTCTCCCAAACTTTTATTCTTAATTCTTTTCTCAAAACAAAAACCCCCAAACTCTATTCCTTTCTGTATCTGCTAACTTCCATATTGAATAAGCTCCTCCTGAATATCCTTTAATAGCACCATTTAAGGTCTTGCTGAAGCTATAATGCACTCTCATTACTCTACACCCTGCTAATATCTCATAGTCAATATTATTAAGGCTGTCATAATTCAATCCACAGGCTATTGCTGAAGATCTGAGAACTTGCATTAAACCTTTAGCACCTGAAGCACTGTTTATGATCCCTTGTTTGAATCTTGTTTCTAAATAACATATAGCTAATATTCTCGTTACTGGATTAATTAAGCTGTCTGAATGATATACAGCAGCAATTATAATACTATCTCTTTCTGAGCCTGCTTTGGAATACAGCCAGTTTTTCGCTTGGATTGTGTCAAAGGTTGTAGTAGGAATATATATTGTATCTATGATTGTTTTTGTCTTGTTAGTTGTGGGTTGTCTATTAGATTGAATATTCAATACAATAGTTAAAATAATAAATAATATAGCTACTGTAATAAAATTAAAAGTATGTTGCTTTTCAGTCATCAAAACCTCCGTTTATGTTTTCCCATGAAATTTTAAAAGCTATTTTACATTTTAAACACCACAATTCCTCATTCTCTATGTTCCATTCTATTGTTCTTTGTATCTTCCCACATTCTGGGCATACCCAATTTACAAATTCTGTTGGCACTTCTTCTGTTTCAATATCTGTTGTTTTAAGTTTTATTATCTTCATTCTAAACCCTCTCTAATTTATAAACTTTAACAATTTCAGCTTTCTTTTCATAACTTTTAAAACTACATTCAGTATTTACAATTTTATATTTAATGTTATTAATTGTTAAAATATCCCCTTCATATAGTCCTTCGCAAATATTATTTAATTCTTTTAAAACCATCAAAACCTCCACTTTTTAATTCCATATCATTTTTAATTTTCTTCCGCAATAAGGGCATCTATCCAACCACCCTAATTGGAGTTGGTCTTTCCCTATAAAGTTATTACAAGAAGTTGTGCCGTTGAGTTCATCTGGTTTTGGTCGTGATACATAACACACGCCCTCCTGTTTAATTTCTTTTGGAATATCTTTTTTTATATATTCATCCATCAAAACCTCCACTTAAAAACACCTGAGAAAATAAGAACAACTGCAAAGCATAATGGATATTCGTTTAAATTTCTCCAAACAGCCCCAATCTTATATAGCTTAATCCAGCCTGATATTCCAAACTGTATATATAAATTTTTAGTTATTCTCAATGTTTTTCTGCCTTTATTATTGTGTATATCTCATCTTTAATTTTAATTTTATCATTAGTTTTAGGTATCATAAAATCATTTATTATTTTTATTATTGCTGCTGCTACCTTCGCTTTTGCTATCCTTTCCATTATTTCTATTGTTGCTCTTGCTGCTGCAATTTTATTTCTTTTCATTCAAACCCTCCAATTAAAAACACCTGAGAAAATAAGTACAACTGCAAAACCTAAACAATCAAGGCACATGTCAGTTAAAGATATTCCTGCAGGATCAAGCCAGTATTTCTCAGCATCCACTTTTTGTGACAACCAGTATTCAATAAACTCCCATAAAAGGATTAAATTAAACGCTGTGAAGCCAATATATGGATTTACAACAGCCAACATCCCTGCGATCATTCCTAAGCCAAAATGCCCTATACTCCACCTGTCCAATCTATCAGGATTTTTTAATTTGAACCAGTTGAATTTATCTTTCTTTTTTATTTCTTCTTTCAATTTATCATATTTTTTTAATTTTATACAACTTTGATTTTCTTTTTTCCCTCTACAATTCCTACAAGCTATTAACCTTTGGAAGAAATTGAAATTACATTCTTTACAGTTTTTCATTTATCCTCCTAATCCATAATAATTCAATACATCCTCTGCGTTCTCAAACAAGCATCCTATCTTTTCTTTGTATTTGTTATACACCTCCTCTTTGCTGTGATGTTCAAGATAGTGTCTAATCTCAAAAATAAGCCTGTTTTTTGCATCCAGCAAGGTTATATCCTTCTCTGCCAATTTATTAACCTTGTATTTGTAATTCTCTACATGTTTATCTTGGTACTGGTGCATCTTTTTATATTTCTCAATCATTCTTTGCACTCTTTTAGAAAGGATGTATATATAATATATTGTCCTTTTTGTTTGTGGTTGCATGAAATAAGGGATATTCCCTTTTCGCATATACTTTCTTATAGTTCCGTATGAAACATCGGCAACCAATGAAGTATCATAGGCATTTAAGAGGTTGTTGTATTGTGTTTTTTTATACATTGTCAAATAAAGTTAATTGTTCTTTATGTATCTCAAACCTTTTCTTTGCATCTTCAAAATACTCTTTGTCCAGTTCAATAATATCTAAATCAAAGCCTTCTACATCACAAGCAAGTGCTATACTTCCAGAACCTCCATGTGTATCTATTATTTTATCTCCTGGTTTTGCATAGTTGTTTAAGAGCCATCTATATAATTCAACTGGTTTTTGGGTTGGGTGGATTCTGTTTGTTTTTTCGCATTTTAAATATCCAGCCCATAAAAATCTTGCAATTTTAACAGAATTATTTATTGAACACCAAGCGAGTTCCCCATCTGATAATGTGGGCATTACTACTTGTTTATCCCACACAATCCAAGAACCAGTAACTTCCAACATATTTGTAAAATAATTTCCACCCCATATAATCTGATTTTTAGATATTCTTTGCAAATCTTCAAAATATTCAATCGGTGGTTTTTCTGAATCCCATTTTTTCTCAGTATAACCTTTTGGTTTTCTATGTTTCCAACTTTCACAAGAGGTGGAGTTATATTCTTTTAAGTTGTCCCCATCCCATCCAATCCCATAAGGTGGGTCAACTATTGCTAAATCATATTTATTATCCGGGACATCTCTCATGAAGTCCATGCAGTCCATGTTGTACCAATTTATCATACTACCCACTTTTTATTTAAACCAGCCCCCTGTTAAAAAGTGTAAGGAAAAACAGGAAGCTGGTACTTTAGGAGGTCAATCCGAAAGTATATTTATTATTATTTTTTTGATATATATTTTTACACTTTTTCATAATATTTGTTGAAGGCAGAGAGGATAACTCTGCATTGTTTTACATCCCTTTTTTAATTTGTCATCATATTAAAAGATAATCAATTTTTAAGATTTGTCAAGGGGGAAAATAAAAAAAGAGATAACAAGAGGGATTTTCACCCTCAACTGGACATTCCCGCTTTGTTTGTAGCTACATTAAACTATTGTTACCTCATATATAAAGATAATGAGTTTTTCTATTTTGTCAACCCCTGATCTAACTTTTTATTCAAACCTACAACATCTATGATATGTTTGCAGTTTCCGCAAACATGAACAACATCTGAAAAGGTGCTGTTTAGATGCGAACATTGAGGACATTTTATAATATATTCTTCTATTGTTTTACTCATTTGTTACTCCATTTAATATTCTTTTTTTTGCTATCTCAAAATAATTATTGTCTAATTCTATACCTATGAAGTTTCTGTTAGTGTTAACGCAGGCAACACCGGTTGACCCGCTTCCCATAGTGAGATCAACTACTAAATCATTTTCATTACTAAAAGTTTTTATTAAATACTCGAGTAGCTCAATAGGTTTCTGTGTTGGGTGGTGTAACATATTATTGTGTCCACTTTTGTCAAATTCTATTATATTAATAGGGTATTTTTTCTCTAAAATATCGCCATCATAACCACCTAAATCACCATAACAAGTATTATATGATGATTTCATTTTGCTTTTTCTTGCTTTTTCTCTTTTTCTCATTTGTGGGTTATATGTTCTTGGAAAGCTTTGAAGCCATTCTATATTTTCATTTTTCAATTTATCGTATTCAATAAAAAAATCTAAATCATTTATTTTATATAACTCAATTAAACTGTTATAGCATTTTTTAGTACACAAACTAAATTGAGTGCTTTCAGTTCTCATAAAATGACATACGCTTTGATTTCCCATATCTGCAAATATTTCTTTTTTCTTTTTATCTAAACTTTTAAATAATTTCTTTGTGTATGCTCTTAATGGACTTTTAAAAGTAAAATCGTGACTATGCTCATTAGTAAAAACAACTATATCTTCGCTTGCCATCATTGGTCTTTTTTTAGCTAACAAGTGACCAGTACCTCTTTTTTTATTCCATACCCAATTATGACTAAAGTTTTTGATATTACTACTTACTAATTTACTTGTAAATGGTTGTGATGCAGTCAAAACAATAAAACCATTTGGTCTTAATATTCTGTAAATTACATTCCATAATTCATCAAATGGTATTATTTCGTCCCAACTACAAGCAGTAGTTCCATAAGGCAAATCAGTTAATATTAAATCAACGCTCCCGCTTTCTATTTTTTCGCTTTCAATTAAGCAATCACCTTTATAAAGCCTTATTCTTTTCTCCATCTTTTTAAATTCTCCATTACAACTATTCCAGGACAACTTCTTTTACCCGTAATATCAATATGCCCTTTAATATCCTCCCAACCCTTGACATTAGGAATATCTGAACGACTAATAATATATTCAATAGTTTGTTTCAATCTTCCCAGTTGGTCTAAAGTTGGTGCTTGTCCTCCAATAACCAATGATCCATTTTTATCTATATAGTCAAACTTTCCACATACCAATATATGAATTGATTTTTTATTATTGTTGCCTCCTGCTCCGTTTGTGATTGTATCTAAAGCATTACAAAGCTCAACCCCTGAGCTATCTAAATCTATGACAAGATGGTATGCAATACCAGCCCAATTATATTCGTTTATATGGTATTCATTGACCGCTTTTGTATTACTACGCAATCTGTATGCTTTTCCCCAAGTTTGGTGGATTACGACCTGTTCTATTGCTGTCATTAGTCTATCAGGATATTTCCCATTTGTTCTCAGCTTTCCAATCATGTCAATTATTAGTATCTCTTTCTCAATTCCTACTGGATACTCTTTGCCGTCCACCTTCTTTATTTCTTTTGCTAAATAAGAAGCTATATTTTTTATACCTTTTTGGGTATATTCTTCTAAATTTCTTATTATATATTCATCAAATCTTTTAGCATCTTTTACACTTTCTGCTATTTTATCAAAATTATTCATTATGTCCTCTCATTTATTAAGGTTTCTAACCTTACCAGCATTTTTT
>JAAELO010000525.1 GCA_024226555.1 Desulfobacterales bacterium | reverse complement strand
CGCTAATAAGGGAATCTCTAATAACTGATCTTTTTGCGAAACACATCGTTATAACAAAAATAAAACTGTAATAAAATCGGCTCGTTATTTTTTGAAATGCCTTGTATTTTATCCAAAATTCTAATTATTAGAGGTTCCCATAAATTATTTTTCAATTTTATCGGCCTAAATATCAAATATTAATAGTTAATCAGGTATTTATTAATTCCTGTGTAAAACAACGATAAATTATATTTTACTTTAGCATTTCATTCAAAAACTTATACATCAACATGACCAGACAATATTGTTAAATTATGTAATTTATTTGATTAAAGACGAAAATAAAGATAAGTTAGTTTATTATACACATTAATAAAGAAAATAATGTAATTATAGATACTTAAAAAATATTACACCGTATATTTAAATTTTAGTCGAATATTTTTTCAACAAAAAAACTAATCCAATGAGTTTGGTAGATCTATATAGATATTGCTTTAATTGCTGTTTAAATTTTTTATTACAATGCTTTTTTATCGTTAATTTGAGTTATTTAAAATAGCTCCGCCTCTCAAGTTACATCTTAATAATTAAAAAAAATATAATTGATTAGGTTTAACTTTGCTTACGAGGAATCAATATTAAGGATGTATACAAAAACAAAAGAAGAGAGGGGTTCGACAATAAAATAAAGATTAATTATAAATAAAAATGATTATTCAAGGTTATACTTGATCTTTATAGTTTAAGTTTAGCCTCAACATAATAGGAATGTTTACATTCCCATATTTTTAGTACTTATTCCTTTTTATTCCATATTTTCAATTTTCTATAACAATATAACTTTTTTTTGTAAAGGTTTATTTTATGTACCGTACAAAACATACTATTAATAACATTGTTTATAGTTAAAAGATTATTTAATCACATATTAAATTTAAATTTTGATTATTAATGAGTTTTAGGTAAACAACATTAAATATATTCATATTGAAGGGTGTTATTACATAGAGGTGGATGGAAATATATTAAGAATTCAACTTTTACTTAATATAAATATTATTCTTTTTTTGAAAAAGGTATAGTTTAAAGAGAAATGCTATTTAGGGTAAACTAAATTTTCAAAATAAAATCATATATGTGTGATCTGAAATTGCTAATTCTGGTTAAGGAAAGTGAACTGGTAAAACATTTTCTATATCTCTTTTTTTTTTTTAAATCTCAAGTTTTCTTTGAAGTAATATCCATTGTTCTTTTAGCAATTTATCATCTGCTCTTTTACGCCACAAATCCTTATCATAATCATCCAGTTCTGTAGTATTATCCCATTTAAGGCTTTTGATGCGCATATTGTCAGGTGAAATTTCATAACAAAAAGTTTTGCCGGTTTCATCAAAAAAGAAGCATCCGTCCAATACCTGAAGGCCGATCTGTCTTAAAGTATTTTGTATTATTTCAAAGATTTTCAGAGCATTTTCTTCTGATTTTTTTGTATCTATAAATCTTTCTGCAAGAGCTAATGGCAAACACTCATCTCTCAAAAAATCACCATTTTCATTCGATGCCGGGTTTCTGTAATCAAATCTCACATATGGTTTGTGTAGTTCATTATTTACAAAAGGTTTTCCAAACCTGTCGGTATGACTGAACAGGTCATGGTAAATTTTTGCAGGAGTTCCAACCATTGCTGCTTTAACTATTACTTCAATAGGTGGAATGTTCTCTTCCATAACTAAAATGTATTGATCATTTGATGCCAGATAGCAGGTAGGAATTCCTTCTTCATGAAGCTTCTCCCAAAAGATACAGCTAATATTCTTACGAATTACTTCTGTATTTTCAAGCATGCCTGTTCTCTTTTGCGTATATGAATTTAGGGAAGGTATTAATTTCTGTATCAATATACCTTTGATCGAAGTGTTGCGTATCTCTTTACTTTCACCTCTGTGATAAAGAGTAAGGTTATGAAATTCTTTATCAGATTCCATGAAGATCTTTATTATTTCTTCATCTGTTATATCAATAGTTGCTCTTTTTGGATTTGAATTGAATATTTTTATCATAAATTTCTCTTTGAATTATTAACTCTTTAGTTACTCGAGTTCAGAATATAATATTCAAAAGCATAGAGTCAAATTTATGGGATAAAAAATGTTGAGATTCTTTATGATGCCAGATGGAAAAATATTTAGCTTATAATAGGAATGTTTGGCAATTTATCTAAACATTTATAGGTTCTATTATTTTCTTGACCATAAGTTTTTGATTAAACTTTTTTCAAAAAGTTTACTGCCTGAGGCTTTTTAAGTGAAAAATGAATATTCTATAGTTAGCACTAATAGTTTTTTATATAAGCTTTAGAGATTCCCTATGATAATTTCTACAGAATCACCTATATTTGCTTTGGTCAAATCTTTAGCACTATTGTTTTTAAGAGATATCTCTATTTTTTCTGTACTACCTTCAATTAAAAAAAGGTCATTACCTGAACTATCATAAGTACTTAATAGTTTTGTAATAGTATGATCTGCAAGATTTGCCTTGAAACTATTTTTGCCGATCAACTCTTTAATTTTTTTTGCATCAAGGTTTGTGATCAGGTTTCCAAAGCTGTCGGCGTGTATAATTTCTCCATCTATACGTTTGGTTGAGTAGAGAGGATTTTTTATTTTGAGTTTTATAAAATCCTTTACTTCTACTCCCAATTCTTCTGGTTTAATTCCTTTGGAAAGTTTAGAAGCAGCTGGTGCAAAGATGTCCCTGCCATGGAATGTATTACTTACTTTTTCTGGTTGTTTTATCGCATATACTTTAATGTTTTTTTGATCTTTTAAAAAACTGAAAATTCCATTATCCGGTCCAACATAATAATAGTCATCGGTTTTTATCATGATTGGCAGCCTCTTAGATCCAACCCCCGGATCTACTACAGCAAGATGTATTGTTCCTTTTGGGAAATATTTGTAAGAAGATGAAAGTACATATGATGCTTCTGAAACTGCATGTTTTGATATTCCGTGTGTTATATCAACAATTTTACACTCAGGATTCGAGCTAAGAATAACACCCTTCATAACGGCCTGGTAGTAATCTGAGGTACCGAAATCTGTAGTTAGAGTAACAATACCGGATGGTTTCATATCTCATCTCTTCCGTGTGGATGGCCATGGCTATGGACTGTACCGGTGTGTTCATGCTTGTGGTCACTATCATGTGGATGGGCATGGACATGAGAATGTAAGTAAATATCTTTGTCAGTAAGTACTTTTCCTTCTTTTATAGTATAAATTTTGCTTGTAACTTTATTAACAAACTCAGCATCGTGAGATATTATTATTGATGGCAAATCAAGTTTAGCAAGAACTTCTATCAATTTATCTTTTGTTTTTTCATCAAGACCTGTTGTGGGTTCATCAAGAAGGATGGCTTCAGGTTTCATGGCGAGGACAGTGGCTAAAGAAACAAGTCTTTTCTCACCCCCTGAGAGTTTAAAATTTATTCTGTCCTTGAATGATTCAATGCCAAGAAATGAAAGGGTGTCAGATGCAATCTCCAAAGCATCGTCCTTTGTTTTGCCTTGATTTAAAGGTCCAAATGCAACATCTTCAATAACTGTTGGACAAAAGAGCTGGTCATCTGCATCCTGAAAAAGAAGACCGATTTTTTTCCTGACATCGATAAAGTCCTTCTCATCAATCATATCTTTTCCAAAAATCTCAATAGTTCCTGAAGATGGTTTTGTAAGGCCCATGATTATATGAAAAAGCGTGGTTTTACCACTTCCGTTTGATGCTATCATTCCGATCTTTTCATTTTCTGTCAATTTGAGATCTAAATCTTTTAATGTGTATTCTTCGTTTCCGGGATATCGGTATTCAATTCTTTGTAAGTCTATTATTGTTTTCATATCACCTTCTGTATTTTTAAAAGAATACCTGAATATTCCAAAGTTAGAACTGCTGAGATTAATAAAACCATCATACTTGCAAATATAAAATCTTTAAAAGATATTTTAAAGTTTTGAAGGCTGTAAAATTTGCCATTAAAACCCCGGCAAACCATCGCTTTATAAACACGATTACCCCGTTCGTGTGCATTAACAAAAAGCATTCCTAAAATATTACCATAGGTTTTGTATGTATGTAAATTAACGCCAGCTTTAAAGCCTCTTATTTTAGCAGCTTGCATAAGCCTTTTGTATTCTTCATCAAGAACTGAAATATATCTGAAAGTCATGAGAAAAAGGTATACTATCTTTAATGGTACTTTTAGTGACTCCATTGAACTTCCCAATACAGAGAAATTCATAGTTGAGATAAGTGCATTAAATAGCAGGATTATACTAAATGATTTAAGTGTAATTCTTAGTGCAAGTTCAATTCCTTCGGTTGAGAAATTTAAGAACCAAAGTTTATAAAGAGTTTCTCCCTTTATTGAAAGTGGAAGTATAATCCATATCAGAATGATAAAACCAGTGAATGCTTTAAGATTCTTTGAAACTTTTATAATGTTAAGATTAGCTGAAATCACCAGTAACAAAGATATGGTAAGTGATAAAAAAAGAGCATTGAAGTTTATTAAAATTGCTGTAAGAAAAGAAAAAATAAGTGTTATTAGAACTCTTACCCTTGGATCTATTCTGTGTATAATTGAATTTCCTTCATGATATCCTTCAAAATCCATTATTCTTTTCTTCCGTATTTAAAGTATAGGAAGATTCCCATTAATCCAAAAATATATCCAACCCCACCTGCAATATCCTGGAATCCAGGTTCCTTTGACTTTCGCAGTAGTGCAAGTTCTCTCTGTATTGGTTTCAGGCGAGAGCTAACAACTGAATCAACAATCTCTCTAATCTCATTTGATTCATACTTTTTTTCAGAGGTCATATTTTTCTGGACAGGTTCAATATTATGGGAAGGTTCAATATCAGATCCATCAAACTCACCTTGAGTTATATCCCAGTAACCTTTATGCCCATTACCTGCATCTACCCATATTTTCAAAGGGCTCTTTTCCTTTATGGTGAAAGTGTATTCACCTTTTGAATTGGTCTTTCCCTTATGGATAATATCTCCAGCTTTATTTATTGCTGAGACATCTCCTTTATTAACTTTTCTACCACCATTAAATTTACTTTCAATATGAATGCTATTACCTTCAACCCAGGCAAATACGGTGATTTTGTGTGCATATGAAATTTGTGTGCAAATTAAAATTATAACTGAAATGTACAAATATTTGAGCATTGTATAACATCCCCCTTAAATTCCAGATAAGAATATGATTCAGGATAAAATTTCCGGCTGAACTTTTCTTAAAAAGGATAAACTTAATGTTGTAATTATTCCATCACCTATCATTACGGGTATATTTGCAATTATAAGCATATAGGCTGCATCCAGAAATTCTTCCCCTGAAATATAAAGAGCTGCAGCAGATAAAAGACCACTTAGTAAAACTGCCAGAAAACCACATGAAAATGAAGCAATTAAGAACGTGTTGCCATTATTTCTAATATAGTTTTTGAACAGATAGAAACAGATGACTGATGGGACTGCCATTATTATGGTGTTAACACCTAAAATTGTAATACCACCAAACTGGAACATTACACCTTGCAAAAGCAGTGCTACAAGAATTACAGGAAAGGCAGTCCAGCCAAGCATTAAACCAATAATACCATTTAAAACAAGATGCACACTTCCAACACCTATAGGAAGGTGGATAAAAGTAGCAACAAAAAATGAAGCAGATAGTAAACTTGCTTTTGGTATATCCTCATTTTTAAGCTTTCTCAGTCCAACAGCAGTCCCCACAGCTGTTGCTGCAATAGCTGCTACTAAAACAGGTCCGGTTAAAACTCCTTCTGAAAGGTGCATCTTAAAAAACTCCTTTATTTAGATCCCCATTTATGAAACTTTACCCAGAGTACCGCACCAAGTTCAACATCTTTAGCTTTACCTTTATATTTCATTTTGTATGGAGCTGTGCTTAATGCTGAAAACCCCCACCATCCGGATTTTGGTGCAGTATAAGAGAAAACTCCGTTTTTATCAGCTTTTACTGTTTGAGTAATCATGTAGTCAGTGGGTGATTTTGCTTTTTTGTCTTTGTTGTAATATTCAATCTCAACTTCTGCAAAAGGAACAACTTTTCCTTTAAATTTGACAATACCCTGAAAAAGATTTCCTGCATATAATCCATAAGGTTTTGAAAGGGGAACAATCTCAGTAATTGCTCCTGTTTCAAAATCCCAACCTTCATCATCACCAAAAGCTGTTACAACAGTTTTCGTAATATGCTTTATAAAACAATCTTCCGAAGGTTCCCAATAGGGCTTTGGTTCCATTAAAAAAGTATAAACACCAGGTCTTTTAACTTTGTAATTAAGCTTATACGCAGAATGTTTCATAACTGATGTTTTTTTAAGGCTACTCATAAGATTTTTTCTTTTGCCGTTTTCAAAAACACTGAATTTTGCAGGTTTTAAAAGATCCATTCCGATCATTTCAAATGGGTGTGAAAAGGAAAGGTTAAGTGAAATTGTCCTTTTATCATGTTGCATAACCATAGAATCTGAAGGGATAACCATTCCAAAGTGTGCGTAAGCTTGTGTAAAAGAAAAAACGAGGCAGATAATGATAATTTTTTTCATGTGTTTGCTCCTAAAAACAGAAAAACCACTAAAAGATAATCTTCATGATTATAATACCTTCGTGGTCATTAATTGATAATTTATTTTAATTTTTTAGTTTTTATAAGCAAACTTCTGTTTGCGATTGGTAAAGACTTTAAGAGGAATTTTACTCAATTGTCAAACTAAATTTAAAATTTTCTTAAGTTTTAGAGAGTTTAATCCGATTCTTTTTTAAAGTTTCGTAAACTCTAATTCGGAGAAAAAAATGGCACCTTATAAAATGAATCTACAGGTTGAACCTGTAAAAAAGTCAAACGGGGTAATGAAGAAAATAAGTGACAGCCTGTTTCCATTCAAAAGTAAGAAGAAAGATGAAAAAGGTAGAAGTTTTGGTGAAATTTTCAATGAGCAAATGAAACGATATGACAAAAAAAAATATGTGGATAATAAATACACTGAAACTCTTGTTCCTGAAATAAAGTTAAATCAAGTGATGACAAATTTTACCAGAAGAAATAATATTATAGTTGATTTCAATTTAAGAGTTAAAAGAGACAAATAGAAGGGATCTAATAATTATCTTTGATCGAATGGTCTGTTATAGATTCCCAGCATGTAAATAGAACTTTCGATTTATAAGTCCTTATTATTTCAAACAGATAAAGCCCCTTGCATAACCTCGCCTTTAATTATATATCTGTTCCAAATTAAACAGGGAGTTTATTTTGGAAAATCCAAAAGAAGAAAAATTTAAAAAACAGGCTGAGATGCTTTCTAATAAAGCTATTAAGCGATATAAGCACCTCAAAAAAAAGTTTAAAAAACAGAATATTGATGTCTTCAGACTATATGACTGGGATATACCAGAAATCAGAGCTGCTGTTGACTGGTACAAAGGCCATATAGTTATAGCTGAATATATGCGTAAGCAGTCAGACCCTATCTGGCTTCCGATTATGGCTAAAGCTTTGTCAGAAAAGTTTGGAATTGATGAGAGTTTGGTCCACATGAAAGAAAGACGTGTGGGATTTTTAGATGGAAAAAGATATGAAAAACTCGATGATAGTGATGAAAAATTAGTTGTTTCAGAAAGGGACCTGAAATTTAAGGTTAACCTAAATGACTATGTGGACACAGGTTTATTCTCAGATCATAGAGACACGAGACAGATGGTAAGAGAGCTTGTTAAGGATAAGGATTTTTTGAATCTTTATTGCTATACCGGATCTTTTACATGTTATGCAGCAAAGGGGGGAGCAAAATCCACAGTTTCTGTTGACAGGTCATTAACAGCAATCTCCTGGGTTAAGGAAAATCTTGAACTTAACCAAATTCCAGAGGATAACCATACCTTATATCGTGTACCAACATATGAGTTTTTGGATAAAGCCAAAAAGAAAGGGCAGAAATTTGATATAGCTGTTGTTGACCCTCCGTCTTTTTCCACATCCAAAGACAGCAGAGATGGATTTGATATATCAAAGGACCATGCAGAACTACTTTTAAAGGTAATTGCCTTAATGAGAAAAGGGGGGCTGATCTTTTTCTCCACAAACCATCAGGATTTTGATCCAAGAATGAGTACTTTAAGGGTCAAAGATTTTGATGAAATAACATCAAAAACAATACCGGAAGATTATATTAATAAGCGTAAAAAGATACACCGATGCTGGAAAATTCAGGTATGATAAAAAGCAAAATTTCTGAAAAATTCTATAAATATTGTTTTCCACCAAAACCTGATGACCACTACGGTTACAATATTTATGCATTAATAAGTAATAAAAGGGCTTTACTTATTGACACTGGGTACGAGGAACATGCTTTAGTTGTTAAGGAAGATCTTTTGTCTTTAGGAATTGAACCAGTAAAAGTTATCATATCCCACTTTCATGATGACCATACATATGGATTGCATGAACTTGAAAAAATTGAAATTTACGGAAGTTCAAAATATATAGAAACTCTAAATCTTTATACATCTAAGGAAAAACATGAATTATTCACTCCAACTTATGTTGTGGATAATTCTTTATCTTTTAAATTCGGAGATTTTGATATTGAGCTTTTGGAAGTTCCGGGACATGCCGAATGCGGTTTATTTACTGTTATTGATAAGAAGTTTATTCACATTGGTGATGACTTAATGAGTACAAACGAAGGATTGTCAATCTTACCTTCAGTTGAGTTTGGAAGAATATATGATCACATTAAGTCTCTTGAAAAATTAAAAGAATTCAGATCACATATTTTTTTGCAGTCCCATGGGAAAATCATTGATGGGACAATTAATTTGTTTGAAATTGAAAACAGATTAAAATATTTAAAAGCTGTCTATGAATCTTCAAAACCCATATCTTATGAGCTTGCAACAAAATATTGTGAGTGTCCTTTTTTACATGAAGAATGGCATAATTATTTTTATGAATAGTATAAAGGGAACCTCTAATAATTATAATTTTTGATGAAATTCAGATTATAAAAGCTTTAGTTTTATAAAATCTCTGCATGACAATAAATAACGAGCTGATTCGTTTATAAAAAGCTTTTTTTTATAAAGTTTACAGTTTTTTATTGGTAATAACGAAGTATTTCGTAAAAAGAGCAGTTATTAGAGATTCACTAAAAAATTGATTTTTTATCATTTGATTACAAAAACAGAACAACTATTTCAAAAAATGAAACTTTATAAACACTTGTTATTAATACTTAATATTATTTATTTATCTGTTTATATGTAATATTATCTTGCACACAATATAATTGTGTGGCAAATATAATCTGGTTTAATAAAATGAATCAGTAAAAAATTAACATTTTGTTAGAATTTTTCTGGTTAATATTTAACGAGTCCGGGTTTTTTGTTTTAAAAGAATGAGCATTCAGTAAATATATATCATTTACCGAATTTTTTAAACAAAATCCAGACTCGTTTTTTTTTGATCTTTTCATTAAAAAATAAAACGTTCCATTTTTAAAATCCCTTGAATTTATCTGTTTCCTGAATTTTTTATTTACAAATCAATTTAAATAATTTAAAGTCACCATAGGTGACATAGATAAGGTGAGGTGAAATATGGCTATTCAAAAAACAGACCGTAAAGAAAAAACAAAAAATAAGTTGATAAAGTCTGTGGGGAAAGCTCTAAGCAAATATGGATTTAAAGGATTGGGAATTAACAAGGTTGCCAGGGAAGCAGGTGTGGATAAGGTTCTCATTTACAGGTATTTTGGAGGTTTGCCTGAACTACTGAAAGAATATAGTCTTTCCATCGATTTCTGGCCATCTCTAAAAGAGATACTTGGTGATGATCCTGAATTTGTTAAAACTCTAAAATCTGATGAGCAGGTAGCTTATTTCTTTAAAAAATTTTTAGCAGCTTTGAGAAGAAGACCAATAACTCAGGATATTTTAGCTTTAGAAGTTTTGGAGCGTAACGAATTAACAAAACAACTGGAATATATCAGGATAAGAACTGCGCTTGAGTATTTTGAGCATATCGATCAGATTCCTGATGATAAAAATCTTTCTGCAATTGTTGTTTTGATGGGAGGGGCAATTAATTATCTTATAATAAGATCAAGAATAACAACCTCTGTTGGAGGAATTGATCTTGAATCAGAGAAAGGTTGGGATTCAATAAACGATGGTATTGATCTGCTTTTAAAAGGTATTTTTGATTAGTAAGACATAAAAAATTTAAACCAAATGTCACTACCGGAGACATAAAAAAGGAGGAGCAAATGAATGAAATTATAAGTTTGTCACAAAAAAGATCAGAAAAAATAAGATCCATTTTTTCAATGGGCTATACATGTTCTGAATCTATTATATTATCATATGCAGATACGGTAGGTTTCGATCGGGACACTGCTTTAAAAATGTCATGTGGATTAAGTGGTGGTCTGGCTCAGGGCAAGACGTGCGGGGCCGTTGTTGCTGCATTTATGATAATCAGTTACAAATACAGTTCAGGTGAACCTGAAGATATATTCTCAAGAGATCTGATTTATCAAATAATTCAGGAATTCACTCATCAGTTTGTAGTAAAGAATAACTCAATTGAATGCAAGGAGATACTTTTAAATAATAGTATAGATTTTACAAACCCTGATGAGATGAAAAATTTAAGGGAGAAAGGCGTATGTGGTTTAATAATTGAAAACGCTGCAGAGTTGCTTGGTGAGATTTTGGAGCAGGAGTTTTAACATAAAAACTACCAGTCTATAGATTTAAAGTTTTTAAACAGTTTTCCTGATTCCGGGGTTTCTTCTCCTTCAATTCCGTTAATAACCGGATCGTAAATTCTTGCTGCTGCATCAATTACATCTAATGGATGGGCGAAACCATTCTCTATCAACCTTTGTTTTTTCTCTTCAGGGTTGCCGGACGATACCCATCCAACATCAACACTGTTCATAAATATATTGCTCTCAGCATAATCCCTTGCAGAGGTCTTTGTCATCATATTAAGTGCCGCTTTAGTCATGTTTGTATGGGGATGGAAAACAGTTTTCAGAGTATAACTAAATTGTCCCTCAGATGAGGTTACATTAATTATAAATTTTTCTTTAAACTTTGATTTGATCAACAGGGTTTTTAATTTACTGTTTATAAGAAAAGGAGCGATGTTATTAATAAGATTTGCTTCGATCAATTCAAATGAATCAACGTCTGCCAGTTTTGAAACCCATGTATTTTTATCTCTTAGATCGAGTGGTTGCTTGAAGTAATCTTTCTTCTCTTCCGGGAAAAATTCAGGATCAGATTCAGACAAAAGCATATTTGATGAATTACTTTCACCATATGATCCAATAAGGTTTTTACATTCAATCCTGTTTAACTCACCCTCTCCTTCAATGAGTTTAGTATAATAACTATCTGGATATTTAATAGTTTGGGCAGCATTGTTTACTATGATATCAAGGCTTTCATATGTTTCATTTAAATATTCAATAAATTTTTCAAGATGTGGAATATTTCTTAGATTAAGTTCATAAATAGACAGGTTCTCCTTCCAACTATCAAAATCTTTCTCATCTTTGTAATTCTTAAGAGCATCAACAGGGAATCTTGTTGTTACAATTACTTTTGCTCCATCTCTCAAGAATTTCAAGGATGCTTCATAACCAATTTTGATTCTTCCACCGGTAATTAACACAATGCGTTCATGGAGATCTGTTCTTATACTACGTTTTTGGTAGTTAAGTTCAGCACATTCCGGGCATAGCCTGTGATAGAAGAAATGAATTTTTGTATACTTTTTATTACAGGAATAGCATTTTACAGGTTTATTGAGATTTTTGTAACCGGTATCTTTGATATCCCGAGCATGTTTTACAATATCCACACTCTCTTTTTTTGAATTTTTAAATATTACAGTTTCTTTAAGAATATTCTTATCTTCTTTGGATTTAAGAGAACTTAGATTATCACGTTTTGTTTTCTTATCTTCAGTAGATATAGTAGAATTTGAATTTCTTCGGTTTATTTTTCTGGCTTTTTTATATATTTTACTGATTAAACCCTTGGACAGTTCAAGGTCAGGTGATTGAAAGGGATCTTTGGATAAAGTTTTTAAAACCTTAATACATGATTCCCACTCATCTTTAGTAAATCCATATTCCATCTGTTTTCACTTTCTTTGGTTTGGGAGACAGGACTCGAACCTGCAACCTCCTGCGTGATAGTCAGGCGTTCTTCCCATTGAACTACTCCCAAAACATAATACAACTCTTTTTTATTTCTCTTAACTTTAAATAAAAAAGTATTGGTTATGGATGCTTTATGTGAATCTCTAATATCCGCCTTTTGATTGAACTACAAGCGTTGTAAAAAAATAATTGTTATAAAATCATCCCGCTTCATTTTTCTCTCCAGAGATTTTATAAAACTGAAAGCTTTTATAATCTGAATTTCAAACAAAATTCTAATTATTAGAGGTTTCTATATACCTAATTTCCCCTTCATCCTTCTTATACCTTTATCATAAGCTTTATGACTTCTAAGGGATTTTGCCCAGTAGAAATTCTGAAGAGCCTGTTCATATTTATGCTGGGATTCAAAGATCCTTGCTATGTTGTAATATGAACTGGCACTTACGATTGCTTTTGTTTTACCCTTTGCAAGGGAGATCGCTTTTCTGTTTGCCCAGACAGCTTTAGGATAATCTTTAATTCTCTGGTAGGCTAAACCTAAATTACTGTATGCCTGAGCATAGGTAAGATTCTTTGTTATCGCCTCTTTATAATAGTATATAGCTTCTTCATATTTCTTTTTGTGATAAAGCTTCTCTCCCTTTTTGTTGAAATCCTTTGCTATTTTTGCTGCAATTTTAGCAACCCTTGTTTTTTGTATTGGTTTAACAAGCATTGATGGTTTACCACCAAATAGTTCAACTTCAGAAATACCTATTGAAGATCCCGAAGCATTTTCAATTATGATTTTAAATGTGTTAATTTCTACTTCATGACCGAAATCACCTGTAAATGATGTTCCTGTTAAGTTATAAAATCTCTTCTCTTCATCATTAACAACTACAGATATTCTTTTAGGAAGTTTTGCATATCCTGCTGGGGCTTTAATAACAAACTTATCAGCTTTAACTGTTTCATCAAAATTCAAAGAGATCCACTCAGAGATACCAGATCCATCTACACCTTCGATCCAGTTAGTTGACTTATTTCCATCAATAACATTCTGTGGTGAGTAGGGGCTTCGATCTCCCATTAAACCGTTTTTACGACTTGATGCCGTTACCCAGCCCGGCGCCTGATACTGACCAACACCATTAACAACCGTTTTGCCATTTAAACTCACATCAATAGCTCTCCAGGTAAAATCATGTTCAGGTCGGTTACTCTTATATGAAATTGTATAGTTACTTGCACTACCACCAGCTATTTGAGCGATTATTCTTTTGAATTGCCCACTGTCTTTATCATAAAAAGTTCCATTAAGCTCAGCTGTCATAACTTTATACTGATCCATGTTTGGTCCTACAGCATGGAACTGTATATTTTTTTCTTTGAGGTCTGAAACTACACTATGCATAGTAAGGCTTGTTATTTTGTTGGCTGCATGGAATGTGGCATCTGTAATAAGGATAAATATAACTTTTGCATCTTTTCTATACGTTTGTTTTGCCGCATCATCTATAGCATCCAGGGCGTTTTCAGGTTCATCCCCGCCTCCCCTTGCTTTTAACCGGGATACCCATGTTTGAAACTGACCAGCATTATCGGTCATGCGGAAAGGTTTGTAGATTTTATCTTTATATGTGATTAATCCAAGTCTGAAATCAAAGTTGGATTTTTTAATAATATTTGCAAATTCAATTACTTTATCCCTAAGCCCTCTAATCTCGTTTGACATACTTCCTGTATCATCAAAAACAAAAACAATATCTACAACTCTGTTGATATCCTCTTTTAGTTCTAACTCTTTGAAACTGTCAATTTTTACAGAACCTAAATCTTCAAGTATTGTAAAGTCCTTCATGGTAAGACCTGGGACAGGTTTACCAGATTTATCCCTTGCATTGATATTCAATTTTATCTCAGGGTAGTCCTTGACAGAGGGCTGCACAAAGATTTCAACTTTTTCAGCAGCATTTAAATCAGAAAAAATCAGTAGTAACAAAGCTACAATAATTGTAAATTTTTTACCCATTTTTTATTTTCCTTATATTTTTTATTATATAAAAATTAATATTTATCAGTAATTCCTTTAAATATTTTCATAACTTTACAGGAGACAGGACCTGGTTTATCAGAAACAATGATATCATCAATTTCTACAACCGGAACAACCTCCTTGTTTGATGAAGTAATAAATGCTTCATCAATATTAAGGAGTTCATCATATTTAATATCTCTTATCTCAACATCAAAACCTGCAAGATTATCTAAAATAACTTCCCTTGTAATTCCAGGCAATATATTTTTATCAGGTGTAATAATTTTTTTATCTTTCACTACAAAGATGTTAGATGTTGTTCCCTCAAGAATATTGTTTTTTCTGTCGACGTAGATAGACTCAATAGCATTTCTTTCCATAGCATTTCTTAAAACTATTATAGCATTAAGGTATGTAGTACTTTTGGCTTCCGGCAAGTATCTTTCGGTTTTTGAAGTTATAATTTTAACACCATCGATATACCAGTCTGGTGGTTGAGGGCCAAGTTCAGTCACAAGAACAATAAGTTTAGTATCATCACCTGGTGTAATTGAATCTATGCTTTCCCCGCCGGTTATCAAAAGCCTGACATTACTCTCTGGAAAATCATTTTTTTTGAGTGTTTCATTAACAACTGATCTTATCTCATCATCACTCCAGGGGCAGTTTAGAAGAGTAAGTTCAGCCGACCTTTTGAATCTTTTTATATGTTCATTCAGATAAAAAGGCTTTTTATTGTAAGTTCTTAAGAAATCAAAGACTCCATAACCCCTTAAAACAGCAAGATCTTTAACTGAAACTACAGCATCATCCTCACTCTTATACTCTCCATTCATGTAAAATATAGCCATAAAACAACTCCATAATAGGTAAAAAAAATTTGATTAACAATATATGCTGTTTTTAGTTTGATTCAAAGAAGAATTTGCTCTACATTTTAGAAAATGAATTTAAATGGGAATTATTATCTATGAAATCCGAGATTTATAAATTAGCAAAAAAATATTTTGAAGAGACAGTAAGGATTCGAAGAAAGATACATGAGAATCCTGAAACAGGTTTTGATGTATATGAAACAGCATCTCTTGTGGTTAAGGAGTTATCAAATACAGATTTTGAAGTAAGGGAAGGTGTTGGAAAGACTGGTGTTGTTTTTGATCTGACAGTACCGGGAGCATCGAGACGAGTGGCGTTAAGAGCAGATATGGATGCTTTAAACATGCAGGAGATGGGTGATAATCCTTATAAATCGAAAGTTGATGGTAAAGCTCATATGTGTGGCCACGATTGTCATACATCAATCCTTATAACGGTTGGAAAAATTTTAAATGATATAAAAGAAAAGCTCACTGTAAATGTTCGTTTGATTTTTCAACCTTGTGAGGAAACTCTTCCTGGTGGTGCTGTTGGTATGATTGAAGATGGTGCTATAAATGAAGTTGATGAAATATACGGATTGCATGTATGGACTGATTATAGAGTAGGATCTATAGGTCTAAAAGCCGGTGCTTTTATGGCACAGCCTGATTCATTTGAAATCACCGTGAAAGGCAAGGGTGGTCATGCCGCCATGCCACATTTAACAAATGACCCTATAATTGCAGGTTGTTCACTGGTTCAATCCTTAAATACAATAGTTTCAAGGAATATTGATCCGGTTAAAGACGCTGTATTGAGTGTTACGCAATTCAATTCAGGAACTAGTGACAACATTATTCCTGAGTTTGCTAAAATTATTGGAACTGTAAGAACTTTCGACAGTGATACAAAAGATATAATCACAAACAGAATGGATACTGTTTTGAAGGGTATTTCTGAAACCTATGATGTCTCATGTGATATGGTGTATTTGGATGGATATCCTGTAAATTTTAATGATAATGAATTAACTGAAAAATTTGTTGGTATTGCTGATTCCATTATTGGGGAAGAGAATATTAATTTCCCTGTTCCTCCTTTTATGGGTGCTGAAGACTTTGGTTATTATTCCAGAAAAATACCATCGTGTTTTTTCCTTATCGGTTGCGGAAATCCGGAAAAAAACATTATTCACTCTGTCCATGATCCCTTGTTTGATGTTGATGAAGATTTCATGTTGCATGGAGTTGCTTTGATGGCAGGAATCGTTTTATTAAATAAATAAAATTCATTTTTCATTTGCATTCAGAACTATTTTTATATTAAATTAATAATCGTTTAAATAAGTTAGCTCTATATAAAATTATTCTGAAAAGAAGGTTCTCTTTATATGAACTTATCAGATCATGCAGATTCAAGTGAAAAACAGATCGGTTTAAGATGCGAGGATATCCATGAGTGGATAGACGCATTCTTCAATTTAGAACTTCATAAATTAAGACAGAAAATGGGTTTTATGGATGATTACAACCCGTTTGACCATAGAAAACACAGACACTTTATTGAAGCTGTAGATGCAGCACTTGAGGAATTTGAAGGTAAATATAGTGAAGATGTTATCAGAAGTGTTTTTGTAATCCACCTTGAAGATGATTACAGCGGATATATCCCTTCAAAGGTTGATTTTGAAGAGTATGATTTCAATAGTAAATATCATAGAGTCTATATCTGAATTATAAGTTTTATATCTCATCTATATTTATTTTATTTTTCAATAAAATCCTGTTCTTAAAACTCTCTTTTGCTCTTTCAGGAACTTTTAACAGGTAATCTTTTTATAAAATTAATTTGAACCTTTAAAATTTTTATCAAGAAAACTTCCTTTAATATTATTTACAAATTCAACAAAGCGATTAGAAGGGATCGAAAAAGATAGAACATCATCAGGAAGAAATTTCCTGACACAAGGGTCTAGTAGCCCAACAACACATTTGGGATTATTATTGATTCTTTCTTTAACAGGTAGCGTATAAAGAGACTGGCACCCGGATGAAAATTCTAATATGACGTTGTCATTAGTTTCCCTGTCATAGT
>JAAELO010000524.1 GCA_024226555.1 Desulfobacterales bacterium | reverse complement strand
TTAAGCAAGTTATAAATCCATCCTGTAACTTCTCAAAAAGTGTGGGTAATTCGTTATTTAGTCTGAAGTTCCTGAGAAAAAACCCCAAAATATCGATATAACAAGCTAAATATATTAATAAAATGGCATTTTGGTGTGTGCAAAAATGTAGGCATGTAAATTACATAATAGAGCAATATAATACTTGACATATTGCTTTATGTATGCAATATAGTAGGCATGTATATCACAAATGTCCCAAATCGTGGTTCAAAACCTACCACTCTCCTGCGTGAGAGCTATCGAGCTGAAAAAAAAGTCAAGACTCGTACTTTGGCTAATCTTTCTCATCTCCCTGATGAAAGCATTGATCTGCTTCGAAGGCAACTCAAAGGCGAAAAATTTTTTTCTGCAGATAAAACATTCAAAAAAGTAGATTCATGGCACCATGGCCATGTGGATGCGGTTCGTCGTGCGATGAAACGATTAGGTTTCGATAAGCTGATTTCTTCCCGGCACTGCCCTGAACGTGATTTGGTTGTCGCAATGGTTATGGGACGTATTCTCGAACCTGATAACAACAAAAACAGCAAGTTAGCAAATCCACGCTGGTGGCAGATTACTACTCTACCCTCCATGCTAAATGTGCAGGATGCAACAGAAGATGATTTATATGCTGCAATGGATTGGCTATTGAAAAGGCAGGATACAATAGAAAAAAAATTGGCAAAGCGCCATCTGAACGAGAGAGGACAGGTGCTTTTTGATTTGAGTTCCAGTTATTTTGAAGGCACAACTTGTCCATTAGCTGCGCGTGGAAAAAATCGTGATGATAAAAAGAACAAATTGCAAGTCAATTATGGGCTATTAACTGATAATAGAGGTTGTCCAGTGGCAGTGTCAGTATTTGATGGAAACACTTCAGACACAAAGACATTAATGCCGCAAGTAGATAGAATACGAAAACATTTTAAGATTAAATCAGTGGCTCTTGTTGGCGACAGAGGAATGATAACGCAAAAGCTGATTGATGAAAAATTGAGAGATCTTGATGGGATCGATTGGATCACTGCACTCAGGACAGGTGCAATTAAAAACCTGGTTACCACCAAACAAGTCCAGCTTGAATTATTTGACGAACAAAATTTATTTGAATTAATCCATCCGGACTACCCCGATGAGCGACTAGTTGCCTGCCGTAATCCTGAGTTAGCGAAATTGCGCACACATAAACGCAAGTCATTGATAGATGCCACTATTAAAAATTTGCAGGAAATTTATGATTTGGTGGAGCGTAACAAACTAAGAGGAAAGGACAAGATTGACAAGCGCTTAGATAAAATTATCAAACAGTATAAACTCGCCGATCATTTTTCATTTTCTACTACCAACGACGGATTTGATTTTCATATTGACAGCGTTCATGAGCTAACAAAGGCATCACTTCATGGCTTCTGTACGGCAATAGAAAAGGTTCGCTCTACAGTTAAGAAAGGCAAACTTTTTGGGAAAGATAAGATAAAAAAGAAGGTCGAAAAAATTATTAATCAGTATAATGCGACTGAGCACATTGATGTTGAAATCTATGATGATGATTTACGTTTTAGCATCAACGATAGCAATAAAGCTGCCGAAGCCGCCCTTGACAGTTTCTATCAGGAATTGGAAAAAGTTCGAATACTAATAAATCAGGGTAAGTATGGAGGAAAGGATAATATTGGCATACGTATTGGAAAAATTATTAATAAATACAAAGTCGCCAAGCATATTATCCTCAATATTCGTGACGATGGTTTCGAATTCCAAATAGATGAAGCCAAAGTAAAAAATGAGGCTTCACTTGATGGCATTTACATTATACGTACAAG
>JAAELO010000523.1 GCA_024226555.1 Desulfobacterales bacterium | reverse complement strand
TGACGTAGTAATCACTGGCAAGAGCAGAAATGGCACCCTTTATAACGCCTTTTTTATTTACAGAAAAAACCGGAATTTTTTTAACAGAGGTTATTCCGACCACCAAATCCGCATTTTTATAAACTTTTCCGCTGGAGGTTAATACAATAGCATCTACTTTACTCTTAAGTAATTTATTTGTGGCATCAGATAAATCGTTTTTATTTTTAATAAGCTCGATTTTATAGGAAATATCCATTTCTGTTAACGCTAATCGAAATTCCCCCAGTTCAGCTTTTCTACTTTTTGCATGATAATCAAAAATTAATCCTATTTTATTTAGTTTTCCACCCATTACTTGTTTAAAGAATCTAATCTGTCTGGTTGCGGGAATATAATATGTAACACCACTCACATTTCGTCCAGGTTTTTTAAGGTTGCGGATACCAAAAAATTTGGGGTTATTTACATTTGTAAACAACCAGGGGGTTTTACTCACTGTATGAAGCGCTGGTATCATGGCATCTGAAGTAATAGTAATAATTAAATCATAATTACTTGCTTCTAATTTCTCCAATACCTTCAGAGCTTTCTTTTCATTTTCTTCTCCAGTAAACTGATTTATTTTACTAAATTTTAGCCCACTTTTTTTTAACTTATTTTCAATATGTTTAGCTACTGTTAACTCCGTTTTCGGTCTTATGTCATAGTCAAATATTGCAACCCGATAGGTTTCACAATAAACTGAAACAATAAGAATATTTGCAATAAATAAACTTAAAAACAGTCTAAGAATGACATTCATCTTAAACCCCCATTTTTTATCTTTGCTAATGCCTTACTGCCATTTTAAACCACCCATCCTTTTTATAATCATTAGAGTAGTTAACTAGAAGGTAAAAGCTTAATATGTTTTTAACGCTCTTTTTTTAACTTTACGAGGAATTACAAGATCAATCTTTTTTGCCTGTGTTGTGTTTAAATACACCATTGGTTTTTTAATATTTCTAACGGGCATAGCACCAGGGCTTTTTCCATTTTTTAGCACCTCTTTTGCCATTGGAATCAAACATTCATCAACCATGACGTAGTAATCACTGGCAAGAGCAGAAATGGCACCCTTTATAACGCCTTTTTTATTTACAGAAAAAACCGGAATTTTTTTAACAGAGGTTATTCCGACCACCAAATCCGCATTTTTATAAACTCTTCCGCTGGAGGTTAATACAATAGCATCTACTTTACTCTTAAGTAATTTATTTGTGGCATCAGATAAATCGCTTTTATTTTTAATAAGCTCAATTTCATAGGCAATTCCCAATTTTTTTGCAGCAGCTCGAAATTCTCTCAGTTCAGCTTTTCTGCTTTTTGCATGATAATCAAAAATTAATCCTAATTTCTTAAGTTTTCCCCCCAATATTTCTTTAAAGAATTTAATTTGTCTGGTAACAGGAATATAGTATGTAACCCCACTCACATTTCGCCCTGGTTTTTTAAGGTTGCTAATACCAAAAAACTTTGGGTTATTTACATTAGTAAACAACCAGGGGGTTTTCTTAACCTTATGAAGTCCAGGTATCATAGCATCTGAAGTAATAGTAATAATTAAATCATAATTACTTGCCTCTAATTTTTTCAACACCTTCAAAGCTTTCTTCTCGTTCTCTTCTCCTGTAAACTGATCAATTTTACTAAATTTCAGACCACTTTTTTTTAACCGTTTTTCTATATGTTTAGCTACTGTTAACTCTGTTTTTGACCTTAGGTCATAGTCAAATATTGCAACTTTATAGTTTTCACAATAAGCAGAAACAATAAAAATCTTTACTAAAAATAAACTTAAAAATAGTCTCATAATGATACTCATCTTAACCTCCACTTTTTTTTCTATAATTTGATTGATATTTTTTAAGTAATTTTATTTAAATTTGACGATTGTAAAATCCTGCGTGTAAGATTAGTTTTTCACTTTGCTACAATAAGATTGTCCAATAATATAACACAGATAGCCTCTAAAAAAAAGATATTCATGTACTCTTCTGAATTGAAGTCATTTAAAGGATTGACTTTTATTAATGGTTGATTTTAACATATTCGTATTATCAAAAAATTGATTCCAGAAACAAAGACGCTGGAGAAAAATTAAGGGTGGATTTGAAAGTAAAAATCACAGAAATCGCTGATGAATTACAAATGCAGTTTGATGAATCTTCATCTTATTATAATACTGCTGATGGTAAGTTCTACCTCGTATCTGACGATGATTTTGATGAGGCAGAAGAGGCCAATTCTATTGAAGACCTTCCGGAGTGGCAGCAAGATAGCATTAGAATTGCCCGACAAATCATCAGCACTAACAATTTCATCGAACTTCCGTCGAGGTATCATATTCACGAGTATTCTATTATTGAGGAATTCTGTTACTCAATTGATGACTCAAAAATATCAGAGACCTTACAAGTTGCTATTCAAGGAAGGGGTGCTTTTGGCAGATTCAAAGAAGCATGCCATCAATTTGATATTATTGATCAATGGTATTTATACAAAACAAAGCTTTGAAAGAAATTGCAATTGAGTGGTGTAAAAAAAACAAACTTGAATACGAAGATTAGAAATTCAACTTAGCTACATAACCAAAAGGGAAAAATGATAGAAAAAATACTTATAATTCCAGAAAAAGCAGACATTGAAAGAGATTCCGTTGCAATAGCATGGGAAAATATGGGAGGGAAGGTTCTTAGAATAGGTAAATTCTGGCAGCCTCCGAAACTTGACCCTTCAAATGTTCATGTCTATGGTAATGATACCTTTTGTTTAGTATTACAGCAAAAATTAGGTTTCAATCTGGTTTCTCCAACAGATGATATATTCGCAAAAATAAAAAAAAAATGGTTGAAAAGAAAAATAACTTTCTTAAAGCTATCTGATATCAAAAAATTGATGTTTCCAACATTTTTAAAATCAGCTGTTCCTAAAATCTTTAAAGCCTCAGTTTATGAATCATTAGATGAAGTAAAAAAAGAATGTACAAAACTCCCAGAAGAGACTCTAATAATCCAATCGGAAATCGTAAATTGGTTAAATGAAGCAAGAGCTTTTATACATAAAGGAATTATATTAGATTGCTCAGTTTATGAAGGTTCAGGTGATTTAGAAAATGCTAAATCCTTTTTAAAAGAATGTATAGCTGAAATACAAATTCCAGAAACTTGTGTCATTGATTTTGGTGAAATTGAAGGTAAAGGATGGGCACTCGTTGAGTTTAATGCTTCTTGGGGTGCTGGTTTAAATGGTTGTAAAGCAGAAAAAGTTTTACCAGCAATCATTGATGCTACTTATTATTGCTAAGTATAACAAATGAACGAATCCTGTGAGCTTGTTTTTACTATTTTTTTTCCACACAAGTAATGGACGGTGTTAAGTTTGCGGCATATGCAAGGCTCAAGCTGCGAAGCTGTATGTATTTTATACCGCGAACAGCTTGAAACATAGTATATGTTGTGAAATCAACGCCTCACAACCATATGAAATCCCCACTTTGCTGCGAGTAGCTTCTAACGCAGTCTCTGTGGTGAACGCCTCACGACTGTTTCCCAATATAACTGCTGTACTCTGTCATTTTGGACAAAGATTTTACAGCTCTTTCCGGGGTCGGAAAGAATACCCCCTTATATTCACTGCCATCAACACGATAAACTGTATTATCATCCTTATCTGAAACCAGACTAACTCCAATAATAGGCTTATTATATCTTTCCATAAGATCAACAACATGCTTTACATAGCTTTGTTCGAAATCTACAATATGCTGTGTGACCATATCCAGAAAATCTGCATCATAAGAAGCATCTGCATATTTGATTGATTTGCCAAGACTTGAGGCAAGGAGTCTTTTCCCCATAATACCCAGGTGAATTATAGCATCACAACCATCCCATTTTGCAAGTTCCTCAAGTACAGTTACTGGAAGAGAATTATCATTTTCTCCCACAAGGTCGATAGGGTTTGATCTGCTCCAGTAAGGCGGCAAAATCCCATCTATTTTTTCAATAAGTTCATTTGATAGTTCAGGAAGATCAAGCCCGTGTTCATCACAGAGGTCAGCTGTAATAACCCCCCAACCACCGCCTAATGTCATAACGGCGACTCTCTTACCTTTTGGAAGAGGAACGGACGAAAATGTTGCAGCTAAATCCAGCATATCCATGGATTGTTTTACTTTTACAATACCAGCCTGGGCACACATGGCATTGAATGTCTTTTTATCTGATGTCATAGCGCCTGTATGACTTGCTGCGGCCATATTTCCAATTTCGCTCTCACCACCTTTTAAGAGAACAATGGGTTTTTTCTTACCAACCTCTTTTGCAATTTCATAAAAGGTTCTTCCTTTTTTTACACTTTCCACATAGAGCATAATCGCTTTTGTTTCACGATCTTCTCCTGCTGCTGAAAGAAGGTCTTCAATAGTAACCATGCCTTCATTTCCCGATCCAACAAATCCCCGAACACCAATATCCTGCTGTTCAGCAAAAGCAAGGAGCTGATTTCCCATATTTCCAGATTGAGAAATCAAAAGTGTTGAGCCTGGTTTAGGACGAACATGTGTCCCTGTGCAATATAGATCAATGTGTGGATTACAGATTCCCATCGTATTTGGCCCAAGAAGAAGTATTCCTGCTTCAGTGGCTTTTTCAATTAATTCTTCCTCAAGTTTTCTTCCCTCATCACCAATTTCAGCGAATCCTGAAGAGATAAGGAGCATATTTTTTACACCCTTCCTTTTGAACTGAGGGATAAGATCCATTACATATGCCGCAGGGATTGTCACAACTACTATATCAACATCCCCTTCTATATCTTCAATTTTTTTGTAAACTTTTCTTCCTGCAATATCTTCGCCTTTGGGGTTTACAAGATATATATCACCCTCAAACTTTCCACCAATAACATTGGTTAAAAGAGTGTGCCCCCATTTTCCCATCTCCCCTGAAGCACCAACAAATGCAATCGATTTGGGGTGAAAAAAATAGCCTATGGCTTCATTTTTTAATGTTAGTGGAGCTCCTTCGTGCTTAAGTCCCGGCTCTTTAACAACAAGGGCATCAACAGCAAGAACTTCACCTTCAGGTGTTATAATAAGCGGATTGATATCAATCTCAGAAACATCGGGGTTTTCCATCCCAATATTTGATATTCCAAAAAGAACTTTTTTAATGGTATCTAAATTGGCTGCTTTTTCTCCCCTGAAATCACCAAGTAATTTTTTTGACTTTATTTCAGAGATCATGTCTGCAATATCATTTTCGTTAAGTGGAGCAAGTCTGAAAACAACATCTGAGATAGCTTCAGTAAAAATCCCTCCTAAACCAAACATAACAACAGGTCCAAACTGTTTATCCCTGAAAAAACCTGCTACAAACTCTCTTTTTCCCTCTATCTGAGGTTGAACAAGGATGCCTTCAAGATCTGTCCCCGCTTCATTTATAATATATTCTGCGGCTTTTAATACAGCACTTTTACTTGTTAAATTAAGGTGGACAAGTCCTCTTTCTGTTTTATGGAGCAACTTTTTGCCCAGTCCTTTTAATACGACCGGAAAACCTTTCTTTTCCGCTATATCCTGAGCTTCTTTAGCATTATTTACAACTGTTTCAGTTACAGTGGGTATTTTGTATTTGATCAGTAGTTTTTTTGAGTCACTTTCCGAAAGGGCAATTCTGTTTGACATAATATCTCCTGAATCTTTAAGCATTTAAAATTTCTTCTATAATGTACAGAAAAAATTAAATTTCGCTATAATAAAACAAATTTACTTAAAAATATAACCATATAAAGTTAAAGTCAACTCTAAGTTTATGTTTGAATTTTCAATTCACTTTTAGAAGGTTGTTTCTTAAAAAATAATTTATATTTTTACTACTTTTAATTACCAGACATTTGACTAATCATCACCGTTAAGATATAATTTACTTAAAACTTACCACAGATATGATAAATATTTTATATTGTTACAGAACTTAAAATCTTAATTAATGAAAAATTATTTTAGTCTTGTATTTCGACCTGTACAGAAACTGATCTTAATTTATAAACATTGAATATTGTTTCGATGCCTGAAGATTTTTTACGTAAAGTTCTCGATAAATACTTTAGAGTATTTTTTCGATATAATTTTGAAGTTTATATATCTCACCTCTTCATATTATTTTATGCAATTTCAGGTAAATTAAGATCATTAATAATCAACTGATTAACAATAAAGCAATTATTGGTATTCTGGTTCCTTTTGTTCCATTTTAATTGTGATGGGAGGTCAAATGGCAAAAAAGAAAAAATCTAAACTACACCAACATTTAGCTGACGTTGCTAAGGGTGACAAATGCTTTGAGAATTCCTATCAAAGTGTCACGAGAATGATCTTAAACAGTGGTATTGACAAGATTGTTGTAAAGGGTAGAACAACGTACAACTTTGGTCTGTTTGGAATGGAAAAAAAGCATGTGGTTGGCATGTATGATGAAATTAATTCTTTTGTTTCCTTTGTTAAAGATGCCTCTGAGGGTGGTTCTTCAAAGGAAATGGCTTATGTCCTGGTTGGAGAACCTGGTAATGGAAAAACATTTTTCGTTGAATACCTGTGCACCTGCTATCGCAATTTTCTTATGGAGGAGCAAAACAGAAGATTTACATTTAAGTTTACGGATATCGACAGATTAGGTCATTATGGTAAAATCCCTCATATAGAGTCTCAAACCTATGAAGACCCTGTTATTCTTGCCATGAGCCTCCATGAAAAAGAGGATGATAATAAAGAATATCTTGCAAAAGAGTTTGGGTTTGATGATGCTAAAATTGATGATTTATATGAAAACTACAGGCCACTCGGTGCATGTAGTGCTTATATTTTAAATGACATTCGCAACTATACAAATGGCAATGTTGAAGATATGCTTGATTTTATTGATATTATTCCAGTCCCACTAATTGAAAGCCTTGGAACAGTAACTGGAAAATATCCTGCTAAAGATAAAATAACATCATCAGCTGTGGACCTCTTAGGTGAAGAGTCTATTCAACGTTTACTGCATATTACAGATACCAATAACCCTTATCGCTTTGATTTAAGACGGGGGGCACTTGCAAGGGTTGCAGGAGGTGGAATCCACTTTTCTGACGAAATTTTCAAGAATAAGAAGGACCTTGTACAGGTTTATTTAGGTGTTATTCAGAATAGAAGTATTGAGATAGATGGATTCAAATGGCCCCTTGATACACTTATTATTGCAACAAGTAATAACTCTGAATTTAACAGGTTTTTAGAGGAGAAAGAGGAAGCTCCGATAGTTGACCGTTGCAGAATCTGTTATGTCTCCCATAATACGGATTATAAACTTCAGGAAGATCTAACCGCTTATGCAATCGGTAATGAGTCAAAAACCACGCTTGAAAAAACAGTACTTCATAGAGATCCGAATCTGAATTATGCTTCATCTATAGCTGTCGTTTTAACAAGGTTACCACGTTCAGAAAAACTAACACCGGTTGAAACTCTTAAACTTGCAGCGGGTGAAGTTGCCGGAGAAAAAAGCATCAAGACACTTGCTGAAGTTATAGATACTTTAAATCAGGACCCGGATATCACAAAACGATTTGGTCAGAAGGGTCTTGGACAGAGAAATCTTGGCCGGGCTATACAGCTTATGCTCGAAAACTCAGAAACAAACGAAGGGCAATGTATGTTTGCCCACGATATTTTCAAAGCACTTGAGAAAGTTATTTTGGATTATGTAACAGATGTTAATGACCGTGCAAAATATTTAGAAGACATTAAAACGGCAAAAGGGATGTATAGAGAACGCATTATGACAGAGATGTTCAACGCCTATATGGATGAACCCCTTGCTATCAGAAAAGATGTGATGAACTATGTAAACATGATCATAGGTATTGATGCTGAAAATTTAGGACCTGACATGATGTGGAAATATAAGGACCCACAGTCTGATGAACTCAAAGCACTTAAAATAGATGAAAGGTATATTAAGAGTGTTGAGGAGAGGCTTGGCTTAAAAACCAATGAAAACAGGCAAACATTTCGAACAACAATAAGAAAAATATACGGACAAAAGATATCCATAGATGCAAACTATGATTTTATGGATAACCATGAACTTGTAAAAGCGGTCACAGATGTAAGACTGAAATCCGATATTGCCGGGGCAGGAAGTCTAATTGGGGCACTTGCAAACAGAACAAATGAAGAGAATCAAAAGCTTCATGACAGAATGATAGATACAATGCTTACAAAATTAAACTATTGCAAAACATGCGCGCAGAAAACAATTGAGTACTTCTGTATTCAGGAAGATGAAAAATAATCCTGGTAAATGTGTATAAACCATAACAGGAGCATGTTTTATGTACAAAAAAATGTTGAGAATGTATGAAGAACTCAAGGAGCTCGGACTCTCAAAGGAAAAAGAAGAGATCATCCTTGAAGAGCTTGAATATATAGGAGAACATGGTGTTTCTTCGGGAAAAGGAAAAAATGTTGTATTGGATTCTCTGTATAACGTTAATGACCTTTCCATGCTTCAGGATATGACGTGCTCAGTTGAGCAGTATACATCAAGAATAGGTACACTGGATGAGCTGCTTGAAAGAGATAAAAATAGAGATAAAGATGGTTTTCCAAGAAAAATAAGAATTGGAAGATTGGTAAAGCCTGGTCAGGGAGGCAAAGACAAAGTTGTTGTTATTCCCACAACAGTGGAAGAAAAACTAATCCATAATCCAAACGCTGAACCACCTGAGGAAGGAGAGGGCGGCGATGCTGGTGGCTCTGGTGAAGGAGAAGAGGGCGAAGTTATAGGAGAACAGCCTGTTCATAGCCCTGAAGGTTCTGGTGAAGGCCCTGGAGAAGGAGAAGGCGGTGAACACGAAATGGAATCAAACGCATATGATCTCGGAAAAATTTTGTCCGAGCAGTTTGAGCTTCCAAATCTTAAAGATAAAGGTAAGAAAAGGTCTTTAACTAAATATACATATGACTTAACTGACAAAAACAGAGGGTTTGGTCAGTTTCTTGACAAGAAAGCAACCCTAAGAAGAATTGTTCAGACAAATATAGCATTGGGAAGACTTACAGATCCATCAGATATTAGTCCTGAAGAATTTATCATTTCACCCAAAGACAGGGTATACAGGATTCTTTCCCGTGAGAAGGATTATGAGTCCCAGGCCATGGTCTTTTTCCTCAGGGATTATTCAGGCTCAATGAGTGGAAAACCAACTGAACTTATAGTTTCACAACATGTACTCATTTACAGCTGGTTGTTGTATCAGTACGACAAGCAGGTTGAAACAAGGTTCATTCTTCACGATACCGAAGCTACAGAAGTTCGTGATTTTTATACCTACTATAACTCGAGAGTTGCCGGAGGAACAAAAGTTGTTTCAGCGTATAAAATGGTTAATGATATAGTTGCAAAAGAAGCTCTTGAAAAAGACTACAACATATATATTTTCCATGGCACAGATGGCGATGATTGGGATAAAGACGGAGTTGCTCCAATAAAAGAGCTGAAAAAGATGCTTCGTTATGCAAACAGAATCGGTATTACCATAGCTGAAAGGCAATATAATACTGGCAGAAAGTCGGAAGTTGAAAAGTATCTTAGGGAATCCTGGCTTTTAAATGAGAAGAGCGATTTTTTAAGACTCGATGTAATGCCTGATTCATCAAACGATACAAGAATTATTGAAGGGATAAAGAAACTGATCTCTTAAATTTTCCGTATGATAAAATCTGAACTTACAAATAAGGACAACATATGGAACTGATAAGCCAGCATACGAAAAAAATTATGGAGGGGTGCAAAAGAAGAGCGCGGGATGAGGGGTTATCCTTCCAGGATGAATCCCTTGAGTATATAGTAACAAATCGCGATCTTATTGAACTTTCTCCAAAAGTAATGATTCCAACATTATATGATTACTGGGTTCACGATGTTAAAGTTCTTTCTGAAAAAGGACAGTATGAGCTTTATCCGAGCAATCCATACGAAACAGTTATTAATACCAGACCAGCTATATCTTTCTATAATGATAACAACCCTGACTGGTTAAATGTGATGATTTTTTATCATGTAATTGCACATATCGATTTTTTTCAGAACAACCATTTTTTTAAACACACATGGGATGACGACTTTGCAGGACAGGCTCTTTCGGATAAGAGACTGATTGCTTCGTACAGATCAAAGTATGGAAGATGGGTTGACTACATTATAGAATTTTCAAGGGGTGTGGATAATCTTGTGGGTTATTATGATTGTCTTTCCAACTTGAATTTTTCTAAAAAACTGAATCCTTCAGATATGGTGAATTACTATTTTGATGTGTTTTTGCAGAAGATCTCAAAGGTTCCGATTACAGAATATATGAAGGAGATCGAAAGTTTAAATAGCTATGTGAAAAAAGATCCTAAAAATGGAGAGGTGAACTTTTTTTCAGATCTTAAGAAAAAAATACCTGAGTTTGATGCACTCTATGAGAAACATGTAAAAAGTAAAAAACTACATAAACAAGATCTTATGCTCTTTATTATGGAAAATTCCATGTTTCTTAATATGGAAAAAAACAAATGGATGAAGGAAGTTATATCTGTTGTTAGAAGTACTTCTCTATACTTCCAGCCCCAGATCAGAACAAAAATATTGAATGAGGGATGGGCAAGTTACTGGCATGAAACTCTTTTTATGCAGGATGACAGAATAAAAGGCCACGAGGTGGATTTTGCAAGAGTAAATGCAAATGTAACTTCCATGCCCCGGGTTGGATTAAATCCATATGCACTTGGTATGCGATTGTTCTATTATATTGAAGATAAAGCTGAAAAAGGAAAATTCACATACGATTTTTTAAAGTTGAAAAACGCAGAAAAACGTAAAAAATATGACAAAAAAACCGGAAAAGGGCGGGATTATATTTTCGAAATCCGGGAAAATTTCAGCGACACTATGTTTATCTCATCATTTCTGGATCAGGAGTTTGTTAATAAAAACCGTCTTTTTGTTTCTGGTAAGAGAATGCATAAAAAAAGAAATGTCTGGCAATATTATGTTAAGAGCAGGGATGGTTACGAGTATCAAAAGATGGTTCAAAACTCTCTCTATCATCCACCATCAGTCAGTGTTGATCTTGATAAGACAGATAAAGATACTCTTTATATAAATCATCTTTTTGAAGATAAACCTCTGGTTGCAGAGTATATTCCAAATACACTGATAGGAATTGAATATCTTTGGGGAGGTAAAGTAAGCCTTGAAACTTCTGAGCTAACCCCAAAAAAACACGTCCAGAGACAGGGTTATATGTTTGGACCACCAGTTACAGAGGAGATAGAACCTAAAAATAAATGGAGAAGAGTTTTATATACAATGGAAGATAAAAAAATTAAAAAAGAGATTCTCAAAGCTTAAATGAACTAATGCATAGCTTTATTTGGATAAAGGAACCTCTAATAATTAGATTTTTTTATGAAATACAAGGCATGACAAAAATTAACGAACCGGTTCGTTTATAAAAAGATTTTATTTTATAAACTTTACAGTTTTTTTTGGTAATAACGAAGTATTTCGCAAAAAGATCAGTTAGTAGAGATTCCCTAAAGCCCGT
>JAAELO010000522.1 GCA_024226555.1 Desulfobacterales bacterium | reverse complement strand
TTATTCTTTAGACCTAATTTGGCTAAACAATAAAAAATATTATTCTTTAGACCCAATCTGGCTAAACAATAATAAAATTATTCTTTAGACCTAATCTGGCTAAACAATAAAAATATTATTCTTTAAACCTAACTCAGGTGAATAATAGTGTTTAGAGGAAAACACTAAACGCAAGAAAGTGAAAATGTAAAGACAAAACACTGTTCCTATGAAAATAGAAACATATAAAAAAAATAGAAACCATGGATTTTTGTGTGTATTTCTGCTGGGGTTGCACACGCAACACACGTCAAAAAATGAAACACGAATATTATTTAGCCCCATCAGGTCTAAACTTTATTGTACGTTATAAATAATAAAGTTTGGCCGCAATGCGTCTAAATTATATTCAAGAATATTGTTTGGCCCCATCAGGTCTAAACTTTATTGTACGTTATAATTAATAAAGTTTAGCGGCAATGCGTCTAAATTATATTCATTTCCAGAAACTCATGTGTGATCCATGTGCAGGGCCCACAGAAAAAGGACTGGATTTCAGATGGAAGTGCATGCACAAATGGAAGAACAGTCACAAGGCAAATTTGAGATTTGTTTCATTTAATTCTATTAATTAATTATTATTCTTTAGCCAGCCACATTTTTAGGGCTAAACTTTATTCGATACATATCTTTGTGGATTTAGTTTAGTGATTCGAAGATGGACAGGATTTGGTATTGTTTTTGGTTATTTTCGTTTGGTGGACAAAAGTATACAGTTTTCCTGATGTTTTGGATTTTTGTTTAGTCAATTGGGAACAGGTCCCTTTTTTAAGACTGTCCAAACTTTATTATTATTTGAATTATGCTACGAAACATGTTACTTCTTCAGTTTAGACTGATTTTCGCTGGTTTGTTGTGTTTGTTAAAATGACTTTGTGTTGTTTTCTTTTTTTTGGAAATTGGCTGTCGATTCTTTTTTTGAATTAATAGGTTTCAGGGTCCGATTTTCGTTTAAACATGGATATTTGACCTCTTGAAGGTGTTTAAACTCTAATTTAATTTAAACACTAACTCGATTTGATTAAATTCTCATTTTCGTTTATTCATTTCTTGTTGGGGGTCTAAACGATGTCTCACTGTTGCTGTGTGGACAACGCACTCAACGTCGACAGTGGCAAGCAACTGGTGTTCTTCGCTGGCCTTTTGCATCTTTGTGAAGAAAGTGCATACCACACGAATCCAGCCCTGGAAAAGTCAATTGGACAAGATTTTGTCGAAACTTCAACTCTTCAACCCATACAAAATGAGCATTGTGCTACTTTTATGTTTATTATTGGGCCTAGCTTCCGGCAAACATGAAGGCGTAAAGCATGCTCCCTGCGAAGCGAAAGATGAATGTTTGCCGGACGACTATTGTGGCGATGGCCGTAGAAAATGGTGCAAAAGCATCAAATACAAGGAAGTCTGTCGACCAGCGTCTTGGAAACCTAATCC
>JAAELO010000521.1 GCA_024226555.1 Desulfobacterales bacterium | reverse complement strand
CTATTATTTTTTTCATAAGTCCTGTTCATTAGCCGGATTTGATCTATTTCATTTCTTCAAAACAACCCTTATCATCAGGAACCAATATCTCAACTTTGTTAGAACTGACATTAAAGAAACCAAGCTTATGCTTTTGTGCTGCTTTGACTTTATAATATCGCATTTAAGGCGTAAACAGAAATTATAAGACTAAGAACCGAGGAGTGTTCTCCCTCTCCAAGAATAATTCTTTTGGGATCAATCACACATTTTTCAGCAAATGCATCAAAATGAAATTGTTCTCCAACCTCCTGGAAGATTTACTGAAAGATCTATCGGCAGATTACCGTATAGTTGATTGAGATTGTCCTGGATAATCTTACCATAATTGTCTGACATTCTACTGACCTTTATCTAAACCTTTTGAAATGGGCAACGATCGGGTACATAAAAAATATTTTACACTATCGAGGTGCCTCATCTCAGTTTTGTTTCAGGGTCCAACAGTTAATTTTTCCATATATAATGGGATTAATAGTTAGTGTAAAAAGAGGATAAAGACAAGAACAAATAAATGAGTTGTCTGTAAATAATATTTTTTTTCCTGAACTTATAAGAAGGTTTTATATTTCGAGATAAATAAAATCTTTGGTTTTTTTAGTATTATTTAGTAATGGGATAAGCATCCATAAAAACAAAGATAAAAGTTAAGGCATTTATTTATCTTATTTTTTATTCAAGACGTGTTGATTATCAAATTTTATCAAAGAGGTCAGTTTGTTGCTATTTTTGATGGGTAATATTTAAGCGCAATATTTTAGTTGAACGAGTCAACTTAAAATATGCTATTTATATTTCGAGACGTAAATAAAAGCTTTAGTTTTATTTAATCTCTTTAAAACATGAGGCATAACGCAGAAATTAATCAGAAGGACAATCATAAAAAGGATCTATCAGACACACCTGAAATCTCATCCAGATGTGTCTGAAAAAATTAACTATACTGTAGTTACATTTACTGCTGAAGGGCCTTTAGGTCCCTGCTCAATATCAAACGTAACTCTCGCACCTTCTTCAAGAGATTTGAAACCTGAACTGTTAATTCCACTGTGATGTACAAATACATCATCTCCACCACTTTCCTGCTCAATGAACCCAAAACCTTTTGAGTCATTAAACCACTTTACGATTCCGTTAGCCATGTTGACTGATTCCCTTACATAATAAAATTTAATAATAGTTCGATACTTCAGGCTCTCTTGACAAGCTGAGTTTTCCTTAAGAACGAAACACAACCCCAAACCTAAATCGAGGTTTATGCAACTATCCCTTATGAAATACAAAAGGTCAATACAAAACTTAAACTATTGATTCTATCTAACCGAATTATATGATTAATTTAAAAAGTGCCAATCCCCGGGGTTATTGACCTATTATGTATTGTCATTTTTGATGGGTCAATATTAAGCGCAATAGGAATACATCTTCGTGATTTTGTATGCTGTTGGGGTAAGCACTCATAAAAACCAAGATAAAGTTAAACCATTTTTATCTTTTTTTATTTTAGACGTATTGAATATCAACTAATATTGAAGGGGCGTATTATGTCGTTATTTTTGATGGTCTATATTAGCGCAATAGGAGATATAAACCCAAATAACCTGGGTTATATCTCCTATTGCCAGTACTAAAGCAAATCTACAATTTTTAAAAATTAAAAAGTTATTAATCAATAAAGCATCTGGATCTCTAATAATTGCTATTTTTCCGAAAGACTTCGTTATAACCAAAAAAAACTGTCATAAAATCAGCTCGTCATTTTTTGTTATGCAGAGATTTTATAAAACTGAAAGCTTTTATAATCTGTATTTCATCAAAAATTTCTAATTATTAGAAGTTCCCATTGGAAAGCATTTTGCAAATTTCATCATAAGTTTTGGAGGTCCTTTTAGCTTAATTTTCCTTGTCATAAGAGCAATGAGAAGATTTTTTTCACCTGAGAGAAAGGATATCCATGTCTGGCTGTCTGCTTTCACATGTAGATTGGCATTTCCAACAATTCCCTCTTTTACTGGAATAAAAAATTAAACAGAAGCGATATGTAACTCTCTGATATTTTTAATACCCTCTTCAACAAGGTCATTAATGTTTATAAAAACTATTCCGTTCATATCGCTTAAATGGTCTTTAACTGCGGCAAGAGGCCACATGCCCATTCTAACATATATGCAATGCCCTTTAATTTTGTTTGTTAACATAAGCGCGGTTGTTAAATTTCGGATGTCATCGTCAGTACATAGAAAAAAGGCCTTTGAATCATCGCCGGCAAACTCAAGGTCCATGACATCTGCCTGTTTAAATGTAACTTTATCAGAAATATTAAGCTCTCTTGCAAGAGTCTTTACTTCTTTTTCCCTGTCCATTATATCGACTATGCGTAAATTCCAGCACTCCTCAGGGGTTGCGCTTTGAATCAAAACTTCCATGAGATCCCTGCCAAACTTACCAAAACCAAGCAGAGTTATCTCTTTTACGCCTTTTCTTGTTTCAACATCAAAAAACTTGGCAACCATCCTTGAAGCTGCAATATGATAGGTATCGAAAAAACGAATCTTTGTATGACCATTTGTCTGAAGTGACATTTTAGCAGTTTCAGCAAGTTTTTCATTGGCAACATGTGCCCAGAGCCTAACTATATTTGTTGGTTTTACCTTTCCACTACTAAGCCAGTCATAAGCTCCAATGACACCTTCAAGGTTGAGAAGATCATCGCTGGATGCAAAAACAATATCCCTTGCCTTATGAGCCCTTGCTCTTTCAAGGACATCTCCGGATAGAAAGCTTCCTTTAAGAACCGGTATTTTATACTTTAGTGAAATTTTTTCAAAATTCTTTTGTGGACCAATATCAATACCTACTGTTTTTAATCCTCGCTCGGAAAGAGTTTTAACAAGCAGAGACCCTGTTCTGCCCACGCCACAAATAACAACATGCCCTTTTTTCCATCTGGATATTAACTCAGGAGATAGTTTATAGATGTATGTTAAGAATGTACCAACAGCGGATAATGCAATCATCGGCGCAAAGAAGTAGATAAATACAAGTGCCTGATACTTTGGAAAATGGGTCAGGTCATGCTCCAGAATAAATAGCCTGATTGTATAATATAAAGCACCCCAGAAACTTAAACCTTCTATTTCCATTGGGAAATACGTAATCCCGATTATTAATACTATCATTATGGCACTTCCCCAAAGAAGAGCCTTTATCATTACAGCTTTTTTGATTTCCATTATCTAACCATTCCTTATAGTTACTTTTTTTTAAATACGCTAACATTTTCAATTTGGTTGAGCAAGCCAAAGGAATTTTTAAACAAATTTTAATGTAATTTATGAATTTTTTTTATTTTTTAAAAATTATTTTTTATACAAAAAGCAGGAAAATTTAACAAAAAACTAACATATTAAATCTTAAAACTGTAATTTGAACACAGATTTTTTCATTTGACAGTCCCTTTTGTATATTTTGATAAAATTTGCAGCTGAAAATTAAAAAAAATCGTAACTATTTAATATATCAATAGAATCACACATGTGGTATTCTTTTTATGTTGACATACAAGATATGGTGTTGCTATATGTGAGTTCCTTAATTAAACAAAGAATTATACTTGTTTGGTTTTATTAATCTTAAACAACTCACGGAGACCATTTACATGCTTGAGAAAAGTTATCTATTTTCACTTTCGGACAATGCGCGCACTGTTTTAGAAAGACGTTATCAATTGAAAGATCAGGACGGTAAAATTATCGAATCCGCTTCCGGACTTTTCAGACGTGTTGCTAAACACATTGCTGCAGCTGAAAAAGAAGATGATAGAGCTCTTTATGAGGAGAAATTTTATGACCTTATGACTGAGCTTAAATTTCTTCCTAACTCACCAACAATTATGAACGCGGGAAGAGAGTTAGGACAACTTGCAGCATGTTTTGTTCTGCCTGTTGAAGATAGTATGGATGGAATTTTTGAGTCTGTTAAAAACGCAGCTTTAATTCATAAATCAGGTGGTGGTACCGGGTTTTCCTTTTCAAGATTAAGACCAAAAAACAGCAGAGTAGGTACAACCGGAGGAATTGCATCCGGGCCTGTATCTTTTATGAAGATTTTCAATACTGCAACTGAGCAGGTTAAACAGGGTGGAACAAGAAGAGGAGCCAATATGGCAATTCTTCGTTGTGATCATCCGGATATACAGGAATTTATTCACTGCAAAAGAGAAGAAAACGATCTTAATAATTTTAACATTTCTGTTGGTTTAACAGATAAATTCATTCAGGCTGTTAAAGAGGATAAGGATTATGACCTCATTGACCCCAAGGATGGTAGTAAATCCGGGACTCTTAGTGCAGTAGATGTATATATGGAACTTGTAGCCCAGGCCTGGTCAAACGGAGACCCTGGAATAGTTTTCCTTGATAGAATAAACAGAGATAATGCACTACCATCATTAGGCGATATTGAAAGTACAAATCCCTGCGGTGAGCAACCACTTCTTCCAATGGAAGCATGTAACCTTGGCTCAATAAATCTTAACAGATTTGTAACTGAAAAAGATGATAAAAAAGTAATAGATTATGACTCTCTTGGTGAAGCAGTAGATCTTTCAGTAAGGTTTCTTGATAACACAATAGATATGTCAAAATATCCTCTTGATGAGATAGATGAGATGGTTAAAGGTAACAGAAAAGTTGGTCTTGGTGTTATGGGTTTTGCAGATCTTCTTTTCCAGTTGAAAATACCTTACAACTCAGATGGTGCAATAAAAATAGCTGAAGATGTTATGTCTTTTATACAGCATACTTCCCATAAGGCTTCAAGAGATCTTGCTGAATCAAGGGGTGTATTTAAAAATTTTGATAAAAGTGTGTTTGTTGGAAAAAAAGAATGTGAATTCAGAAATGCAACAACTACAACAATTGCTCCAACAGGAACCTTAAGTATTATAGCTGATTGTTCCAGCGGGATTGAACCAATTTTTGCATTATCCTTTGTGAGAAATGTTATGGATAATGACAAACTAATCTCTGTTAATCCGCTTTTTGAAAAAATAGCAAGGGATAGAGGTTTTTACAGTACAGACCTCATGGACAAAATTGCAAAAAAAGGAAGTCTGGCTTCTCTTAATGAGATTCCTCCGGATGTTAAAGAGGTTTTCGTTACAGCCCATGATGTATCACCGGAATGGCATGTGAAGATGCAGGCAGCTTTCCAGAAGTATACGGATAATGCAGTTTCAAAAACTGTAAACCTTCCAAAAGAAGCCACCGAGAAAGACGTTTTAAAGATCTACAACATGGCCAATGAATTAGGTTGCAAAGGTGTTACAATATACAGAGATGGTAGTAAGGAAAATCAGGTTCTCTCCTTTAATGAGCAGAAGAAAAAGGCTGAGCAGGATCTTTCCCTTCAACCTGTTGACAGACCAGAAACCCTTGAAGGTTTTACTACTAAAATGAAGACAGGTATGGGTTATCTCTACGTTACCGTTACAGAATTTGAGGGAAGACCTTTTGAAGTATTTGCAACAATTGGAAAATCAGGAAAATCAGCCACAGCCAAAACTGAAGCAATTGGTAGATTGATGTCCCTGGCCCTTCGTTCAGGTGTACCTGTTGAAAGCATTATAGAACAGGTTAAGGGAATCGTTGGTGAATATGCAGTATTCCATGAAGGTGGAAGAGTTCTCTCAATTCCGGATGCAATAGGTAGAGTTCTTGAAAACAGGTATGTTAAAGATAAGAAGAACTTAAAAACTGAAAATGTGAATGGTTTTAAAACCAATAATTGCCCGGAATGTTCCAATGTACTTGCTTTTGAAGAGGGTTGCAAGAAGTGTCATTATTGCGGTTTCTCCAAATGCAGCTAAAAAAATAAAGTGTATTTAGGCGAATTACTGCATTGCACTTCGAAAGAAACTTCTCAGGATATTACTTATATTCTTTTGATGTTTCTTTCTCGTGGCGCTTTGTAATTCATCCAAAATCCACATTATTTTACTTTTCATATTAAATAAAAAAGGCAGATAAGAAAATATTACTTCTTAGCTGCCTTTTATTTTTTCTTAAAACCTGTTTATCAAACTTTTCAAAAGTTTGGCCCCCTGCAGGGAGGTTTTTCACTTTTTAAATCATTTTTGAGATAGTTTCCAGTAGCTATTTGTTGTTCTCAATTTTAAATTCATCGATTAACTCCTGAATCATGGGGTGTTTGCTTAGGCCGGGAGTATTTCTAAATTGTGGGATAAATATGATTTTATTACCAAAACCAGATTTCTCTTTCAAAGTAAACCAGATTAGTTTCGGGTTTAGGAATTGAGATCCATTTATAGCAATTATATTCGAAGCTTCAATTTCTTCAGATCTAAGAAAATTTGAGACGTGTAATTTACTTCCTTTAAGGGATACTTTTTTGATATTACTCATTGTGAAGAAGATAAAAACAGTAATAACTCCCCAGACAATTATATATTGCTGAAAAGAGAGTCCCGCTTCGATCCTTGGGAGAACAGATCTGTAGGTTAAAAATCCGGAGCCAACTATCCACACAAGAATTAAAACATATTTAGGGAACCTCTAATAATTAGAATTTTGGATGAAATATAAGGCATGACAAAAAATAACGAGCCGGTTTTATTACAGTTTTATTTTTGGAAATAACGCATTATTTCGCCAAAAGAGTAGTTATTAGAGATTCCCTTTATAAAAAAATGTTAATGATGTGGAGAGTTGTCTCAAATTTAGTCCCCTTGGTTTTATTCACCCTTATCATTGGAAAGGACAACAAGATTAGATTTGTCATTCTTGAAATTCAAACCCTGGTGATCTTTGCCTACCTCTTCAATGGAGATAATAGTGTAAATCGAAAGGTGTATGGTATTAACTGATTCAAACTTTTTCCTCTGATCTTCCTCAGCTGAATTAACAATCAGGGAGTCTGTATTAAAAATAAAATCGGAAATTGCTATAAAGCTCAATCCAAGTGGTGAATCAAAAACTGTTGTAGCTTTAAGGGTCAAAACTTCACCATCTGTGGCACTTTTATATGTAATGATGTAAAACGTTTCTTTTTCCATAACTTAAACTGATTAATTCCTTTATTTGATAAAGGTGTATATATGTTTGAACATAAACTATTTCAAAACTTTAATGAAGACGCAGGGAAACATTATAATACAAAAATTAATTTGGCAATTCTTAAAATTAAAAGAGACCGGGTTAAAAAATCATGAACCCAGTCTCTCGAGGAGGAGCAAAAAATAAATTATTGAATCAAACAAAAATTACAATTTTATTATCATCATGCCTGTATCATATCTTCCAAAGATTAATTCTATGGTTAATAAATAGAATTTATAAATACTCTCCTAAAATATTTTAACCTAATGGTTTGTTAGGAACCAAATCCCAAATCCCGCAAGGACAAGCCCCTGCACAAAATCCACAAGCTATACATTTATTATCGTCCACTGTATATTCAAAGTCTTTTCCTTTATCAACTCTTGCAATTGCAGTTTGAGGACAAGCCTGAACACAGATTCCGCAATCCCTGCAACTTCCGCAGGAGGCGCAATCATCTCCACAGTGGTTTATATCATCAAATGCATCAAGTCTTGGGTTGTAATATTCAAGACTGACCCTGTTAATATCGATTTTTTTCACTTCAGAAATTTCAGACTCTTTTCCCGCCAGAATTTCTGTGATTCTGTTTGCTGCAACACGCCCTGCACCGATAGAATCAGTAAGAAGTCCTGGTTTAACAATATCACCTATTGCAAAGATCTTTTTATCGCTTGTTTTAAAGTTTCTATCAACTTTGATAAAACCTCTTTCGATCTCAACTGATTCCGGTACAAATGAGATGTCAGGAACATCACCAATGGAGATAACAACGGTATCTGCTTTTAGTGTTTTTCCTGATGTTAGCAATACACCCTCTTCAGTGATCTCTTTTGTAAAACATGGCCACATGAATTTTGCGCCAACCTCTTCAGCTTCATCTCTCTCAATACCGAAAGCTGCTGGTTCCTGTACATCTATTAAAGTGATTTTTTCAGAACCAAGCCTGTGAGCTTCTGTTGCAACATCACAACCTACGTTACCGGCACCAATTATAACTACATGCTTTCCAGGAGTAATATCATCTGCCTTTGCTCTAACAAGGAACTCATTTGTTGAAATCAGTCTCTCTTTTCCAGGAACAGGAATCATTCTTGGCTTTTGAGCACCGGTTGCAAATACAACAAAATCATTTTCTTTTTTAAGCCTGTTAATATCCTCAATTGTAAGATCATCTTCAACGTGTTTATGAGGAATCACATCATTTACCCTGTTTATCTCTGCAAGGAGAACATCTTCCGGAATTCTGCTTTTAGGAATCATCTTGGATATTTTTCCACCAAGTTGTTCGGAAGCGTCATAAATTGTAGCATCATGACCTGCAAGTTTTAGTTGCCAGGCTACTGAGATACCCGCTGGTCCACCACCTATGATTGCAATTTTCCTGTCATCTGGCTTGGGAAAATCCGGAGTTTTAGCAGTAACACTTGATTTTCCAAGCATTTTCACATCAACTGGCTTCATTAAGGATTTATTTCTTGTACATCCTCCCATGCATAAATTCGGACATAGATAACCACATACTGTTGATGGAAAAGGTGTGTATTCAAGCGACATATCAACGGCCTCTTCAAAAAGTCCGTCACGAATCAAACTCCATCTCTGTTGCACAGGGATTCCTGTAGGGCAACTTGCCTCACATGGAGCCATATATTTTTTATTTTCCCACACAGGAACACTTCTTCGAAGGTTTCCTGTTGTAATGAGTGGTACCTGAGATCTGTCCGCAGTTGTAAGGTCGCCGATCAAGCCTCCATTGCCAAGCTCTTTATCCCACACATTAATTCTGAAATCTGAGATAGTTCTTCTGGATACTGTAATCTTTTCCTGTGGTGACAGAGATCTTATCAACTGCCATTTGCTTCTGTCAGTAAGTTTTTCAAGCAGTTCCGGTCTGTTTATCTTCTCAAGATATACCTGTATATTTTCTGTAAGCCAGTTCCAGTCTTCATCCTCAAGAGGAATAAGCTTTGCGTCAGATTTACTATAACCGTTAAATGGTCCTCTAACGAATACTTTACCACCAACCATTCCAACAAGGGGTTTATAACCAAGAACATTATCCGGAGTTTGAGGTGAAACACCACATATTACAGCAATTCCTCCTGCCATAAACTCTCCAAAAAAGTCACCTACAGATCCTAATACCCATAATTCCGGTGGATCGAAGCTAGGGTTTCTTTTAGTCATAGTCATACAGCGGGAACCAAGGTTACCACCGACATAAACCTTACCCTGTGCCATGGCATTTGCTACACCATTAGTAGCATTTCCATGGATAGTTATTTCTGCACCGGTATTTAGCCAGCCAACATCATCTGAAGCTGGCCCCATCACTTCAATGGTTGTATTTGGAAAACCCATTGAACCTATTCTCTGTCCCGGGTGTCCTGTTATTTTAATATTTATTTTTTCATCGGCTGCTTTCCAAAGTCTTCCACCTATACCATGTTGACCGAAAGCATTTATTTCAAGGCTTCTATGACCATTTTCCACAGCACTTTGAATTTTATCTTCAAGCTTGATGGATTCTAATCGTATGCCTTCCTCTTTTCCTGAAATTTCATAAAACTGATTTGAACTCATGGATTTTCTCCAAAATTTTATATCTATACAGTGAATCTCTTGATTCAATTTATTAGAGTTTCCCTAAAGTGATTAAAATTTATACCACATATTTTATATTTAAACGCTTTGCAGCATGGTAATCATTGATCCCAACAGCATCAGACATTCCAATTGGAAGTGATGTAGATCGTCCAAGGGGAGCAATGATTTTTCTAATCTCCATATCAAATGAAAGGTAGAAATCCACAACCCTTTCAGCCACCTTTTCAGGGCTGAGTCTTCTGTAAAGTCTTGGATCCTGTGAAGTAATTCCTTTAGGGCACTTACCTACATTACAGATATTACAACGATCTTTCTCAGATCCTATACAACCTGCTGCAGCCTGCATAACATATTTACCAATCTGTATGCCGCTTGCTCCAAGCATGATAAGAGCGGCTGCGTTAGCAGCAAGGTTTCCGTTTTTACCAATACCACCACCACCAAATAGTGGAATTTCGTTTTGTTTACCTAATTTGGTAAGCGTCAGATAACTATCCCGTATTGAGCTTGCTATTGGATGCCCCATATGGTTCATGGAAACTGAGTATGCAGCTCCGGTTCCGCCATCTTCACCATCAATTGCAAGCCCGGCAGCATATGGATTTCTTGCTATATTATTAAGGACAGCAAGGGCTGTAGAGGATGCTGATATTTTTGGATATACCGGAACTCTGAATCCCCATGCCATAGACATGGATTGAATCATCTTGGCAACAGCTTCCTCAATTGAGTACTTTGTCTGGTGCGTTGGAGGACTTGGAAGACTTATACCTTCGGGAACTCCCCTGATTGCTGCGATAAGCTTATTAACCTTATGCCACATCAAAAGTCCACCATCACCAGGTTTTGCTCCCTGACCGTACTTAATTTCAATAGCACACGGATCAACAACCATTTCTGGAATCGAGCGGATAATTTCATCCCATCCAAAGTAACCACTAGCTATTTGAAGAATCACATACTTTAAAAATTTGCTTCGAAGAAGCCTTGGAGGGCATCCTCCTTCACCGGTACACATTCGAACCGGCATCCCCATCTCTTCATTAAGATAGGAAACACCCATTTGAAGCCCTTCCCACATTGTTGGAGATAGTGCTCCAAAAGACATTCCTCCGATTACAAGGGGATATATTTCTCTAACCGGAGGTATCCAGCCATTCTCTTTTAAAAGTTTTATATTTTCTTCAGGAGGCAGAACCCTTCCAAGAAGTGTATTCATTTCGAACTCGTGCCTGCCAGCATCAAGAGCAGGGTCTGTTAGCATGGATATTCTTAAAAATTTAATCTGGTCAAGAACACCTGGTGTATTGGATTTTCTTCGACCACCCCTGGTACTTGCATTGCCACCCTGATTAACATGATATGCCAGTTTTGAAGGTTCATCACTCTTCACAGGCATAATTGCATGATTTTCACAGACCTGTGTGCACATGGCACAACCTATACATGCATTTTCGGAAGTTGTATTCTGCATAATAGTCTGGAATGTTTCATAGGAGTTTGATGGCTTTACTCCACTACCTAAGGACAGATTCATCATCCTTTTTCTTGAAACACTCATTTTAATAGCTTTCATTGGGCATACAGATGTGCATTGTCCGCAAAAAGAGCATTTATCATTATCCCACTCGATCTGCCAGGGCAGATCCTTCTTACTTAATGAGGAAGGGGTAATTTTTGTGTTTGACGACATGTTATAACCTCCTGGCGATCTGGATTTACAATAGCTGTATCAAGGTGCATTGGTTGAAAATCTTTAGTTTTATCTCTATCCGGTATAAATGCATCCAGGCCACATAGCTCAGATGAGAATGCATAAAGTCCTGGCTTTCCACCTACAATTCCGGGTCTTAATTTCTTTCTGTCCTGAACCATAAAAAGTCTGTTGTCCGGAAGACATCCAATTACGCAATTTGGTCCATCAATAATTAATCTGCGGCATGTCATTTTAAGTTGTCTTAAAAAGTCTTCATTTGGGTGCTCACCAAGCTTATCTTCCTGTAGAGGAGTCAAAATATGTTTATAAGCCTCAAGTCCTAAACCAAGTGTATTAAAAGTGTAATGAAGAATGTGTGCAAAAACTTCAGAGTCTGACTGATATCCCTGATAACCTGTAATTCCTCTTGACAGAAGATAATCCTTAATAGGTTCAAAAGCTGTGTTTTCTCCATTGGTCATTGTTGCAAAACCTTCAAGGAAAAATGGATGACAAGCATACAGATTGATACCATAGTTTGTATTTTGTCTACCCTGTGCCATGATTATTCTTGCTTTTAGATCGTCTCTTCCGAGTTTCAGGTAGTTGGCAACTTCCATTGGGTCACCAATCTCTTTAATCATTATAACGTCAGGCCAGAATGAGAAAACTATCATATCGTTTTTCTCTTCACCCATTTTTCTAATCTGAAGCCTGATCTCAAGAAGTTTTCTATCTTTTTCTTCCTGTGGAAGGTCGTCCCACGATCTTGGGCATTCGTATGCTCTGATAAGATAGATATGTCGTTCCGGAATACCTTCAGGTGGTGTTTTCGGAACGCGGATGGACATTTTAAATTTAGTCATAAAGCCTAAATCCATTAAGAAAAGGTCAAGTCTTCGAAGTCCCTCTTCTGTAAAAATTCCTGATAGTACAGGACAATCCTTTAAATCCTCAAAAGGACCTCCCAGGTCTCTCATAAAAAGACCAACACCAGAACCATCATGTCCTTCACGCATAACATCCAATGCTTCCAGGGCATGAATCGGTGATAATGGTTCTTCACTTGTAAATGCAAATAAGCGGCACATAAAAACTCCTTCTATATTGAAAATTGCCGGTTTTACCTGTATATTTATTTCAAATCCGGTCAAATTATATTACACATATGTAATATATATTTCTGAAAAATATCTGCAAATTAACAACATTTAATTTGGGTGAGTGTCTATTGTTGCAAAACTGGTGCCGACAAATTAATGATTTGGTAGCTTATAGATGTAAACCCCTAAAAATGATGGTATGAAAAAAAATATTTTTATTTATAAATTAATATTGTGTTAATTATATTAAACTTTATTTGTATCTGTTAAAAACCCGGTACATTTTTGTAACAAGTGGAGTTGATTTTTGCATACTTCATCTATTAAAGCTACTTATCAATGATAGACCCAATTTATTATTATTTTATAATATTGCCTAATAAGTCTTAAAGATATTATATTAAATTTTAATTATTAACCCTATTTTGATTATGTATTTAGAAACCTGTATAAGCCTGCAAAAGCGTGCTGTCTATAAATACAAAAACATTTTTATCAACCCGGCTAATCAATCCTTAACAATTACATTAATTAATGTTACATATTTGTAATTCACACCACCCACTTTTTTACAATATTGTATTATCTTAAAAAGAAAATATTGTAAGCCTGCTGTTTATGTATAAAATTCTTTTGGTATTGAAATTGCTTTGATATATAAACAGATTCAGAATATACCGGGAACCTTTAATAAATAGATTTTTGATTGATACAAGGCTTAAAGTTTATAAAAGCCTTTTGCTTTATAGTTATTAGAGATTTCCTACTGAAAGAAAAACTACAGAAAATTTAAATTAGAGAGTTATTAAATGACACCAGCATCTATCCTTGATCAAAAAAGAGGAGAGTTAATAGAACTATTTAAAAAAGAAAATAATGGTTCATCTCTCGAACTTTCAACAACTTATATTGATGAATACTTTTTTGAGAGTTATGTAAAAAGTGCTGTTGGACCATCTCTTAGCACAAAAAATCCTTTCTCAATAATAGCTCTTGGTGGTTATGGCAGAGGTGAGCAATTTTTTTATTCAGATATTGATGTTCTTTTTCTTTTTGAAAAAAAAATCCCGGATGAGGCAAATGAACTTGTAAAAGAGTTTATATATCCACTATGGGACATCGGTTTTGAAGTTGGTTATGCAATCAGAACTATTAATGAATGCATATCCCTTTCAAAAGAAGATATAGAGGTTTTAACATCTCTTTTAGATCAACGCTTTATTTGTGGAATGTCATCCATCCATTTTAATTTCATAGAAAAATTCCAGAAAAAAGTACTAAAATCCAAGTCAGATGTTATCAAAAAGCTTATAAATATTAATGAAAACAGACATGATCGATTTGGTGATTCCACATACCTCCTTGAACCACACTTAAAAGATGGCCTGGGTTCTTTAAGGGACTACCACTCCATACTTTGGATAGCTAAAATTAAAGATGGAATTAAAACAAAAGAAGATTTTGTAGAGACCGGATATCTCTCAATTGAGGAACTTGATGAATTTGAGAGATCACTGAATTTTATATTTTCTGTTAGAAACAGCCTGCATCTCCTTGCAAATAGAAAATATGATCAGCTCTATTTTGAGTATCAACAGGAACTTGCCAAATCTTTCAACTTCAGAAAAAAAGATAATCAAACACCGGTTGAAAGATTTTTAAGGGAGATACACTCCCATATGGACCTTATAAAACAGTATTACCTGATGTATATCTCAGACCTTGGAAGAAGAAAAAAGATAGAACTCAGTAGTGACATTTTGAAAAAACCCAAAAGTAAAGATATTGTTATAAAAAGAAGGATGTTATCCTTTAAAAAAACTGACGTTGTTGATAAAAACCCATGCTTATTATTAACAATATTCCATGAGAGCTCAAGATTAAAAATTCCTCTTAACTTTGAAACAAAAAGAGCTGTTAAAGAAAATGCTCATCTTTGTAAAAATTTTGGTAACAAAAAATTTTTGGGAGACAACGTTAAAATCTTTGAAAATATATTAACAAACTCCCCTTCAATATTTAATGTTTTAAATGAAATGCTTAATACTGGTTTGCTCCAGCAACTGATTCCTGCATTCAACAAAATTATAAACAGAATTCAATACAATCAGTACCATATCTATCCTGTTGATAAGCATTCTTTGAAAGTTGTTTACACTATAAAGCAGTTTGTCCATGAAGCCTCAAAAGGGAAACTTGATTCTCTGCCTGGTGAAATATATAAAGAGATAAAAAGCAAAAAAATATTACTCTGGGCTGCACTTCTTCATGATGTTGGTAAGGGTGTTTCCAATACAGCCCACGCTGAAGCAGGTTCTGAAATAGCAAGCGAGTTTTTTAAAAAAACAGGTATGAAAGAGGAAAATATTGAACTTATAACCTTCCTGATAAGAGAACATCTTTTTCTTGTTAAAACAGCCACAAGACGAGACCTTGGTGATGAAAAAGTTATTCTGAAATGTGCAAAAAAAGTCAAGAATGTTAAAAAACTTAAGATGCTCTACCTTCTTACAGTTGCAGACTCGATTGCCACAGGGCCCAAAGCCTGGAATGACTGGACCAAAAGATTGTTAGATGAACTCTTCTTCAAAATATACAGAATGTTTGAAAGAGGAGAACTAACTTCGAAATATGCTGAAAAAGAGTTTGAAACCAAAAAAGAGAAGATTTTTAAAGCAAATCTTGAAATAAGTAAAACTGAACTTGAAAATATTTTTGAAAATATGTCTCCACGATACCACCTTTACACCCCCCTTGAGGATATTATCAAACATATCAAACTTTATAAAACCCTTGAAGAAAACCTTTATAAAATAAAGGTTGAAGATATCGGAGATAACACAAGTGTTGTAACAATTTGTGCTAAAGAATCTGAGGGTCTTTTTTCAAAACTATCCGGAGTATTCACAATAAACGGATTGGATATTTTGGACGCAAGAGTTTACTCATGGGCAAATGATATTGCCATGGATGTTTTCACACTTAGGTCTGATCTGAATATGAATGAGGGGAGTTGGGATAGTATTCAAAAAAGCATTGAGAGGTCACTGATTGAAGGATCTGACTTTGATTTTTCTGTTCTGAATAACTTATCGCTTGATGCTTTTCCAATTCAGAACAAAAGTGAAATTAAAGTCAGAATAGATAATGATTCCTCAGGTTTCTTCTCAGTACTGGAAGTATTTGCATATGATTTTCCAGGATTGCTATATATAATAACGGACACACTTAACAAACTTTCTGTTGATATAAGAATAGCCAAGATAGCAACAAAAATTGACCGTATTGTGGATGTATTTTACATACGAGGTTTGTCAGGAAAAATAACAGATCAAAATGAGATTAACAGGATTCAGGATACTGTAAAAGAGGCTATTGTTGTTAAAAACATGCAACCCTGATAATTTTACTTTGAGGGAACTTAAAGAGCTCTTCTTTTATTTATTACAAGGGACCGCTAAAAATTGCTCTTTATTGCAAAATACTTCGTTATCTCCAAAAAAAAACTGTTTTAAAACCAGCTCGTTATTTTTTGTCCATCCTTGTATTTTATCAAAAATCTCTAATTTTTAGAGGTCCTACACTTAAATGTTTCCGGAAAAGCAGCTATTTTAAGCAACTCTTCAACAGGCAGCTTAATAGCTGAATCAACATAAGCTTTTATGACAAGATCCCTGTTCAGTTTAGAATTATATAACTTAAATCTGTTTGAAATATCTCCTTTACGTGGAGTATTTATATTAAACATTTTAACAGGGAAGTTACAGGCAAAATCAAATTTTGCAAGATCTACCTGTTTTATGGATTTAGCTTTTAAGGACCTGAAATGTATTCGCATTTCCTTAATATCATATACTATCTGAAACTGAGATCTTCTATCATCTTTAACTTTATCAAGAATTTCAAATGAATTACTTACCGATACAGTTTTTTTTCTGTGCTTAATGATATCAGCAATAATGGCAAATCTGTTTAGTGAATGAGCTGAAAGATGGTATCTGTCATCAATTTTTTTATCTCCTGAAAAACCTTCGAAATTTTTAAGGTATTTGAGAGACTCCTGATATGTATTATTTGTTAAGCATTTATAAGGTAATCCGCTTCCTGAATGAACTACTCTTTTTCCATTAAGAAATTCAACGGCTATGGTTTTACCTGTTGAATCAGAAATCAGGTAGTGAATCCCTGCAAAAGATCTGTTTGATAATCGAACTTTTTTATCACTATCTATAACATCTTCAATTGAAGCTGAAGTATCCAGTTGATATTGAACATAACCCAATTCACTTACAGCCGGCCTCATATCTTTTGGAGGATATTTTGAACTTCGAAGCACCATAACTTCTACTACAAGGCCCTTTTCGTTCATACCACCAATTGGATATTCTCTGCCATATTGATTAAAGGTAATACTTCCATATTTTGAAGTCCAGACAGCTCTTTTTTCCACATAGGGCAGATAAGTTGTCTTCCTGATATTCCTGTTATTTTTTATCAGATAACCGTAACCAATATTCCAGTCATAACTTCTACCAAACAATATTTTACCGTTATCTGTAAAGCTGAAGGTTGAACAGGAAAAAGCCAGGGATGGTATTAACAATAATATTACGGTTACTATTTTTAGCGCTTTTCTCATTTAAGCTATTCCTGTAGAAGCTCTTTATCGTTGGAAGGAATTTATGATCAATCAGAAATAAAACCCTTCAAACATAGATGGCATTTTATCCGGCTTTCTTAGAATCTAAGATTAGACCCCCTAAACTTAGTTATTTATCCAGTTTTACATTTTTGATAAAATCATCAAACTCTTTATTTAGTTTTTTATAGCTTGATTCTTTACAGGTTAATGTTGCAATGACTAGTTTTCTTGGAGCTACCTGAAACTGATATTGAGCAGACCTTGTACCTGGCACAACACCTTCAAAGTCCAGATATAAAACCTTTCTTTTTCCTACATATTTAATTCCACATTTATAGAATTTAATTTTTCTACCAAACATCTTACCAAATTCTACCGGCATTTGAGTACATAATTGATTTTCCTGTTTTTTCTTAACCAGATTACCCATTGTAACCATAATATTTATATTCTCACCAAAACCACCTGACCCTTTTGTACTATACATTAATTCTGTTCTACCGGACATGATTTTGGTTTTAATCTGTTCTAGTAAAGCAGGGTTTATTCTGTTAATCGATTTATTATCAAAATCTAATAGATTCGGATTATTCATCACTTGGTCTTTTGTTAATATCAACCAGTTTTTCGAGAGTTTAGATGTAAAACCAAAAGAGCTCTGATAATATAACATTTCGCTTTTCTCTTCTACAAGATCTTTTTTATCTAAAAACCAAACAACTCCTGCCACTAAAATTAATATTACTACCGCAGAAAGTAAAAACCAGATTTTTTTATTTTTCATTGTTTCTCCTATAAAATGTAAAGGATTTGAATTTTTTAATTTTAAAAAAGATAACATGCATAATTAATCGGGTAAACAATGAACTTTAAATATCATTACGTTTTGTCTTATTGAAAAATTAAATACGACTCTTTTTTTGCTTCATACATCGGTTTATCAACTTTTTGAGCAAGTGAATTTGCATCAAAATTATTCCCTAATGTTAATGAACAAATTAATGGGTTAGTCGTAAAACAAAAGCAGGCTTGATTCTTATTCGCTATTACTTACTATAGGGAATTTATAAAAATTAGAATTCTGGTCAAAATACAATTATTTTATATTCCCTATGTCTCTATATTTTATCATTTTTTAAGTTGTGACCTTATTTGACACATCCATATGTTACTATAAAAAAATATTGAGAGAAAAAAGGAGTAATCAGATGGTATATTTTGGAAAAGGTTGCAAATTCTTTATCGGAATCTGGGAAGATCCTGATCACAAATTTAATCCTCCAAAAGAGGCTAAATGTAATGAAAAGAAGAATACGAACTCTGGGTGTAAATTTCAGCACTGCCCATTAAGAAAGCCCAATGTGGTTAATGCACTACACTGTTTTAACTGCGATTCAATTGTTTTTAGCAGAGCTATAGATGATATTAAAGCCTGTTCCTGCAAATCTGTATTCATCAAGGGTGGCCGTGAGCAAAGTAAAATAAGGATTGAAGCTGGTGCAGTTTATGAAAATATAAGCTATGAAATATTTGTGTCTGACGAAGAGCTGTTTAACGATTGGAATAATAAAAATAATAAGTATGGATTAATTAAAAAAGCAGCGATAAATCATTTGATAGCTAATACCGGGACATAAATATTGCCATTAACAATTTTAGGAATTATAAATGTTCATCATGGAACCATGCCAAATAAGTAAGGCTTTTAACGATTTTGCTTCTTAGAGTACGCTTGAAATGTAAGATCAAAACAAAGGGAGTATAATATTTTTATGGGTTCAATTCAAAGTGATGTCGTGAATATTGCAAGAAAAATAAGGCTGAGTGGCGTTTCTAAAGCCGGTGGAAATGTGAGTGCTTTCAAAGATGGTATAATCTATATAACACCCAGTGGTAAAGATTTACTTGATATAAATGAGTCTGATATTGTAGTGATCGAAAGCAATGAAGATATTACAGAAAAAAAACCTTCACGGGAATGGCAGATTCATAAATCTGTTTATGAGAGTAACAAGATCAATCAATTCATTGTTCATGTGCATTCGCCATATGCAACTGCTATTTCCTGTTGCCGGATTGATATTCCACCTTTCCATTTCATGGTCGCAGCTTTTGGAGGAGATACAATAAACTGTTCTCAATATGCAACATTTGGATCTAAAGAATTATCGGAAAATACTGTTACGGCGCTTGGTAACAGAAAGGCGTGTTTATTGGCAAATCATGGGGCTATAATAACAGGTGAAACTGCTGAAGAAGTTTATTCGCTTACTGTTGAGCTTGAAGAGTTATGTAAGGCATATAGCATATCAAATACGTTTGGAAAACCTGTCCTATTGAGTAAAAAAGAGATGGAAGAATCTATTATATTACTTTCAAAATAGTTGTATGCTTCACATAATACCTGTTTTTACTAAAGGGAATCTCTAATAACTGCTCTTTTTGCGAAATACTTCGTTATTACCAAAAAAAACTGTTGTAAAATCGGTTCGTTATTTTTGGTCATGCCTTGTATTTCATCAAAAATTCTAATTATTAGAGGTTCCCACTATACTATTTTAGAATATCGAACATTTGAAAAAAAAGGCAAGCTTGCAAAGATTGGTCATATTGCAGATTCTAACCTAATGACGAAATTCGATAATCTATATGTATGCGATTGTTCGGTCATACCAGATTCATGAGGTTTACCGCCAACACTGATAATAATTGGATTGGGGGAAAAATTGGCAAAATACTTGACGTATGAGAAGGTTCTAAAAGCGTTAAGGTGTCAAAAAATCTACTTGACACCCTTAATGCAGTTTTACAGGATTTTTGAATGAGGTCCTATCTCTTATGGTCTTTTTACTCTTATATACGAAATTGTTGTTGTTTCCTGGTCACCATCGTCATATTTAATATGGATTGTAGTGCCATTTCTGGTAGTTATTCTACCAGAGTAATACTTACCTTTACCTTTCCAGTTACCAAAAACACGATCGCCAACAGCAATATCATCAGGAATCATTCTGGATTGATCAGTCCATTCTTTGTCCCCATCATCAAACAGGACGAAATATCGGTTACCCTCTTTTTTTATAATTGTAGCTGGATACCAATATGCATCTCTGCTCCAGTTAACAAAGGGTTTTTGGTCAATTTCCCAGCTTCCGGAAGGGTTTTGTGCTGTGATTTGACCAGTGTTACACATGGCGATAAACATGAAAAATAAGATAATACGATGGACAAGCATGGTAAAGCCCTCCTGTTAACTAAACATTTGAATAAAGACGAAAAGGTTATATTGTGCCAGGGTTGGACATTAATTCAATTATCTTAGCATGTTATTAATAGTCTTAGCAACTTGATGTCAGAAATCTTAAAAAATGCCTTTTGTATGAATTGCTGTGTTACGAGAAAATAATAAATAATGTAAAATCGGCTCGTAACGTTGTACTTCAACCAAAAATTTAATTTTTAGAGGCTCCCTGTAGTTATATTCAATAATATTTAAAAGGACAAGGCTGATCTAAAGACTAAGGGCAAAACAAAACGTGACCCTTTGAGTCACCCAAAAACTATATAATTAGTATTATACCTCACCCCAGGTTTTCTTACTGCGGTCTATTTTTTTTTGTACATTTTTCCATGTACTTGTTTTCAAAAAGGATTCATCATAACGATTAAGCATGTCTGTGAACATACTGGCTGGTATTGTAAACGAGAGTTCATCTGTCTTGAAGAATTTTCTGCCCGAAGGATCCCATCCTCCAAGAACTGCTTTATTTAAACCTTTTGCCTGATAATACATGGGCCACACAACAAGGCTGCCGCATGCAGAACTCCAGGGAGAGACGACCACTTCCGGATCATTAGTGACAAATGTTGCAAGTTGATGGAGTCCGGCCAGAGATTCCGGTCTCACAAAAAAAGTTACAAATTCAGGTTGTTCCTTTTTTGTAAAACTGTTTAAGGGTTTAAATATGCAATATTTGTTAGGAGCAGGTTCCGGATCAATATACTCAAGGATCTGCTTTAAATGATCTGGAGAATCACAATAGAGTTCACCTTTCATTCTGTCTGGTATTCCAGTTGAAACATAATGATTAATAGTATCTGTCTGGGGTTTAAGGAAACCAAGCCAGAAAGCACCTCCCGGGCATCCGAACTGATCAGCAGAAAAATATGCTGCAGTTTTCTTTTTTCGTGCAAGCCAGATTTTTCCAAGGACACATGAAAAATCAGCGAATATTTTCTGCCATACAATTTCATTATTTATCTCTTTTTCACGGGTAGGAAGATCATTAAACTTTGGGGAGTATCCATCATCAGGTTTTTTATCTGAAAAATAAATTCCCATTGGTACTTCGTCAACACCTGTAACTTCAAGAAAAGTTGATAATGTTTCAGCATATTCCTTGTTCATAAGTTTTCCTCCTGTTTTTTTAAATTACTTTATCGTATCCCTGCTGAATACCGGGTGATTTATGCCCGATCCTGAATTTTCCTTTTTTTTGTTGAATCTATTAGTCTTTTAAAATCTTACGTAATTTTTTTAGCAATTCTAACAGATGATCATGGTCATCCTTGCCAAAAGCCTTGAAAATTTTATTAAAATGATCGGACAGCAGTTTCTGTATATTCTTCTGAAGTGTGTTGCTTTTTTCAGTCAACCCGATAAGAGTGGATCTTTTATCGTTTGGACTGACTTTTTTTGTCACCCATCCATCTCGTTCAAGGCGGTTGATAATTCGTGAAACGGTATACTTGTCCTTCAAGGTGTCCTGAACAATTTCACGCTGATTTAGAGGAGCTTTTGATTCCCTCAGTATACTCATAATTTGCCATTGTTCAGGAGTTATTTCATAATCGGAAAGAGCCTGCATCAACTCTCTTCTCATAAGAAGGTTAACCCTGTACAAGTTAAATCCAAGAGCATTGTCTAATGTTTCCGGTATCACTTTTTTAGACTCCTTCATTAAGGTGCGTGTTTCAAATATCAAACATAGTTGCACAAGCAACAAATAAATATATTAATTGCATGTTCGATTATGTGTGTCAAGTAAAACGTTGCACAGACAACCAATATTAAGAAAAATCTTTAACTTTTAGTCACTAAATTGATATATTTCAAATAATATAAAGTTTCACAATGCTATGTTTTTCAACCTTCAATGCGTTCTTTATCAATAATGTACAAAGTGCGACATTTATTTTGTTGACATAATAAAAGTGGCACTCTATATTAAATCATAAACAAGGCTAAATGCATTACTATACAAGTTTTATCAGGTGGGATTTAAATATGGCCAATCTAAAAACTGAAGAGAGAAAAAAGCAGATCATAAAAGTAGCTGCAAAGGTATTTGCAGAAAGAGGATTTCAGGAATCTACAATAGCAGAGATTTCAAAAGAAGCTAAGATTTCTGAGGCATCGATATACGAATATTTTACAACAAAAGAAGGTTTACTTTTTTCTATACCAACAGAATCAGCGAAAGATCTTTTTGGCCTTATGGAGTTTCATCTGAAACTTATTAAGGGAAGTGCCAATAAGCTAAGAGCTATAGTATACCTGTTTATGGATTCATATCAAACCAATAATGAGTTTGCTTCTATTATGATGCTTATTCTTAAGCATAACAGGAAGTTTCTTGACACCGAAGGTCACAAGGCAATCAGAAAAGGGATAAAAAATATAAATTCAATAATAGAAGAGGGAATAGAGTCCGGTGAGTTCAAAAAAGATATTAATGTATATCTTGTTCGGTCAATGATTTTAGGAACTGTTGAACATCTGACAACAAACTGGATTATGACCGGAACCCCTGATCAACTATTGGATTATGTAGATCCCATTGTCGATACTCTTATTGATGGTATTTCGAATCGTGAAAACAGATCAGATCATTGGAGTATGCAAAAAAACGGAACGTAAAAAAGTTAGACTTTGAATATTTATCGGTTTTAAAGGTCACACTTTTTTTAACATAATATCCTAAAAGGATGGAGAGGTTATTAGATGGATCTAATCGAAACCAAAATAGATGTAAATTCAGAAGAGTATCAAAAGAATTATACTGAGATGTCTGCTCTTGTTCAAGACCTGGATAAAGAACTTGATCGGTCACTCAATGAAAGATCTCAAAAAGCTCTTGATCGTCAGGAGCAATCAGGAAAAATCCCAGCTGAAAAAAAACTCGAACTATTATTAGACAAAAACACTCCTTTTCTTGAAATTGCTCCTCTTGCCGCAAAAGGGATGTATGATGGAAAAATTCATAAAGCAGGAACACTTCTTGGCATAGGTATTGTTGGAGGTAAAGAGTGTGTAATTAGTATTAGTGATGCAACTATTAAAGGTGGCTCTGTTTATCCCATGGGAGTTAAAAAATCTTTAAGAGCCCAAACTGTTGCAATGGAAAACCGTCTGCCGATGATAACCTTAATGGATTCTGCAGGAGCCTATCTTCCTCTTCAATCAGAAATTTTCCCGGATCTTGATGATGGTGGGCGGGTATTTAGAAACCAGGCGATGATGTCAAAAATGGGTATCCCGCAAATTGTAGGTGTTATGGGGTTATGCACTGCTGGTGGCGCATATGGGGTTGCTATGTGTGATGATATTGTACATGTAAAAAAACATGGAGCAATATTTCTCGGAGGTCCACCACTTGTTAAAGCTGCTACTGGGGAAGAGGTTACAGCCAATGAACTTGGTGGTGCCGAAGTACATTGCTCTGAATCCGGTGTTTCAGATTATTATGCCGAAGATGATCCCCATGCTATTCAGATTATTAGAAAGATTGTTCAGAATCTTCCTGAAAATGAAAAATCAAAGCTTACAATGATAGATCCTGTTGCCCCTCTTTATGATCCTAAAGAACTTTATGGAATTGTTAGTCCTGATCTTTCCAAACCATACGACTGCAGAGAAGTAATCGCACGAATTGTTGATGGTAGTAAATTTCTTGAGTTTAAAGAGATGTACGGACCAACCCTGGTAACAGGATGGGCAAATATCCATGGTTATCCGGTTGGAATATTAGCAAACAATGGTGTTCTTTTTTCGGAATGTGCGCAAAAAGCAACCCAGTTTATACAGTTATGCGATAAGCGAAAAATACCACTTCTGTTTCTTCAGAATATCAATGGCTTCATAGTAGGCCGTGAATATGAAAAGGGCGGAATTACTAAAGATGGTCATAAGATGGTAAATGCTGTTTCAACAGCAACAGTGCCTAAATTTACAATGGTTGTGGGCGCTTCATTTGGAGCAGGAAACTATGCCATGTGCGGAAGAGCATATTCACCAAGATTCTTATGGATGTGGCCTAATGCACAAATCGGTGTAATGGGTGCAGAGCAAGCTTCTGATGTTTTAATAACAATTACAAATGATCAGAGGCAAAGACTGGGGCAAGCGAAAATGACTGAAGAGGAAGTTGCATTTATTAAAACTCCGGTGATGGAAAATGCTTTAAAAGAAGGCAATGCTTATTATAGCACTTCTCAGCTATGGGATGATGGAATTATTGATCCTGCAAAATCAAGGGATGTAATAGGATTGGCAATTTCAGCTTCACTTAATGCTCCTTTAAGAGATGATTGTTACGGATTTGGTGTTTTCAGAATGTAGTATTAACATTATTCATATAATAATTAGCAATTTGGTATAACGCAGTAATTGTTTCAAAGGGCAATTATTAAAAGGAAAATATATGTTTAAAAAGATACTTATAGCAAACAGAGGTGAGATTGCCTTAAGAGTAATCAACACCTGTAAAGAGATGGGAGTAAAAACAGTTTCGGTTTACTCCGAAGCAGATGACAAAGCTGTTCATGTATTAAATTCCGATGAATCATACTTCCTTGGAGCTCCTGAACCTTCTGAAAGCTACCTGAATATAGATAAAATAATAGAGGCCGCAAAAAAAACAGGTGCTGAAGCGATTCATCCCGGATATGGATTTTTAGCTGAGAACAGCTCTTTTGCAGAAAGATGTTACGCTGAGGGAATTGTTTTTATAGGCCCTCCGGCTAAAGTTATAGATTCAATGGGAGATAAAATTACTTCCAGGAAAATAATGAATGAAAGCGGCGTTCCTGTAACTCCAGGCTTGATTTCAGCTGAAGCTGATCACAATGTAATGAAAAGTGAAGCTGAAAAAATCGGTTATCCGGTTCTTATCAAAGCAACAGCAGGTGGTGGTGGAAAAGGAATAAGAGTAGTAAACTCAGAAGATGAGATGGAGCAAGCCTGTACCTCTGCATCAAGAGAAGCTGCAAATGCATTTGGTAATGGGGAAATATATCTGGAAAAATTCTTTACAAAGGCTCGCCATATCGAATTTCAGGTACTTGCAGATAAACATGGTAACTGTATACACGTTCTTGAGAGAGAATGCTCGATTCAAAGACGTCACCAGAAAATAATTGAAGAAACGCCATCATCAGTTCTGACTCCGGAATTGAGGGAAGAGATGGGAAAAGCAGCTGTTGCAGCAGCTAAAGCTGCCGGATACATAAATGCAGGAACAGTAGAGTTTCTTTTAGATGAAAATAACAACTTCTACTTCCTTGAGATGAATACAAGATTACAGGTGGAGCATCCCGTAACAGAGATGGTAACAGGTATTGATCTTGTAAAGAAGCAGCTTGAGATTGCCTGGGGTGATAAACTCAGCATTACTCAAAATGATGTTTGGGGAAGAGGGCATTCTATTGAGTGTAGAATATATGCAGAAGATCCTGAGAAGGATTTTTTCCCGTCACCCGGTAAAATTACATATCTGGACGAGCCTAAGGGACCAGGCATTCGGAACGATTGTGGTGTATATAGTGGATTTGAAGTTCCTGTTGATTATGATCCAATTTTATCAAAGCTTGTGGTTCATGCAGAAACAAGGGAAAGTGCTATTGATAAGATGATTAAAGCTCTTGAGGAATATGTAGTTATTGGCGTTAAAACTCCAATACATTTTCTGATCGATGTATTGAACTCCAATCCTTTTATAAAAGGAGAAGTTTATACAAATTTTGTTGAAAAGCATTTTTCAGAATGGAAACCAACATCTACAAATGTCGATATTGCAGCTCTTGCCTTTATTATTGATGGGCTAACATCAAATGGAAAAGCTAAAACAACAGGTACTGTGGACAAACAGCAGACTCCATGGGAGACACTAGGAAACTGGAGGTAATTGTGGAATATAACCTATTGGTAAATGAAGAAAAGGTAAGTGTTGAGTTTGATCAAAAGCAGGAGTCCCTTAAGGCTCAAATTAATGAAAAATTCTATGATGTTTCTTTTCAAAGGGTTTCAGATTCCAGGCTACACATTAATGTAAATGGCCAGTCTTTAAATGTTTATGCCGGTGGAGATGATACTAAAACAGTAATTATAAATGGAAGATCTTTTGAGGTTTCAGATGCAGATCTTATGGAACAGAACAAGTCCAGAAAGAAAAGTATGGATAAAGATCCAACAGAGGTAACTCCTCCTATGCCAGCCGTAGTAATTTCGGTGGATGTGAAAGAGGGAGATAAGATCGAAAAGGGTGATGCTGTTATAGTTGTTTCAGCAATGAAGATGGAAAATACTTTATTTGCACCATTTAGTGGAACTGTTACAAAGGTTAATACTAAAGAGGGTGACAAAGTTATGCCTGGAGATATTCTTGTTGATATTGAAAAAAGTGAGTTGGACGAATAAACGGAGATAACAAAAATGGATAAAGATCTTTTATTTGAAATAAATAATGGTGTTGGAACAATCATTATAAACAGAGCTCCCCAAAGAAATGCCATTAGTCCTTCTGCTATTGAACTGTTTCATAACTACCTTGATGAAGCAGAGAATAATGATGAAGTTAAAGCCATTTGCATAACAGGTGATGGAGAAAAAGCATTTTGTTCAGGAGCTGAGCTTTCAAGCGCAATGGGTAAAGGTGACGAGGAAGAGAAAAAGACATTCCAGAGCTATGCTGATCTTCTTGTTAAGATATCAAATTATCCAAAGCCAACCGTTGCAAGAGTAAATGGTTATTGTCTTGCTGGAGGAACTGGTTTTATGCTCGCCTGTGATATTGTTATTGCAAGGAGCGATGCAAAATTTGGAACTCCTGAAGTAAATGTAGGACTTTTCCCATTAATGATTGGAGCACTTATCTTCAGAAATGTACTAAGAAAAAAAGCTATGGAGATGATTCTTTTAGGTGAAAAATTAAGTGCTGATGAAGCACTTAATATGGGAATGATAACAAGAGTTGTTTCGCCTGAAAAGCTTGATGAGGAAGTTAATTCGGTACTTCTTTCATTAACAGAGAAAAGCCCGATCGCTATGAGATTAGGAAAAAGTGCTTTTAATAAAGCCAGTGAAATGAGCTTGGTAGATGGAGTAAAACATCTTTCAGAAACACTTTCTAAAGTAGTTAAAACAGATGATGCAAGGGAAGGTATTACTGCTTTTATTGAAAAAAGAAAGCCTTCTTTTACAGGCAGATAATTTCAACAAAGGGGTATTTGACTATAGGGAACCTCTAATAATTAGAATTTTGGATGAAATACAAGGTTTGATAAAAAATAACGAACCGGTTTTATTACAGTTCATTTTTGGAAAAAACGCAGCATTTAGCCAAAAGATCAGTTATTAGAGAGTCCCTATATATGATTCCTAATTGTGATAGTGTCATAAATAGAGAATTAAGTGGAACCTACGGATTCCAGTTTCTGGTTTGGAAATTCAAACATTCCAGATCTTCTCGAAAATGTTATCAATTTTGAATTTATTGCATAATGTGTTTATCAAACTTTTCAAAAGTTTGGTACTCATTAGAACAAACATGATTTAGGTTTGTTCGCTTGCAGAGGACTTTTTTTTTATTTTAAATTGTTTTTAAAGAGGGAATAAATATATGTCAGAAAAATTAATTATAGCAAATTGCAGTGGATTTTTTGGAGACAGGTTAAGTGCTGCAAAAGAGATGGTTGAAGGTGGTCATATCGATGTGCTTACTGGTGATTATCTTGCTGAACTTACAATGGCTTTGCTGTTTAGAATGAAGTTAAAAGATCCTGATAAAGGATATGCTTCTACTTTTTTAAAGCAGATGGAACAGGTCATGGGCTTATGCCTTGAAAAGAACATTAAAGTTGTTGTTAATGCTGGTGGCTTGAATCCAAAGGGCCTTGCAAAAGCACTTGAGACCCTTTCTGAAACTCTTGGCTTAAAGCCTGTGGTTGGATGTATTGAAGGGGATGATTTGATGCCTGGTATGGCTTCCTTACAGGAAAAAGGGGAGTCTTTTACACATATTGATAAAGGGATTAGTTTGAAAGATGCTAACGCTAATCCTTTGACAGCTAATGCATACCTTGGTGGATGGGGTATCACAAAGGCACTTAATGAAGGTGCTGATATTGTTGTTGGCGGTAGAATTGCTGACGCATCCTTAATTTCAGGTCCTTGTGCCTGGAAGTTCAACTGGAAAAAGGATGATTGGGATAGACTTGCAGGTGCTTATGTAGCAGGTCATATAATCGAGTGCGGTGCTCAGGCAACTGGTGGGAACTACTCTTTCTTTGAAGAGGTTCCTTCATTTAAAAATGTTGGTTTTCCAATTGCAGAGATGAATGAGGACGGATCCTTCATTATTACGAAACATACAGGAACAGGAGGACTTGTTTCCACCGGAAGCGTGACAGCACAACTTATGTACGAGATTAATGAACCTGTCTACTTAACTCCCGATGTGAAAGTACATTTTGATACGATCAACATTGAGGATTATGGAGATGACCGGGTTTATATCAATGGTACTAAAGGGGAACCACCAACAGGAAAAGCCAAGGTATGTATAAATAATTTATATGGCTACAAAAATGCAATGACTGTTATCTTAACAGGGCTTGATATTGAAAAGAAGGCAAAATTGGTTGAAACGACCGTTTTTGAACTGATGGGTGGAAAAGAGACCTTTGCTGAATGTTCTGCAAAACTGGTAAAAACCGGTCACGAAAATCCGAAATCCAATGATGAAGCATTCTCTTATCTTCATATAACTGTTCTGGACCCGGATCAAAGAAAAGTTGCCAGGCTTTCCTCAGCACTTATTGAGCTTGCTCTATCTAATATTCCTGGTTTTACACTTACTGCTCCTCCATCAAAAGGAACGCCGGCTATTCAACACTGGCCTGCTCTTATATCCGGTAAAAACGTAAATCAGAAACTAACCATAAATGGAAACAGTTTTGATATCGGTTTTATAACGCAGGATGATGATTTCAAATATACAGGTTCAGACTTTCAGTATGGAGAAGTTGATCCTGAAGGAGTTTTGGTAGATATCCCACTTGGAAGAGTATACGCAACCAGATCCGGTGATAAAGGCGGTAATGCTAATCTTGGTGTATGGGGAAAAACAGTTGAAAGTTATACATATCTGAAAAAAAATCTAACGGTTGAAAAACTTAAGGAATTACTTCCTGATATGGAAGAATATGTGATTGACAGATATGAATTTCCAAATCTGAAAGCTATAAATTTTTATATTCGCGGTGTACTTGGAGATGGGGTTGCTGCATCTTTAAGAAGTGATCCCCAGGGTAAAACCCTTGGAGAGTATTTAAGAGTAAAAGTGATTGAGGTTCCTGAATCTTTAACAAGGGGGAACTTCTAAGAATTAGAAATTTTGGATGAAATATGACGTTTATAAAAGCGTTTCGTTTTATAAAATCTCTGTGTGACAAAAAATAACGGGCCGATACGTTTATAAAAAGCTTTTATTTTATAAACATACAGAAGTTCTTTTTTGGAAAAACAAAGTATTTCGCCAAAAGGACAATTATTAGAAGTGCCCTAATCAACAATAAGGATTAATAATGGAAGCAGCATACAAAAAACTGGCTGAACATTTAGACAACTTACCTGCGGGTTTTCCACCCACAGAAAGTGGTATTGAATTGAAAGTATTGAAACACATATTTTCCCCTGAAGAGGCTGAAACTGCTGTGGGGCTTACCATGATGCCTGAAAAATCTGAAGCTATTGCCGAAAGAATGGGTGTTGATATTGAGGGATTTGAAGAAAAACTTTTTGATATGTCTAAAAAAGGTCAGATATTCAGATATTCCAGAGATGGTGAGCATATGTATATGGCTGCTATGTTTGTTGTTGGAATCTGGGAATATCAACTGAATCGCTTAAATAAGGATCTTATAAGAGATTTCAACGAATATTCAGCCTCCTTTATGAAGCAAGCCTGGCAATCCTCTGAAACTAAACAGCTTCGTGTTATTCCAATTGAGCAAAGTATTCCTGCTGAGATGAATATCATGACATACGATAAGGCAAGAGAGCTCATAATGCAGCAATCCAAAATAGTTCTGTCCGACTGCATTTGCAGAAAGGAACATAATATGATGGATGAAGGCTGCGATCATCCTTTAGATGTATGTTTAGCTTTTGGAGGAGGAGCCTATTATTACGAAAGTAATGGTCTTGGAAAAGCAATATCACAGGAAGAAGCTATCAAAGTCCTTGAGCGAGGCATGGATGCGGGACTCGTACTACAACCTGGAAATTCATTAAAACCTTTTAACATCTGCATGTGTTGCGGGTGCTCATGCCAGATACTTAAAAATCTGAAGGATCTTGGGAACCCGGGTGAAATCGTTGTTACAAACTTCTATGCTGAAGTAGAAATGGAAGAATGTACAGGATGCAGTCAGTGTGAAGACAGATGTCATATGGATGCAATCGTTATGGAAGATGATATTGCAGAGGTTCAAACAGAACGTTGTATAGGATGTGGTGTTTGTGTTCCATCCTGTGAATTTGATGCACTCTCTATGAAGAAGAAACCGGATGATCTTATTCACAGTCCACCTAAAAATACAGTGGAAACTTATATGAAAATAGCTCAGGAGAGGGGTCTTATTTAATTAAATACATAATTAAAGTCTGAAGGGGAAATATAATAAACCTGCGTTTTTTATATTTTGGACTTAACTTACATAAATATACAACACCGGAGGGAATATTGAGTAGCGACTATAATACAAAACCGTGGCTGAAGATGTATGACGATGGTGTACCACCAAACGTAAATTTTGATGATAAAAATCTGTGTGATTACTTCAAAAGAACTGTAAATAAGTTCCCCGGTAGAGATTCTTTAATTTACCAGGGTAAAAGAATTAAATACAGTGAATTAGATCAAATGGTTAACAGATTTGCAGCATGCCTTAAGGACTTTGGTATAAAAAAGGGCGATAGCGTTGCTATTTTACTGCCAAATCTTGTTTCATGCGTTGTAAGTTACTTTGCAATTTTAAAAACCGGCGCAGTCGTTGTGATGAATAATCCTCTCTACTCAGATGTTGAACTGGAACATCAGTTCAAGGATTCAGGTGCTAAAGTATTAATTACTCTTGATCTTCTTGCAAAAAGAATGGTTGATTTAAGGGAAAAAACAAGTATTAAGCAGATTGTTTATGCAAGTATTGGAGATTACCTACCTTTTCCTAAAAACCTGCTGTTCCCTCTTGTTGGAAAGAAAAAGAAACTGACTGTTGATGTTAAGCCGGCAGTAGATCTTTATGCCTGGAAAGATCTTATTAATAAATATGAACCTTTAGAAGAAACTGTTAAGTTATCCATGGATGACACAGCTATGTATCAGTATACCGGCGGAACGACGGGTGTCTCCAAAGGAGCAGTTTTGACACACGGTAATCTGAGCAGGCAGCTTCAGCAGATCCATGCCTGGATGACAGATGTTAATGATATAGATAAAGAAATTATGCTGGGAGCGTTACCATTTTTCCATGTAATGGGTTTAACCTGCTCTATGAACAATGCAATCTTTATGGGTTGGACAACCGTTCTGGTTCCAAAACCTCAACCGGATCAACTAATAGAAGCACTTTCAAAGTTTAAACCAACAATAGCTCCACTTGTTCCAACTATGTTTATAGGAATTCTTAACCATCCAAAAATAGATGAACTTGATCTAAGTTCTATCAAAACATGTGTTTCCGGAAGCGCTCCACTTGCTGTTGATGTTATAAAAAGCTTTGAAGAAAAAACAGGTTCAATCATTGTTGAAGCATTTGGTATGACAGAAACATCCCCTTCAACCCATTGTAATCCTCTTGGAGAAGGAAAAAGAAAAGTTGGTAGCGTTGGTACTCCTCTGCCAAATACAGAGTGTAAAGTTGTCAGTCTTAATGATGGTGAAACAGAAGTTCCTGTTGGCGAAGCTGGAGAACTGATGGTTCGTGGCCCACAGGTTATGGCTGGTTATCATAATATGCCTTCTGAAACATCTGCAACTATGACGGATGATAAATGGCTTCATACAGGCGACATAGTAAAAATGGATGAAGACGGCTTTTTCTTCATAGTGGATCGTATGAAAGATATGATCATTTCAGGAGGTTTTAATGTTTACCCAAGGGATATTGATGAAGTACTTTTTGAGCATCCAAAAGTCCAGGAAGCTTGTTCCATAGGCGTTCCGCATCCAACCCGTGGTGAACAGATCAAAGCATTTGTTGTTCTTATTGATGGAGCTTCTGCAGATGAGAAAGAGTTTATAGAATATTGTGCAACAAAGCTTGCAAATTACAAACTTCCAACTGAGATTGAATTCCGGGGTGAACTCCCGAAAACAAATGTTGGAAAGATTCTTAGAAAAGATCTTAGAGAAGAGGAGTTGCAACGGAGATCTCTAAACTAACGAAATAATTGGGAACCTCTGATAGTCAAAAATCTGTTTTTAGAGGTTCCCTGATAATAATTTTATAAAAATTTATATAAAGGAAAGATTCCAATGAGTAGCATTTACTTCACAAAAGAACATGAGTTAGTTCGAAAAGCTGTAAGAGACTTTGTTAATAAAGAGATCAATCCTTATGTGGATAAGTGGGAAGAGGATGGTCATATACCCCTTCACGATCTTTTTGGGAAGATGGGTGAACTGGGTTACTTAGGTATTCGTTATGATGAACAATATGGCGGAGAAGGGCTTGATTACTGGTACGATACAGTTGTTATTGAGGAGTTTGCCAAAATCCCATGCGGTGGTGTCCCAATGGCTATCGCTGTTCAGTCCCATATGGCAACGCCAGCAATAAATGACTTTGGTTCTGATTATTTAAAAGAGAAGTATTTGAGACCTGCCATTAAAGGTGAATTAGTAGCCGCTATTGCTGTTACAGAGCCGGATGCAGGCTCTGATGTATCTGCATTAAAATCCTTTGCAAGAGAAGAAGAAGATTGTTTTGTTCTTAATGGTTCAAAAACATTTATTACAAATGGAACCCAGGCGGATTTCCTTACTGTTCTTGCAAGAACAAGTGAAGACCCAGGTTACCATAGTTTTAGCCTGTTCGTAGTACCAACAGACCTTCCCGGTTTTAATGTGAGTAAGAAGCTTGATAAGCTTGGTATGAGAAGTAGTGATACAGCTGAACTATACTTTGATGATATGAGAATTCCAAAGGAGAACCTTATAGGTGTAAAAGGTGAAGGATTTATTCACCAGATGATGCAGTTCCAGCACGAAAGATTCAGTGCTATTCCAATGGCGTACATTGGTGCTAAGGAAATGATTAATGAATGTGTTGAATACCTTAAGGGAAGAGTAGTATTTGGAAAACCACTTATTAAAAAACAGGTTTTAAGACATAGATTAGCACATTGGCTTGCTGAAATTGAAAGTTTACAGCAATTAACCTACCACATTGTCAGGATGAAAGAAAACAAAGTTGATGCAACGCGTGAAATTTCCATGGCAAAACTACTTGCCGGGGAAGTACTTAATAAAGTTGCTGATGGATGTCTCCAGATGTTCGGAGGAATGGGATTCATGAATGAGATGAGAGTTTCAAGATTCTACAGAGACTCAAGGCTTATATCCATTGGTGGCGGAGCCAATGAGGTTATGAGTGATGTTATAGCAAAATTTTCAGGATTCTAAAAAATAATGTCTGGTTAACCGGACCGCTGTGAAATAATTATTTGTAGGGGGTGCTGCTTGCCCGCGCCCGTTTTAATGATAGAAACTATTTCAAAAATAAGATTTTCGTTCAAGTTCAGGGCATGTCATTATTTCAAACCGCAGGCATACATCGTAGTCTGTTGAGGATTTTAAATTTTGACTAACTCCAAAATAAAAATCTTTGATTTTTATGCAATGTTTACAGAATTTGGGCTGGAAGGTATTTTTGATATGGCTTATTTGAAAGGTTATTGAAGTATGTACAACTATCTGTTCAGCCCCATAAAGATAAACAAACTTGAAGTAAAAAACCGAATTGCCTATCCTTCATTGGGACTCTTGTATTCCTATGATACAAAGTTAAATGACAAATACTATAATTTTTATAAAGAGATAGCCAAAGGCGGTGCTGGGATAGTAACAGTTGGACCAGTTGGTATAGATTTTCTTGGTTCAGGATTTGTTCCACTATCCATAGCAAGTGATGAAGCTATTCCCTCTTTTCAGAAATTAACCAAACTGATTAAGGATGAAGGGGCAAGCCCCTGGGTTCAGTTATTTCATGCTGGAGCATACACATATCCTTTTTTGATTAATAACGAAACTCCAATGGCACCATCAGCAGTATTTTCAAAATACTCCAAGGCAACACCAAGGGAGATGACCATTGAAGACATTAAAACTGTTCAGAACGCTTTTGCTGAAGGCGCATTAAGGGCTAAAACAGCTGGTTTTGAAGGGGTCGAGATTATAGCTTCAGCAGGGTACCTGATCACACAGTTTTTGTCTCCTCTGAAAAATGAGAGAACTGATGAATATGGCGGAAGTTTTGAAAACAGAACACGCTTTGTCAGGGAATTACTTGGAATGGTGAGGGAAAAAGTAGGAGACGATTATCCCTTAGGTATCCGTATGGCTGGAAATGATTTTGTTGAAGGTAGTAATTCAGATATAGAGACTCCTGAAATAGCTAAGGTATATGAAAAGTGTGGTGTGGATATTATAAATGTTACAGGTGGATGGCATGAATCAAAGGTTCCCCAGCTACCTATGGAACTACCAAGAACTGGTTTCGCTTATCTTGCAGGTAATATCAAAAAAGAAGTTAACATTCCTGTAATGGCATCTAACAGAATTACTACTCCTGATGTTGCAGAAGCTGTTATTCAGGATGGTGTAGCCGACATGGTAAATCTTGGTAGAGTTTTAATTGCAGACCCTTTCTGGCCTGAAAAAGCTAAAAATGGAAGAGCAGAGGAGATCAGGCCCTGCGTTGCATGTTCCCAGGGGTGTACAGATGAAATTTTTAACGGAAGACCTGTATATTGCGTAGGAAACCCAAGGGCTGGTTTTGAGGGTGAAAGAAATATCCAGATGACCGGTAATCCCAAAAAGATAATGGTTGTTGGTGCAGGTATCGCCGGACTTGAAGCAGCTCTTACTGCTACTATGGCTGGCCACTCTGTTGAGATATATGAAAAGAAAGATGATATTGGTGGTCAGATAAAAATTGCAGCAGCACCTCCTCACAAACAGGAACTTCTTGAGTTTGTTAGATATTACAGGGCAATGATAAAGAAATATGATATTCCGGTTTATCTTAATGTAGAAGTTACTACCGAAATGATTAAAGAGATAAAACCCGATCATATTATTGTATGTGAAGGTGCCAAGCCTCTTATGCCACCTATGGAAGGAATAAATGACTCTTCGGTTATCTCTTCATGGGATGTTCTTGAAAAAAATCCCAGACTTGGAAAAGAGGTTGCTGTCATCGGTGGAGGAGCAGTTGGCCTTGAAACAGCATTTTTTATAGCTGAAAAAGGATCAATGAATCCTGAGACAGTACATTTTCTTATGACATATGAAGCAATTCCACCTGAAAGAATCAGGGAACATATGTTCAGAGGTTCATCGAAAGTTACTGTTTTTGAGATGATGGAAAAAGCAGGAGGAGATGTTGGGAAATCGACAAAATGGGTGCTTATGGGTAATCTTGATAGGTTTGGTGTAACTATAAAAACAAGCTCAAAAGTATTATCAATCAAAGATGGAATTGTTGAATATGAAACTCCTGATGGTATGGAAAGTAAGAAATTTGATAATGTTGTAATGGCTGCGGGATCAAAAGCAGTACAAACTTTGTCAAAAGAGGTTGAAGAATCTGGCATTCCTTATTCTACTGTTGGAGATTGTCAGCAACCTGGTAAAATGAACCATGCAATCCACGGAGGTTTTTTAACTGCTCTGGAATTATAACGGGGAACCTCTAATAATCAAAATATTTGAGATTTCCAACTTTTTTGGAGAAATAATAAATGAAAAATCTATGCAGAGATTTAGTCAATGAACATGATGACCTTGATAAGATGGTCTGTAACCTTTCAGATGAAAAGTGGCTTACAGTAACTCCATTTAGTAACTGGACTATTAAAGATGAAATTGGTCATCTTGCATATTTTGATGATAAAGCAAGGCTTGCAGCAACAGATCAAAATGGTTTTAACACGCACCTTGAAGATATGATTAAGGGCTTTACAAATTTTGAAGATCATGTGGAGGAAACTCTTAAAAAGCCTAGGTCTATGACACCAACAGAATTGATGAAATGGTGGAGAGATGAACGCAATATCCTTATGAAAGCTGTTGAAATTCTTGATCCTAAGGACAGATTACCATGGTATGGACCTCCCATGAGTGTAAGATCTTTTGTTACGGCAAGATTAATGGAAACCTGGGCACATGGTCAGGATGTAGCAGATACTCTTGGAATAAAAAGGGAACCAACTAATAGATTAAAGCATATAGCTCATCTTGGAGTCAGAACATATGGCTGGAGTTTTAAAAACAGGCAGATGGAAGTTCCTGATGAGATTGTTCGTGTTGAACTTGAAAGCCCATCAGGTGAAATCTGGGAATGGGGTGAATTTGGTTCTGAGAATATTATAACAGGTCCGGCTGAAGATTTTTGCCTTGTTGTAAGTCAAAGGAGAAACGTTAAAGATACAGGTCTTACAGTTACTGGAAGCGCAGCCACAAAATGGATGCTTTATGCGCAGGCTTTTGCGGGACCACCAGAAGACGGCCCAGCGGCTTTGTAAAATTCCTCCAGTTACTGCGTTATAAATTCTTTGTTAGACACTCGACGTATACTAACACGCCTCGTGCCTAACAAAAATTTAGTGCCTTGTAACTGAAGTTTTTTACTGTGCCTATTTCATATATAAGGAGCCTCTAATTGGTAGCCATTAGAGATTCCCTTATGTCTATATAAGTTTGCGGATAGATTTGTAACTGAAATTTTTATTGTGCCTGGCAGGATAGAGAAATATTTTTTTTGATTCCGTAGAATTTGATTTTTTAATTGATAAAAAAGAATTCGTTTTGATTAAGAATACCAAAAGTTAACTAACAATTTTAATAGTAAAATCGGAGATAACTAATGGAAACAAAATCTTATCAGCAGTACTTTAGTAAAGAACACGATATGGTTAGAAAGTCTTTCAGAGAGTTCATAAAAAAAGAGGTTTTGCCAAATATCCATGAATGGGAAGAAGCGGGAACTTTCCCCCGTGAACTTTATAAAAAGTCAGCTGAAATTGGTGGTTTAGGAATTTGTTATCCGGAGGAGCTTGGTGGAATAGAAGGAGATGTTTTTTTAAAGATAGTTGTTGGTGAAGAGTTAATGAGGTCAACATCTGGTGGATTGACTGCAAGTCTTGGTTCACATGATATCTCTATCCCTCCGATTGTAAGGGTTGGAACTAAAGAGCAGAAGAAAAAATTTGTAGAACCTGTTCTTGCAGGTGACAGGATCGCAGCTCTTGGGATTACAGAACCAGGTGGTGGTTCCGACGTTGCCAACATCAAAACCACAGCCGTAAGAGATGGTGATCATTACATAGTAAATGGAAGTAAAACATTTATAACCAGTGGCATTCGTGCAGATCAGCTTACGACAGCAGTCAGGACGGGCGGCGATGGAGCACATGGAATAAGTTTACTGATTATAGAATCAGATTCAAAAGGTTATTCAACATCAAAACCTTTAAAAAAGACAGGCTGGTGGGCTTCCGATACAGCAGAAATATTTTTTGATGATTGTAAAGTTCCGGTATCCAATCTTATTGGAGAGGAAAATAAGGGATTTTATTACATTATGGAAAACTTCCTTAGCGAACGTCTTCAATTATGTATCATGGCAAATATTACTGCTGAACTTGCACTTAATGAGGCTATGAAATATGCAAAAAGCAGGGAGGCTTTTGGAAAATCCCTGACAGGATTTCAGGTGATTCGTCATAAACTGGTTGATATGGCAACTCAGGTTGAGGTAAGTAAGGAATTTACGTATCGAATAGCAGCAAAAATTGACTCTGGTGAAAATCCAATAAAAGAGATTTCAATGGCAAAGAATTTTGCCTGTGATATATGTGACAAAGTAACTTATGAAGCTGTGCAGATATTTGGTGGTCATGGTTATATGCGTGAAAATGTTGTGGACAGGCTTTGGAGAGATGGTAGACTTCTTTCAATAGGTGGGGGAACGACAGAGATAATGAAGGAGATCATATCCAAATTTATTTTTTAGTTGGCGTTGTAAAATTCCTCCATATGTTACGTTGCAATTCTCAATTAGACAACGCTACAAGAAACTTGCTTTTTTTGGAGCAACAAATATTAGCTTTTTATGCACTAATAAAAACTCAGGATCGAAGTCGTAGGGTGTCGTTCTTGTTTTTTAGAACGCACCAGTCATAATTGCATTAATAAAGAAAATGGAAAAGTATTTCGTAAAATTTATATCATATAGTAAAGCTTTAAAGAAAAAATATTTATTAAGGAAAAGAAAATGGGTTTAATGGATTTGGTTAAGGATGAGAGGATTCACAGCAGGAATATTTCAGTAAATATCTATCCTGTGGATGATAATACTATCATAGTTCGCGGTGAACTTAAAGATGACAGACTTGCAGAGCATTACACAATGACCGGAAAACCTTCAACTCCCGGTGTTGTTCATCATATGTTCATAAACCTTAGGGTCATACAACAGGGGTTCGAAATAAAAGAGATCGAAGTAGAGATGCCGGGAATCCCGAGAAACGGATGCATTGAAGCACAGGATAGTTTGGACTGGTTGATAGGAGAAAGGATCACAGCAGGTTTTACTTCAAAAGTTAAGAGTAAGGTAGGCAAGGGTGAGGGATGTAATCATTTATCAGCTTTACTACTTGCCATGGCTCCAATGATACTTCAGGGCTTCTACACACAGCTTAGCAGGGTAAAGAGAGATAATAAGGATATGGCTTTTTTGGTCAGTTCATTTCTGAAAAATACCTGTCTTGTCTGGAAAGAAGATGGAAGGCATTACATAGATACTCTTAAAGAATTAAGTCAGGAGTAAATATTTGGAAAAATAAAGTTTAATTTTTTATCTTTTTGCATGAAGATTTATTATTCAGAAATAACAGGGAACCTTTAATATTTAAAATTTTGGATGAAATATGACGTTTATAAAAAGATCTGAATTTCTAAAAAAAACGAACCGATTTTATTACAGTTTTTTTTAGAAACAATTCAGTTGTTTTTGATGTTTGTAAACAACTATTAGTGTTTCGCCAAAATAGAAGTTATTAGAGATTCCCATCAGTCAGTTTTTAATCTTTGAGGGTTGATACTCTCAGAACAACAATACTGGAGGGTTATTATGGTAAATGATCAAGTCTGGCATCAACATTATGATAAGGGATTAAAAGATATTGACCCCTCCCTTTGGGAAACTGACTACATATCACTTCTAAAAAACTCATTCCGGGATCGTGCAGATAAACCAGCTTTTTACTATATGGGAGTTACTATTACCTTTAGTGATCTTGACCTTTATTCAAATAAGTTTGCCAATATGCTTTTGAGTAATGGAATCTCAAAAGGTGATGTGGTGGGAGTCAATTTACCAAATATTCCGGAATTTGTAATCGCATTGATAGGAGCATTAAAAGCCGGGTGTGTTGTTACTGGCGTATCTCCTCTCCTTTCGATGGATGAGATGGAGTTTCAACTCAAAGACTGTAAAACAAAAGTAGTAGTATCACTCGATGCTATGTTTCAAAGTAAAGTTGAGAAAATAGCACCGAATCTTCCGGATCTGAAAATTACAGTTGCAGCTTCAGTGGGAGATTTTTTACCTGGAATGAAAAGATTTCTGGGAAAGCTCCTTAAAAAAATTCCAAAAGGAAAAGTCTCAGAAATACCCGGAAAAAAAGTATTTAAATTTAATGAAATTCTTAGAGGAAATAAATTTGGAAGCAGTTCACCTGAAATAAAAATATCACCGGATGACCTTGCAATGATCATGTACACAGGAGGAACGACAGGGATTCCAAAGGGTGCAATGCTGACACATAGGAATATCTGTTCAGATATTATTCTTGTAAAAAAATGGGTTAATCTGGGTAATGATGGAGTTGGTTTGTCCGGGTTTCCTTTTTTCCATATAGCAGGAACTTTTTTCAATTTGGGTTTGCTAAACTGGGGATGGGCTCAGGTTCTCATACCAAATCCCAGAGATACCGACATGATTTGTAAAGAGATGGAACGGCACAAGCCAAGGTTTCTTGTTAATGTTCCTTCACTATACTTCCTTTTAATGGATAATCCAAAATTCAGAGAACTTGATCACTCCAAACTCGAAATTTGTATCTCTTCTGCAGCACCATTTCCAGAGGAATCCATGAAAGATCTTGCTGAAATTATTGGTGAAGGAAAGCTTCTTGAAGTCTATGGGATGTCCGAAACATCGCCGTTAACAGTAGCCAATCCTTTAAAAGGACTTAAAAAACTGGGCTCAATAGGGATGCCACTTTTAAATACTGATGTCAAACTAATCAGCCCTGAAACGGGTGAAGAAGTAGGTCCCGGTGAGTCCGGTGAAATATGCGTTAAAGGCCCACAGGTTATGAAAGGTTATTACAACAAACCTGGTGAAACAGAAAATGTATTTTACGAAAATGGATATATGAGAACCGGAGATGTGGCAGTTTTTGATGAAAAAGGTTATTTAACATTAGTTGACCGGGTTAAGGATATGATCATTGTAAGTGGTTTTAAGGTGTTCTCTAAGAAAGTTGAAGAGGTTATGGCAGAGCATCCGGCTATAGAGATGTCTGCAATTATAGGTCTGCCAAATCCCGATAAACCAGGTTCCGAAATTGTAAAACAATACATTATGCTTACTTCAGCATACAGAGACAAGGGGCATAGCGAGTTGAAGTCAGAAATCATGGATTTTGCAAAAGAGAAACTTGCAAGATATGAAGTTCCTAAAGAGCTGATCTTCAGGGATGAATTACCATTAACCACTATTGGTAAACTGGATAAAAAACTTCTCAGAAAAGAGGGTTAATAGAGACTAATCCATTAAGGCTATTGCGAGTAACAAGGTTGCATTCCTTTTTGAGTACAACCTTGTTTATTTGGGAATATCCATAGGGTGCGTTAAGGCCCTTTCGAACGCACCATGACAATGGTTTGAAATAGAATTTTGCAAATATAAACACGAACTGTCGTCATTCCCAGCGCAGGAGGGAATCCATATGCTTCACGAGAAGCTATCTCAAAAATAATTAACAAAGAAAAACCCTCTAAATTATAATTGATTTGATTTTTCTTTTGTAGGGTGCATTCTATGCACATTTATTGCGAGATTGAAATTCGATCGTTACAAAAGGAAGTCGGGATTTCTCTTCCTCTTTAATTTCTTCAGTCTCTGTTAAGGGCATAGAATGAACCCTACGAAGCTTAAAAATACTTCTTTATTTCATTCTGTATAGATAAACTCTTGGATTATGAAAAGGCTCATAGAGATCTAATTCATTATTATTTATACACCCAATAGTTATCAAAAAATTCTTTAAACACTTTGCAAAATACATTGGGCATTCACTACTTATTATCCAACTCTTTTTCAGCATATCAACTTCATGAATATTTAAAAAACTATGCTTTGTATTTATTGAACCCCCCACATACCTCTGGTAGCAATATACACCGAACATTATTAAACATTTTAGAATCCAACCCATAAACATCTTTTTATTCAAGGGAAAGAAATTGTGTTAAACTGCTATCTTAAGAGCAAGTCACATTTCATTTATGAAGATTAAAATTTAAAAAAAAATTAAGAATATGAAATGTATCACATTAATATCTCTGTAGAAGTATTAAAAGATAGATAAAATTCTGTGTTAGAAAATAATCCTGATAATTAAGACAGGGTATAATCTTGTTAATAACGGAGGAAATCGATATGGGATGCTGGAATTACGGAATTTTCGATGATGATACCGCCTATGACTTTGAGGATGAATTAAAAAACGATGCAAAAAAATTCTTTACCTCTTCATTTAATAAAGCAATTAAGTCTGAATATCTTGAGTTTGATAATTGTCATGCCGTAACTGTTTCCGCTGCTTATATTGATAATTTGTTGAATGGCACAAAATACAGAACTGATAACGAAGAAAGAAAAGATGAAAGCAATGTAAACTGTTTCAGATTGTTACATAGTGATCTTGATGTGAGCAGTTTAAAAGGCATATCGGTAGAAGCTTTGGAAAAAGTGATAAGTGATAAGTCTGAACTGTATGAGCTTTGGTCAGATAATGATGAACTATTCCTAAAGTGGAAAAGTAGTATAAAAGAATTGATTAACAGGCTGAAAAAATGAACAGAAACTTATTTCTATGGAAAAAGTAGAGGATAAACAGATATAAATCAAAGGAGTATAATATGGGAATGTGGGATTTCGAAGCATGGGACAATGATTCTGCTGCAGATTGGTTTGGTGATTTGATGGATGAAACTAATCTTCGTGGGAAATGGCTTGAAACAATCAGTAGCAAGGATGAGGGGCATTCAGAAAAAAGAGCTACGGTATGGCTTTTTGCTCAACTTGGCAGGGTTTATATCTGGCCAATAGAAAATTATGATAGTGATCTGGAGTTAGCTATAAAAGTGGGTGAAGAGATCACAGAATCTGAATGGCTTAATGAAGAAGCACCTCCATATATTGAAAAACTTAAGGCTGATGTTGAGATATTAAAAGGTCGCAGGAAATAAAGAGGAACAGGTTTTAAGATTCAATGCCATTACCTAAAAAAAACCGAAGAACATTTACAATAAGAGATGGAAAATTCCATTGGATGGCAGGTGAAACAGAGGATTATGGCTTAAAAACAAGTACCTGCCTGCAGGATCAGGTTTATAAAACCTGAAGATTCGGTTGGTTTGAAGATGCTCTTGTTGATATTCAGATTGATATGAAGGAAAAAATATCAAATTTATTCCACTTTAAATTATGTCTTTCCTGCAGTTATTCAAGTTTTCATCCTGTCGGAAATTCGTTGTTTGGTGGACTTTTTTGTTTTAAAAATAACAAGGAAAAATTTAAAACAGTTGCTGATAAGGGAGAACTTATGGATCTTTTTGATCTCTCCCGGAAAGAGGGTTCACTTATCAATATTCAGGAAACTTTTTTGTGTGAAGAGTATGAATGTTTAAATCAGAGTTATGGCTATAAGACATTGTAGATTAAGTATTAGGTTTTTCCTCCTGGTATTTCGAGAGTGGTTGGATAAATCTATTGCAGAGATAAAAGGAAAATAACATGAGTTTTGATTTAATGGTATTTGACAAAGATAAAGCACCTTCTTCCAAGGCAGATTTTCTTAAATGGTGGAAGGCTCAATCGAAGTGGGAAGATGATCATGATTATGAGGACCCGGCAATTACTACAAAAAAACTGAAGGATTGGTTTAAGGACATAATAGATGACTACCCACCAATGAATGGTCCTTATGCATACGAAGGTGATGATGAAGAGATAGAAGATAAACTGGTGGATTATTGCATTGGTAAATCTTTAGTATATACATCATTTCCATGGTCAGAAGCAGAAAATGGATATTATAAAGTCAAAGAATCAGCACAAAAGCATAAGCTTGGTTTCTTTAATGTCAGTTCTAACAAAGTTGAGATATTGGTTCCTGATGATAAGGGTTGTTTTGAAGAAATGAAATAGATCAAATCCGGCTAATGAACAGGACTTATGAAAAAAATAATAG
>JAAELO010000520.1 GCA_024226555.1 Desulfobacterales bacterium | reverse complement strand
ATGCTAAAAGTCGACCTTAAAATTTCACCACTACTTGAGAGGCCTTTTTGCGAAAAATTATCAATTTTTATGTCAATTTGATTTTTTTGGTGTCTATTCATTTTTAAATGGATTTTTATCATAAAACACCCCCCCCCTCCCCAAATCCACCACGCCCTCCCATTCCCCCACTCCCCCCCCCCACCCCCACACACTCCCCCCACTAAAAATGGAGAACAGTCACTTAAATAGGAAAAAATTATTTAGTTGATTATGTAAATGATGTTTTAATGACTGGTTTGTGCTTAAAATTGTCTGCACGGTTTTTAAAAGGATTTCTTTTATAATATTGAAGGGGGCTTCTTTTTTTTTCTTTAATTGGGGGCGGCGCAGCCGCCCGAACGAATAAGTGGACTAAATGTTGCCCGTTACCTTACAGACTCCCTTCGGGGTTCAGTGCTAACCTTACGATCGAGGCACGAAGTGCCGAGTTGTGCGGGTGGGCTGGAGGGTGATCATTTGACCCTTTCAATTTTGTTCATTCTCGGATATATGGAACAGTACCCTCATATGTATACAAATATATGTATTAAAAGTTGTCCTGAAAATTCTCTTGTGGGTTTAAAATTTTGGAGAAGTTGGGGCACAGGGGGTCAAAAACCAAAATCATCCTCTAGGAAGAATTTTT
>JAAELO010000519.1 GCA_024226555.1 Desulfobacterales bacterium | reverse complement strand
CAAAATTTTTAATTTTTCGTTTTTCATGATGAATTACATGTTTAATAAAAATGATCCTATCATTTTTAATAATTGGCAATAATAATAAATGGGTGCGTCAAGTATAATTAAGAACATGGCGAGGAAAAAGAAAAATGAGATGGCATCCATGTAAATACCAGTTAAATAAAAATGAAACGTTTTCATTTTTAATTAAAAAAACAACAATCTGCACATGGAAAAAAATATAAAAAATCAAGCACATGAAAATAAAATAAAAAATGTAACATTTAATGTTTATGTTACTTTGGAATAAAATAAAAATGACAAATTGTCAATTATTATTCTTAGAATAAATTAAAAATGACGAAGTTATCATTTATTATTTTAGACATATGTCATTTTTAATTAACACAGGTATTGATGAACCAGATAACAAAACATGTGCGGAAGACAAAGCGACCACCAAAAACATAGTCTTTTTTTTCAGTTTTTTAATTAATGTCATGCACATCCACAACACCAAACATGACGTACGTGGCTATCATTTATTTTTTTT
>JAAELO010000518.1 GCA_024226555.1 Desulfobacterales bacterium | reverse complement strand
GAAAATTTAAACTAAAGCATTATTTATTTATAACATTCTGAATTAATGGGTTTTATGTAGTTTTATTATTTAAAGTCAGGCTACTGTAGAACAGGCTTTTAACTCATAATTTAAAACTTAAAACTCAAAATTTAACTAAGTGTTAAAAAAATGTAATCCAATATATTTTGTTTAACCTAACCTGGACAAGCCAGAACCAAACAGGATTTTTTTTTATATATTTGCAAAATGGAACTACTCACAGAAACCTATAAAGGAAAGATAGCAGGCGTTTTAGGATGTTTAGATAGAATTATCATCACTGGCACTTTACCTCAAATATGTTATTCACAAGGTATGACTTCCTATTTGTATTTTAAAGGAATTCGTATATTCGATTATAAAAAATTTGCAGAAACTTTTAAGGATAAGATAAGAGATAATGCAGAGCAAATAGCCAAAGCTAATGGAATTGACATTGAGTTTGTTCGTAAATCACATATACGGAAAGAAGATTTAGTTCAAAAAAAGCTAAAATCAAGAGGCTTACACACAGGTTTAGTTCATATACTTTCAGCAATGGAATCTTGTCCGAGTTACAAGCCCTGGCATGATAAAGGAAGTGGCAAAACCTATTTGAAAGGTACTCAAGGCAAATGTTTACATTATTATTTTTACTTTATAGATTCCTATTTCGGATTAAGCTATATTCGGGTTCCAACCTGGTGTCCATTTAAATTACAAGTTTATTTTAATGGTCATAATATACTAGCCAATGAACTTGATAAAGAAGGTATTTCTTATACAATGATAGACAATGCTTTTGACAGCATTGCAGATTTCGGGCGTGCACAAAAAATTTCGGACAATATTGACATGAACCAAATCCACAAACGATTAGATGGGTTAGTAGAAAAATATTGTACTGTATATTCCGATTTTGATCAGGTATATCATTGGAGTCTAATGCAAGTTGAATATGCAACTGATATTATTTTTAAGAAACAAGATTATTTACAGGAAATCTATCAGGATTTAATTGCAACAGCTATCCATACAGTAAAGCCTGATAATATTTTTACTTTTTTCGGAAGAAAATTAGACCCTCGTTTTCAGGGCGAAACAGGAAACAATTATAATATCCGTATTGAAGGCAGTCGTATAAAACACAGCATAGGTACGAATTCTATTAAAATGTATGACAAATTCAATAAAATTTTACGTATTGAAACCACAACAAACAACATAACTTTTTTCAAACACTACCGAAAGGTAGAACATAGAGATGGCAGTACAACTTTGAAAAATGCTCCGTTTAAAAAGAATATTTATAGCCTGAAACCTTTAATCGGAATATTGAAAGCATCAAACAAAAGATATATTGAGTTTATTTCAGCAATAGAAAATAAAAATGCTGGTAGAAAAAGACTTGAAAAAATTACCACTTCAAAAAACGAAAATAATCGAAATTACAAAGGATTTAACTTTTTCGATAAAAACGATTTAAATATGTTACTGATAATTCTTCGGGGTGAATTTAACATAAGTGGTTTTAGAAATAAAGATATTAGAAAACAATTACCTACTTTTAGTGCTAGTAAAATTTCAAGGTTATTAAAAAGATTGAGAGTTCACAAACTAATTAAATCTATTGGGAAAACTTATAAATATTACACGACCAAATTAGGTAAAGAGGTAATTTTACAAGCTGAAAAAATCAAAGAACTTGTTCTGATTCCTGCATTTAATTATTAGTTTTATGCCAAAAAATACAACAATATTAAAAGTAAGGTACTAATGAATTTTGAGTATTTCTATATAAACTTTCTAATTCAAAAGATTAATGGTATTTAAAGAATATAATCGCTCATTTTAGAGTTTGATTATTTTTTTATAAGTAGTATATACATTGTTAGATAAATAT
>JAAELO010000517.1 GCA_024226555.1 Desulfobacterales bacterium | reverse complement strand
GAAATTATAGCCAATCAAAATGTGTGCCAGTTTTATATGCGTTTGCCCTGAGTGAATTGCTGAAGTATCTTTACAGGTTTTAAAAAGGTTGATATAGAATTCTTATGCTATATTTTTTAATTCAATTGGTCGTATAACATTCCAAATTGCATGTTATACGGGCCTGCATAAGAACTTAGGCTCAGAAAAAAACAGATGGAAAATACTCTAAATATTACAAACGGTGATTCTGCCGTTAAGATAATGAAAGAGGCCAATATTCCCGGTGAATTTCTTCCCTGGAGAGATGTGTTACATAATGGACCTGTTCCAAAAGATCTCTCGTTAGATGATCTTTCAAAGGTTCGGGCAAAGTTCATTATAGAACGTGGCTGGGGAACGCCCGAAAACATCATAAACAGTTTTATAGAGAGGGATGTAGCAATAAAATCCTTTGCAAAGTATGAAAAAGTGATTTTATGGTTTGAGCATGATCTTTATGACCAGCTTCAAATATTACAAATATTAGATTGGTTTCACTTAAATTTTGCAGGTGAGGTGAAGCTGTCAATAATCTGTACTGATAAATATTTAGGTATGCTTTCTCCAGAAGAAATGAAAGGTTTGTTTAAATACGAAGACCCCATTACGGTAGCTCACTTGACACTATCAAACAAAGCTTGGTCTGCTTTTCGGTCAAGATCCCCTGAAAAATGGCATGGGCTGCTAAGTACAGATACCAGTGTTCTGCCATTTTTGAAAGGGGCTATTATCAGGTTACTAGAGGAATATCCGAATTGTTCAAATGGTTTGTCCCGGACTGCTCAGCAGTCCTTGGCAATAATATCACAAGGTGAAAAACGACCCGAAAAGGTGTTCAGTCTTTATCAAGAAACAGAAGATCGAAGATTTCTTGGTGATTCAAGTTTCTGGATTATCCTTCATGAACTTTTAGAAACTAATCCACCGTTACTGAAACTTCCAGAAGGTAAGGAATTGACGTTACCAGCTAACCCAGACCAAGAATTGACTATTACGCCAATGGGCGAAGAAGTGTTATCTGGAAAAAGTGACCGGCTCAATATGGTTGAAATAGACTGCTGGATCGGGGGAGTTCATTTAACATCAGGTAATATTTGGTGCTGGAACTCAAGTTCTGGTTCACTGGCTAAAAGAGCCTAACAGACAAATGCAGGTGAGCGCAAACGGCCGCGTCTCCTGATTTTATACATCAACAGGTAATCATGAATATTCGTAAATATCAAACAAAAGACAATAATGAATTAATCTCTTTCTGGAAAGATGTTTTTCCTGATGATCCACCTCATAATGCGCCCTCGATTGTTATTGAGCAAAAATTAGCAATTGATGATCTAATTTTTATTGCAGAAGATGGTATGAAGATTATCGGTGCTTGTATAGCAGGTTATGATGGACACCGAGGTTGGCTATATGCAGTTGCCGTCTCACAAAGTCAGCGCCGTAAGGGCACTGGCACTCAATTAATAGAATTTGCAATCAAAAACCTAAAGGCAATTGGGTGCAATAAGGTAAACCTTCAAATTCGAGCAACCAATACTGCTGTAGCTGATTTTTACAAGTCTTTGGGGTTCCTTACAGAGGACCGTTTAAGTATGGGAGCGTTTATCTAAATTGGTGTATAACCTTTCACTGGCAGCCGACACAAAAGGCTGAGCGAGGGATTAACATATTAAGCGGAGTTTAAACAAATGCACAAACCAGCGAATGATCCTAATGATCTTGAGAAATATTTTGTAGAGCGTGCAAATACAGGAGATGTTGAAGGACTAGTGGCTCTTTATGAGCCTGACGCTATTGTCTCAGATGGTGAAGGCGAGGTAGCGATTGGTCTAAACCAAATTCGAGAGTTTTTTATCAAATTGATAGCCAATCGTCCGCAATTTGATCCAAGCGTTCAAGCTGAAGCATTATGTAGCGGAGGAATAGCACTCACGTCGTCCCGAACGAGCAATGGTGATATCACCGCCGAAATTGCTAGACGTCAACCAGATGGAAGTTGGCTTTGGATCGTAGATCAGTTTACACTTGGAAACAAGAATTAGAATTATAGCCTAACGAACAAGGATAGATTGTGTGAGGAACGAGCCACAATCTTATCCAGTGGTTGGACAAGCCCGGTAGAATTTGGTCGTCTATATAAGAAAATATCTTTTTGTGGATTTAGAGATGGTTGAACGTCTGTGGAGATATGACAGATTTACAGACGCAACAATACATTAGCCTCATAATAGGCTTTTTAAAAGGACCTTCTATTTCATAAGATGTCTCTTTCTCCTGTTTTAAAAATGCATAGCAACTATAGCCGGAATTAGGTTTATCCAGGTTTATCTATGGAATACCGGTATCCATAGATAATCATAGATGATTTACAACAGGGACACTTAAAAACCGGTCTTGACCGCTGCTCAATTTCTTTGATTTTAACAAATAAAATCAGTTGAACCAGAAGAAGCAGTTTTTTGGCATTGCTATGAAGGAATCCGTAGTCTCGGACCCTTCGAAATCCTCTGGGAAGAACATGCTGCATGATTAGATTTATAAAATCTTCCCCTTTTAAAGCACGAAAACAGGTCTTTTTTGTTTTGCTGTCCGTATATTTAAACTTTACCACACCATTTCGGTTTGAGATGATATTTTTCTCACTGATAACACCACGATACAAATAGCGGGACAAATATTTTACTGCAGTCAACCCATTCCCGGCATGCGAACAGTCAACTACCCATTTTTTGGGTGCATTCCCGGGTATTTTTAATTTGGATTCATTCAGGGCTTTCAAAAATCGAGCACGAAACACTTTAGCCAGAGCTTTATGGAAAAATAAAAATTTACCTTTTTTCTTTTTCCACTGACGTCTGGATTTATCAATACCACCACCTGGAACAACAACATGAATGTGGGGATGAAAATCAAGTCGTCTGCTATGGGTGTGCAATACCATTGTCATACCGATTTCAGCTCCGAGTTTGTCTGGATTTAAACCAAAATCTTTCAATGTACTGACAACACAAAGAAAAAACAGAGAAAATACAGCCCTCTGATTGTGAAAAGCCAATGGCCTGAGTTCACGAGGCAATGTGAATGTAATCAGAAAGTAAGGAACAGGTAATATTTTTTTCTGTTGCCGATCAATCCACTGACTGGTCTCATGATTTTGACATTGTGGGCAACTGCGGTGTCCACAGGATAACGGTTTCCACTCAGCATGATCACAGTCCGGGCATCCTACATAAAGTTCACCAGAAGCAGGAGTCCGGCAATTACAAATTGCATTCATTGCCTTCAATTGTCCTGGTAATACGGTCCCACCATATTTAGCTATATATGCATCGTGATATTGATTAATAATGGAAGAAATTTTCATGATTACACCTTCTTTAGGTCGACATGAAGCGTATTCATGAGCTTATTCATTTCCAGCAGACTGCTTTGATTTGTGATATCTGTTATGTGAGCATAACGGGCTGTTGTTATGGGGCTTGCATGACCAAGTAAATCCTGTATATGACGAAGGCTTAAGCCGCGTTCAAGCAGATGGGTGGCAAAACTGTGACGAAGGGAATGAACGGAGACTTTTTTTTTATCCCACATTCAGAGACAACTATTTTCATGGCTTTTTGCGCCCCTCCTCTATCCATATGAGTCGTCGCATTCTGAATTGTTTTTAAAGAACCATTGGCATTAGGAAATAACAATTTGGGGTTACGGTGTTTTTTCCATAGTTCTTTTAATCCTCGCAGTGTAAGCTCAGGTAATGGCACTAAACGATCTTTGTGGCCTTTTCCTCGACGGATGTGGACACGCTTTCTTTCTGAATCAATATCCCCAACCTGAAGGGACAGGGTTTCTTCTAAACGCAACCCCATTGAGTATGCAGTTAAAAGAAAAACACGATAACGTAATTTGCGTGTTGCCCCTATAATTTTTTCAATTTCAGTAGGAGTCAGAATATCAGGTATCGTTTTAACTTTCGGTGGTTTTACAATATCAACCCACTTCCAATCCTGATTTAACACATGTTTCCAAAAAAATTGCAGCCCAATACGGTCAACTTTAACGGTACTCCATGAGTGAGATTCTACAAGATCGGCAAAATATTGTTTCAATTGTTCGGGTGTTAAATTATCGGGGCAGCAATCAAAATAATCACGAGTCCGACGAACAGCCCTGGAATATGATTCAATTGTTTTATCTGCTTTCCCTTGAAGTTTAAGCGCTCTCAAATGTTTGTCATAGAGTTTATTGAACCGGTTTACTTCTGACTTTTCCATGATATACTCCTTATAAATTATGGTATCCGAAATTGAATACAGACAGAAGTTATACATGATTTTTACTTTTTTTGCCGCAAAGCGGCTTCGTCCAACAAGGACACTGGCTTTGACTTTGGCCTTACCTCTTTTTTTCTTTAACTTCCCGTAAAGGTCACTTAGCCGGAGTTTTTTTCCATTGTACTCATAGAACCATTTTGGATGGTCCTTAAGCATGCAGATAATATGGATATG
>JAAELO010000516.1 GCA_024226555.1 Desulfobacterales bacterium | reverse complement strand
TTGTTTGTAATGAAAGTTGGGAAGTGATCTTGCAACAAAAAAGTGGAGTTATTGTTAAGCCGCTTTTTTATAATTCCAACATTCCGCCTCATAGTTAGCAGGTGATTTATAACCATTCGTAGAATGCTTTCTCCGTCGATTGTAGTAGACTTCAATATAATTGAAAAGAGCCTGCTCCGCCTCGGCCACATTCTTAAATTTACAATGATGTATCATTTGTGTCTTTATCGAATGAAAAAAAGATTCTGCCACAGCGTTATCCCAGCAGTTTCCTTTTCTGCTCATACTTTGGATAAAACGATGCTTTTTTAATATTGCTCTAAAATCAAAACTGGCAAATTGAATTCCTCTATCACTGTGTACCATCAACCCTTGGCTTGGTCTTCGCCTTAGAATGGCCTTATTAAGAGCATTCATTGCTGAATATCTTTCAAGAGATTCACTAAGATCCCAACCTACAACAATCCGGGAGAACAAATCGATAAAAACCGTTAAATAATGCCACTTTCTCCCAACCTTTAAATATGTGATATCAGTCACCCAGACCGTGTCTGGAGTTGCTACCTTAAACTGTCGATCAAGTAGGTTGGGGGCAACAGGTTCTTTGTGCTTTGAATCTGTAGTTACAGCAAACTTTTTAACAGTTCGGCATTTCAACCCCATCTTTTTCATATGTCGAGCTACTCTATTTCTGCTCACTTTTGAAAATTCAGGATCTTCATTGAGATCTGCGGTTATCATTGGACTACCAACCATTCCTTTATGCTCTTTGAACAATTCTTTTATTCGTGCGTCCAGCCTTTCATTCTCTATTTTTAAAGATGATAACGGGGCTTTGCGCCATCGGTAATATCCGCTCTGAGAAACATTTAACATTTGGCACATCTTCTTCACCGGAAATGACGAACGATTATTTTCAATGAATTTAAATTTCATTTCGGTGTTCTGCTGAAGATGGCCACGGCTTTTTTTAATATGTCACGTTCCATTTCAGCATTTTTGAGTTGTTTCTCAAGTTCTTTAATTTTGTGTTGCTCGGAGGTCAATGCCTCGCGGCCATTGCCAGGAAAAGCGATTTCATTGTTGTAACGTCGTTCCCGCCTCCACCTATAAAGAAGATCCTTAGATATACCAAGATTTTCTGCTACACCAGCTACTGTTCGACCTGGTTCTTCTGTCAACCTCACCGCATTACGTTTAAAGTCTGGATCATATTTCCTGCGTTGTTGAACACTCATAATTCCCTCCTGTCATTGTTAAAATTTAATTATCAATGACTTAACTGAGTGTCCACTCTTTTATAGCAGGATCAGTTTTTTTCTTCCCACAAACAGAAAATGTTGAGATTAAGGATATTACAATTTCAAAAAGTTGAATTTTTTTTCCCGTTGAAAGTGGTCTTCTTCTCCGAGAATTTTGCGAAGTTTATTTATTTTTGCAGTAAATCCCATCATTAGGCCTCCTTTCATTAAATGTAGTTTTAGTCTTTTTTTAAAGCAAAAGTGTTAGGAGCGGTGCGAATAAAGGTTTTCCCTGCTTTGATTTTTTTAATCAAAGCAGAGACAATAGAATCTCTTTCCAGATCAGCATTGAATTCAGTCTTTGCGATCTCGATGATCTCAGAAATATGGATAGGAGTTCCCGTATTTTTAAGTATGTCTTCGACAAAAGACAAATTTGACGTACGTTTTATTTTGCGCATTTGCGGTGGTATTTTTCTTTGGTGCCGATAGATTACTTTAAGCTGGGCCTGGAGTATTTCTTTTTGAATTTCAAGGTAATCGTCGAGAGAGGTTGTCATTTTGCCTCCTTTCAATGGTTAAAGTTGAAAGGAGCATATATTATAAATTATAGTACGTCAAGAGAAATCTTACGTACATTTCAATTGTTATCAATTTTTAATATTATTTTAATTATCAGTAAGATGTATCTGAATTTTGTAAATTTGGGTACGTCTTATCCGATCACTTATGTAGTCTTATATTAAAAAAAGGAGGTTGACAAGATGGAAGTAGGAATAGAAGCAATTAATGTATATGGTGGACCGACATATCTGGATGTGCGCAAGCTATTTGAAGCAAGAGGCCTTGATTTAGAACGGTTTGACAAT
>JAAELO010000515.1 GCA_024226555.1 Desulfobacterales bacterium | reverse complement strand
GAAAAAAATCAAAAAAACAAAGGGAAGGGGAAAGGCGGTTGCAACTTTTTTGAGGAGTAGTTTGAAGATATTTTATGGTATTAGGGAATGGAATATGGATATGCTATGATGAAATATGAGGTAATTTGGTGCATATTGCACCCTACGAAAAAGGTGCGACAGTTTTTTTTTGACCGCCCCCCCCCCCCTTTTTGAAAAAAATCAAAAAAACAAAGGGAAGGGGAAAGGCGGTTGCAACTTTTTTGAGGAGTAGTTTGAAGATATTTTATGGTATTAGGGAATGGAATATGGATATGCTATGATGAAATATGTGGTATTTTGGTGCATATTGCACCCTACGAAAAAGGTGCGACTGTTTTTTTTTGCCCCCCCCCTTCCCACGTCCCCCTTTTTCAAAAAAAGCAAAAAAAAACAGGGGGTCGGAGAAGGCGTTACACTTTTTTTGGGGGAAACTTTGAGGGTATTCTATGGTATTTAGGAATGGAATATGGATATGCTGGGAAGTATTATGGGTTATTTGGGTGCCTATTGCACCCTACGAAAAAGGTGCGACGTTTTTTTTTGCCCCCCCCCGTCCCACTTCCCCCTCGCACGCACGCAACAAAAAAAGATGGGCACGTCTCCGACCGTGCACTTTGGAAACTTTTGGATATGTTTAGGGAAGGTATTATTAGGTTATGTAATGGGAAAATATGGTAATCAGGTTTTTCAGAAAGCTTGGGAAATTGTGGATATATTTAGAGGAAGTTTGAATGCCCCTACGTCTCCATACCCCGACGTTACCCCTACGTCTCCATACCCCGACGTTACCCCTACGCCTCCGTACCCCGACGTTACCCCTACGTCTCCGTACCCCGACGTTACCCCTACGTCTCCGTACCCCGACGTTACCCCTACGTCTCCGTACCCCGACGTT
>JAAELO010000514.1 GCA_024226555.1 Desulfobacterales bacterium | reverse complement strand
TCTGGAAAATAGCAGAACCAAAAGAAGGTACAACCGGCTGGATTGATAATTTTATGGTCAATAATCATGTTAAAAAAGATTCTCTAAAAACAACTGTAGCATACGAATGGTTGAATTTTATTCTGAGCGATGATTATCAGGTATATAATATCAGGGGGCTTGCCTCTGCCCCGGTAACCACAACTGTAAATGCAAAACTTACTGCCAATGAGATAAAGCAGTTCCATTTAGATGATCCATCTCATTTCGGAAAAAATAGAATATTATGGAGGCCACTATCTTTGAGGAACCGAAACGGTTTAAAAAAACTTTGGGATGATGCCATGAAAAAATGGAAATGATATATTAACAGCAAAAGGCACATGGTATTACTACTTCATTACGAAATTATAGTTAAATAATACATCTTCTTAGTTTTGTTGTATAAAATTAAAAGCAAGGTTTGTTGGAATGGCTGAACCTATAGAATTAGTTCAACCACTCCTTTCTTTTTACAGAAACGCCTCTGGTAACCTCTAAAACCATACAATAATCAATATCACGACTTGAGAAAGAGAAATCAAAACAAAAACGGTTTAATTTTGTTTTTATTTTGATTTTCGAAGAATAATCAATTTCATTAATTTTAGAGGTTAACATTAAGCAGAGAACAAAAGGGATTTTAAGATAATGCTAAATAATACAGAGTGGCTGAACCAGTAGAATTAGTTCAACCACTCCTTTCTTTTACAGAAACGCCTTTTCACACGATTTTGCTATCAAGACTTTTAAAAAAACTGTGGGCAGGTAACAATTTCAATATAGTTTCAAAACAGCAAAAGTTATGTAGTTTTTAAATTGTAGCCAAACCTCAATCACCAGAACCTTTTTTCCTGATAAATTCAATATCAAACTATTTCTTTGTTTTTACACAGATCAAGTGTTGTAACTGAATAAACTTTTCAATTACATTTTTTGAATCTTTTATTTCAAATTTTATCAGGTTTTTAATGATTCCAAATCAAACCAAATATCTAAATCAAATGGATTAAAACCCGTCTAAAAGTGGTAGATTCTGCACTATAAAAGCTCATGCAGCAATTCAGACCTGCTTTTTTCCATTCTGATTGTTTTTGGTTTAAAATCTGCCCGATGTGAAAGAGGCGTTGACGGAACTTCTGTCTTTCGGTAAAAGGTTTATTAGGCATGACTCTTTTCCTCGCTATTAGAGTTGTGTTCAGAGCTGGTTAGAGGGGCTGAACCTCTTTCCGGCTCGCTCTTTAGTAAAAAACTTATGTTTTTTACTAACTTTCTTAAAAGTCTATTATCTGCATATTTATATTTCAAGTATAAAATAATCTTTTTTTTAATAATTTTTTTATTTCAATTCATTTTTTGAAAATTTATATTTTTTATTAAATAGTAAAATTATCTCAAAATGGATATTTTTATTTAAAATCTGGTTTAAAGCCTTAGAATATAAGTTTTACATAGTTTTATATTTAAATTCTTATAATTTTATATTGTTTTATTAATG
>JAAELO010000513.1 GCA_024226555.1 Desulfobacterales bacterium | reverse complement strand
TATTATGCAACGATTTCAACGGGGCGGTTTGCTGAATTCGATCTCAAAAGGATTTGCAGTCCTGTCAGTGGCAGGCAGGTTCATTTAATTCCACAACTCTATAATATCTGTCCGATCATGCACATAACTATTTTGATGTGCAAACCAAAAGAGCATCGCTTCATATTCTAAAGTGGGGCGTTACACGAGTTGTTGCAATTCCATTCCTGAACAATCGGAGAAATGAGGTGTGGGATGTGAAACAATGCGACGATGTATCAAGAGAATGTTGATGTGCAAACAAAGAGACCATCGCTTCACATTCAAAAGTGGCGCAAGACACGACTTGTTGCAATTCCATTCCAGTTTTGATCAGTCAAATGCACACAATTTGTACGGTTGATGATGGAAAACAATCGGAGAAATCAGGTGTGGGATGTGAAACAATGTGACGATGTATCAAGTGAATGTTGATGTGCAAACAAAAAGACCATCGCTTCACATTCTAAAGTGGGGCGTTACACGACTTGTTGCAATTCCATTCCTGTTTTGATGAGTCAAATGAACACAATTGGTACAGTTGATGTTGGAAAACAATCGGAAAAATCAAGTGCGGGATGTGAAACAATGTGACGATGTATCAAGTGAATGTTGATGTGCAAACAAAAAGACCATCGCTTCACATTCTAAAGTGGGGCGTTACACGACTTGTT
>JAAELO010000512.1 GCA_024226555.1 Desulfobacterales bacterium | reverse complement strand
TTAGAAGGAAAGGAGGAAAGAAGGCAAGCTGGAAGAAAGAGAAAGGTCTCTTGGAAAAGGTCAAACACATTTGGGGTCAACATGGTACTAAAGACGAAGTTACAGCCTAACTGCTACACAGCCTAACAAATGTTACAATATTACAAAAATAACAAATAGTCAATAATTGACCTTTCTTAATTCTTTTCTGCCAAGACTCTATCGATTTAGGAATTCCAAGAAGAAAAAGGAAGCAAGGTAGATTTTGAATCCACCCGACTTCCTTTCTTTGGTTTACTTTAAACAGTTTAAAACAGTATGTATAAAGCTACTAACAACAAATCCAAATACGTAATGCCAAGACGAATCTATGTATAAAGTGGCTACTCCGCTAAGAATACATAAAACAACTATTATAATTACATCTACAGATTTCATACCTTTCTCCTTTTATTAGTTTATTTTTTGTCCTACCTTTCACACCCTCCATGATAAGCCTGTTAAGATTAATTTTTCATTTTTAAGTTAAGTTTTGAATCTAAATTTATTTTTGCTTCTCAGCATGTGCGTTCATAATCCCTATAAACTCATCCAGCTTTTCCTGATCTTCATCTGTAAACGTATCGGGGAACATTAATTTCTTAATGGTCAAACCTTCATAACTTACCGCTTTCGCCGTGTCCCTAACCTTTTCCGCAATGGCTTTATTTTCCTTCGCGCCAGTCGCGTTCGCCCTTGGAACCCTAAACTTTCCATCAAGGAACATTTGGAACATTTCGCCCGCAAGTCCCGCTTTTTCTTCCGCGTCTTTCGTTGCGCTGCCGGTATCAGCAAGTTTCTGTTTAATTCCGTAAACAACTAGGAATTGCTGCACCTCAGTCATTTCATTAAACCCTGGGAATAGTTTTCCAATATCAAAGCTTGCCAGTTCGGTTGCTGGTGTATCTGCATCGATATACTTCCCCATTACTAAGCTACTTCCTTTTAAATTCCAATCAATAAGTCTTTTAGCCATAACATACCTTCCTTTTCCAAAACAGACTTATCATGGAAAATGTGAAATTTGGGTATTACCCTTCGTTTGTACCTACACCCACAAATTGTCAAAGACCGTTTCTACCTTATATATACTGCAAGCCTCGTGCCAACAACCCAGCCCGTGAAACGCCCATGAATCCACACCCTGTTCCACAGCCAACCCCAACCCTTGACAAATATTGTCACACTTTGACAAAAATTGACACGCCCAACTTACCTACCTAACAGAGTTTGATTCACCTAACTAAGCTAGTCCAACCTAACTTCCTTAGCCCTTCCAGCCAATGTTAGTCTTCCATAACTTGGGGGGCTACGAGGGTCATGGTTCCTTTGTATTCTGTATATCAACCCCCAGATATCCCCCAAGGTAGAATTTTCCAAGAAATTAGCTGGGCAAACAAGCAAGAAAACAAGGGAAAGATTTTCTTCCCTAGCGGTGGGAAATTCGTTGACAACTAGGGAAGAATATGATAATAATGAATTATGAACAACGGAAACTACGAAATATTATCTGAGAGTCTTGCGGGACAAGCAGGAGCGAAAGAAGCGAAAGAAGCGGTAAGACCGCAGACTGTAGCAAGGGACTTGAGAGAGCTGAGAGCAGTCTATTACTGCACAGCAACTGATATTCGTATGGGTATAGAGGTAGAAGTAGAAGAGTGTATGTACTTTTCCCCAGGAGCAACCGGAAAGTGTACTTTCCAAGATGTAGAATTTTGTACAAAGGAAGGGAATTAATGGGTAGACCTAAAGCAGACATAGACATGGATGCAGCACTTGATCTCGTAATGCGCGGAGAGAAGATTCCCTCGGTCGCTGCAGAACTTGGTATCTCCGCACCTACCCTAAGAAATAGAATCGCAGACTTAAGTAAAAAGCAAGGGCTTTTACTCCAATACCGCTCAGTGCAGAGTCTTCAACTCACAGAGCTTCAAGCCCGCGTCCTAGAAGCTATTACACCGGAGAAGATCGAAGAAGCTGGCCTCCGGGATCTTGTTATGAGCTATAAGATTTTAAAAGACAAAGAACTAGTTACCGACGGTAAGCCTAGTGAAATTAAAGGACTTGTAGCTCACTTGATTCATCTGGAAAAACAGGAAGGAGTTGTAGAGGACGCAGAGAAAAATGTGATTGGTTTAAATTCAGAGGAAGTTTTTGTAGAGGAAAAGACGCTGGCTGAAGACCTCGCCGGGATTGATGATTCGGATTTCTAAAGGAGAGGCTTAATGAGAAAAAACAACACAGGAAAAAAGTCAAAAATTGACCATTCTGTAGATTTTCTTACGGAGAGTCTTGGGAAGAAACTTCCACCAAAAAAAGTCTCTCGTTATCCTCGTGGTTCTAAGCTTGCTGGCCCGTGGAAATACGACTTTAAAAACAAGTGTAAAAAGTGCAACAGAGTCTTCCATCTTCAAAAACATCATATTACTTACGACCCATCACTTACAGTTTTCCTTTGCGAACATCATCATGATAGAATTACTGCAGTAAATACTACCGCAGCTAAAATTTTTCACACAAGCAAATACCATAAACCAACTTATACAAATCAAATCAGAGTTATCTTATGGCGATGGTTTATAGACAACCCGTGGCCTAAGAAAAATGGTAGCCCTGTAAAAACTCTTGAAACTTCTCTTCTCAAAAAAATAGTATCAGAATATAAGCTCAGTCCCTTGAGGCCACCCTCGGGCAATGCTGGCGAGCAACCCGGCGAGTCACATGGTGTATCAGCCTTTAAACTGAGCTTATCCAACCTCGGGGTGACTCGCAAAAACGCAACGACGCTGTGCGTCGGAATAGGAAACGATACCTAAAAGGAATATAAAATGGCAAAGACAATAATTGTAATAGGCGATACATTTGGAGAAGGTTGGGGCAAGCAGAATGCTATGAACACTGAGCTGTACGATGCAACTAGCGCTAATTCATTACTTACTGGAGAAATATTAACTTGCCCTTTTGAAACTGTACCAGCCGGGTTTCTTGAGTGTGATGGGTCGACTATAAATAGAACCACATATGCAGACCTTTTCACTGCCATAGGAGATCTTTATGGGATAGGAGATGGAAGTACGACATTTGAAATTCCTGACTATCGCGGCGTATTTCTTAGATGTTGGGATCATGGAGCAGGAATTGATGTTGGAGCGGACCAAGACACTACTGGCGATACCCATACTAACACTACAATAGATAACATAGCTGATACTTCTGGTATGGAAATTGGTATGACTGTAACAGGATCAGGTATACCAGCAAGTACAACAATTAGTAGTGTAGACTCCGGTGTTGCAATAACTATCAGTCAAGCAGCAACTTCTTCAATTCCAAACAATGCTTTAGTGATTACAAGTAGAACAGACGCTGGGGATGGTTCAACTGTAGGAGATTCTGTAGGTACTGTACAAACTTATGGTAATTCTGCACACACTCACACAGGAACAACTGCCGCTGATGGAGCACATAATCATCAATTTTATCAAAATGGTGGTAGTGCTGGCGGGCTTACTTATCCTACAACATGGGCAAATGGACAAACCCCAGTATTGCAGAATGGGGTTACTACAACATCTACTACTCATACTCATACTTTTACAAGTAATTCTACAGGCGGTATTGAATCTAGACCTAAAAATATAAATGTAATGTATATTATAAGGTATTAAGGAGTTTATATGAAACAAGTTATATATCATTATGATAAAACAGGAATGCTTAAAGAGAAAAGCTTTGCTAGAGAAAACCCTTTAGAAAAAGGTAAGTTTTTAATTCCAGCAAATGCTACAATAGAAAAGCCTCCTTCGTGCCTTAAAACAGAAGAAGTATATTTCCTCAGTGGTTGGAAAGTACGACTTAAAAAACTACCTCCACCTTCAAAGTATCATATTTGGGATGATAAAAAGGGTTGGAGTATTTCTTCAGAAGATCAAAAGAAACTTGACGAAGAGATAAAAAAGGAAACATTATCTACTGAAATTAACGAAAAAATAATTATTGAGTGTCGGCGTGTTGCGATAGAGAATTTAAAAGCTAGGAAAGAAATCCCACAGGATTATGAAGAGTAATGACTGATACTACAAATATAAATAAAGGAGTTTTGGATACACTTTCTAATTGGAAGCGTTCTCCTCTTGCTTTTGTAACTGAATGTATAAAAGTTACACCGACAGCTCAGCAAATTCAGCTTCTTCAGTCAGTTAATGAAAACAAGCGAACTACAGTACGCTCTGGTCATGGAATCGGAAAAGATGCTTGTGCTTCATGGCTTGCTCTTTGGTTTCTTGTAACTCGACCTTATGCAGAAGTTGTAGTCACTGCACCTACTAATCGCCAGCTTCGAGATATATTCCTTGCGGAGCTATCTATGTGGCTTCGTCAGTCGCTTGTCGCAGACGAGTTTAAAGTTATGCGAGACTCCGTAGTACATAAAGAAGCCCCGAAAGAGTGGTGGTTGAAATTAATTTCTCCTTCTGTACGCGCTACAAAAGAGGAACAAGCTGAAACTCTTGCGGGACTTCATGATAAACATCTATTTATAATCATTGATGAGGCTTCTGGTGTACCTGATCCAACATATATTCCTCTTGAAGGTGCGTTAACTCAAGAAGATAATAAAGTACTTCTTATTGGGAATATGACTAAGAATTCCGGTTACTTCTACGATACGCATTTTCACTCAGAAATTAAAAAGCTCTGGTCAAAACTTCATTTTGATTCTCGGGAATCTACTAACGTCGATCCCTCTATGCCGGCATACTTCGAGGCAAAATACGGCCTTGACTCTAACGTATATAGAATCAGGGTAGAAGGAAATCCTCCTCTTCAAGACGATGATACTTTAATTCCGCTTTGGTCAGCACAGCAGTGCATTGGACAGGAGTTTGAAGTTGCTGAAGATGAACCTCTTTATCTTGGTGTAGATGTGGCAAGATATGGAAACGATGCTTCTATAATTCTTCCTAGAAGGGGATTGAAAATATACCCCTGGGAGACGTTTAATAAGTTAAACACTATAGATCTTGGCGGTCATGTACTTCAAACTCATCAAGAATTAGACGCAAGTGGAGTTGGAATTGATTCTATAGGTGTTGGAGCTGGTGTAGCTGATTGGCTTGAGAAAAGGAACTTGCAAAATCTATACCAAGTCAATGTAACTATGTCTTCCAGCGACGTCGCGAAGTTTCACCGACTCCGAGATGAGCTTTGGTGTAGAGTTAGAGACAACTGCCTTCTTGGAAAATACTCCTTTCCTGATATTAAAGTAGCAGGAGAGACTGAAAGTCTTGGGCAACGGCTTGCTAGTGAGCTTGCTACAGTAAGATATACATTCAACGCTCATGGTGGGTATGTTATAGAAAGTAAAAAAGATCTCAAAGCTAGAGGTATTGATAGTCCTAATATAGCTGATTCACTTTGCATCACAGAGTATTTTTCAAATGATTCTACTCGAGTATTTGCTAAAGAGAAAGTAGATCATTATGAAACTGGGAAGTATAAAAACTACGGTATGGGTAATGAAGGCACTTTATGGATGGGGATGTAATGGAGATTTTAAATTATAAAGAAAGTATAGAAACCTTATACGTTCAATTTAATACTAAATATATATGGGAATATAAACCTGTGACTAAAGAAATGTATACTAGTTTATTAAGCGTGAAAGATTATAGTGAAATGTTTAAATCTATGGTTCGTAACGAGTTTCTTATTGGTACAATAAAAGAGGTAAATAATGACTTCAAAAGCTAATGAAAAAATTCTTCAGGAAATTCAAGATAGACTCGCAAAGTCTATAGAAGATGACCAAAAGAACAAAGAGCTTGCATTAGAGGATCTTGAATTTGTTGGAATAGAAGATTCCCAATGGCCTGATGATGTTAAGGCTATGAGATTAGCAGATGGAAGACCTTGTTTAACTATCAACAAAATGCCTGCTTTTATTGATCAGGTTGTAGGCGATCAGAGAATGAACAGGCCTGCAATTAAAGTAGTTCCTGTTGATTCAAAAGGAGACATCGAGGTTGCTAGGATTCTCAGTGGCTGGATTAAACACGTCGAGCAAGTTTCTAAATCTGACATAGCCATAGACCACGGATTTGAGCATGCAGTTACTTGTGGTTACGGAGCTTTAAGAGTTGTTACTAAATACATAAACGATACTTCTAAAGACCAAGATGCTTTTATTGAAAAGGTAGAAAATGCTTTAGCTATCTATTGGGGTAAACATCTTGAATATGATTGTTCAGATGCTAATTATTGTATTATAGTTACTGATCTTGATAGAGATGAATTTAAAGCGAAGTATAAAAAAGAACCTGTAGAATTTAATACTGCTAATAGTCAGTACGTAGAAGGTTGGTCAACAAAAGAAACTGTACGAGTTGCAGAATACTTTGTAAAGGAATATACAGAGAAGAAAATTTACTTTCTTGAGGATGGTAGATCTGTTTATGAATTAGAAAAAGATGATGTGAAAGAAAGTAGTAGAATAGTTCGTAGCTATAAAGTTATGCGTTATCTTGTGTCAGGGAACGATGTACTTGAGAAAAACGAGTGGGTCGGTAAAAAGTATATTCCGATTATTCCTATCTGGGGTAAAGAAATAAATGTAGGTGGAAAGAAAAGAATCCGCGGCTTAATAAGGCATGCTAAAGATTCTCAAAGAATGTTTAATTACTGGAATTCTCTTGATACAGAAGTAGCTGCGCTTCAACCTAAATCTCCATTTCTTGTTACGCCGAAGCAAATTTCCGGTCATGAATCACAGTGGAAAGAATCTCATAGAAAGAATTTTCCTTACCTTCTTGTAAACTTTGACGAGAAAGCTCCTGGATGGCCTAAGAGAGAAAGTCCTCCTCAAGCTTCAAGTGCAATGATTGAAAGAATACAGAGCACCGATCAGGAAATGCGAGATACTATCGGGATGCAAAAAGCAAGTCTTGGAATGCAAAGTAACGAAAGATCTGGTAAAGCTATTGTAGAAAGAAAAAAGGAAGGTGATGTTGGAACTTTTGCTTTCATAGATAACCTTTCAAGGTCTATAGAGCAACTCGGTAGAGTTCTTGTTGATGTTGCACCAGGAATTCTCGATACTGAAAGAATTATACGTCTTGGGTTAGATGATGGAAAACAAGAGTTTGTTAAAATCAACGAAGAAGTAGAAACAGAAGGAGATGCAGCAAATCAAATACTTAACGATATGTCTATAGGTATATTTGATATAATTGTATCTGTCGGACCTTCTTTTGATACGCAACGAACAGAAGCTAGACAGTCAATGTCAGAATTTATCCAGTATTATCCAAATGCTGCTCCGTTAATCGGGGACTTATATGCGAAAGCTATGGATTGGCCTGGGGCAGAGGATGTATCCGAAAGGCTTGAATTTTTACTTCCACTAGAAGTTAAAAAAGAAAAAGCTCTTAAAGATGCTAAACAGAATGGAGAAACGCCGCCTCTTCCTTCTGAACCTCCGCCCCCTCCCGATCAGATGTTGAAGATTCAAGAGAGAGAATTAAAGTTACAGGAAGGGCAGCTTAAACTCCAAGAGGGGCAAATTAAACTAGAAGAGAGTAAAGTAGAACTTGAACAAGAAAAAGTAAAACTCGAACAAGAACAAGCTAAACTTATACAGATACAACAAGATATAAAAACGAAAACTGTAGAAAATGTAGAGGAGATTGATAATGGCAGGAGAGATAGTTAGACAATCATATCAAGAATATGGTCCAGACATTCGTACAATAACTTTTGACTGTCTTTGTGATGCTGGTGATGGAAGTATAGCAGATACAGCATTAACTGACGATATGTACAAAAGAGTGCAAGGTTGGTCATTAGATTCAGTAGAATCAGTACCTGGAGGTACAGCGCCTGATGCTGCTGATGTAGTTATAAATGATGAACACGGGCTAGATGTTTTGGGAGGGAATGGAACTGGTTTAATTCATGCAACTGATACTAAAGCAACTATTCCAAACATAGATTCTCAAAATAAACGGATACCTATGAAAGGTAAGCTTACTTTAAGTGTCGCAAATCAAGCAACGGTTTCAGCAACTTATTTAATAATTCTTACATTTGTACGGATGGTATAGTATGGATTTTATGGATTTTATGGCTGGTGGTGGAACAGTAGAATTAGATCTTTCTAATTCAGATACATTTGAAGCGTGGTTAACTGCATATTCTGGGACATATGCTTGCGCAAGCCCGATGAATTTTCTCGATTTTGAAGGTTTGTTAAAGACTGCTGCGATTGATGAACCTGCTTTTTATGGGGGTAGGAGAGTTGAAAACTTTTTTAAATACTCAAATGATATCAGTAACGCCGCTTGGACAAAAAATGGTGGAGTTGTAATTACTGGTACAGACGGTTTTCTTGCTGATTCCGCAGGGGACGCGGTATATCAGAATATAACTACCGTGGAGGGCGAAGAATACGCCGTATCTTTTACTGCCTCTGCAGTTGTTAATAATGATATTGCTAAAAGAGAATATCGGTTTGTACATTTAGATAGTGAAACTGGAAATCTTACGACATTAAGGTTAACTGATACTCCTAGAAGGTATACAGCAGTTTTTCTTGGAAAAGTAGGGGATGGTTTAGTTAGTTGCGGGTTTGCCGATTATAAAGCAAGCAACGATCCGCAACAGGTAACTATTACAGACTTTGTATGTGAGAAGGTTACTGGACAAACAAATCAAAACGGTGCTCAGGCACTAACCACTACTACAGCCGCTGTAACAGAGTCTTACAATACTGAGATGGTTGAAGTTTTAGATTACGATGGTAGATTAAGAAATTCTATAACTGGTAATTACCCTAACGGTGGAGCCGGTATTGGCGACTCTCAATTAAATGCTACCTCTCAACCTTTTACAACTACTTTAAATAATGTACTAGATTCAACAGTAGAAGACTATGGAACAGGCGGAGAAACTTTAGTTCAGATAGAAGCTCGGTTTGTAAATGATGTTGATCCTGCCAATCAGGATTTTGCTATTATCCAAGGCGGGGTAAATGATTTATTGTTTGCAGTAGCAGATCAAAACACTGTTATGCGAGCAGCTATAGTCAGCATGACTGCATCTTGTGTTGCTAATAACTGCATCCCAATGTTTATTAATATCAGCCCTTGGAAAGATGCAGTGACTTGGAATGCCGACAGGCAGACATGGACTGAGTCATATAATACTTGGTTAGCTGAATATTGTACTGCAAATGGGTATTTTCTTTTAGATGTATATGAAGCGTTTGGAGAGGATGGGGACTCTGACGCATCAAGTCAATTTTTCATTGATACTGGTAATCTTCATTGGCACGAACAAGCCCAGGCGTACGTTGCTGATGCTTTTTATGATCAGCTTGCATTAACTGGCAGTATTAGACCAAGCACAATACCACTAACAAATATAATTGGAGTTGCTTTTTGGCCTACCACTACAAACCAAATAGGGGTTGCTCGTTACCGTGATTTTACACATGCTGATTGGAATGTAACTAATTGTTCAATAACCGCTGGGGCAGTTGTTTTAATTGATGGGAAGTCTATTGCAGATCAAAATACTCTTACTGCGTCAGGAGCAAATGGAACTATAATTATTGACCCTTATACTTCTGCAAGTGGTGTTCACGCAGGAGGATTTTTTGTTAAGAGAAAAACTGGTACTGGTAATATCGAAGTCACTGTTGATGGTGGAAGCACTTGGGTCGATGTGACTGCTCAAGTAGCTGGCAGTTCTGGTTGGCACTTAGTTCAGACTACCCTTCCAACTGTTACTGACCCAGAAATTGGGCTTCGTCTTGTAACTTCGGGGGACGCAGTATACCTTGATTGGGCTCAACTTGATGATGGTTACGCTCAGGTATCTTCTCATCCTATTGTAGGCGATGAGACGCTTGATCCACAGGATTTAAACTTTACTGCTAGTACAGAATTAATCGAGCAATCTTTTGGAACTACAGTTATAGCTAATGGTGGTTTTGATGCTGACACAGATTGGTCTAAAACAAATTCAACTATTAGTAGTGGAGTGGCGAATATAGATGGTTCAGGTAGTGCTTCTTCTGTATACCAAGATGTTGTTACATCTGGGAAATTTTATAAAATTTCTTTTGATTATACAGTATCTTCTGGTAGTAATCGTCTTAGCGGTTTTACTGATACTATTGTTTTATCAGATGCTTCTGGTTCTTATTCAGGTACACTTGAATGTAATTCAATTAGGTTTGAGTTGCGAAGCCATGTATCTGGAGTTGGGACTTTTGATAACGTAACTTGTCAAGAAGTTATGCATCCAAAAGGCGCTATTTATGCAGAGGCTCAAGTCCTTGCATCAGATCTTGCCATTGATGCTGTAGGTACAGTAATTTCAACTATGTATTGTGATGGTGGGACAGATGATTTATTAAGCAACGATGGAACAAATGTTACAACTCTTGCAGCAGTATTTACTGGTTATACTAAGATGAGTTCATACTGGTGGGATACTACTAAACAGTTATCTGCCGGTGGGAGCAGTAGCGCAGAAGACTCTTACGATGGAAGTTGGGCAATTGCTGATTTTTATGTAGGAAGTTCTGACGGTTCAGCTAACCAATTTAACGGAATTATAAACAAACTTGTTTTTTATCTCTCAGCTTCTAATCCAACTTTCTGGGAATCAGAAACATCATAACAGTATAGGAGAATAAGTAATGGCTAAAGACAATGTAATGAAGAAGTTTAATAAGTCTGATAATAAAGGTAAATCTAGTAATTTTATAAAAGATGTAATAGATGGGACAACATCTACAGTGCAGAGATTGAAGAAAAAGTATTTTCCTAAAAAGAAGAAAAAGAAAGTAGAAATTGAACTTAATTCTGATGGGCTTTTAGGTGCTATGAGTGAACGAAAGAAAAACCAACAAAAAATGCTAGATGAAATAAGTAAATAATGGCGGCGTGTAAGAAAGGTCAATTTTTGACCAAATAATTATAACAAGTTAGGAGCTTGCAATGTTAAAAACAGTAGAAGAAATTAAAGATGTAGAAATTAAGGCTGGCGTCATTGTCAACGGTGTTGATAATGCTAATCTAATGTCGGTTGATTCAACAGAGCCTGTTGAAACTAAAGCTGATAGTACGGACAAACTGGATGAGGATTCAGATACCTCTAAGAAAGAAGAGGTTGAAGTAAAGAAGGAAGAAAAAGAAACTGAAGGGGAAGGTAAAAAGGAAGATATTGTTGACGACTCGTTAGAGAAAGAAGAACCTAACGCAAAGAAAAAAGAGGAGAAAAAAGTCGATAATGGTCTTGCAGCTAAGCCTGACGATTCAAAGAAAGTACAGAAACGCATTGGTGGTTTAACTAAAAAATGGCGTACTGCAGAACGTGAAAGAGATTTTGAGAAAGAAAAACGACTTGAAGTTGAAAAGAAGCTAGAAGAATTATCTTCTAAAATCCCGGTAGAAGGTAGACCGCAGAAAAAAGATTTTGATGATGAAGATGATTATATAGAAGCTTTGACAGATTGGAAAATCGATAATAAACTTAGACAGTCGCAAGAAAAGAGTACTAAAAAAGAGAAAGAAAAGGAAGAAAAGGATGCAGTGATAGATACGTACAACGGGCTTGATGATGCTTTAGAACAAGGTAGAGACAAGTATGAAGATTTTGACGAACTTGTTCAAGATGAAAATTTAATCATTACTCCTACTGTTACGCAGATTACTTTGGATACAGAAATTCCAGAGGATATTTTATACTATCTAGCAAGTAATCCTGAAGAGTCGGAAAGAATTTCTAATCTTGATCCTGTAAGGAGTGGAATGGAAATTGCTAAAATAGAAGTTAAGTTAATTAATGAAACAGAGGTTGAGGTTGAAAAAGAGTCTGAGCTTGAACCTAAAATTGAACAACCTAAACCTACTAAAAAACAATCAAAAGCTCCAGCTCCGATAGTTCCTGTTCAAACTGATGGGGTTATAGAAAAAGACCCAGAAAAAATGAGTCCCAAGGAGTATAGAGCTTATAGAGAAAGTCAAAAGACATAGGAGAATAAAATGGCAATATCCGATAATACATTACTAACTCCTACAATTATTGCTAAAGAAGCTTTAATGCTGTTAGTGAATAATTTAGGAATGGCAAAACACGTTTATCGTACTTATAAAAATGAGTTTAGAAAAGTTGGACAAACCATTACTATAAGAAAACCTAATAAATTCAGAGTAACTGAGGCTCGTGCAATTGATAAGAATGATTTAACAGAGCCTTCTACAACTCTTACCGTAAGTACTCAAGCTCATGTATCTTGGGGATTTTCAAGTGTTGAATTAACTCAAACTGTTGAGCAGTACGCTAAAAGATATATTGATCCTGCAGCTTCTGCGCTTGCAAACTCTGTAGATGCTACACTTTGTGGTCTTTATACAGATGTTTTTAATTGGGCTGGAACTCCAGGCACAACACCAAATACGTTTAAAGTTCTTGGTGATGCTCAAACTATTCTTGATAATGAGTCAGCGCCTCAGGGTGTACGTTATGCAGTTATGAATCCTGCTGCTAACTGGACTTTAGCTGATGCTTTAAAAGGTACATTTGCGCAACCTGCTGCTAATGATATTCATACAAAAGGGTATCTTGGTCAAGTTGCAAATTTGAAAATCTTTATGGATCAGAATATTAAAAGGCATACAACTGGAGCATTTACTACAAGCGCAACTCCGGTAATGGATGAAACAGTAACTACTGGAGCATCTACACTTTCAACCGATGGTTGGAATGCGACTAGCAGTACAGTTAAAGATGGTGATATTTTTACTATTGATACAGTTAACCAAGTCAACACAATGACTGGTGTGAGTACTGGTAATTTGAAAAATTGGGTTGTTACAGCTAATACAACTTCAACAGGTTCCGGTGATATGACTGCAATGCCTATTGCACCTAATGTTACTTACGCTTCAACTGATCCTTATAGTAATTGTGATGCAGTTCCTGTTGATCCAGATGCGTTGACTTTTGTTGGTACAGAGTCTACAGCGTATGCGCAGAATCTTGTTTTTTGTAAAGAAGCGTTTTGCCTTGTAACACTTCCTCTTGAAATGCCTGCTAATGTTTGGGGCGCAAGAGAAACTGATAAAGATGCAGGAATCTCTATCAGAATAATCAAGCAATATGATATTGATAATGATGAAGAAATCTGTAGAATGGATATTCTTTATGGAACAAAAACTCTTTATCCAGAGCTTGCAGTTAGAGTTTGGGGTGAGTAGATAATTAATTGGTTTCTGGGGCTGACTAAGCCACAAGCCCCAGTTACTTTATGAAAGCAGGGCTTAACAAAGGAGAATTTAAAATGGGAATGAATTTAAGGTACAGTCCACTTGAGTGGAATGAAGGAAACAGAATGTTTGATTTTGGAGGTGGAAGTCTTCAGAATTATAGTGGTGTAGGAGCTACTGGAGATGTTCGATATCTTCATAGTACTACAGGTTTAGATTATGAAAGTCAAGGTAGAACAAAAGATAAACCGTATAAAACGCTTGATTTTGCTTTAGGTCAGTTAACAGCAAATCAAAACGATGTGCTTTATATTATGCCTGGGCATAGTGAAACTATTTCTGCCGCTGGAGGTATTACATTAGATGTTGCTGGAGTAAATATAATCGGTTTAGGAAGATATGATTTACGTCCAACTTTTACTTTTACTTCCGCTGGAACTATGCTTGTTACGGCAGCTAATGTTGCATTTGAGGGGTGTAAACTAGTAGCCGGTGTTGCTGATATTGCTGTAGGTATATTAATTACAGCTAAAGGATTTAGATTAGCTCATAATACCATAGAAGATAATGGAGCATTAAATTGGATAGATGTTATTCATGTTTCTGCAGCTGATAATGATGCAGACGGTTTGGAGATTATTGGGAATGAAATTCTTACTCAAGATGATGCTACTGTAACAGCTATTGATTTACTGAAAAATATTAATGATGCTAAGATTATCGGTAATAAAATTGTAGGAGATTTTAATGCAACCCCGTTTGCTCCGATTTACATGGCAGATAACGAGATCGCAAAGAATATTTTAGTAACCCATAATTTAATTCATAACTTACATGACGCAGATGCCGCAGTAGGAATTTCTATGGTTGAAGCTGTTAGTACGGGTTGGATGATGTATAATCATTGTTATGCTCTTGATGTAGCGGGAGAAACACCGTTCTTAACCGGAGCAACTGGTATTTACTGTAGTCAAAATTATTACACTTACCAAGCTACACTATCTGGTTTTGAGTATCCTGCAATTGGAACATTAAGCTAGATTTAATTTTTAATTTTAATTGGTGGGTGATGCTTTATGTCACCCACCAACTTCAAAGGAGAAAGAAAATGGCTAAAATGAGTAACAACAAACTACTTGGATCAGAGGCGGTAAAAGAGGAAGAGGTAAAAGCTGTAGGCGAAAGAGGCCCTTTAAAACTCTACAGAGAAGATTACCCGCAAGGTAGAACGTATGAAGGTGTTGAGAGTATAAAAATGATGAAGAAAAAGGGTTGGACTGAAAAGCCAGCTGAAGAACTTTTGAAAGAGAAAGAAGAACAAGAGAAGCTTGAAAAAGAAGAGCAGGAAAGAAAAGAAAAAGAAGCAGAAGAGCTAGAAAAGAAGTTAGAAAATCTGGATAAATTAGAGAAAGAAATAAAAGATTTGAAGTTAACTGTAGAAGAAAAAGATAAAAAGATTGAAGAGTTAGAGAAAGAGAAAGAGAAAGAGAAAGCTGATAAACCCGAAGAAACTGATAAATCCGAAAAGAAAACAGTAAAGGGAATGACAGTTTCAAAAACGAAAGGTAAATAGTTATGCTAGTTTCAGAAATACTCGATGCGGCTGCAAGAAAACTTGGGGTTATTGCTAGCGGTGAAAGTCTTAATAGTGATGAACAACCAGATGCGCTTGAAAGCTTGCAAGTAATGCTTCGATCTTGGGCAGCTGAAAAGCTTAATGTTTTTTCTTCAGTACATGAAGATCATACTTTAGTTGGTGGAACTTATGAGTATACATGGGGGTCTGGTGGTGATATTAATACAGCAAGACCTCATCAAGTAACTGGAGTTTCTATTCTAGACTCTAGTGGAGTAACGCATAAAGTAGATACTATTTCTGAAGGGAAGTATAGAAGTTTAGCACTAAAAACCACAACTGGTAGACCGTATTATTTATTTCCACTTTACGGTTACCCTCTTGTGACTATAAGTCTTCACCCTATTCCAGTTAATGCAGAAACATTAAAACTTGAAAGCTTAAAACCGTTTACTGAAACAAGTTCATTTGGTACAGTAAATGATACACTTCAAATGCCTGTTAGTTATGAAGAACCTATTATTTACAATCTAGCGGTACGAATTGCTCCAGAGTTTGGAAAGTCTGTATCGAGAGAGGTTGCGGCAGTAGCTAGTAACTCATATGATAGAATTACAAATAGAAACGCGTCTAATCAGGTAGAGCCTGTAGGTATTACTTTACCAGTAAATAACTATAATAGATATAGTGTAAACTCAGATTACTTTAGGTAGGATTAAATGGAAATTCCTTTTGTAGGTGGAGCGTATACAGGATATAGCAAAAACATTAATGCACAGGAGTGTATTAATTTGTTTCCTGCTGTAGACCAACGAGATGCGAAGAATATAGTAGCGTTGTATGGGACTCCTGGAATAACGTCATTTTCTGAAATAATTGATTATTTAGATAATTATTGGAATACAGTAATGACCTCTTATTGGGATACAGCAATGACTGCTCTTTGGAATACAGGAATGGATACTATTTTGGGAGATCCAATTCTTGTTGTAGGACCAAATAGAGGTGCGCACGCTTTTGGTAGCGTAATGTATACTGGAGTTAATGCTTCAATAAATCAAGTAGAAACAAATGGTAGTAATTCTTCGTTAGGTACAATTAGTACATCTGTTGGAGATATATATTTTGCTGATAACGGCACGGAAGTAATTGTAGTTGATGGAACAGACCAAGGATATTTAGTTACCGCTGGCGTGTTGGCGGTGATTGCTGATGGAGATTTTCCGGTAGCAACAAGCGTAACATTTCAAGATGGTTATTTTATTATAACATCAGATTTAGGAAGAATATATATTTCAGGATTATACGATGGCACATCTTGGGACCCGTTAGAATTTACTACAGCAGAAGCAAATCCAGATGCAGCGTTACTTGTATTATCTAACGCTAATGATCTTTGGGTATTTGGAGAAGAGACAACAGAAGTTTTTTATAACTCTGGAAATGTAGATTTTCCGTTTACTAGAATTTCAGGTGCAATACTAGAACTTGGTATACAAGCAAGAGCTTCTGCTGTAAAAATTAATGGGATTATTTATTGGCTATCTAACGAGAAAAGGATTATTCGTTCAAGAGGTTATCAGTTTGATACGGTTTCTACTGTACATATTGATTATCAAATTTCTACGTATGATACTACAACTGACGCAAAAGGGTTTACATATACTCTTATGGGTCATATTTTTTATGTTTTAACTTTCCCTACAGAAATGAAAACTTGGGTTTATGATGTAACGACAGATTTCTGGCACGAATGGCAAAGTTTTACTGATGTAGCTGATGTGTATAGTAGGCATAGAATGAACAGTTGCGTGAAGTTTGATGGTAAGTATATTATTGGTGATTATACCTATGGGCAACTTTTTGAATTAGATATAGATGTATATGCTGATGATGATAACACAATTAGAAGAATTCGTACATCTCCGACAGTTAATAAAGAAAGAAAGAATATTATATGGCATAGATTAGAAGTTGATTTTGAGACAGGTGTTGGACTTGATGTTGCTGAAGAAGCGGATGGATATAATCCTACTGCAACTTTTGCTTGGTCAGATGATGGAGGACATACTTTTTCAAGTGAGTATTCAACTAGTCTAGGTTTGTATAATGAGTTTACAACTCGAGTAGTAAGAAGAAGGCTTGGGAAATCAAGAAATAGAATTTACCGTATAACAATGACTGATCCAGTTAAAATTGTAATGCTTGCAGCGTATGCTGAAGTTGAGGAGTGTACAGTATGACATTAAAAGCTCCAATAAAAGAGGCTATGTTTAATGAATCAAATACTATGTCTAATGTTTGGGTAAAGTATTTTGATAGACTAATGGCTTCAGAAAGTTTTAGTGGTGATGATTTAGAATTTGGATCGCTAACGTTAGGTAATCTTACTACAAATAGACTAATTGCGTCAGATGGGGATAAAGCACTTGTTTCAGTTGGTGACCTTAAAGCTTGGATAGCTGGAAATGCAAACCAAATAACTGTGACAGATGATGGGGATGGGACTATAACACTTTCATTTCCAAGTAATTTAATTTTTCCAGGTACAACAACAACTACAGGGGATGCTACATTTTCAGCTGGTCTTATATCTTCAGCTAGGTTGATTGTTAAAACCGTTAAAGTTACAACAACTTATACTATTTTATCATCTGATCATGTAGTATTTTGTGATACTGATGGAGGGAGTTTTACTGCTACACTTCCAGTTGGTGTAGAAGGACAAGAGTTTAAAATAATAAATTGTGGAAGTAATACTTTAACTGTTGACCCAGATGGTACGGAAGAGTTATTTGGCGCTGGGGCTGGAGTCGCTTCAAGTTTAGCATCTGGAGAAATAATAGATATTCATTATAATGCAACTAAAGGGTGGTTTTAAATGAGTCTTTGGAAACTTATAAATGGTAGATGGGGTAGTGGTGATGGAGAAACAGATGAAGCTAGAATAGATGCAAGTACTAATTCTCTTCAAACTGTAGATTATGCTCACCATGAGATTCATGGAGGATCTACATTTTGTGTTCATTTAGTTGATTTAACTTTCGCTAAGAATGGCGAAATGGGAGTTTTGTTTACTACTCCAGATACTACAAAATATTTACATTTAGTTTATCAGATTGATGTGGCAGATAAATCAACATTTGATATTCTTGAAGCTCCTACGATTGATGTTGCTAATTATCCAACTACATTTTATGAGCCAAGAAACAGAAATAGAAATTCTGATAATGAAAGTATAGTATCGTCTGTAAGAGGAACTCCTGCAGTTAACGAAGTTTCGTTAGTTCTAGATGGGGACACAACTCCAGTTAGCGGCGATGGAACCGTTTTACATACAGAAATATTAGGCGGTAAAAAAGGTAAAACAGCAAGTGATGGCCACGCCCATACAGATGAATACATTTTAAAAGCTAATACAACTTACTACTTTAGAGTAGTTGGAGATAATACAGGAAGCGGTAATTTACAATTTAGTATGGAACTTATATGGTATGAACACACAGATAAACATTAAAAGGAGGGCGGTGAAATGAAAATATGTTTAGTTTGTCATAAGTACGATGTAGCGTTAGATGATCCTTGTTGTTATCCGCTGGGGTTTATGTACGTTTCTAGTACTTTGAAACTACAAGGGCATGAAGTAAAAGTACTGAATTATAACCTCTGGGACTACGATTTTATAGAGGAAGTAAAAGATCAAGATGTAGTATGTTTTACTGGATTTGAAGAATTCGCTAAGAGTATAGTTAGAGACGCTACGCTTTGTAAGGAAATGGGAATCTGGACTGTGCTTGGTGGAGCACTTGCAACGTATATCCCCGAAGTTATGGGGAAGTATGTTGATCAGATAATCGTTGGTGAATTTGAAGAAACGTCAAATATTGACGATTTTCCCTTGCCCGATTACGAAGGCTTCGGGGTAGAAGAGTATCATAAAAGACATAGTTTGAAATATATGGGCGTATTGACTTCTAGAGGTTGTCCACATTCTTGTACGTTTTGTACACAGATCTGTAAGTTTAGAGTTAGAAGTCTTGGAAAGGTTTTTGGAGAAATTGAGTATTATAAAAGAAAGTATGAAATAGAAAGCATCGTGTTTAATGATAATACTCTTAATTTGTCAAAGTCAAGATTTATGAAAATTTGCAACTGGATGAAAGGAAAGGATTTAGAATGGGGAGCAAGTATTCGTTGCGAACCTTTTGATGAAGAAATGGTAAAAGCTGCAAAAGAAAGTAACTGTAATTACTTTGTAGTTGGAGTTGAGAGCTTTAATCAAGTAAAACTTGATGCAATGAGTAAAGGAATTAAAGCAGAGAGTATTATAAACACTTTAGACTTACTGCATAAGTACGATATAAGTTACCATTCGAGTATCTTGGTTGGATTTGAAAATGAAAGTTATGAAGATATAACTACTGAAATTAGCCTTATTCCAAGAGGGTATAATGTATTCCCCGCTTTAGTTCAGCCGTTTGTTGGAACTAAAGATGGAAAGACTCGATTGATTACAGAAGAACAAGAAGAATTTCTAGACCTTGAATTTGGTAAATACATCGAAGCTCATGGTATGTATCAGTTTCCAGCACTTAAAAGCTGCAACGAAAGAAAGGAGCAAAGAGCAAATGATAGATGTACATTGTCTTAGACACAACGATGAAAGAGTTTTCTTTCCTCAACTTCTTAAACAACTAGGAAAAGAAGAGTGTATAAATTTGTTCGTTTTAAAGAATGATGATAATATTGGAGCTGGTAGAGTAAAGGGATTTTTAACAGGAACTAGTGATTATGTTAGTTTTGTAGATTACGATGATCTTATTGAACCAGGAATATTTAAGAAAATAAATGATGTAATGGATACTGGTGTTCCGTGGTGTTATACAGATGAAATGCTTATAGACGAAAGTGGGAATATATTACAGCCTGGTTGGAGTTCTGACCCTAAGCTTTATACAAAGTATATACTTGGTTTTGTAGACATTGGGGAGAATATGCATTGCCATCATATACTTACTTTTAGAAGAGAATTAATTACTTCTAGAATTAAATATATTATGAAGCAGTTAAAAGAGCTTCCAGAAGAGTATCTTAAAACTGAATTAATGCAGTACGAAAGGAAACATATTGAAACTGTAGGGTATTATTGGAGACAGCATGAGAATAATGGGTATCTTAATTATGAATGTTCAAGAGATTATAGAGAGGCGGCTAAACAATGAAATCAATTTGTCCAAAGTGCTATAAAGAAGCAGAAGCGAAGGTTGTTATTAGCGATAGGGTGTATATGGATAGTGTTTGTGAAACACATGGGAGATTTAACGGTATCATGGAAGTGGATACAGAGTTTTACTGCATACACGGGACTCAAAAGAATTGGGCTTATTATAATGCTGTAATGCTTAATATAACTAATGACTGTAATACTAAGTGTAAATTGTGTTATTACCCAGTTAGTAAAACCCATAAACCTGTAGATTGGATTTATGACAAGGCTAGGTATTTACAAAATTATACTATGTGGTTCAGTGGTGGAGAACCTACAATGCATCCAGAAATACTTGACATACTTGCAAATACAACTAATGCTAATTATTGTCTTACTAATGGAATTAAGTTTGCTGATATAAATTTCCTTCATGAGTATATTGATGTAGCAAGCTTTAATAAAAAGATTTACGCTGTTATTAGCATTCATCCAGACGCGCCGGCAGTTAAATTTGAAGCGTTGGAGAATATAAGAAGACTCGGGTATAAAATAGATGTTGCAATGTTTGCAATTCAGTCTGTAAAAGAAATTGAGAAAGTTTTAGCTATCTGGAAAGAGTGGAATGATGTTATACTTAATATAAGAGTACGTAGCCCTTTTAATACATGGGCGCAGGAAGAAGAGAAAACAATTTATCTGTCTCAAATGGCTGGTGAGTTTGAGAAGCATTATCCAAAAGCTAAGACTACAGATAAAATGGGAGGTAATACGATTTATAATTTAAATTACCTGACAGAAAATGGTATTGTAAGTTTATGTTGTTCGCCAGCAAGAACGGCAATGGATATAGATGGAGTAAATTGCTCACCAAAAATGGTTACTGAAAATAATAAACTTTACCCAATTCCACTTGGTCTTATGATCAATGAGGGGATTGCTAAAATGGAGGCGGCATAATGAAAGAACACGGTGAAATTAAAGAGTGGACAGCAGAAGAAGCTAGAGGTACTTTAAGACATACTGAATTTATGAAAGCGTTTGAAGATGCAAGTAGTGAAATTACTGTTGATGTACAGTATGCTCATGATAGTTATCAAGAACTTCTTGAAAAGGGCGTCTGTAAGATTTACTATGCAGAAACTGAAGAAAAGCAAATCCAGGGAACTATTGGATTTATAATTACTAATGATTTACATGATGGAAAGAAAATGGCAATAGAAGCCTTTTGGTTTGTTGATCCGAGATATAAAGGTCTTGGTAAAAAGCTTTTTGATAGGTTTGAGCTAGAGGCTAAAAAGCTTGGGTGTAAAAAACTTGGAATGGTTCATATGGTAGATTCTTATCCTGATTCACTTAAAAAGTTTTATGAAAAAAGTGGTTATAAGTTATTGGAGTTACACTATATAAAGGAGATTTAGTTATGTCAGCAATGTCCGGAGCAATGGGGGCTATGTCGTCAAAAGAAACTGGTGAAGAGCAGGCAAAAACTGCTAAACGAGTATCCAGAGATACTTTAGCGGCAACTCGAGAGGCAATAGCATTCCAGAAAGAAATGAATGCACAAGCTAGAGCAGATACAGCTCCTTGGAGAGAGGCAGGAGGAAAGGCACTTACAGACTTACAATTAAAAATTGCAGAAGGGCCTGGAGATTTTGAATCAAGTCCTGGGTATGAATTTAGACTTGCGGAAGGTCAAAAAGCTATTGAACGTGGAGCAGCCGCAAGAGGGAATTTACTTGGAGGAGCAGAACAGAAAGCACTGTTGAAGTATGGACAGAATTTTGCTACAAATGATTATGATAATTTCCTTCGTAGACACTATGAAAGTTTAACTCCGTTGCAAAGTCTTGCAGGTGTCGGTCAATCTACTGCAAGTCAAACAGCTGGACAAAGTGCTAATCTTGGATCAAACGTTGGAAATACTTTATTGTCTGGTCAGAATACAGCCGGTGGTTTACAGGTAGCTGCAGGAAATGCTATAGCTGCAGGAAATATAAATGCAATGAACTCTATTACTGGCGCAGGTCAGTCAAATGTAAATAATGCTATGGCGTTGTTTGATCAGTGGAAAAATAGACCTGCTACTAATGCTGCAGCTCAGAATGTAGTAAGCTCTTACAGTAGCGGAGGAGGGTTGACTACTACAGGCAGTTCTTTTAATCCATCAGACCTTGCAAGATAAAGGAGAAATGAAATGACGTTACCAGCACTTAATACAAAGGGAATTGATATAACAGAAGGTTTAGATCGTATGGATCGAAGAAAGGAATCTAGAGAAAGGCAAGTAACTCGTGATAAACAAAACGCTTTGCTTGATATAAAACTTTCTCCAGAAGCTATTAAAACAGATAGAGCTATAAAAAATGCTATACTTAAAGAGCAAGAATTACAGAATACGCTTAACGGCGCTAAAGCTATAAGAAACGTGATGGGTGTCGGGTATTCTACTATTTATGATGATACAGGGAAAGCTTTATCAGAGTTTCAAGAGAGACTTAAAAGTGGCGATTATGCTGATCATGCTGAAATGTTACTACCGAATCTTGATAGGTATAAACAAAAAGATGTAAGTTCACCGACAGGCTATAGAATAACAAAAGAGAACCAAGAAAAACTTCGAAGAATTTATGAAGGTTTTATGACTGAAGCAGGAAAAGTAGGTAATAGAGGAACTGCAGAGTATAAAGCCTGGATAGATGGAGATGGGAATAGAAAGTTTATCGCTGTATCAACGCGGGATTTAAAGCACGGAGATGTTCTTGATTTGCAAAAGCTTACTGGAGATCCTGGAGCTAGATGGGCAGGAGTAGAGAGTAACGATAAAACACTTGTTAAAGTTGTAAGTAAAGATGGAAAAGTTAGGTATAAGAAGAGATCTGAAATTACCCCAAAAGATGAAGCTCCTAGCGGTACAGCTGTTGATAAAACAGATCAGACTCTTTTGGGTATAGAAAAGCAAATTAACGCTGTAGATAAAGATGGAAATATGGCTAGCCATTTGTTTGATAAAAACTCAGAATCTATACGACAGTTTAATAAATTATCAAATACTCATAAGTATGTATGGAAAGCTAAAATACACGAGGTTCCTATAGAAAGAGAAGATAAAGAAGGAATGTTTAATAATATTAAAGAGACTTGGCTTGATGTAAAAGATTCTGTATTTGGTACTCCAACTGAAATGATTGGCGGCTGGGAGAAAGTTGCGAAGAATGAAGTAGAAGGCCCAGCTGAAATTAAAGAAAGTACAGAAGAAGAAATTAAAGCTATGAAATCTGGGGATACTTTTGTTTGGGAAGGTAAGACTTATACAAAAAAGTAGGAGAAAGTAATGGGACAATTTAATCCGCTAGATTACGGAGAACCAGTAGAAGATACTGTTAAATTAAATAAGTCGTTTGATACTTTTGAGGAGAAAGGGAATATAGATTTAAACAGTAGACCTATAGTTAAAAACAAAGATGGGTCTATTAGCACAGTTCGAAGTATATCTATTGGTACAGATAAAGGGGAAGTTTTAATCCCGACTATTTCAGATGATGGTAAAGGTATGTCGACGAAAGAAGCGATTGCTCAGTATAAGAAAACAAATAAGCATCTTGGGATTTTTAAAACTCCAGAAGAAGCTACTAACTATGCAAAGCAATTACATTCTGACCAAGATAAACAGTACAGTAAACCATTTGATGTTACAGAGATTGGAGTGGAAAAACCTGAAGTAAAAAAGCCAACTTCTTTTGATCCCTTAGAACACGGGGATTTAGTTAAACAAGAATATCCAGAAACACCGTACGATGAGCTGATAAAAACTTCTGCGGAAGAGCATGGTGTACCTTTTCATATTGCTTATAAGTTGTTTGAAACTGAATCTCAATTTAATCCTAAAGCTAAAAGCCCAGTTGGTGCAGAAGGGATTGCGCAGTTTATGCCTGCAACTGCTAAAGAACAAGGCGTTGATCCATATGATCCTAACTCTGCTATTCCTGGGGCATTGAAGTACCTTAAAAATCAGTACGATAAATTTGGAGATTGGAGTCATGCTGTAGCTGCGTATAATGCTGGAAGAGGGAATGTAATAAAGTATAAAGGAATACCGCCATTTAAAGAGACACAAGAACATAATAGAAAGATAATGGAAGGGTATGTTCCTGAAAAAGTTGATTCGGTGTTTAGTAGAGCTAAGGCTGAAGCGGAAGCAGAAGCTAAGACTAAAAATATTAAGTACCCTGAAAGTAATGCAAAGCTTATACAAGATGAATATAATTTTGTAGAAAGAATTAAGAATAAATTTGCTATTGGTACAGAACAAGTTATTACTTCATCTGCTAATGCGTTGAAAGGTGTGGCTCAATATATAGATGCTTTGGAGAAAGAATCTTTTAAAACTTACGATAAACAGCATAAAGATGTAATTCTTGAAGCGAGAGAAAAAATAACTGGTTCGAAGGATATAAGTCAGTTTAATACATTAGTCGATAAGATAAATAAATTTACAGATGAAGTTGAAGAAGTTGTTCCGAGATTACCTGAAAGAACAGGAATAAAGAAATATTATGATGATGTTTTGACTATGATTCCTCAGTTTGTTGGTCAAGTTGGAGCAGCTATCGTTGGTGGTGTTCCTTTAAGTATAGGGTACATGGGGTCTCAAGTTCTTGGTAGTAAAGTAGAAAAATTAGAAGAAGAAGGAGTTGATCCCATACGAAGATTTCACTCAGGAATGATGGATGCTGCTGGTCAAGGTGCACTTGAAGCTATTGGTATTAATAAAGCTTTAAAAGTTTGGAAGCCTACAGGAAGTGTTAAAAGAGTTATTAAAGAATTAAGTGAAGTAATGGGTGTAGAGTTTGTAACTGAGTGGATGCAGAAGTATCCAGAAGCAGCTACAGACATTTGGGCTAAAGCAAAGAAAGAAGGTATGTCTCCTAGTGATCAGATAAATCAGTTTATAGCAGACTTTTGGGATGTTACTAAAGCTGGTATGTATGAAGGTCTTGTAGCCATGCCACTTGCTGGAGCAGTAGGAAGTACGCAGATAAAAAGTTCTTTGAAAGAAGTTAAAACGAAGAAGCAAGAACTTAAAGATGTAATAGATAAGATTGATGGTGCTGTTAACGAAGTAAAAAGAGAGACGGAGTTAAGTTATTATAATAAAGTAAAAGAGTTACATGGGAAGAAGGATAAAGCGAGCTCAGTATTTCCTACTGATGCAGATTTGAAAACTGCTGAAAGTATTATAAATATGAGGGAGTTGAAATCGAAAGTTGATGAGGGAGTAAAGGTAGAGAAGGAAGTAGAAGAAAAGGCTGAAGTTGATGAGGCAAAGGTTGATGAGGCAAAGGTAAAGGTAGAAACAGAAACAAAAGTTACACCACTGAAAGATAAAGAACAACAGAAATTTATAGATGAAAAAGTAGAAGAACTTGGTAGTGTTAAAGCTGTAGAAGAAGCATATAAACTTGATGATGTTGTGAGTAAGTACGCAAGAGAAAAAGCAGCTGAGGTTTATGGCGGAGAGATTAAAGCTATTCCTAAACAAGAAGTAAAACCAGAAAAGTCTAAAGATAAATTTGCAGTAGTTGGGAAGAGCGTGGACTCTGGTGGAAAGATAATTCCCTTTACAAAAGAGTGGCTAGCTAAGAAAGCAATGAAAGTTGCGGGACAGAAAGCTGGTGTTGACCCTACAGGGTTTAAGGTTTTTGAAAAAGACGGTGGTTGGGTTTATCAACAGAAGAGAAGTAAATGGGATCCAGTAAAAGAATTTCCTGAGGAGTTTAAGAAAGTAGAGAAAATAGAAACTCCAGAAGTTAAAGTTGTTCTTGTCGGAAGACCTGGATTTAAAGAAGGTACAGTAATTCCATGGAAGAATAGAGTCTTTGCAGAAAAAGCTGCGGCTAAAGCAGGAAAGTCTTGGAAAGTAGTAGAGGAAAAAGGGAAATTTTTTATCCAAGAAACGTCAAAAATTGACACGGATACTGAGAAGAAACAACCAATCCAAGAAGAATCTAAAGGATTTACTCTTTACTCTGGAATCGATCCTACTTTGTTTGTAGACCCAATTAAAAAAGCTGCAAAATCAGTTACAGTTCCTCTTCATAAGAGTCTAAAAAGAACAGCAAAGTTAACTGATTATTATCTCGGCGCGTTGAGTACTCGAGCGGAGAATATCGATCCAAGCGTAAAGAATTTACTTTTAGAGTTTGAGCTTGATAGTAATACTAAAATAGAAGAACTTATAAAAGTATCCCTACCGTTTATCAAAGCTACAAAGAAAATGTCAAGACAAGATTATGCTGCGTTTGATTTAGCTAGGAAAAATTCCGACGCAAAGACTATTCAAATGTATCTTGATAAGTATCCTAATTTAGCAAAAGAGTATAAGAAGATAAGAGGGTTACTTGATACGCTTGGTGAAGCAGCTATAAACGCGGGGTATAAGTTTAACTATAAAAAAGACTACCATCCTAGAGAAGTACAGGACTTCGATGGTCTGATGGATTACTTGTATGAAAAAGGAAAACTTTCAACTATTGAGCTTTTTATCAAAGAGAAAGAAAAGAGTCTTGATAGAGTTTTAACTAAAGAAGAAAAGATTGAACTTGTACACTCGATTTTTAGAGGTTATGCTGAGGAAAGAATTACACTTTCTAAACCTGGACAATTGAAGCTAAGGAAGCTAAGAACTCTTGATAAAGAAATGGATCAGTTTTTCGGTGATTCTAACAGCGCCTTGTTGAGATATATATCTGACGTGACAATGGCAATTGAGCAGAAGAAACTTTTTGGTAAAGGAGTGAATGATAAATCAGAACTCTTTAATCTAGACAATACTATAGGTAAGTATATTCTTAATCTTGTAGAACAAAAGAAGCTTTCACCGAGTAAAGAGCTTGAACTTAGGTCTATTTTGAAAGCTAGATTTAGCCCCGTTGGGACAAAGGGAATTGTTACTACACTGAAAAATCTTGCTGTTATAGATGTAATGGGAAGTCCAACTTCAGCATTAAGGCAAGTTGGTGATATTGCTTGGAGTTTTGTAGAAAATGGGCAGATTGCTACTGATAAAGCTTTCTTAAAAGCCTTGGTGAGGAAGTCAAGATGGACTAAAGAAGACCTCGGGATTAGTAAAGTTGGAGCAGAGTTTAGTGATAAAACTACATCAGCGAAAGCTGTTGATAGGGTGTTTAGGCTTGTTTGGTTGACTAAGATAGATGCAATAGGGAAGGAGACTTTAATAAATGCATCTTATGATATTGCACAGAAGAGAGCAAAGACAACTAATCCAGCAAAGCTTGAGAAATTTAAAAAAGAGCTTGAGCCAATATTTGGAGAAGAAAGAACTAATGCTCTTATTAAAGATTTCAAAGGGGATAAAGATTCAAGGGATGTTAGACTTTACCTCTTGAGAAAACTCTCGGATTATCAACCAGCAACTCTTACAGAATATCCACAAGGCTTTATCGAGGGCGGGAATACTAGAATTGCATATATGCTAAAAGGGTTTGATTTAAAAAAGCTTGATGTGTATAGACGGAAGGTATTTCAAAAGATTAATAGTAAAAAACCAAAGACAGTAGTAGAGGGAATTAAAAATCTTGTGGAAATTGCATTTTTCTTAACCTTGATGGAAGCAACTGGCGATATGTTAATTGATCTATTTCTTGGTAGACCGGTAGACTTTGGAAAAGCTTTTAAAGATAGACTTATGAGTATAGCAGTAGGAAGGTATACACAGAGGAGAGTAAAAAGAGTTGGTGCCGGTAGAGCAATGGTTGAGAAAGTACTGCCTCCTACACAGCTTCCAGATTCAGCAACAAAAGATATTTTAAACGCCGGAGATGGTAAAGGGTTGGAGTCTGTAAAATCTATTCCAATAGTTGGTAAGTGGTGGTATTATAGATTTGGAAGAGGGGCTGAAAGAATTGAGAAGCTAAAGAAGTCAGAAAAGAGAAAAGAGAATTTAGAGAAAAACGCTATAAGAAAAGTACAAGCTAAGAAAATTAAGACTAGAAAAATTAAAGCTAGGAAAGTGAAAAGAGTAAATGCAATACGGAGAGCGGTTCGTGGGTAAGGTAAAAAGGTTAATTTTTGACCTTTCTTAATGATTAAATTTAAAGGAGATAGTATGACAACGGAAGAGATTAAAGCAAACATTATTAAAAGAGATGGGTATTTTAAAGATGCGAGGACTATTTTAGTAATGGTTAATGGTTACTGTCCTTGGGAAGCAGAAAGACGTATGGAGTTTTTTGATAATTTAGTAAAGACAATTTGCGCTATGCCGAGTAAAGAGACTAAAGATTATGAGTTAGATTATGCTAGTAAATTTATTACAGCAGTTGGAGCGGTTTACGCAAAATCAGAAAGTATTGGGTTAATAAGATCATTGTTAAGTGCATTGATTGAACTGATTACTTTAGGTTCTACGCTAAAATGCGGTGGTCCTTAATTGAGAGATAAGTTAATAAAATTATTTTTTGTAGTTTTAGCTATAAGTATGGGTAGAGTTTATGTTTTTGCTAATGATTATTTATTAGCTCTTATATATCACTGTATTGCGTTACATATTCTTCTATTTGTATTACGTGTAGCACTTGTAGTATCACAGCATCGTTCGACTGTAGATTGGAAGATTTCATGGGCTTGTTTTATAGTAGGATTTTTGTATATGAATTTTATTCCTTTATTTACAGATAGTATTGTTATATCTCTTGTTTATCATTGTATAGCTGTACACGTTTTAATGATTTTTACTTGTATTGAAATAGTCAGATCGCGACCTTATTCTAACATGAGCTGGAAAGTATACTGGTTTGTATTTACAATAGGGGCTATTTTAGCAGGTATATTTTTTACTTACGTTCAATTATCTACAGTAACAAATATACCTATAGAAACTTTAATAGATAACTTCGCAACTAAAGGAAAGTCAGCAGCAAGTAGAATATCAATAACTCATAGGTATGTTCAAGACTTAGCTTTACCTGTAGTATGGTCTTTTGTTTTATACGTTTTGTATATGAATTTAAAACGCTTTGATAAAGAGTATGCAGATAACCCAGACCTAAATAATATAATAATGCTATACAGATATCCTAAAAGTCCTATAGGTATGGTATTAACTTTATTTGCGTTCCCGTTTAATTCTGTGTCAGTTTATGTTGATGAGTATCAATATACGTTTTTATTAGGCGAGAATGAAATGATAGAGCGTAAGTTGCCGCTTGTAAAACTTGATCCAGAGATATATTTTATAAAGAATACTAATATTACTAATAAAGATAAAAAAGCAGAAATAAGAGCACTGGTTGGAACTAAAAAAACGATATGGAGGTACTGCCTTAATGTATATAAACCAGTAGTTGGTAACATTAATAGGCATATGAAAATGATATGGTAAATAAAAAAGATAAGTTTAATTTTGATCAGCTTAGAAACTCGGTAATAGTTGTAGGCATACCAATTTTTGTAGGATTAGTTATATACATATTTCAAGGAGTTGCAGTAAAACAAGAGTTAAACACTATTGCTATTATTGAAGGCACTAAACTAACTATAGCTTTAACCGAACAAGTAAAGGCTATGGATAACAGATTGGCAAGAGTAGAAAGACATCAAGATAATTACTACGAAGAAGTTTGGAACATAAAGAATAAAAAAGGAGAGTAAAATGGATTTCGAGCCTAAAACAAAAAGATTAATTGTTGTTGGAATTAGTTTAATAGGATTTGCTGTAGCAGTAGGATGGGCAGGAAAGTTTATTTCTGCTAACGATGCGCTGTTAGTTATCCTACCCATTTTGACAGGTTTCTTTGGTTTACTTAAAGGTGTGGATTAAGTTCTAAGATTTTTTCTTTAGTCTTATCTGGGTCCATTCTTAAAGCACTACAAAACCAAGCAAATGATTGAGGGCAATCTGTTCCTTTAGAGCTCTTGATCCAACTCAAAGCCTTGATTTTGTGGTGCCTTTTCTTTGTAAGGTCAAGTACTGCTCTGCTGATTATAGCTGCACATAAACGTTTATAAGGATCCATTGTAATCTCCAGTGATGTTTTCATTTCTAAAATCTTTCTATTATTTTAATCTTGCCGATTGAGTTTGTTTTACTGATTATTAAATCTATAGCTTTGGAGCTTTGCATTACAGATGTAGCGTTATTTAAAGTGCCTATAGACATTCCAGGTAATATACATGCTTTGGTATCTTTGTGGGTGTTGCCTGGGTGCATTGATACGTATTCTCTTTTGTGTACATCGAGTAACTGGATACATTTTCTAGCGAATCTTGGAGAGTCGTAGTGTTTGTAAAAGTATACTCCAGGTAAGATACAACTTTCCGCTTTTTTATTCATCTTCCAAGGTGGCTCTAATGACCAGCAAATAGGATTCTCGTCTATTGATAGAGTACCTATTGTTTGATGTGGAGTTGAAAATAATCTTGTTATAGTTATTGTGTTCATTTATTCTCCTTTTCTAAGTCTCCTGTCCAACGATACCAGATTCCTCTTTCATCGTCTGGACCTTTATATTCTCTTACTACTTTACCGGTTTTCATAAGCGTTCCTATTACATTTTCAAACTTGGTTGAGTCTATATCCCTCCAAATAATCGACATCAGTTCTTTCTCCGATACTCTTCTTTTAGTACGAATTATCTGCATTACGGTGTCCACTTCGGCTGTGATCTCAGACTTTCCTATAGCCTTAAAAGCGTTACCCATTACGAACTCTACTTGTTGAATTGCTTCAATAGCTTCTTCTACATGATGCCACTGGATTATGAGACTTTGCGAGGCTGCTGCTGCGCGGATCATAGAGAGTTTCATTAAATAAGTAGGCTTTCTAGAATACCAACCGGAGAAAGACTTGTCTTCACAAATGCGTTCTCCTGACTCATCTTCGTCGTAGTTAGTATACCAATCTACCCAATTTCTTTTACACTCGGGGGACATTTTATATTCTCCTGAAATACTAGAAATCTGGTAGAGATCATCTTCAAGTTTCTTCTTTAATTTCTTTTCTTTTTCTGTCATTTCTGGAATTGCAATAGCCTTCTTTTTCTTCTCTGCCCAGACGAAAAGGATACGAGAAGTAAGTCCTCCACCAATCGCGCTGGCGGGAAGAGAGGAAGCTAGGGAGTCAGGAGTAGTAGCTGCAAGGAGGTTTATCCAAGGTCCAACTATTGCGTTAGAAGTTCCGTGTCTAGTACGGCTCGACCACTCGCTCGGACAATCGAAGAGATCGGTGAGAGCTGTTAGCATTCGGGTGTTTTCTTTTTTCTGCCCAAGGAAAGATTCAAATTCCTTTGAGATGATATTTAAAGATGAATGCCTGATATTTTCTCCGTTGTCTAGCATTGTGTCCATTGCGCTTCCTTCGATGTCATCAGTCATAGCTTCTTTTGTTGCGGAGTCTGCGCAAGTGCGAATTTCTGGGATGGAGTCTAGAAAGTTAGTACCATATTTTATCGACTGGGTCTTTCGTGCAACTCCGGGACCGGCTACAAGTACGATGTATAAATTAGGGTAGTATGTAAGTCTACCGAGTTGTAAATGTACTTTTCTACGAAGTGCTGCAGCTACCACAGAGTACGCTACCCATCGGTCAAAGATTGCTGCAGGTTCGGTATTTGATTGAAGTTCTATATATGAGTCTATCCAGTTCTTAGTATGTCGAGACATGGAGAGTTTCCTTTATTTTTTAATCCAGTATTTTAGTTTTAATAATTCTTCTTTGTTGTACAAGTGCTGTAACCTTTTAAACAAGTTCTCTATTTCATAATGAAGCCCATCTGCTTTTAAAACTATTTGATATTTAGAAGGTTCAGAGTTTGTATTAGTTATAGGTAATTTATACATACTTATATTTATATCCATGTAGGCCCTCCTTAAAGTAAATTATTTAAAGCGTTTTTAAGTTTCTGCGCGCCAACTTTTCCATTGACTGTTCGAGTTCCTTGGATTGATCTAAGTTTTCTTGTAAGAAGTTCTAACTTTTCTATAGTATTATCAAGTTGAAAATCAACTGTACCGTAGATGGAATCAAGTGGAGAAAAGTTTAGCAAAACAGGAAGTATAACTACGGTGTAAATTTTGAGTAGGATTCTCAACCCTCCTTTGTTGTGAAATATCTTTATTCTGTTTACTCTATCTTGTTGAATTATAAAGTTTTTATTGGGATTTCGAGTTAGAGTATGGTAAAGTTCCCTAACTTTTATATCCCTTTCGGGGATAGAGTTTACAGATATTACTGTAGTTTTCAAGTCTTTATTCCTCCTTTAAAAACAGTTATTACAACGCCAAGCGTTAGGCCATTGATCTTCATTGTATTTCTTACCGCAAGCTGAACATTTTAAAATAGGAGAGTTATTAAAGTAACCTAGTATTTTTAGTACTGCAATAGTTCCACCTATATTTTCAGCGATAGATACTCCATTGATTTTTTTATTCTTAGTTTTAAACCATTCCTCTACAGCTCTTGTTGCGTCTACTCTTTCTGAAAATTTCATTTGATTTATCCCCATAAAATATTGTTTAATTCATACCGTGGAACGCCGTGAAACGTGGTTTTTATTCATGTTTAACACGTACCGAATACCACAACACCAACCAATATTTAAACCGTTGTTTAATCGTCATTTTTATTATTCCATTCAAATATACCCCATACTGCAAGACCGGTGTAGATAAGAAACAAAACTCCCTGCATTGGGATGTCTTTGTAAAAGTCTATTACACACCATGAGGCGTTGGTGATTGTCCAGATGTAGAAACAAGCTTTCTTTTTCTTTATGTTCAGGATTACTCCCACTATAGCTAAGATGGTAAGGAGTCCTGTGAGGAGGTTAAATAGAGTCATTTTGTTTCCTTATATTCTTTCCATTCTGAGTTTTCATCAAATACTTCTGCATGTATATTATCATATTCTGTAAAGAAGAAAAACTGAGTCTTACATCCTACATCACTCTCACAGATAAATTCCCAACTTCTAATAAAAGCATCAAGTTTATCTACAAGTCTAGTATTCCAACCGTTTCCAAAACCTTTAGCTAGCATAACCCATTCTTTAGTCTTAGTATTTCCTACGAATAATCTATTGTTTGCCATACTCTACCTCCATAACATAAACTTCTTTACCTACTCTTTTCATTAAATCAATCATATGTTTTGTACCTTTAGATTTACTATCCCATACAGCTATAAGAGCATCAGCATATTCAGCCATTTCTATATTACGTTTATACCCTGCAGATTTACCGTGTCTTTCCCACTCCGCAGGAAATTTTTTAATGGGTATATTATTTACTTTACCAAATTCTTCACCAAATTGGTCAACGCCTCTTGCTGTACCTGATACTATTTCTTTAATATTAAAAGGAGCATGAGCAATAGCGTGTATAACATTTTCATAAGTTATATTTGTACGAGAACCAGCAATAATAACTTTATATGATTTTTGGGATTCCATCTCCAACCTCCTTCCAATTAATTTCAAGTTCTTCTCCTTCTGCCCAAGATGTGTGAAGTTTAAAATCTACATCTATTGTGAACTCTTGGTTGTTGTAAGTCAACGGATGAAGCATGTTGTCTCGAAGGAGTTTAATAGTTTCATTTACGTTTTCATTTCTAACCATAGGATATAAAGCATCATGAAGTTGTAGGAGTAGTTTAACTTCAAACGGTACTTCAAGAAGCTTATCGTATACTTTTCTAAGTGAAACATTCAATAAATCCCCGATAGTTGACTGCGGGATGTATGAATACGCAGAGCGGAAAAGTGTATCTCCCCAGCGGTCTAAAAATCTATGCTTTCTTCCGAGGAGGTTTGTTAGAACCCTATTTCTTTTTAATTCTTCTTGGATTGATAAATGCCAGAGGCCAAGAGAAGGATCTACTCTTTCATCAGCAACAATGAGCTTCTTAGCATCTGACATGGTAATTCCAAGTCGGTTGGCAAGTACACCTGGGCCAGCTGAATAATTCCTTGCATGTCGGATTACTTTTCCAGTTTTACGTTGTACCTTGTTAACTTCTTCCCACGGGACTCCAAAGAGTTCTGTTGCTTTTAAAACGTGGATGTCGTAGGGTTTTCTTTCTTTATTAGCCAAACCAAAAGCATCTTTAAACATTTGCTGCATTTTTGTATTACCAGTAAGGTGAGAAACTACCACAGCTTCGGCTTGAATTAAATCAGCTTGTATAATTGTCCACCCAGGTTCAGCAAGATACATTTTCCTAGCTTCGGGAGGAATGTTCTGAAGATTCCCGCTACCGAAAGGAAGGATGATGGATTTTGAAGAGCTCCATCTACCGAAAGATCGCTTGGTTTTTTTAGTATCTTCTTCGTCATCTGAAGACGCGCCGGTAATGTTATAGCTGGTATGAACCCTAGACTCCGGGGAAAGTTTTACATCGAGGAAACGGAGTAGTGTGTTGGCTTTTTTGTAATCTAGAATCAGATTAAAGATTGGATTATCTGGGACCATACCAGCTAATTTACGTAATGCTGCGGCGTCAGTTGTTAATGTTCGTTTGTCCCTGACGGACTTTCTTCTTTTATACTGAGCAGGAAGTTTAAGATCTCCGTATAGAAGTTCTTGCATTTGTTTCGGGGAGTTGAAGTTTATCTCTCTACCTATGATAGTATCGAGTTGAGTTTTCATCTCCACCATTACTGTGTTCCACTTTTCTTTGAGCTCTGTTTGTGTTTCTCTATCAACTTTGATTCCCTGAAGTTGCATCATAAGAGCTACAGGGATTAACCCCATTTCGAAGTTGAAAGTATGTCGGACTTTCTGAGTAGAGAGTTCAAGATCTAGAACTTCTGAAATGCCGAAAGTGTTAGCTGCATCAGCAGGATTATAAAGTTCATTCTTTGCGCTACCGCTCTTCCACGGTGGGACATTGAGACATACGGAACCAAGGAATCCTAGGTCACGAGGAAGCTCAGGCCAACAGACATGAGCAGCAATGAGCGTGTCCATGTAGAGATCTGGGATAAGAATATGTTGATTGTACCAGAGGATGCCAATATCATACGCTCCATTTTGCATAATAATTTTCTTTGTTTTTACAAGTCTAGCGAAAGTCTGCCAAAGGAGAAGTTCGTCTTTCTCTGGAAGAGTAGGGATTCTACCCTTGAGAAGGAAGATGGATATACCGAAGTCAGGAGAATGAGAAAGTCCAAGTTCTTCTATATGTGATCCTGGTTGAACAGTTTCTACGTCAATTGCGAGGCGATCCCACTCAGGGTTAGTAATACACTCCTCCATGTATGCGAGGAACTCTGGAAGGTTTACATTCGGACGATAGATTTGTTTTACTTCTGGAAGCTCGGGGGTTTTAGAATGCCGGAGTGCCTTGCGGAAATCCAAGACTGATTGAAAGTATAATTTCCAGTCGTAGTTGATAGCCTGGGGGTGGTATATAGGAATTACTTTTACTCCTGGGACAAGCGAGCAAGGAATTATATACCCTCGGAAGATGGAGATTTTCTTTTCTCCGGTTAGTGCCCAGAGAGCGGTTGCGCCGAGGGCTACTATGATATTTGGTTTATATAGTTCTATATCTTCCTTGAGTTCATTTACCCAAGCTTGCATCTTTGGCTTCGGGATAGTACATTTTTTATCTTCGAAGAAGTAGGAAATGCGGTTTGCTGGTGGACGCTCTTTAGCTACGTTTGTTACTATACACTGGTATCGAGCTATTCCAGCCTGAGCAAGAAGATTGTTTAAAGTTCTTCCTGCTCTACCGGAGAAAGGTTTGCCAAGTTTATCTTCTGTTTCTCCTGGAGCTTCTCCCACGAACATGATATCTGCATCTGGGGGACCTTCGAGTTCTACACGCATTATTTACCCTCCTGCAAATGATCTTTTATAATATCAGCTAATGTCGCAATCATTGCTCCCTGTTTAGCAATTAACTCAATAATTACTTCTCCAGTAAAAGGTTTATCTCCTACTTCTATTATGTCGTCCCTTGAATTTTTTACTATTTCATTTAGTACTTTAATAGTGGCTTTATGTTTAGCTCTTTCCTTTTTAACTTTTCCCATTTCTTGCTCCTTTTTGTTTAAGGATGTTAAGTGATTAATCTTGTATGTATTCTTTTTTACAGTAAGAACAATAAGTTTTACCTTTTCTAATACTTAACGCAATATCCGGAGTGCGGTAACAATTACAAACAGAGGATCTGATTTCTACCCATATAGCTTCAATTGAGTTCTTGGTATAAGCGCAAAACTTTGGTTGAGGATCTGTAAAAGGTGACGTGTCTTTTTCCATTTGACTATTTTCTAAATAGCAAGACGCTGCTCCACATTCTATACACTTAAACTTCATAAGTCCTCCTAATTATTAAGTTTCATGGTCATTATTTGACCTTTCTGGTTAGTTTAATTATCTTTAATCCAAATTGTTTCATTTGAATAACTATCTTCCATACAAGATGGTGCATGACCATATCTTGGATTACAATTACAGCCACAAGAATAAACTTCTTTCATTTTCTTTGTTGGGTCTGAAAGGTAACGTACTGGTATATTATTTGCTATAGCATAGTAAATTTCATCGCATGTCGATAGCCCAATATAACCACCAGGGTTTATTACAAATATTTCATCTGACATAACAATTTTTTTAAAGTGTAGTTTATCAAGTATTCTTTTTGTTTGACTATTCATATTAAGATTTATTTCATGACCAAATAAACCTACGCTTATAACAATATTACCTTCTAGTGTCAATTTGGTCATTACCTCTTCAAACTCTTTCCTAAATTTAGTTGATCCACATAATGTTATTATTTTCATTTTAATTATCTCCAGGTAACCATATGTTAGATTTTCTTGATTGTAAAATAATAGTTTCATCTACATTTTTATCAAAGGTGAAATCTTCGATTCCAGGCGGGATGATAGCTACTTCGTTAGCTTCACGGTCAGGCTTTCTAAGAAGACAATCTTTCTTATCATCTATTTGATCTTTGATCTCTTGATTCGAAAGAGTTGTTTTATACCGCACAACTCTGTTCTCAGCTATTGCCATATTAATTGCTTGTTGTGTAGTAGTAACTGCGTCGTATATAGGCTTTTCCTCCGGTGCGTTTGGATCAGTTATTTTCTTACTTATTTTTACTTCTGGTTTGTCTGACATCTTTCTTCTCCTTTCTTCTCCCTTGTTAAAATTACTACCAGCTTTCCGTTAGCATCTGTAGTTACTCCGTGAATATGGAGATGAAATTGATGCCTCCATTGGTTTAAAACTTTCTGTATTTCTACGCCTTCACTTTCTTTTAGTATTTTCCATTCCATTTTAATTTTCCTTTCCTTTCATCATTTGTATAAGTTTTTCAAAAAGGTGTATCACTGATTTTTTAGAGTTTTTTGTTTGTATTGTTAAAGTATAAGAATCTCCATTCTCAAAATTAACTTGTACCCAAGGATAATTGGAATCTGTTGAGCCTCCTCTAATGTCTTTTAATTTAGTCACTTTTTATTCTCCTTACACATAACTCAAAGTCATAAAATCGCAACCATCTTCACAAATACCAAAGTGAATAAGGAAGTCTATGTTAGCTATTCTTTTATAGAGAGTAAGTTGACTTACTTTAAATAAGCGAAGTATTTCTTCTTCTTTTTGTATAAAATTATGAACTCTATCACTATAAGTATACAGTATATGACATATAAAATAAGCTCCATCGTTATTAATTCCTTCCATTCGTGCTTTATACTTCCAAGGAAGATAGAGTCCTGTTTCTTCATGCCCTTCTCGCATCATAGCTTCTAGTGGAGTTTCGCCCTTTTTTACTTTCCCGCCGACTCCGTTTAAGTGCCCCTTTTGCCACGGAGGTTTTTCTTTTCTTACTAATAAAACTTGCTTCTTATCTTCTGTAAAGGCAAACCCTACTACGAAGTTGTTCTCTAAGTCTTTCATTTTTGCTCCTCAGTTTCTTCGTAAACTAGTATTGCTACATATACCCATATAAAAAACTCTATAAGAGTTACTATATTTTTTGCATTAGTACTAAAATGGTACTGTAGTTGTGTTACTAAAATATATTCTTGTATTATATTATTTAATGGAAATAATAATAACCATAGTACAAATGGTAAATTTTTCATTTGTCCTCCTTTAATACTTTTTAATTTAGTCACTATTTATTCTCCCCCTGCCATTTAGTCATTCTAGAGAGCGCGTTGGCGTAATTCTCTACAGCTAATTCACACCCACTTGGAATTAATTTCATTTCACAAGCAGCTTCTAGTATCGCCCCACTTCCAGTAAACGGATCGTAAACTTTCACTCCAGGAGTAGCAACTCTAGAAATCAATTCCTTCAAAAGAGGAAGTGGTTTCTCTGCTTGATGTACTTTCTTACCGCTGGGGACTATGTCACACTGAATCCAGTCGGGCTTCCCTTCGAGGGCTAAAGCTGAAGTAGTCTTTCTGGCAAAAAGTACAGCTTCATATGCAGAACTAGGCCACATAGTCGGTTGATTACATTGACCAGAGGACATTTTAACCCAAACAATAGGCCACTTTAAAACAGTCCACCCAGCTTCTATCATTAAATCATAAGCGAGTTGGAATATAAACCTATCCCTACCGCAGAAGATATAAGCATGTGCATTGGGTTTAGTAAACCGGTAGGATTCTTTTGAGAGTTCTGTGAGAATCTTCGTAGCGTATTCGATATCATCTTGGTAAGTAGTTCCTGTAGAGGTTAATTCCCCGCCTGTTTGTCCACCGATAGTCATACCATTTTCATCTACGTCTATTCCATATGGAGGATCAGTGAAGAGCAAGTCTATAGAATTATCTGCTTGCTTTTTCATATGCTCAAAGGCGTTTGCATTTTCAAGAGTAAAACGATCTTCCTTCTCTATAGTCTTTTCAAAAGTAGCAAGCGCAGCAATGTTTTCACTTACTCGCTGGAGTCCTTTGTAAGCTTTCTTTATCTCGGATTTAGTTTTTGCCTTAGAGAGATCAGGAAAGTCTTTGATCATTTCAGCAATCTGCAAAGATTCAATTACATTTCCTTTAGTCTTTCCTATAGTTTCTGCAGCATCTTCGAGTGTAAACCCACCCTCACGACCCTGGGTGGGTTTACCAAGCTTAGCTTGTTTTAACTTGACAAGCTCGTCTACAGCGAGACATTCCTCGGCAGGGGTAAGAGCTTTTCTCTGAAGATTTTCTTCGAGTTCGAGTTCACGCATTAGGAGAGGATCGATAGTGTCTTTATAGCAAACTCGGGCTTTGATGCCAAGCATAAGACACGCAGCTAAGCGTCTACCGCCTGCAATGAGCTCGTTGTCACGGTTGATAACTATCGGTTGCATCTGACCAAAGGTCTTAATTGAATCCATCATTTTCTCGATTTCACCGAGTTCCTTACGGTGTCGGGGTAGGTCTTTGTGGACAGTTATTTTATCCGGTTGTATCTCGAATATTGTTTTCTCGTCTATCTCTTTTTTAGAGTTCAAGTTTAACTCCTTTCAACCACTCGTCAGTTTCATCTTGTAGTTTTTGTCTAAAGGTTTTGGGTTCGGGTTTGAGTTCGGGTAAAGGTTCAAGTTCTCCATGCGAATACTCAATTGGAGCATATTGTATAGTACTGTTTTGCTGATTATTATGCCCACATTGCCCGCAACAGTATATTATTCTATCAGTATAATAATCCATTCTTGCAGGAGTTCTAATACCACAACGATCACAGCGAGTGTATTGTATTCCTGCCGAATTTCTTTGCGAATATGTTCTTTGCGAATATGTTCTTTGTTCTGCTTCTCTAGCATGTTCTGCTGCTCGCATTCTTTCGTAGTAATATGGGCCTGTAAAACTCATTACTCTGTCCTCTTAACGGACATGTTGACATTAGGAAGCCTTTTTAGGATTGCTTTGAATTTCTCTTCTACGTTTTTAGTTTCTAGCTTCAATTGCTCTTCCATTTTATTCTGGTATTCATCTTTTATTTTAGCGATAGCTGTAGCTTTCTCTTTTTCAATCTCAACTACTTTCTTTTCATACTCAAGCTCAAGCCTCTCTTCTTTTATCTTTACCATATGCTTGATATCTTCATCAGCGAGCTTTTTATCGTGTTCTATTTTAGCGTTTGCAATTTCCCTATCATGTTGTTTTCTTTTGCCTTCTTCGCTGTGAGTTGTTCTTAACTGTTCGATATTCTTTTTTAATTTAGTAATTTCTTTCTCAAGATCAAGTTTTTCTGTTTCTGTATTACGTTTTTCTTTTAGTTCTTTAATTTCTTTTTGTAGCGCTTGTTTTTCTTCCCTTAATTTAAAATTAAACATTTTTACCGCCTCCGTTTAAGCGACAAGTCTTAATTCAGCTTTTAATTGAGAATCTCTTTTTATAGATTCCATTTTTTCTCTATGAATTAATTGTTGTCTTATCTTTTCTTGGTTTGGTTCTTGTTTTTGTAAAGCCATTTCAAGGATTTCACTCATGTTAGCTTGCTTTAAAAATACTTCTTTTGTATTGTAATCTACTGTTTTAAAGTGAGCAAAATCTTCAAGGTTTTTCATGTTATAAGTAGTATAAACTGGCCTTGCGTCTATCGGTTGAAAATCGTATGCTGCTCTTTCAGGCTGTTCTTGAATTATAAAATTACTTGCGAGCTGACAAGTAAAACATATTCTCCTTAATTCTTCAGGGTTATGTCTAAAATAATCAAAATCAATATGACTTGTCAAACCTTGAATACTAGCTTTTTTATACCGAAGAGCTAATCGCATACTACTAGTTTTGATATTTTGCTGTGCAGATATATCCCAACCTTCTGATTGAAGTTTAAATGTATCTGTTTCCCAGCCAGCCCAATAAATTTTGAGTGGTTGGGATAATATCTTATGCCTGTCCAAGATCATGCCCTATGCTGAGTTTGATTTCATCTATTTCACGATTAATGTTAGCAAGAACATGCTCTGCCTGAATCTTTTCTCTCAACTTAACTTTAAGTTTTTCCTTCGCTTTCTTTGTAACTTCTTCTTGTACTTCTGCTTCTGCCTGTTTGATTACATCATTTTGAATTACTTTTAATTCTTCCATTTTTACCGCCTTTCTTTTAGTTAGTTTTCATATCTCTCATTGCTATTACATCTTTCTTTTTTAATCCCATTAGCTTCATAACTTGTTCTTCTTCTGGAGTAAGCGGAGCAACCTTTACTCTTTTCTTTCCTTTTCCTTTTTTCTTAGGCTTAGGCCAAGTAGGCTCTTTCATCATATCTTCTGCTCGTCGTGCTCTGTATTCAGTTACATATTGTGCTTGAGCCTCGGGTGAAGATTCTCCGAAATTAGGATAAAGATTTTCAAGTCTCATTCTGCCTCCTTTTATTAATACCTCTATCCAAACGCCATAGAGTTATAGTAGTTACAGCAAAACCAAACATAAAAGCCGCAGTTAAACTAAGCCAATACTCTATTCTTACCATTGCTATCATGTCATACATTTTTATTCCTCCTCTGTTTCTATTATATAGATTGTTCCAGTTCCAGCGCACCAACGACAATTTATAAATTCGTTTTGTCCTTTTCCTGACCCATTGCAGTCAGGGCAGGTAGCCTCTTCATATATTTCACATGCTTCGTAACTCATTTTATTTCCTCTTAAAGTCTATCTTCTGTTAGTTTAACTGCTTCAAGTATACTTAATCCTAACTGTATCAAAGTTGTATGCTTTAAAAGAATAGATGTCATAGATACACTATCGTTCTCTACTTCCACGCGTTCTACTACCCAAAGTTTATCTGCAGTTTCTCGTAAATAAAGAGTTTCAGATACTTGTTTATTAAACAAATCTTGTGTTGTAGGAAGTCTATCTTGTTCATTTTCCCAATTTAGTAATGATTTAAGTTGTGCTGTTCTTTTCTTTTTCTCCATTCTTTCCTCCTATAAATTATTACTCCTACCCTTAACCGAAGTTAAAGGCAGAGTGTAAGAATTTATAAATTTATGGTAACTTTATTCTTACAAGATGTCCAATTCTGTAAGGATTTTCATCATATCTTTGACTTCCAAATACGAAACTTAAAATACTTGTCAACACTGTATCAGGTTTATTTGTTGCATCTGCAGCTCCTGCCCCGCCACCAGCATTGCGATGTTTAAATTCGCTTTCTGTATCTACATCAAAGTCGAGTAGAATATTGGCTCCAAGGTTAGAGCCTTTAATAATAGCTTGGTTTGTAAGCATTACGGAATTACCACGTTTTGAAGTTGTATTTCCAAAAGACATACCTATTTTTATAACGTCTTTTAATTCAACACTGTTAAGCTTTAAGAAAGCTACAAATTCTTCTTTAGTAGAAAATACATACATTCCATCTGTTGCTTCATGATCTCCAATTTCTACTTCTGGCATAATTAGAGTAGAAGACTTTACTGTCTGTACCCATTGGCTGAGATTTTTATTCATTCTAGTTGCAACCTCAACAGAACGATAGCTTCCAAACATAAATTGCTCTTCGTTAGATACAAATTTTCTACCTTTTTCACTTTCTCTTTCAGCAAAGCCTGTAGCACTTGTTGCGAGTTTAATGTCAGCAGGATTTACATAGTCTCTTTCGTTTTTAATAGTTTGAGTAAAAGTTAAGTCTGATTTAGATTTAGATTTAGAATCTGATTGACTCTTTGACCAAGCGCTTGCACAAGCTTTAGCATCGGCTTTTGATATAGCAAGTTGTGTCTGTCGTTGTGCTTGCAGTTGAGTATTGTTTTGAATAGGTTTGACACAAATATTATTGATGTTGCTGTTACCGTTTGTATTAATATTTGTGTTTTTGTTTGTGCTTCCTCCGCCACCAAAGAGCGCGTATGAATTAGCGGTTAGTATAAAAAATATAACTCCGATTAGTATAAATAACTTTTTCATTTTTCTTTCTCCTTTTTTAATTTAGTTTAATTGTATTAATCTTTTCTTTGTTTTCTTTTTTAAAATTAGGGTGGGCAGGGATTTGTCAGGTGGGACACTTTCGTGCTTTCATTACCTGAATAGTCACCCTGCATGATGTGGTCTGTGCTAAGGCAAGTTCTTTTACACCAGCTGCGTGGGTTTTAATCTTTCTTGCTCGCGCTTGCGTCTACCTATTCCGCCACCACCCTAAAGTTTAAAGTCTTAGAACGATGTAGATTTTCTAAGTCTATTCGCTACGTTCCTGAACTTCCCTTGATACTCATCAATATCTACTTCAGCACTAACTTCAAGTCCAATCCAAACAGCATCTTGAATACTTTCAGCAATTTTCTGCGGTGTAGACATATCAATGTCAAGCTCTTTAGAAAAATCATTAAGCATGTTGATCTTACTCTGGCGCTTGCTATGCTTTCCTGATTTTGTCAGAGTATTTTCATCGCCTGCTCTTGGAAGCCAGTTTCTGAACCATACATGAGCTCCGTCAATAGGTGTCTCATCATCGTTCATAACTCCGCCGTTGTCGTGAAGACAGATGTCCCAGATAATACATTTCTGTGCAGCGTTTACTGAAACATTAGTAACATTCCCGTGGTAGTTACCTTTTGGAATCAGCGGATCTGGTTTGTACTCATCATCTACGTTGAAATCCATTCCAGCTAATACTTCGTCTCCAGATTGTTCTGCTTCGTCTGCGTAGTTTTCGTTTTCGTCTGTAGTTGTAGTCTCTTTTTTTGCCATTTTAGTTATCTCCTAATTGTTGGTTTTGGCTTTACTTTATCTCCTGTGAGATAAGCAGTTACTTCGTTATAATCATTTTCTATCATGTCTGGCAAGAGTCTCTCCTTTCCGCTTGCTCTAGACCTTCCTCTGTTTCTGCCAAGTGGTACAGTTTGAATATACCATTTTGTTTCGCCGCCTTCTTTTCTTGTTGCGTGGTAGTAAACCTCGTCGAAGTATGAAGGTACGTCTACAGAGAGTTGTCCGGTTAGACTTGGCTCGACACCAATTACTGCTCCGTTGTCGTCATACTTTGTATTGAGGTGTGCTATGAAAATCAGGTTACACTTGAGGTTTAGTAGTTGTCTGATTTTTCCCTCAATAAGATTCTTCACCATTCCGTAGTGGACGTTCCAAAGAGGCCCGTTTGTAGCACTTCGCTTTGGATCGAGTTGTAAAGCTTTCTCCATACAAAGATCAGTCATTGCAGAAAGATTATCAACTACTACAGTTATATACTTCCCTTCTGCTACATCCTTTTTAACTTGAATAAATTCCTTTTCAAATTTAGCCCAACCTTGAGGGCTTACATCGTACTGTTCGTAGTCGAAATCTAAACCTTTGTAGGAAAGGATTTCTCCTCCAAAGTCGAATACAAATCCTGGAGTTGGGAAGCTTGCTGCGAATACGGATTTCCCCGAGCCGGATTCCCCTACGGACATTACTTTTAGATACTCAGAATTTACTGTTACATCTTTTGCACTAGGCATTTTTAATTTTCCTCCTTTTTATTTATGAATTTACCATAAAAAATAATAAAGTACTAAACCAAACCCTAAAGTAAAAGCATAAAAATAATACATATTATCTCCATTGGTCAAAAATTGACGTTTCTTGTAATATTCTATTAACTCGTTGTCTATCCAATTAGCTAAACATTGTGCTTGCTCTTCGACTAACTTTTCATAATCTTCTTTGTTGGTTATTTCAGCAAGCTTTCTCTCTACTTCCTCTCTGTTTAAAAGTTTTCTATTCATTTTAGTCTTTCTTAAAACCAATGGCAAGAGTGTCCAGGTCACTATTATTCCATATACCTTTACCCTGTATCTGACAGCCAAACACTGTAGTACATCGTACGCCTACACTAACGCTCAGTATTTGTTCCAGAGAGGAGGGTATATTGCTACTAAAATAACTCCTCGATGCACTCTCGCCAAATTTCATTTTATTCTCCATTCATTTTACCTATAAAAATTATAATATCATCAAAAATGTCTTCGTAATCAGCTCTTTCATTTTCTGTAATTAAAGATTGTTCTTGTAATACTATAAGAAGATTTCCTAAATTGTCTAATTTATCTTTAATATTACTTTTCACTTTATTTCTCCTTTCTCAACTCTCCATACCTCTCAGTCATTGCTGTACCAAAAACGCTATAATAAGAATCAGTTAAATATTCAGGACTTTCCATTACAGCATCAAGTAATTCATGTATAGTCATTTGCATAATTTCTTTAATATATTTTTCGTTTTCTGTCATTTCAAATCTCCTTTATTCATCCAGTACATTCCAAAATTCTACATGGAATCCATCTGTGTTTAATTCTTCATAAGGTACGTGTTGTTGACAGAGTTTGAGATAAGAGCAAGCACCGTATTGGTAGCAATTATCGAAAGACTCGGGGAATAGATTTTCTTGTTTTGCAAAGTGAATCTCCCTAGCGGTGTCAATGAAACTGAGCTTCCACGCTTGAAGATCTCCTTCGTTATAGACTTGAGGGACTCTGCGAAATTGAAAGCGATTTTTTCCATAAAGTCCTGTTACTTTAGACTTTGTTGAACCTACATAAGCGAAATTTCCAAGGCATCCCTGGGCTTCGAAGTCTAGGACTTTTTTACCTGCATAGGAATACCCAAGGAATTGGGCAGAACGATTTGCTTGTTGGATTACTTTATCTAGATACCAACCGGTAGTTTTGAAGTCGTTTATCCAGTTAATTCCATCCATTTTTATTCCAAGATCGAGTTTACCAGTGAAGATAAGTGGTGGGAGTTTAGAAAGAATTTTTTCTTCGAGGGCGTTTTCTGGTTCCATCGGGCAGGAGAATTTCTGCTCCGTAGAGATAATTTCTACGAAGTCTTTATCTGTCGCGAAGTAATCAATATATGCAGCGAAGCCTTCTACTGCGGTATTGAAGTTTTTATAGTCATCGTAGTATTCTTTTTTCTCAGAGTCTTTATCATAGGATTCTTTGCCCATTTTTAAACCGTCTGTGATGGCTGTCATAGTGTCTTCAGGAGTTTGAGGCCAGCCATTTTTCATTATCCAAGTGTAATATCCTTCTTGAATAGCGTGCCAGCAAGAGCCATAACGAAGCGCAGTTGAGCCGTAGTTGCTCTGCCAGCCGTTGATATTTTGTAGGAAGTATTTTTGCTTGCATTGGCAGAAGGTTGATCTGCCGGAGTTATCGAGTACGATTTGATTTTCTGTCATTTTGTATCTCTTTCCCTTTATTTCTTAAAGGTTTTGAGGTTGTTTTTAGACCTTACTGTAAAAGATCTGATACTTGTAATCTAAGTTCTACATAAGACATATTCTTTCTACGAAGTTCTCCTTTACTGTTTGAAGATAAAGGATAAAAATCTAATGAATATAAGTTTTCAATCTTTTTCATACTGGAATTAAATTTATATCCTTTGTTTACTTTAATTTCAAAAGAAGGGTACTTAGCATTAAGTTGGTGCATCATTGTGAGAATGTTTAGTAAATTACTTTTATACTTTCTTTTAGGCATTCCTTCTCCTTTCTTATTAAAGTCCTGGCTATACAGGAATATGACCGATAGCTATCTGCGTCCAGTAGCTCTAAGTGTAAACATTCACTTGACAGGCTGGCGTAAGCTCTAGTAGAACTATGCGTGTTACCCTTTCGGAGCCTGCCGGTGCATTCCTTTCTTTTTAAAATACAGGGAGGGGCAAATCCATATAACACCCTCCCTGTAAATCGCTAAAGGTTTAAGATTTAAGCAAGAATACCAAGGTTTTTAAGAAGCTTGGCAGTGATTTCTTTCTCTTCACCTTCTGGCATTTCATCAAATTTACTAAGTACAGATTTCTTAGTAATTTTTTCAGCAGCCGGTGCACGAACTGTCCAATTACCTGCCATCAAGCCTTCCCATACTTTTTGAATCGAAGCAATAGCTTCTTCGCCGGTTTTACCTGCCGCACTGTCGCCGAGTTTCTGAGACATTCCAAAGGGTCCGAATAAAGCCTGGATTTCGTCTGGAAGATCACTGAAATCAAATTTCATTTCTGTACCAGTTGTTGCTTCCGCAATAGTTAAAACATTACCATCTATAGTTTTTGTTAATTTTCTCTTACGAGTTTTCTTTACTGGTGTTTCTTCTACCGCCTGTCCTTCATCTTTTTTCGCCATTCTTACTACCTCCTTTATTGCAGAATAATTTCTGCTAATTTAAAGTATTAGGGAGTTGTTCCCTGATACAAGTTGAACTAGGTTTTATTCATCTTTAATTTCCTCAAAAATATCTAAATCTGAACATGATTCTATAATTGCAGACTTTAAAAACTCTTCAAAAGTTAATTCATCGTCTAATGCTGCCTTTTTCAACTTTATAAACTCTTCATCTGTAAATCTAACCTGTGCGTATCTCATAGTCTAACTCCATGGAATCATTTTTTAATTGTTTAATAATATCATGATTTTATATAGTTGTCAACAGTTATTTCATAGTTTTGGAAATTATTTATAAACACTTAACTTCATAAATTGGAGTATTAACTACTTTAGAATTAGAGCCTATTAACACTCTCTCGCATTTACCTTCACCGTAATATACATCTATAGTAAGGTCTTTCCATGTATGATCTAAAGATGTATTTTGATAATGATTAACTGTATACTCTTTAGAACCTCCTACTATAGTTAAAAATCTTTCTTCTTGCTCTAAAAATAAAGCAAAGTCTTTAGCTACATTATATTCTTTAGTTAAATGTAAAGTTATACGACTATAATTATCTAATACAGGACAGTTTTTAAAAGTCTTCTGTAGCTTTATTACTAGTAATCTTCTTTGTAAAAGTTTCTTTTTATTATTTTCAATTTCTCTAACTTTACCTCTATATCCATCTCGTGCTTTTCTTTTCTGTTGGTATATATAATCTTTTAACATTTTATTTCTCCTTTAATAAGTAGACTCAACACAACGAATCTGTTCTGCAAGACTTTGACACTCCTTTTCTACATAATCAAGTGTACGTATAACCCCACCTGTAGAATACTTTTTGCTTGTTTCATAAGAATCCATCCATAGAGATTCATCGAAGACTTCCTTTACAAAATCCCAATCCTTAGCATCATCATAATGAGCACAGTCAAAACCAAACCACCAAAGAGGGTAAGGTCTGGTTATAGGATAGCAAGAATTACCATCTGCAAAAGTAATTCCTCCGTGAACATTAAAGAGTACTGATGGAGTTGTTTCCTTTCCATCCCAACAAAAAAGAGGTATCATTCCACGCTTTCCTATTGCTGCTTGTTTTAATTCTTTTAATAACTCTGGCTTTTTAAGGTCATCTAATTGACTAACTCTAAAAAGTGGGCTATCTTTTTTAACTCCTACATAACCGCACCTATGTCCCATAGAACTAAAAATTATAGTACATTCAAGACCTTCATGAATAAACGCATTTTCTACAATATAATTATGTTTTATTTTCATCTAGATAAAACTCCTCTATTTCTTCATCGGTTAAGCCGTTCAAGGCATCTTCTACCTCTTCCCGAGATTTCTTGTCTTTTATCATAAGACGAAGTTGTCTCTTTCTCTCAGGGTCGATTGTAAGCTTCGAGAGATTCCCTTCGGTATCCTTGAGGAAAGCGGTGTAAGGAGAGCGATACTTTCTTTCGATGACTACATACTGCTTTAGATTTTTTAAAACCTTGTTTACGAAGAGCTGACTAGCATGAATTGGATCGAGAGAAGAGAATTCCTTTCGCTCTTTTTCCATCTCGCTTGCTAGATTCGTTTGCTCGGTTTTATTAGCTACACGGAGGAAGATTGCCTCCCCGATTTTCAACTGCTTGACTTCATCGAACCAAACTTTAGCTATTTCCATTTTCTTTTCCCTCCAACCTTTTCAATTTTTTCATGGATAGTCTCTCGACATCAAAACATTGAGATTCGTTGAAAAGCTTAATATGACACTTTTTCTTCGAGAGATCTAGTTTCTTAGCTAACCATGTATAAGCTTCTTTTCGACTCATAAGCTTTGATTTCCACAGTTTATCAAATTCTTCATGAGCTGATTTTCTTGCATGATGTGTCCACTTAGTTTCTAACGGTACGTTTTCTCCCCATGACCAAAGATCACAGCACTGGTTTCTTACACCGTAGCGAGTTTTTATTGATTTTACTCTCTTTTTACATTTAGGGCAGAAAGTCATTTTTTCTCCTCTACCCACTCGCTAGGAAGTCTATATACTCTTCCGCCTCTATGAATTTTAGTCTTCACTTCGAAATTTCCTGCAAGAACTGCTTCACGAAGTTGTCGAGTTTCCTCTTCCCCGCAGTTGAACCAAGTTCCCGAAGCGTGAGGTGTGATTTCTGACTTCGCAAAGGAGTAGAAGATGTTATTCTCACATTTGTAGAAATTACCCCATGCTTTTATAAGAATTGCTTTAGACTTGATTTCTTCTAGAGCTTCTCGCTCTTCTGCTGTAGGTATTTTCATTTCTTTGCCCTCCTGTTCCACGCATTTATAAGTTTCTTTTTATTATAGTATATCTCTGTTTTAACAAGACAACTACTACACGTTAAATAAAAGTTATTTCTATTTCCAACAGTTATAAGCTTCATATTAGACTTACATCGTGGGCATTTATCATACTCTTTAACCTCTTCCTCAATAAACCCTTTTTCTACAAGCCAATCGAGATTGTTTTTAATAACTTCATCTTCTTTCCAGTTGTTCCAAGAATACTTTAACTTATGGTCATCGTTATACTCATCTTCCATAAGTTTTATAAACTCATCCCAACAAAGCTTTTCTCTTGCAATATCAACCAAAGAAAACCCGTCTTTATACTTTTCTGTTAGTTTGTAGGTAGGGTCAACTTTTTTCGACCTAAAAAATTTATAGTTATTGTCTTTACAAAAATACCCTTCTTCTGCATAAGGACATGGATTTTTATTAACTCCTGACCTTTTAAAAATATAAAGTATTTCGCAACCACCACATGGCTTTTTCATTTTTGCCCCCTTTTTACAATTCTAAATTTAGGTTTTCGAGAAATCTCTTGAAGTTCAAGACCAACTGAATGTAAAAGTTCTAGGACTTCCTTTCCCTGGTCTTTATCAATAAGTTCGAGGATTAAAGGTCGGGTGAAGTCTGATTTCGCACCTGGAAGATTTGATTGTTGTTCTAAAGTTGTTTCGTGTTTCATTCTATTTCTCCTTATATAATTTAAGTTGTTGTTCACCTGGCTGAAGAGAAAATCCAGATATTGTGTAAGTAATTTTAAACTTTGGTACTAAAATATTTCTTTCTCCTTTTCTACAAGATACTTTATGAATATGAATTGCCTGAATTTTACCAATACTTGTAGTTTTTGATGCTGGATTAAAGTGAAAATCATCTTTCATTTTTACAATATCATTGACTTTAAATTTTGGTTTCATCCTTTTTCCTTTCATTATATTTAATTATAACATATTTTTATACAGCTGTCAATAGTTATATTACAGCTGTCAACACATTTGTAATATACTAATTATCAATACAAAGTACTGCACCTACTAAACTTCCTGCTGTAAACCAAATAATAAATTCAATCATCTTAAAACTCCTCATAGAATCTATGAAATATAGGTTGTCTTGGAGCATCGATTGAACCGTACGCTTGGTATTTAAAAGTCACCTGTTTTCCGAGATATTTTTCTTTGTTATTCCAGATTTCCAGTGCTAAAGGATCGTCAATTTTTCCTCTGCAGTTAAACGGTTTTTCCCAAAGAGCAGATTGTAAAATAAAACTCCCGAGAGTACCTGCAGGGACTTTATTTTCTTGATTCGAAGCGCGTTTAGCGTAACCCATTTCGTCAATTTCTTGTGGGTTTAAATTAGTCATTTTCTCATTGAAGCCTATGATTGTAGCTTCAGCATCAGAAAGCGGTTTTCGTTTGAAGATATTCATCTCGTTGAAGGTAGCTCTACCTTGCTTGTACTTTCCATCTATAGTTCTAATCATAGCACCTTCGAAGCCTTGATTTATACAAGCTTTTGTGAATGCAATAACTTGAGCAGGAGATTTAAGAACTTCTTGCGGAAGGGCTATAACTCTGGAGTGATAGGGAAAGTTTTGGAGTTCTAGAATCCATCGTTTGCCGTAGGACTCATTCGGCTTGAGAAATCTATCAAAGACGTAGAAGGTGAAATCTGGCTCACCGTGTTGTCGCCTTAGTGGACCGGTGGATTTATTGAAAGCACCAGGGTCATTTGGCTTGCCTATGACAAGTTCTCCATCTAAGCCATTAAGCCAAGGGAATGAAAGCTCGTTTTGTATGAAAGGGTTTGGCTGAGGTTTCATAGATGAAGTCTTAGCATAACCATCTATCAAGCAGCGGAACCCATCTATTTTAGCCGAGCCGAGTACTGGATAGGAGAGCAATTCTAGCTCTGAATCTTCCAGTGAAGCGTTCGGGGCTTTAAGAGGTTTTCTAATCATTTTGTTTTCTCCTTTTATTTATAAAGACATGTATCTGATTTTCCGTAGTAAACGCATTCTTCAGCTTTAGGACATTCACAAGAAACATTACCTTCTTGTCTTATTTTTGGAACAGCAAGATTGATCTCTTTTTTAAGTGTATTGATTAATTCTTGTCTTTCTTGACTTTCTTTAACTATGAAGTCTAGGAAGTAATTCATTTTGGTATCAGTAATAAAACCAAAAATTATAGACTCTTTTGGTCTTACTAACTGAGGTCTTACATCAAAATACTCATTTATTTTTTCTATTGTCTCTTTTCTCATCTTTCTTCTCCTTTATAATTTTATATCCGTTTTCTTTCAGTGCGTCATAGATACACTTAAAAACTAATACCCATGAAACATGGCGAGTAAAGAAATCTATTAAGTCGTTGATGATTTCGTTTGCGCTAGGTTCTTTTACTCTCATTTTCTTACTCTCCCTTGTTTAATTGTTGTTGGTTTTAGTTGTAAATGTCGATCCACAGTTTTGGCAGCACCAAATCCCACTACCAACATATTTGAATATTCTACCTTCCATCCCAGAACACCCACACTTTTCACACTTTCTTGCTCCTAACTCTTTCCAGAATGTCATACCCACCTCTCTCCCTTAATTGTTATTGGTTCCCTGACTGTTCATCTTCTCTCTGTGTAGCGCAATAAAAAGCACCATTCACAAGATCGTCCTCAAAATGTTCCAATTCAAAATCCGTATCTACGTATTCATCACAATACTCACAATATACTACTGACATAATACCAACCTCTCTTTATCTTACTTTATTATTTTATAGTTGTTTTCTTTTAGCCACTTATAAACAAAAGCTTTATACCCATTTACACAATACTTAGGCGTAGAGTCAAACAGACATTTATCGTCCTGTAATTCATGGCACTTAACAGCCTTACAAAACTCATATTTCTTATACTCTTCTGTCTCTGCTCTGGCTCTTGCACATAGAATACAATTTGTTATTTCTGTTATTTGCTCAAGGGTTAACCCTTGTAATGTAAAACATCCGTATAATCTAAAAGCTACTTGACTAAATTCTTTTTCATTAGTAGCTCCAACTCCTTCATAATTTTGTTTAGTACAAAAATCTATTACCTTTTCTGTAAACGGCAATAATTTATCTTTCTTGTTGGTCATTTTGGCTCCTTTTTGGGATCGCAACAGGGCTTACCTTTTTGTAAATAAGACTCTTTATCTAATAAGGCTACATGGTTAAACGCGGCCTTTTCAGTTTTATAATCCCTTCCATTACAGTTATACCCAGAAATATTGTCATCAGCATCTATCCACTCTAACCACTTACAGTCATAACAACTCTTAGTAACTCCTATCTTATCTCCTTTCTTGATGTATGTTTTCTACCCTTCCTCTAATTTGTCTTTAAACTTGCAAATGTGATAATTAAAATGCCTGTGCATTTCGTGAGACATGGTATCTATTTGATCCCTTGGGTCTATCAATTCTCTACAGGTAAACTTTTTAAGCTCTAAATCTTTTCTTAGATTTGCAAAAAGCTCATTAAATTTGGATTCCTCTATTTGTATGACTCTCATATCTCCTCCTATTGTTTCTTGGTTATGGTTTTATTTATTCCACTTCTGCTTATATTTCTTTATAAATCTTTTAGGGAACTCTGTAATAAAATTACATTTCGGACAAACAAACTGCTCCCCATTAAAACTCATTCTGGGGTTATTGCACCAACTTTGCCAGTTTCCACAATACGGAGAATAATTTTTAACTTCCATAAGATTTTCCCTTACTATACTCATTTCCCCTCGCTTTCTCTTTGGTATTAATTTACTTCCCTATCTCTTTTACTTTCCATCTGTCTTTTTGAGAATCCATAGTATGAAACTTTACGCTGGAATAGCTGACTTGAAGTCTCTTTGAAAGTCCCCACATAGCGTTTCTAAGCGCGCCTTGTTCTGTCATGGAATTTGCTTTGAAGTAGAATCTTTCTCCATGCCAATTTATAGTTACTTTGTAAGATTTCATAGCTTTAGGCTTCGCCTTCGCAGAAAGGTCAAATGTTGACTTTTGTATCTTTGTGATTTGCATTTTATTCCTCCTTTTTTATAAAGTCTTTCAATAATTGCCTAACTTCTTTATTACCGTTCCCTCTCCAAGATGTAATGTTGTTAAGTATGTAGAGGACTTGAGTTTTGAGTGGTTCACCGGATAGGAATAATCCTGCTCTGCAGTACTCCACGGCGTAATTCAGACTCTTCGGGTAACTTTTCTTATCTGTTAGAATTACCTTTATAGCTCTTTTAACATCTTTTTCCGTAGGTTTAATCTTCGGCATCAACCTTCTCCTTTAACATCCAATCAGAATAATCCTTTTCTGCAAGAACTAAAGCACGTCTCCACTGTTTATGTTCTCCTATACCTAAAACAAAACCATCTGCGATTACAGTAAATGTACCTTTATTATTTTTAAAAATTTTTACTTCACACTCGTTTTTCTCAAGTAATTTTTCTAGTGCTTTTGTGTATTTTTGCATTATTTCTTCTCCCATTTAAGTCCAAAGTTATTTGGGTAATGTAGCCAATCTCTTTTATTCTCATCTTCAACAAATATAAACCCAGAAGAGTTAGATTCATTAGGCGGATTTCCTCCGCTAAGTTTATAAACCCTTCCTCGGAAGTTAATTACCTCCATTCCAAGCTTTATCTCTTTTCCAGTTTCTTTCGAGATTAATTTCCAATTCTTTGGCATTTTGGCTTCTCCTTTAAGGGTAAAGTATATGCGGTATGCTAAACGCGAACATAACTGCAAGAAGGTAAAGTAACACCATAATTATAGTTTGTATTTTCATCTCTTTACTCCTTCCAAGTATCTTTGATTAGTTTTATTATAGCTTTAGCGTGTTTGACTGTGGAGACTCTTTTATCCCTGCCCCAGTTTTCAAGTGACTCTTTCCAGTTATCATATGCTGTATGAGTTTCCATACATTGAAGAGAAGATGGATATATTAAACTTTTATCTTCATCTTTTGACCATTCTATAGGACAAATGCGACAACTTCCTCTCGCTTCTATACAAGCCCAACAAATTGCAAACTCTTCTTTTTTACCGGTAGAGACAAGATAGTCTTGATAATCACTTTTATCTCTTCCATCTTCCTTTGAACACCATTCGTACATCTGGAGACAAAGATCTCTATTACTTTTCTTTTTCATAGATTCTCTCCTTTTCATTTTCTATTCCTCCGCTCCACAAATCTGGTCAAAACACTTTTCGCAAAGACCAGAAATCTCATACTCTCTTATACCCATCTCTGAGTAGCATTTTGGAATTGCTAGTTCTTTACATTGAATACACAGACCTTTAGATAAATTTTCTTCTGCATCATTCCCGAAACAATCTTTTCTTAACTCTTTTTTAAATTCTTGTAATGAATACATTCCTTCTTGCATTTTATTCTCCTTTAGTTATATTCTTCTCTTTTCAGTTTCTTCCATTCTTCCATATTCTCGCCACGGCATTGCTCTGGTAAGCTTTGTATAAAGGCGATGTGGTCATGCCAGTGAGGTTTAATCAGTGGGTGCGCGTGAGAAAGTGCTTCTTCGTACTTTCCTTCAAGCAAAAGGCGAGTACATGAACCTGGGTCAAGTCCGTGGTTTATCCAGTTTTCTACTGCGGATATAATACTTTCGTCTACTGTCATTTTAGTTTCCTTTTAAATAGATTCAGTTATTATAATACAAATTACCCAGATGGTAGTAGCAACGGCTATACCGCTCCAAAAGCCGACCCAAAAACTTTCTCTTTTTATTCTAATTCTTTCCTTTAGAGTTATCTTCATCTTCCTCTTCCTCAAGCATTTTCTTCATTTCTTCTTTTTCGGTCAGGATAGCCTCTGGTTTTAAATCAATTCCGCGGTTTTCGTCAGCTGAGTCCTCGGGTGGATTCGGGGAAGGGCTTTTCTCTCCCTTCGCTTCATCTATAACCTTTTGGATTTCTTCCTCCTCCACTCCATCTTTTCTCATCAGCATAATTTGTCTTTGGAGATCTTTGTCTTCCTCTGGCGGTATTTCACTTAAAACTGGAATCCCATTTTCATCTAGCTCGTAGAGGGTTTGCGTTGGTCTCTTGAAAATTTTAATAAAAAGCACTCCTTCATGGGAAAATTTAGTAATCCCGATTGTTTCTGCTTCCCCTTTACTAAGCATCTTTCTCTTCAGATGATAAAGAATAACCCTAGTGGATTCTTGGTTCTTTTTATCTGAGCAAAGAAGCAAAGTGGGTTTGTTTGTAAGTACTACCTTTCTAATTGCAAGTTCTTTATCTGACATTTCTTCCTCCTTTTTAAAATTAACATCTTTATTCTCCTTTTTTAGTAAATAAAAGTTCTATAAATCCAAATACACAACCCGCTATGAGTATAAACGGAGAAAGAACAAATTTACCAAGTTTGGTTAAATGTGATCTCTTCCCCAGTGTATGCTCAAAAAATAATCTAGTATCTTTTGATATCCATTTCATCTTTCTTCCTCCCAGTTAAATGGTTAAAATTTGACGTTTCTTGAATTTATTCTTTAAATACTCGTCTGAGAAAGTCAAACATCTTATCTCTCCATAAGTATTTCTTATCTTCATTTATAAGGTTAAAATCGCAAACAACAAAGCCATGTAAATCAGAATCACTGACATATGGATCAGAATCTTTATACTTACGCTTGTAACTTCTTAAACCTACATCTTTTGCTGCTTGTTTTATTTTACTCATTCTTTTCTCCTCTCTTTTGGTTAAACTTCCACCGTAGTTAATAAAGATGCGCTCTTCCTTATTAACTAGGATAGCGTTTAACTACATGGTCATAACAAACTCCTCTCTGTTAGCTAGCTATTGCAGGCTGTTAAAGAATATCATTCTTTGAATGAAATTCACCCATTGTCTTATTGTAACACATATTAAAGTAGAAGGCAAGGATTATTTGTAATCTATGTAATTTTGTAACATATGTAATATTGTTATGCAGTCCTGCAGTTAGGTTGTAATAGTGTCTTTAGTACACCCAACACCCCAATTTCATTTGACCTTTTAGTAAGCTGTGTTTCTTATTCAGTTATCATGTTCCCAGCTGGCACGGTGTGGATTTTTAGAGTTTTTTTTTTTTTTTTTTT
>JAAELO010000511.1 GCA_024226555.1 Desulfobacterales bacterium | reverse complement strand
TACCTCGAAGTAAGGTGTTTTTGCTGCAACCAAGGAGCCAGACAATATATGCCTTCCCCCCTCGTGGTAATTTTAGGGCTTCTATTGCGGCGTATGCTCGTCTGTCTTTTTCGGACAGCTTGGAATAAGTATCCTTCATATATTTTTCAATCTCAACAGGATATGGCGTCAGCGGTTTCGGACCAGACTTTATGTTTTTTTTCGTCATTACGGTGCCTCTTTGGTAAAAATTTTAGTTAGCACCGTAACCATCTCATATTATTATATAAAAGTCTAGATTTTTATAACCCGTTGTTATTTAAGGGATTTCGTTCATTTTATTAAATTTCTATTCCTTAGCTGTATACTTCATCAAAAAAAAAGTCAGTTGACTCAGAAGATCCATTCATTCTTCTTTGTCCTTTCCTTTCTGGTTGTCATGCTTACTCATCATTTCCATAAGGTTTGCAAAAGGATTATGGGTGGACCCCGATTGATTTTCAGCATCTGAATCCTGTGTGCCCTGCCATTCGGCTTCCAGGTAGCGTGAGTGTTCATTATCGTGGCAATAAATACACAACAGCTCCCAGTTGCTGCCGTCTGGCGGATTGTTACTGTGATCATGGTCTTTATGATGGACTGTCAACTCTTTCAGTTTTTTGCCGGAAAACTCCCGGCAGCATTTTGCACAGACCCACGGGAATATTTTCAGAGCTTTATTTCGGTAATCTACTTTTTCCATTTTTTTTATTCCTCCCCAGGAATTTTCCAGTTTGGCAGCAATACCAGTTTTGTTGCTATAATTGATTTGCCAATAATCATGTCCAAGAAAAAAAACATCATACCCTTGAGCAGAACATTTCTCAATACCGTTTTAACCAGTTGAGAACCAATGCTTTTTTGTCTGAGTGGAGGATTGTTTTTACCTGAATTCGGCTGACTCTTGAGAACTTGTCCACTGCTCCACGCAATGATTATGGCAGTTCCTTAATTGATTGAAAAGCAAGTTCATCAATATCAAGCCAGCTTAGGGAATCTTCAATATTTCTAAAAACCATTGTCTCAATTTTGTTGTCATCTGAAAGAGATTCCCATATTCTTGAAACTCCAAAAACCAGATCGCTACCAGCGACTATTGCACATTTACTTTGGTCAAATAAAAATTCGTTATTCTTGTCCTGATTTATGATTTTTCCCATATCTTCAGTCTTCACACCAAATTCAGTTATTTCTCTATAATCACATATTATGTTGCGAAGAAAGTTTTGTTGCAAACTTTCAATATAATACCCGCTTATCCCGCCCTCATAAAATTTAAAACACCCTGCGTAACCAGCTTAACCCATCTTTGTGGGCATAATTTGCGATTCACTGTATTATCATTTAGTTACGATTTCATTTTCTTTGTGTATGGCACTACAAATTTTTTCGATATCCTACATAACATTCTTTATAGTCCTCCCAGGGTAGTGTGATAAATTTAAAGCATCATAAATAATCTGTTGTCTTGGTTCCGGCCTTGTGCTTTTCCTGACATGTACCGTATCACCATTTTGACACTTCATTGATGCCGTTACTCTATCCTGGCCGCGTAGTTGCTTTCTCAGACCAGACCAGCTTGAATGAATCCCCTTGTTTTTAAGTTGGTATCTGATTGTGTGGACTACGTGATACGCTAATAAAGTAATAAATAGATGACTTGAAACCCTTCTTGTTTTTTGATGGAAGACCGGACGCAGCCCTAATTCTGACTTCAAACTTCGGAAAACCGCCTCCAGGTCGGTAAGCATTGTATATATCTTCCACAGTGCGGACTCATCCCAGGTATCCAGGTTGGTTCGTAAACAATAAACACCAGGATGTGAATCGGCCGAATCGAGTGCCTGCTTTTTCTCCCACATGATCCGGATTGCCTTGTCCGTCTGTTTGTCTTTCTTGACACTTACCTTGTAATTCTTGGCCGCCTTTGAATACTGCTGTTTTAACCTACCTAATTTCTCAATGACCTTATCGTATTGTTTTACACACCCTTTTTTATGAAGACCGGCATCTAACTTTTTTAACGCTTCTTCAAAACGTGTAGAAAATCGATCCTGAATAGCTCTTTCTTTATCCTCTCGCCTGGTTGAGTGACAGTAAAGTTCAACCTCGCCTGTCTCCTCATTCCTGGTTTTATATACTTTGACCGTATAATCTTTTTCTTCTTTCACCTCAACAGCCTTATCTGCTGAGAATTCCCGATGGCGTTTCCGGCTGACAACAAGGTAGCGATAT
>JAAELO010000510.1 GCA_024226555.1 Desulfobacterales bacterium | reverse complement strand
TTCACTGGCTTCGATAATAAAAAACCCAAAGCTTTGAAGTTTATATTATTTGTCAGTTTCACCGCTTTTTCCTCCATCCAACGAAAGGGAACTGACAGGCTGTAGGTTGAGGGTAAAGCTTTTATGAACGAGTGGATGCGTGGTTATGATTATTAATAAATGAAATGAGTTATATCATATGTTTTGATTTGTTTCTTCTCGGTTCCTCGTCTGTGTTTGTGCGGAGATACGTGGAAGGCCTGCAGTGTGCAACATTGTCGCTTTTCGTTCACTAATATTTTGTTCCTTTTCAGCAAACATGAGTTAAGTGTCGAGGTAATATTATAAACATAATATAGAAACGTCTAAGTCGACGAACCATGTGAGCGTTGCAATAAATTTTCGTAATTTAATTTGTCGTTTGATTACTAGTAAAGGAAAGCTTAGAATGATTCCCACGACCAATAAAAACATACAATTCACAAATACAAAAAATAGACATCATTTTTTTTTCAATTCCATCTTTTCAATCCATCACATAAACTTTGAACATTTCTTTTCGATCTTAGACCCTCGGTATAAACCCATGCAT
>JAAELO010000509.1 GCA_024226555.1 Desulfobacterales bacterium | reverse complement strand
TTAGAAGGTGCCTATGGCTCCCACAAATGTCCCAACCAATTCCCCAACGACTGCTCCTTTGAACAGTCCATCGACTGCTCCTTCCAATTCCCCAAGCGCCAGCTAGTCCCACCAATTCCCCAACCAATTCTCCAACGAATACTCACAGTTTATGGTAAATAAGAAAAAGAAAAAAATTGGAGACCGAATCTCTCTCTCTCTCCTTCTCCTTTCGAGTTCCCCGTCTAATTCCCCAACGAATAATCCAGCTTACCAAGGAAAAGAATGTTAAACAAAAGGGGTGGCGAGTCGAGTCTCTCTCCCTCTCTCTCACCAATTCCCCGTCCAATTCTCCAAGCGCCAGTCCCACTAATCGACACTTTAACCCCTCTGTCTAATTCCCCTATGAATTCTCCGAAAATTGAAAAAGAAAATTTGAGGAACTGTGCGCTATAAGCGCTATGGATTGGATATTTTGGATTAAACTATAGGGTGTCTAATCGACACCTTTACCCCTCCGTCCAATTCCCCAACGAATTCCCCTGTCGAACAGCCAACGAGTGCTCCCTCCAATTCCCCTGTCAAACAGCCAAGGAGTGCTCCTTCCAATTCCCCTGTCGAACAGCCAACGAC
>JAAELO010000508.1 GCA_024226555.1 Desulfobacterales bacterium | reverse complement strand
TTCAAAAAAAAGTTCTTTACGGTAGCTTTTCATTTTTATTCCTTTTTTTATAAATAATTTTTATTAAAGGCCATATCAAAATACTTCATGGTTTAAATAGAGGGAACCTCTAATAACTCATCTTTTGCGAAATACTGTGTTATTTCCAAAAAAAACTGTAATAAAATCGGCTCGTTATTTTTGGAAATGCCTTGTATTTCATCCAAAATTCTAATTATTAGAGATTACCTTTACTTAACCAACATGTAAACATACATTATACAGTAAGCAAAAATATAGCTTTATTCTGATAAAGTATCGGAATAGCTTCTTAAAGTTCTTTCTTAGAAGCGATCTCAAAATAAGAAAAGCAAGCAAACAAAATGAAACCATTTTTTGTTTTAGAAGGCTAAACTGGCAAATAAAAAACAAATTTTTTATTTAAGATTTAAAAAGTTTCGCAAAAAAAAATTACAGAACCGACTCATAGTCTAATTCACAGCCCATAATCAGATCTCTGTTGATCAAATTAACAAGAGCCCATATTGCAGATGCTGTAAAGTAATTTTCAATTGAACGTTCGAATAGAATTGAGATTCTTCCATCAAATTCAGAATTTTGCCCCCATAAAAGGTAGTAAACAGGGACTCTTGGGAATGGAGTGAACTTAAAAGCGATATCAGCCATATCAACCTGTTCTCCACCAATAAAACATGCACTATCTATAAATCCCTGTGTGTCATTTTCGAATCTTTCGCGAACATTGTCTGTTTTTAGAGCGTAGGTTCCTTCAAAATACATATTCTGCTTTAAACCACTCACTGTGGTCAGTTCATTTCTAAACAATCTGAATTTTTCTATAGTAGTTAGATAAAGGACAGTTAACAACTCAAGAAGAGGATCTTCTATCTTGAAGAAACTCTCTCCATCTCTTATATTAATGCATCGGTTACATGGATCTACCACAATTTTTTTATTCAAATGATTAAATGTGAAAGATCTTTCACAATTCATATCATTTGCAGGCTCTACCATCGTCATATTACAGACTGTTAGCAAATCTTTGCAAGAAAGTTTATTCCAGTATTCATCTGGTACTTTAATCGGTTCTCCTGAAGGAGTTAACGCTACAGGTAATATACTTCTTCGTCTTTTCTGCATTGTCAGGTACCCTTCACTAAAGGGATAACCTGAAATAAAATTGCTACATGGGAACATATTGCAGTCTCTCATGCAGTAGTCCACATTATTAAGTATGGCGCAGGAAAGGATTGCACAGGTATTACCAAGAATTCTTTTTTGGGCTGCAAGCTTTCTTTTAGCTTCAATGCTCTTACCCGGGCCACATCCGGAGCATGATCCCAAAAGTTTTAATTTACAAACATCACAATTAATTCCGCAGGCGCTGGTTGTCATAAAAACCCTCCTTCTTAGAAGCAGAATATGGTTATTTTATCATAGAAATAAAAAATACGAAAGAAAACAGATTGTTATATTAAGTATAAAAGTTTGTCTATCTGATCTTATAAAGAAAAATTAACCAGTGTTTTGCAGGAATCAATTCATTATTATTGAGAAAAATTAATGTGTTCCCGGGTGAGATCGTCACTAATCAAACTAAACTTATAAATCAGGATTTTACCCGGGAACCCTTAAACATCTGAGGAGAAAAATGAGTTATAATTATGTAGTTACTAACAAGGGACTTGATATGATTGCTCTTGTCCAGTCTGATCCCACAAAAAAAATTGAATTTGTCAGAGCAGAAATAGGTAATGGTGATCTACCGGACAATGCGACTCCTGAGAATTATGAAGCGCTACTTGGTAGTATTAAAAAAAATGCTGTGATTCAAAAGAAAGAATTTCTAAATGATGAGAGTGTTAAGGTAACAGTTTCATATGATAATAATGATGTTACAACAGGTTTTTCTGTAAAAGAGGTTGGACTCTATGCAAAAGATCCATTAGACGACTCAAAAGAGATTCTATTTCTCTACTGTAATTCAAGTGATGCAGATTTTCTTCCTGATAATACCTCTGCTGTAAATGTGGAGCAGGTAGTAAATTTAATCATTAAGATGAGCAATGCAGAAAATGTAACTGTTACTACTTCTCCTTTATCCAATGTTATGAAGGAAAGCTTTGGTGCAAATACTATTCTTAAGGCAGATGTTGAAGGAGAACCATATTCATTAAAAGTTGAACCTGGCAGAGTTGTTGGTAGAAAGGGAAATGAGTCAGATAAAATTGAAGACCTTGAACCATCAGATGTTCGGGAAATTCTTAATGTACCCGAGCTTGTGGATGGGAAAATTTCAAACCAGCATAATAATGTTACAAGTTCTCCAAGGCAGGCTATTCTAGCACTAAATGATATTTCATACAAAACTACAAATGTGAAAATCGCAGATGAACACACATACACTGGTAATGGAGTTGTTCGAGAACTTGATTTTGGGATGGATTTTGTAAATCAGAATTCTGTGAATCAGTACGGTGGGATTGCTTTTGGTAAGAATGTAGCTGCTCCAAATATGAATATTAGATTTACTGATTCAGATATGGAAGATAATCAATATTTGTGTCTAAGTGATACAAACACTGTTGCAACGAGTGATATTGAAGTACGTAAATTTACTGAGAAAGGTATAGAAGTTGGTTCAGGATCAGGTCTTAATGCTTTAAATGAAGAGTCTGAATTTATTGCATTTCAAACAACCAAAAAAGAACAGAAAAAAATTTATGAAGGTGTAAAATCCGTTGCTTTTAAATGTTTGAATGGATGGGGTGGTTCTAATACCAGAATTGGTTTAAGAAGGGTGGAGTTTTACAATGGTGAGGAAAGATATAATCTGACATCTTCAGATTATACAGCTTATGCCTCTTCAGAGCATTCAACAAGATATTTAGCAAAAAATGCTTTTGATACTTCTCTTTCATTTATAGGTTCGCACGAAGATAATGAATGGTTAACAGATAATGATGAACTAAAAAATCAATCTTTGATTATTGTATTCAACAATACTATAAATATTACTCATATTGAAATTAATAATTCGCATCATAATGGAACCAGTTACATTGATTTTGGAGTTAAAGATCTTGATGTAATTTTCACAGATCAAACTCTTGAAGCTTTACACACTACCTGGGACAGTTCAATCCCAAATGGCGAAACAGTCTGGTCGGGTAGGCTTTCTCCTCATATTGCTTCTAATGTGGAAGATCCTGAAACTATTATGTATACACCATGGCGATATAATCCAAATAATGGATTTGCCTTTCAAACAAGAACTGGGCGGAATGTTGCTGAACAAATTAAGAACCCACCTGAAATGGATGGAATGAAGTTATGTTTCAGATTTACAAAGAATATAGACAGAGCCAATCAATGGTATGCATATACTGATAAATTACCTGCTACACAGGGATTATGTTTAAGTTTAGCATCACCGCCAAATACTGCTCAGTATTATAGCAATAATGAAGAACCAACAACAGGCAGGTTTTCGATTGGTAATATTGATGCACAAACATATTCAGGAAGTAAAATAAAAGATTTCTGTTTTTTTGGTAAAGATCTTTCATATATTGAACCAGGTCTAACTGGAGTTGAAGGTGCAACAGCTTTTATGTCATGTGATCCGGGACAGACCTTTGATTGTGGGCTTGAACCACAAATGATTATATATAGAAGTCTTGAAGTAAATCATGAGTGGAGAGTTTATACGAAAAATGATAACTTTGAAAACCTTGTTATGTATCTTAGTGATCCTGGTCCCAAAGTAGCTGAGAATCCTACATCAAAACCTAATGTTAATGGAACAAAAATAACAGCACCTGTTACAACTGAATTTGGAAAATATCTAATTATGGCATTTGCAGAAGTTGTTTCAGTTCCTGCAGATAACAAAGTTATAAATACTATTGTAAAATCTTCACCCGGTACTTTAGCAGAACGTGAAGTAGATATGGGTATGGATTTTGTAAGTGACGAAAATGGTGGAATGGTCTTAACAAAAGGTGGATCTAATTATTGGTATCTATTCGATACTGTTCGTGGTCCTCTAAAAAGATTAAATACATGTGCTGGTTATGCCGAGGATTCAGACCCGAATTTTTTACAAGAGTTCACAAAAAATGGTGTAAAAGTTGGTAGTGATGTATCAGTAAATGGCGAATCAGATCAGTTCTATATGGGATTCCAAACAGATGAAAAGGTTAAACCTCCTAAGTGGAAAGCAAAATCTGTTGTTTTTGATATTGCAAATAACTATGGAGCAACTGATTACATCAGATTAAGGTCAATTGAATTTTATAAAAATGGTATTTTACTTCCATTTACAGAATCTGATTTTATATGTAGCTCCACTGCTGACAATGCATCATTTAAACCAGAAAAAATATTTGTAACTGGAAATTCCAAAACAGGATCTGATGAAAACACAGGATGGAGAAGTAATACTAATGTAGTTGCCGATCAGCGTATACTTATAAATTTTAACACTGAGATAGAGTTTGATAAGATTGTTATCAATAATGGTCATGATGGTGGTGGTAGCACAAATTCAGGTGTAAAACATATCGATATTCAGATAACCGATTATGCATATGATACCATTATTTATGGAGCTATTGTTACAGGATCAGTGAATAGGATTTTCAAATCAAATATACTTCAGCACCCTGCATCAGATGATATAGATGACAAAATCTATGTGGATATATCAGATGAGTGGCAGGTAAACAGAGCTTCCGGTTTTGGAATGTGTAAAATTCAGGGGACTTCTGCAAACAGAGTTTTAAGAACACCTTTTGGAAAAGAACCTGCAATGTTCTGGTGGAAAAACATTAATAGTGCAACAGGTTGGATAACATATTTCCATGCCTTAGGTGCTGGTATGGACTTACGATTGGACACACCTCAGGCAGAAGGCGCAACTTCAAATTTTAAAGGTTATAAAAGTGAAGATGGTACAGGAGTTGTTGTTCCATATTCAAAAGATGAATTCTATCTTGGAGCAGCTGATCCGGGTGAATATATTATTTATGCATGGTTTGGTGATTATTTCCAGGATTCAGGAACAGGTGAAGTAGTTCCTGAAGATAACAAAAGAGTTATGGGGATTAAGGGTACAACAGCTTTTTTCAAAGGAACTAAGTCAACAGCAGGAACAGATGTTTATGAAACACATATCGATGATATTGAAACAATAATTTGGAAATCGAGAACGGATGGTACTGGAAAATGGAATCTTATAAATAAAAGTTTAAACAATTTTCAGGATGGATATTATCTTGATGCTAATGAAACAATGCCTTCTGTGAATGGAATTTCAGTTAATGGAAGTAAAGTTTCTGTTAATACTTCTACACCTGCTCTTGATACCATAATTTTTATGGTTTTTGGAAGAACAGCAGATAAAGATACTAAAGAATATATTCCATGGATGAAGCATAAAACTCATATTGGAACTGGTGCGACAGATACACATATTGATCTTGGTCTTGATTTTACTGGTGATAATGGTGGAATGATTATTAACAAATCTCTTGATGACAATTTTAGTTGGATTATGTCAGATACTTTGAGAGGACCTGAAAAATACTTAGTTCCAGATGCTACTAATGCAGAAGCTTCTGCAAGTGAATCGTTAAATGAATATACATCAAGTGGTATTAGAGTCGGCTCTCAAGCGAATCTTAATAAACTTAATAGTGAGATTGCAACTTTTGGATTTCAAACAACCCATAAAACTAAACCAACAACCCGGGAAAAAGTAAAATCAGTAATTTTTAAATTTGAAGATAGCTGGGGTGATCCTTCATATATGGGAGTAAGGCGTATAGAATTTTTTAAAGGTGATACTCCTATTAATATGGGTGATACTGATTTTAAAGCTTATTCAACAAGTAGTGATAATGATCAGGATGCCAAATATGCTTTTATTACTTCTGGAAGTAAAATAGGTGTTACACCAAATAAAGGATGGAATACTTCAGCAGGGCAAACAACAAATCAGGTTCTAATAATAGTTTTTACAAATACTCAGGATATTGACTATATTAGAGTTAACAATTTTCATGCAACAGGTTCAAATACTGATATTGGGGTTAAAAATACGAAAGTATACTTTACTGATTATGAGTATACTGAAGAAGATTCTGCGAATATTTCATATAATAGTGAAGTTCCTAATACAGAACTTGTATATGATGGTGTTTTTGATCAGCACCATGCATCTAATTCAGAATGTTATACTCAATATTTATATACACCGTGGCACTATAATCCACAGACGGGGTTTGGCTTTTTTACTCACAAAGGGAATGGTACAGAGATAACTATTCCTAATATACTTGGTAAACAACCAACTATGATCTGGAACAAAAATCTATCAAGTACAACTAATTGGATGACATATAGTAACGTTACAGGAGAAAACTATTATGGGTATCTGAGTACAAATAATAAATTAAATAATTATGATGCAAATACATTTAAAAAAATAAATAAAGATCTTTTTGAATTTGGGAACAGTGAGAATGACCTAAATAATGATTATATCACCTATGTTTGGGTTGGTGATGATATGTCAACTCTTGGCAATCCTCAGGAAGCTTTTGGGATAACTGGAACAAGTTTATTTACTGAAGTGAAAGCAGGTGATTTAGAAATTGAATTAGGTTTTGAAACAGAAGTTTTACTCATAAAAGCTTTGTACATAGATGGGGGTGAATGGAAAATCTTATTTTCAAGAAATGAAAATATGTTTGATTCAATGTTTTATATAGATTTACCTGATGCTAAAAACATAGGAGACAGTAACAAGTGGATGGAAGGTACTAAATTAAAATTTGGAACCGCATTTAGTTCTGATCATTTAATTTGTGCTTTTGCAAAAGATACATACAAACCACAGGGAAAATCATTAGTAATTCATGGTTCAGAATCTAATCCATCTCTTTTTTCAATTGCAAATGGTTTTAATGAATATCAGGCAGTAGAGAAATTGATTGGATATAAACGAAATGTAGTTTTTTCATTCAACGAGGGTGATGGAACATACTATATCAAACTCAATATAGATGGAACGATTACTCTTAAAAATGAGAATTGTTTCTATGGAAGAACAAATTCAAACAGTGGTCAGGATTTTTTTGATGTTGAAAAGTACAAAATGTATTCTCCTTCAGGATCAGTAGTTCCAGGTATTTATATTGGAAAAATTGTAATTCAGAATGATGCAATTCTTGATGTGGAAAAATTCCAGACAGGAACAAATACTATTGTAGACTGGTTTCCAGTTGGAGTAAACACGATGTATATTAAGGATAATCCATTTTTTACAAATGAAATTGACTGGGATATTTGGTGGAATAGTACTGATTCAGATGAAAACATGAGGCATGTAACAGGTCAATTTTATTATGATTTGTCAAACAATGGTTGCGGTATGGGAGCATATAAAAGGCAAAATTCCAATGAAATAATTGTTGGCTCTGCAAAAACGTTTACATTATTTTCTTTTTGTGGTGATGGAATGGATTCAAAAAATGGATATTACAAGCTTGTAATAAAAAGAAAATTTTAAAAAGAAGAATTACTATGAAAAATCTATTTAATAATTTAGGAGTATTAATAGCAGTAATTGTAATGGTATTCGTATTTTTAATAACTGCAATTATTGATGGAATAATAAAGGTTGAAGAGTTTTTTATAAAGTTTAAAAGTTATATTAAAAAATTTAGGAGATAAAAATGGTTGAAAGAATATTTGGAAAAGTTGGAGAAACTATTCAGGTAAAAGGAAAAAACTGTCCTGAAGGATTTGTGGTAATTAATCAGGAAAGACCAACACCGGAAAGTACTTGTGAACTGGTTGAAGGTACAGAAAACTCCTACTACTGGAAGGAACCTGAAAAACCTGATGCAAAGCTTTTAAAAATTGAAGAAGCAGCATCAATTCGTAAAGAGGTTGAAACTTCAGGTATAGAAATGACTGAGATGACCTGCGAAGATTTTACACTGGATACAGATGATGCCGGTCAAACGAAAATAACAGGAGCATATATGCTTGCAAAGGAAGATTCTGATTCAAGTGAGGTCACAAAGTGGTATACTCTTTCAGGATGGAGGGATGTGACAAATGCAGATATTATTAAAATGGGAATGGAAGTAAATACCCATGTGAAAAAGACATTTGAAGAGATGGAAAGAATTTCCTCTGAGATAATGGTACTATCTGACGTTGAAGTAGAAAATTATGAAGTTGAGTTTGTGATTTAAAAAGTTAGGTGGTTTTAAAAGATTCCCGACTTGCAGAATATGTAAAAAACAAACATAATCTGCGGCTCGGGAATGACACCTGATTTTGTTGTTCGAACACAAATCTTGTTCTGTTTTAGTTTTGTAAAAGTTATTGCGGAATCCATATAATTGACCGTCATTCCAGAACGATACAAGAAACTTGTTTTTTGGGAGCGTATCAGGAATCCAGAGGTTTTTACTTGAATTTCTATTCATGGCCTTGCAGGCATGAATTTTAGGAAAGTATCATAATTTGTTATTAAGAATGATGATTCTTTTGTAGGGAGACCCTTGAGTCCTCCCTTTTTTATAAAAAATAAATAACCAGTGATTGTCCCTCCTATAATTAATAAAATATCCAAAAAATATAATTTAAAAGAAACGCAGTAGTTTTTTCAAAAGACAATTACTAAAAAGGAAATAATTAATGAGCTACAACTACATCGTAACAACAAAAGGTCTTGATCTAATCGCAATGGTTCAGGCAGATCCCACAAAAAAGATAGAATTCATAAGAGCTGAAATAGGAAATGGAAAACCTGAAGATGTGGTGAATCCTGAAACATATAATTCTCTGATTGGTAGTATTAAAAAGGACGCTACAATTCAAAATAAAGAACTTCTATCTGATGAGAGTGTAAAGATAACAATTTCTTATGATAATGAATTTGTAACGACTGGTTTTATTGTTCATGAAGTTGGGTTATATGTAAAAGATCCCAATGACGACTCAAAAGAGATACTTTTCTTATACTGTAATTCAAGTGAAGCAGATTTTCTTCCAGATAATTCTTCTGCTGTAAATGTGGAACAGGTAGTAAATCTGATTCTTAAGATGAGCAATACAGAAAATGTGTCTGTTACTGCGACATCTTCATCCAATGTTATTCGTGAGAACTTTGTTGAGAATACAATCCTAAAGGCAGATGTTGCTGGTGAACCTGTTTCTTTAAAAGTAGACAACAATACACTAATTGGACGAAAAGGAAATGACTCAGATAAAATTGAGGATCTAACTCCTGATGATGCCAGAGATATTCTAAATGTTCCTGAACTTGTTGAAGGAAAAATATCAAATGAGCATAATAATATTTCAAATTCTCCAAGACAGGCAATACTCTCTCTAAATGATATCTCTTATAAAACATCAAATGTAAAGATTGCCGATGAACATTCATATACAGGGAATGGCGTGGTCCGTGAACTTGATTTTGGAATGGATTTTGTAACTCAGAACTCAGTAAATCAATTCGGTGGGATTGCTTTTGGAAAAAATATTCTTGGGAGTTATAATATTAGATTTGCAGATTCTGATATGTCTGAAAATCAACATCTTTATTTAAGCCATACTGATGTATTGAAGACCAATGATACTGAAATCAGAAGTTTTAGTGAGAAGGGTTTAGAGCTTGGATCATATCAAGCTGTAAATAACTCTGGTGATGAATCAGAATTTTATGCATTTCAAACCACTAAGAAAGAGCAGAAAAAGGTATATGAGGACGTGAAATCGGTTGTTCTTAAATGCCATAATAACTATGGGGGAATAGATCATTTAGGATTCAGGAGAATTGAATTTTACAATGGAGATACAAGATATGATTTAACTCCTTCAGATTATACTACATATGCAACTACAGAGCATGATGAGAGATACAAAGCAGAAAATGCTTTTAATACTTCTCTCTCATTAATAGGCTCGCACGAATATAATGAATGGTTGACAGACAATGAACTAACAAATCAATCTCTGGTTATTGTATTCAACAGCCCTATAGATATTACTCATATTGATATTAATAATTCTCATCATAATGGAACAAGCTATACAGATTTTGGGGTTAAAGATCTTGATGTAATTTTTACAGACCAAACCCTTGAGGCCACGCATACAGTTTGGGAATCATCAATTCCCAATGGAGAAACAGTATGGTCTGGTAGGTTATCTCCTCATGTCACTTCTGATGTGGCAGATCCTGAAACTATCATGTATACGCCATGGAGATATAATTCTAACAATGGATTTGCGTTTCATACAAGGACTGGAAGAGGGGTTGCAGAACAGGTTAAGAATCCACCAGAGATGGATGGAATGAAGTTATGCTTTAGATTTACAAAAGATGTAGAATCAACATCAGGCTGGGGAGTATATTCAGATAAGCTTCCAGCAACTCAGGGACTATATTTAAATCTATCTAATCCACCTTCTTTTAGTGGTACTTATAATAACAATGAAGAACCTGATTTGGATCATTATACTATAGGAAATTCAGGTAGTTCTGATAGAGGCCATATAATAAAAGACTACTGTTTCTTTGGTAAAGACCTTTCATATATTGAACCTGGGCTAACTGGCGTTGAAGGCGCAACTGCATTCATGATGTGTGATCCGGGCCAGATATTTGATTGTGGATTTGAACCTCAAATTATTATTACAAAATCTCTTGAAGTACAGAATAACTGGCTAATTTTTACTAAAAATAATGGTTTTAAAGATGCTATTATGTATTTAAGTGATATTCAAAGTAAAATAACTTTGCCACCAGAACATGTGCCAGGAGTAAACGGTAAAATAATAACGTCTCCAACTAACGAAGCATATGGAAAATGTTTAATAATGGCCTTCGCTGAAGTTGTATCAGTTCCTGCTGAAAATAAAATTATAAATACTCTTGCAAAGTCTTCTCCTGGCACATTAGCAGACCGTGAAGTCGATATGGGTATGGACCTTGCCTCTGGAGATAATGGTGGAATGGTTTTAACCAAAGGGGGAACAAATAGTTGGGGTGTTTTCGATACTGTTCGTGGACCTTTAAAGGCATTATATACAAATATTGAATCAACGGAAATAAGTGATGATGAATTTGTAAAAGAGTTCACAAAAAATGGAATTAAAGTTGGAACTCATAAATTGGTAAATGGAACTTCAGACCAATTCTACATGGGATTTCAAACCGATGAAAAGATTAAACCTCCTAAATGGAAAGCGAAATCTGTTGTTTTTGATATTGCAGATAACTATGGAGCTACGGATTACATAAGATTAAGATCAATTGAGTTTTATAAAGATGATACACTTATTTCACTATTGCAAAGTGATTTTACTATATACTCAGCTGCGAGCAATTCTACTTACGAACCTGAGAATATTTTTATTACAGGAAAATCAAAAACAGGTTCTGATGAAAATAATGGCTGGAGAAGTACAGCAAGTACTGTCGCAAATCTTAGAATAGTTATTGTATTCAATGCTGAGATAGAATTTGATAAGGTAGTAATAAATAATGGACATGAAGATGGTACAAACACAACTTCAGGCGCTAAGTTTATAGATACACAGATTACAGATCATAACTATAAAAATTCAACTTATGGTGCAGTTGTTACAGGATCTGCAAACCAGATATTTAAATCAGAAATTTTGCAACATCCAGAAGCAGATATAGTTGATGATAAAACATATGTTGATATTTCTGATGAATGGCAGATAAACAGAGCCTCTGGATTTGGAATGTGTAAAATAAAAGGAACTCAGGCTGATAGAGTTCTAAAAACTCCATATGGAAAAGAACCCTGCATGTTATGGGTAAAAAATTTACAGAATGAATGGTACGTATATTTTCATTCCATTGGCGAAACTAAGGTTTTGCACTTACATCTAAGTAATATGGAAAACCAGACATCATTAACACATTTTGATGAGAAAGCTTTTACTAAAGAAGAATTTTATTTAGGTAAACTTTTGTCTACAGATTCAGATTTTATGATTTATGCATGGTTTGGAGATTATTTTCAGGACACTGCAACAGGAGAGATTTCAACAGTAGATCAGAAGAGAGTCATGGGGGAAAAAGGAACTTCTGCTTTTTTTAAAGGTTCTATTACTGGAAAAGGTACTCAAACATATAAAACTCATATCGATGATATTGAAACAATAATATGGAAAACAAGAGGTGGATTAACAGGTCATTGGAACATTATTAATAAAAGTCTAAATAATTTTCAGGATAGATATTTTTTAAATACTACTGATTCAAAGCAGGCTGTTAGTGCAGATCCTGCAATCTCAATTAATGGAAGTGAAATTACTGTAACGACTACCAATAATGATCATGATAATTATCTGTTTATGGTGTTTGGAAGAAATGCCGAAAAAGATACTAAAGAGTACATTCCATGGATGAATCAGGTTAACCATGTAGGAACTGGTGAAACAGATACATCTATTGACCTTGGTATGGATTTTACTGGTGAAAATGGTGGAATGATTCTTCATAAACATCTTAATGAAGCATGGAGTTGGATAATTTCTGATACTTTGAGAGGATCAGGAAAAGAACTTCATACAGATGGAAGTAATGCTGAATCAGTTTCAAGTGAAACAATTAAAGAATTTACTGAAGATGGTATAAAAGTTGGAACTGCTGATCGATTAAACAGGCTTAACAGCGAGATTGCAACATTTGGTTTTCAAACAACTCATAAAACACAACCAACAAGAAGAACTGTGAAATCAGCAGTATTTAAGCTTGCTGATGCCTGGGGTGGTGGGAATATGGGAGTAAGACGTATTGAGTTCTATAAGAAAGACGTTCTTACTAACAATGATGTTTTGATTAATTTAACAGAATCAGATTTTGATGTTTATGCTACCAATGAATATACACTAAGAGAGGCTAAAAATGCTTTTATAACTTCAGGTTTTAAAAAAGATTCAGCAGATAATACATCATGGTATACCAGTCAAAACAGTGAACAGGTTTTAATAATTGTATTTAAAACAGCAAAAGAGGTCGATTATATTCGGGTAGATAATTTTCATCATAATGGAACTCTTATAGATGAAGGTGTTAGAAATGCAAAAGTATATTTTACTGAAGAAGACTTAACAGAAGATAAATATTCAAACTTTTCATTTAACGATGAAGTTCCAAATTCTGAACTTGTTTATGATGGGGTTTTTGATCAACACCATGCTTCAAATGCTGAGTGTTATACTCAATATTTGTATACTCCATGGCATTATAATCCACAGACAGGGTTTGGTTTCTTTACCCACAAGGGAAATGGCACTGAAATTAAAATTGAGAATGTATTTGGTAAACAGCCTACAATGATTTGGACCAAGAATTTGAATGATTCAAGTTCCTGGGTAACATATAGTAAAGTAGTTGGTGAAAAAAAATATGGTGTATTAGATACAGATGTGGCAATCAATTTGTCAGAAACAGAGTTTTTTAAAGAGATAAATTCAAATGAATTAAAATTCGGATTACAAAATAATGTAAATGATCTTAATGATAATCATATATCATACGTGTGGGTTGGGGATGATATGTCAACCCTTGGTAACCCACAGGAAGCATTTGGAGTTGTTGGAACTTCACTTTTTACTGAAAAGAAGTCTGCTGATTCTGAAATAGAGTTAGGTTTTAAACCTGATACTGTTTTAACAAAAAAAATAGCGAGCTCTCATTGGGCTGTACATTGTCGTAAAAATAAAGAAAATATTTTTGATTCATATGTGTATTTGAATAATAGTAATGTAATTACAACTCGTACAGAAGGAAATAACAGTAATTTTTGGATAGAAGGAACCAAACTGAGGTTTGGTACAGATTGGGTAGGAGATAGATTAATCTGCGCCTTTGCAAAAGACACATATAAACCGCAGGGGAAATCCATAGTAATTCATGGATCAGAATCAAAGCCGTCTCTGTTTTCCATAGCCAATGGTTTTAATAAATATCAGGCTGTGGATAAACTGATTGGTTATGATAGGAACGTTGTATTTTCTTTTAATGAGGGTGATGGAACATATTACATTAAGTTGAATATGGATGGAACTATTACTCTTAAGAATCAAAATTGTTTCTACGGAGATACAAATCCAAACAATGGGCAGGATTTCTTTGATGTTGAGGAATACAAGATGTTTTCTCCCTCAGGATCTGTTGTTCCGGGAATCTATATTGGAAAGATAGTAATTCAGAACGATGCAATCTTAGATGTTCAGAAATTTCAGACTGGAACAAAAGCTAAAGTTGATTGGTTTCCTGTTAGTAATAATTCTATGTATATAAAGGATAATCCTTTTTTCACAAATGAGATAGATTGGGATATCTGGTGGAATAGTACTGATTCTGATGATAATAGAAGGCATGTAGGTAGTATTGATTACTATAATGATGGATCAGGGGGTAGAGGAACTGGAGCAAGTAAGAGGCAAACAGAGAAAGAGCTTATTGTAGGCACTGGTTTGAGTCATGTTTATCATTCAAACACTTCAGGAGATCCAATATATTCAAATAGTGGTTATTATAAACTAATTATCAGAAGAAATTTTTAATTCGTAAACTTTCTAAAACAAACATAGTCTCTTCCCTCACCTGATAAAGCTGTGTCTTTATCAGGTGTGGATGTGTTGTAAATGAATTCCTCTTCTTTTCAGTGAAAAAAATTGAAATTTGATCTTTACAAATATAAACACGAATGGCCGTCATTCCCAGCGCAGGCGGGAATCCATATTTTTTTTAGCCATTAAATCATAGCTTTTAGAGGTCCCCTGGATTCCCGATATAGACTGTGTCATGAATAAAAAAACTAAGTAAAAATCTCTGGATTCCTGATACCTGATTAAGAACAAGCTTTAATCAGGTTCTGGAATGACGACCGTTTGAGCTATTATCTTAAAAGGCATGAAAATATTTTTAACTCTAAAACAGAAAAAAATGATTTGTGACACGGCCTCATGTTTATAAACAAACAATTTGTTTATAACTTCGGGAATGACACCCTATAGATAATTCCGGTCTGGATTCTTATCCAGACCGGATTCGTTGACAATGTATACTTTAAACATGTTAATACTGGGAATCTCTAATAACTGATCTTTTTGCGAAACACAGATATAACAAAAATAAAACTGTAGTAAAATCAACCCGTTGTTTTTTGTTATGCAGAGATTTTATAAAACTAAAAGCTTTTATAAACGTTGTTTTTCATCCAAAATTCAAATTATTAGAGGTTCCCTACAGTTGTTAAAAATAATACCGGAATCAATTCTGAGTATTTTAAAATTTTCAATTAAAACCAACTCATCTGTTTAAATTTAAGAAATTTTAATTACATTGATCTCAATTTTCAAAAAAAGAACACATTTAAATACCAGTATAAAAATTAAATAATTTATCTATTGAACTTTTTAAAAACACCAGATATGCTTAATTTTGAAGCGAGACAGAACAGAGGTGGCAGCCTCCGCATCTGTCTCTGACCAAAAACTCTTCACTACGTAAAGGACTAAAGAGCTATGGCTACTTTATGTTTTACAGAATCACCACCATTCCGTCAACGCCTCTTTCGCAACCAAGGGCAGTTTTTTCACTCAAACAACATAAGAGACAATAAATATGCACAGTTTAGTCTGTTGTTATTTTGCATTATTGTTTCTGGACATACAGTTTGTTTATGAGTGATTAAAGACGTAGAAACTACAATTTTTTAATCTACAATTAAGTAAAAATTGTAACTGAAGATTTTCTTCAGTGAAACACCATTTCTACGTGCGAAAGAGGCGGTAGTAAATCACAGGGTTTGCGAGTTAATAGATGTGGCAGAATTTGCCCCTCTGCCATACCTCAATTTGAGGATTTGCTTTTTGTAGGGGAACTGCTTGCCCGCTTCCCATTTATTTAGATCTTATTCCAAATGATAAAAGGATACAATAATGTATATAGAGATAAAACCTGACTTCACAGCGACTGTCTGTGAACTTCTGAAATGGATAAAATTCTTTGGTGGAAATTACAACCAGTGGTATGTTGGCTTAACAAATGATTCAAAACACAGCTTCCTTGATATCCATAAACTGGACCTGCTTGAAGAAGCATGGATTCTAAGTAAGAAAAACAGCTCTCCACAACTATACTTTGCTAAGAAACTATTAACTGAAATGGGTTGCCAAAACACCCCTGAACTGGATATGGATGAACCTGACCAGATCTATCTTTATCAAATTCGTGAAAGCAAAGCGGAGAAGTGGTTTTAGTATTCGTAATTGAAAGATTCCCGATTCGGATAAAAACACTCTGTCCAATGGTATGATGATATGGAGCAAACTCAAAAATAGTTCATTATTATTTTCTTCTGTTTAACATATGGATTCCCGACTCATATTTTTCTAAAAGAATTAAGAAAAATATTCTCGGGAATGACACCAGTCTATGGTTTTGTTGAATTAAAGACTATAGCTTTTGGCTTATGTGATTAAATTTAAAAAAATCCCAGACAGTAATAATTAAGATTTTTGGATGAGATACAAGATATACACGGAAATGATTATTCCCAAGGAATATATACAATATTTCGAGGGTAGTCATTTTCGTTATAGCGCAGTAGGTCGCCAAAAAGACAATTATTACAATAAAAAATAAATAACCAGTGATAACCCCTTCCATCTTTCCTAAAATAGTCAAAAAAGTGATTTCTAAAAATAATAATAAAATCTTATAAATAGATTTCTTCGAAAGGTTAAAGAAACATGAGTTATAACTACATCGTAACAACAAAAGGTCTGGATCTTATCGCAATGGTTCAGGCAGATCCCACAAAAAAAATAGAATTCGTAAGAGCTGAGATTGGAAATGGAGCCCCTGAGGATGTATTAAATCCTGAAATATATAATTCTCTGATTGGTAGTATTAAAAAGGACGCTGCAATTCAAAACAAAGAATTACTATCTGATGAGAGTGTTAAGATCACAGTCTCCTATGATAATGAATTTGTAGATACAGGTTTTTATGTCCATGAGGTAGGGTTATATGTTAAGGACCCGGTAGACGAATCAAAAGAGATTCTGTTTCTTTATTGCAATTCAAGTGAAGCCGATTTTCTTCCAGATAATACATCTGCCGTGAATGTGGAGCAGGTAGTAAATCTGATTATTAAAATGAGTAATACCGAAAATGTTACTATAACTGCCACATCTTCATCAAATGTGATCCGTGAAAATTTTGGTGAGAATACTATTCTTAAGGCTGATGTTGCTGGAGAACCTGTTTCTTTAAAAGTTGAACCAAATACAATCATTGGTAGAAAAGGTAATGAATCTGATAAGATTGAAGACCTTACACCTTCTGAAGCACGAGATATTCTTAATGTTCCAGAACTTGTTGAAGGGAAAATCTCAAATGAACATAATAATGTCTCAAACTCTCCAAGGCAAGCGATTCTTGCCTTAAATGATATTTCTTACAAAACATCAAATGTGAAGATCGCAGATGAACATTCCTATACCGGAAATGGCGTTGTTCGTGAACTTGATTTTGGAATGGATTTTGTTACACAGAACTCTGTGAATCAGTTCGGTGGGATTGCATTTGGGAAAGGTATTGGAATTGGTCATAATACAAGGTTTAAAGATTCGGATATGCTCGATGATCAATTCTTACTTATGGATGACGCTATAGCTTTGTATACACGAGATACAGATACAAGAAAATTTACTGATAAAGGTATCGAAATTGGTAGCGATACAGGACTTAATACTTCAAATGAAGAAAGCAAATTTTTTGCTTTCCAAACAACAAAAAAGGAACAGAAAAAGATTTATGAGGGTGTTAAATCTGTAGTATTTAAATGCCATAATAACTGGGGATCAGATCTAAGAACAGGTTTTCGAAGTTTAGAATTTTACAATGGGGTTGAAAGATATAATTATACAACCTCTGATTTTGCAGTATATGCTTCCTCTGAGCTTTCAATTAATTATTCAGCTTATAAAGCTTTTGATACATTACTACCATTAACAGGCTCGCATGGTAATAATCAATGGTTGACAAATGATAACATGATTATTGAACAAACATTAATTATTGTATTTAATTCACCAATTGACATTACTCATGTTGATGTTAACAATGCTCATAATTTTGGGACAAGTCATACAAACTATGGTGTTAAAGACCTTGATGTAGTCTTCACTGACCAAACACTTGATACTTCCCATACAGTTTGGGATACATCAATCCCAAATGGAGAAACAGTCTGGTCGGGGAGACTTTCTCCACATGGTCCTGCTGATTCGGCTACTCCGCAAACAATAATGTATACACCATGGAGATATAATCCGAATAATGGATTTGCATTCCATACAAGAACAGGTAGAGGTGTTGCTGAACAAATTAAAAATCCACCAGAAATGGATGGAATGAAGTTGTGTTTCAAATTCACAAAAGATATCAATGCAAATCGTCATTGGGCAGTATGTTCTGATAAAATGCTTGCAACTCAAGGTTTGTGGTTAAATACTGCTGATGTTCCAATATCAAATATTGGTTTTAATAATAATGAAGGACCAACTTCTGAGTGCTATTCAATAGGAAATTATGAAAATTTAGCTGATAGGGATCATACAATTAAAGATTATTGTTTCTTTGGTAAGGACTTGTCATATATTGAACCCGGTCTAACTGGTGTTGAAGGTGCAACAGCTTTTATGAAAGCTGATCCTTCACAAACCTTTGATTGTGGTTTTGAGCCTCAGGTAATTATTATCAAAGCTCTTGATGGTGCATATGATTGGCGGATATATACTAAAGATAATGAATTTCAAGATGTAGTAATGAGTACAAGTATAACAAAAGCTAAATTGACAGATGCTCTTGATTATCGACCATTCATTAACGGATCAAAAATCACATCGCCGTCGACAACACAGCATGAAAAATATTTAATTATGGCTTTTGCTGAAGTTGTCTCTGTTCCTGCTGATAATAAAGTTATTAATACGACAGCAAAGTCATCTCCTGGAACTTCTTCAGAGCGTGAAGTGGATATGGGTATGGACTTTATCTCAAATGAAAATGGTGGAATGGTTCTTACAAAGGGTGGAAATAATGACTGGGCTGTATTTGATACAATACGGGGACCACTTAAGAGATTAAAAACAAATGCAGATAGTCTAGAATATACCGATACTGATTCTCTAAAAGATTTTACTAAAAATGGAATAAAAGTAGGTAGTCTGGTAGATGTTAATGGAGAATCTGATCAATTCTATATGGGATTTCAAACAGATGAAAAGGTTACACCGCCTAAATGGAAAGCAAAATCTGTTGTATTTGATATAGCTAATAACCATGGTGCCACAGATTACATAAGATTAAGATCGATTGAATTTTATAAAGAGGATGTTTTATTACCTTATACAGAGTCTGATTTCACATGTCATTCCACTGCTGATAATTCGAACTTTAAAGCTAATAATATTTTTATTACTGGCAAATCCAAAATAGGTTCAGATACTAACAATGGCTGGAGAAGTAATGCAACTGAAGTAACAAATCAAAGAATAGTAGTAAATTTTAATTCAGAAATTGAATTTGATAAGGTTGTTATTAATAATGGCCATGAGAGTGGAACAAATACAACATCTGGTGCACAATTAATAGATATTCAGATAACCAATTTTGATTATACCAATTCAAATTATGGCGCAGTTGTCACTGGGTCTGTGAATAGAATATTAAAATCTAATATTCTTAAGCATCCAGATATTGATGATATTGATGATAAGGTTTATGTTGATATTTCAGATGAATGGCAAATCAACAGATCATCAGGTTTTGGTATGTGTAAAACAACCGGAACTGGTGCAAACAGAGTTTTTAGAACACCTCTAGGAAAAGAGCCCTGTATGTTATGGGTTAAGAATATAAATTCAACAGATAGTTGGATTGTTTATTTTCAGGAAAATAGTGTTGATAAAGGATATTATCTGAATACAATAGGCGTAGAAATAGACACAGATGCCTTTGAAGCTTATTTTTCAACCAGTAAGCCATTCACTAAAAATGAATTCTATCTGAATGTTCCTAACCAGAATGAATATATGATTTACGCATGGTTTGGTGACTATTTTAAGGATTCAGCAACAGGCGAAGTAATAGCTAATGATAGTAAAAGAGTAATGGGAGTTAAAGGAACATCTGCTTTTTTTAAGGGTACAAGTGTTACTACCGGAACCCAAACTTATAATACTCAAATAGATGATATTGAAACTATCATTTGGAAGCACAGAGTTAATACGGGTGGTGGTTGGCAGATTATTAGCAGAGGACTTAATAATTTTCAGGATAGGTATGAATTAAACTCTACAAATAAATTCGGTCCAAGTGCTGAACCAACAATCTCAATAAATGGAAGTGAAATTACTGTTACTGCAAGTTCTGCAGACCTCGATCATTACATCTTTATGGTATTTGGAAGAGAAGCAGATAAAGATACAAAGGAATATGTTCCATGGATGAATCAGGTAAATCATATCGGAACAGGTGCAGCAGATACAAGTATTGATTTAGGCCTTGATTTTAGTACTGGTGACAATGGGGGGATGGTTCTTCAGAAGTCTCTTGATGATCCTACAAGCTGGATTATAGCAGATACTCTAAGAGGTGTTGAAAAAGGCCTCCACACAGATGCTATAAATGCAGAATTCACTTCAAGTGAGTTATTAAAAGAGTTCACAGAAACAGGTATCAAAGTTGGTGCAGATGTTCATCTGAATAAGCTAAATAGTGAGATTGCAACCTTTGGATTTAATACAACCCATAAAACTAACCCCACAAGAAGAAAGGTGAAATCTGCAATTTTCAAGTTTGAAGATTGGGGTAATGGTGGAATGGGTATCAGGAGGATTGAATTTTATAAAGATACCCTTATAAATTTAGTTGATTCTGATTTTGACGCATATACAAGCAATAGTACTCCAACAAGAGAAGCAAAAAATGCATTTTTAACATCAGGCAGTAAAACAGGCGGTGCTGATGATACATCATGGTACACAAGCCAAAATGCTACAAATCAGGTTCTTATTATTGTTTTTAAGGAAGAACAGGAAATTGATTACATAAGAGTCAATAATTTCCATAATACTGGTGCTGATACAAATTTAGGAGTAAAAAACACAAAAGTATATTTTACAGAAGAGGATCTCACAGAAGATAAATATTCAAGCTTTTCATATACAGATGAAGTAACAAACTCAGAACTGGTTTATGATGGTGTTTTTGATTTACACCATGCTTCTGATGTTGAGTGTTACACTCAATACCTATATACTCCATGGCATTACAATCCACAGACTGGATTTGGTTTTTTTACATATAATGGTAATGGAACTGAAGTAACTATTCCGAACGTCCTGGGTAAACAACCAACAATGATATGGTGGAAAAATTTAGAGTCTTCAAGTTGGGTCACTTATTCGAAAGTGATGGGTAATGGCAAGTATGGGCATCTTGATTCGAATGCTCCTATAAATGGCAATTCAGTTATATTTAATGATATAAAGAAAGATTTTATAGAACTTAAAAGTGGAACAAACAGTTATGATCATATTGCCTATGTTTGGGCTGGTGATGATATGTCCATTCTTGGCAATCCTCAGGAAGCATTTGGTATTGTTGGAACTTCACTGTTTACAGAGAGAAAAGTTGCAGATACAGAAATTGAGTTAGGGTTTGTGCCTGAAGTAATTCTTGTAAAAGGAATCTCAACTGCGGGTCATTGGTACCTTTTTGTTAGCAGTTCAAATGATAATGTTTTTGATTCGTATACAAGTTTAGATACCACAAATGTTTTAACAACTCACCCGGAAGGTAGTACCAGTAATATGTGGGTGGAAGGAACCCGTTTAAAATTTGGGACAGCATATACTGAAGATCATTTAATTTGTGCTTTTGCAAAAAACACCTACAAACCACAGGGAAAATCCATAGTAATACATGGATCAGAATCTAACCCATCTCTTTTTTCAATAGCTGATGGCTTTAATAAATATCAGGCAGTTGATAAGCTTATTGGATATGATAGAAATGTTGTTTTCTCTTTTAACGAGGGTGATGGAACATATTATATTAAGCTTAATATAGATGGGACAATCTCTCTTAAGAATGAGAATTGTTTCTATGGAAAGACTAATCCAAATACAGGCCAGGACTTTTTTGATATTAAGAAGTATAAAATGTTCTCTCCATCTGGTTCTGTAACACCGGGTATTTATATAGGAAAAATAGTTATTCAGAATGATGCTATTTTGGATGTGACAACTTATCAAGATGGTGTTGAGGCTGAAGTCGAGTGGTTTCCAGTCAGTGTCAATTCCATGTATATTAAAGAAAATCCCTATTTTACTACATATGTTGATTGGGATATCTGGTGGAATAGTGTGGATAGTGATGAGAATATGAGGCATGTTACTGGGCAGTATTATGTTAGCAGTTCTGCCCTTGGTATGGGAGCTTATAAGAGACAAAACAGTAATGAAATAATTGTAGGATCAGCTAAAAACCATACTTTTTATTCAGGCACTTCAGGAGATCCTGCAGATGGTAATTCTACAGCAGGTGGATATTACAAATTGATGATTAGAAGAAAGTTTTAGTTAATTATAGGGAGGACCCTTGTGTTCTCCCTTAGTTTTCAAGTTTTATTCCCTAAATCATGAGATTCCCGACTCGGATAAAAAAAATAATTGACTTAGTATAGAAGTCTTGGCCAAATTCATAAAAGGAAACCGTTTTTATGAAAGGTTATATTAATGTCTTAGCGCAATATTTAAATCGAATCCTCGATATAAATATGCTATTGGGAATGACACGCCGTTTTAGATAAACATCACAGTAATAATTATGATTTTTGGATGAGATGCAAAATATAGACGGAAATGATTATTCCCAAGGAATATAAGCAATATTTCGAGGGTAATCATTTTCGTTATAGCGAAGTAGGTCGCCAAAAAGATAATTATTAGATATAAAGAATAAATAACCAGTGATAGCTCATCCAATCTCTCATAAAATAATCCTAAAAAGAAAATTCAAATAATTAACTATTAAAAATAGTAATTAGGATTTTGGAAGAAATGCAAGGCTTGTAAAAAATTATATCCCGGAGGAATATATAAGCATATTTTGAGGATTATAATTATTTACGTAACGAAGCAGTTCTTTCTAAAGACAATTACTAAAAGGATAATTCTACATGAGTTACGAATATATTATAACAACTAAAGGGCTTGATTTACTTGCATTGGTTCAGGCTGATTCTGAAAAGAAAATAGTATTTACAAGAGCTGAGATTGGAAATGGTGTACTAAATGGAGATGAAACGCCTGAAGAATTTATCTCACTTCTTGGTGATATAAAAATGGATGCCCAGCTTCAGAGAGAATTTGTGGGGGATGAAAGTGTAAAGATAAAAGTATTTTACGATAACAGCAGTGTTGATACAGGTTTTTCTGTACATGAAGTTGGGTTGTATGCAAAAGATCCTGAGGACGATTCAAAGGAGATACTGTTTTTATATTGTAATTCAACTGAAGCAGACTTTCTTCCAGATAAAACAACAGCTGTTACTGTAGAACAGGTTATAAATCTGATCATAAAGATGAGTAATACAGATGCTGTTACAGTTGTTGCAACATCAGAATCAAACATTATTCGTGAAAATTTCGGAAAGAATACTATCTTAAAGGCTGATGTTGAGGGTGATCCTGTAGCTTTAAAAGTTGAGCCAAACAGGCTGATTGGTAGAAAAGGAAGTGAAACAGATACAATAGAAGATCTTGAACCAGATGAAGTTAGAGATATTCTAAATGTTCCGGAGCTTGTGGAAGGAAAAATCTCTGATGAACATAATAATGTTACTGGTGCAACAAGGCAGGCAATCCTTGCATTAAACGATATCTCTTTTAAAACCACCAATGTAAAAATAGCAGATGAACATACATATTCAGGAAATGGTGTGGTTCGAGAGCTTGATTTTGGAATGGATTTTAAAACCCAGAACTCTGTAAATCAGTTCGGTGGAATTGCTTTTGGAAAGAGTGTTGCTACAGATCGTGATATCAGATTTTCTGATTCTGATATGCTGGAAGAAGCAGAAGGTAAAACTGTTTTCTTAAGTGACTCTGCAAAGTATTCTGAAATTGACGCAATAAGAAAATTTACTGAAAAAGGTATTGAGATTGGAACTGATAATGGGGTTAATACTTCTAATGAAGAGAGTGAATTCTTTGCATTTCAAACAACGAATAAAGTTGAAAATAATATAGTCTATGAAGGTGTAAAATCAGTTGTTTTTAAGTGTCACAATAATTGGGATGGTACAATTCTGGGTATTAGACATATAGATTTTTATAATGGTGAATCCTGGCATAAACTAACTCCTTCTGATTATACCGCATATGCCACATCAACTCATGATGCCTATTATGTACCACAAAATGCATTTAATACGAACCTATCATTGACTGGAACATACCAAAGTCATGCCTGGCTTACTGATAATGGTCGTGTTGGTGACATAACATTGGTAATTGTTTTTAATACACCAATTGATATTACTCACATGGTTATCAACAATTCTCATCATGTAGGAGAGCATCTTGAGCATGGTGTTAAAGATCTGGATATTATATTCACAGATCAGATTTTGAATGCATCTCATGTTGTATGGGAAACTGATATTCCAAATGGAGAGATTGTTTGGTCAGGGACTCTACCTCAACATTCTGCATCTGATAAAGCAGATACAGAAGCAATACTTTATACAACTCCATGGAGATATAATACCAATAATGGTTTTGCGTTTCATACAAGGATTGGTAGAGGTGCTGCTGAACAAATAAAACATCCTCCAGAAATGGATGGTATGAAATTATGTTTTAGGTTTAGTAAAAATGTAGATGGAACTTTCAGTTGGAATACATTTACAGATAAACTCCTGGCGAATCAGGGACTATATCTGAATTTAAGCAGTTCACCGGAAACGAGCAGTGAGTTTAATAATGATGAAAGTCCAACTTCGGATTATTATTCTATTGGTGGTCACAATAATATTAATGAAAAAGGATATACAATAAAAGATTACTGTTTCTTTGGAAAAGACCTTTCATATATTGAACCAGGTCTTACTGGTGTTGAAGGTGCAACTGCTTTTATGAAAGCTGATCCGGGGCAAACCTTTGATTGCGGTTTTGAACCTCAGGTGATTATTATAAAACCAATAGGTTCTGTAGCAAATCACTGGCATGTTTACACTAAAGAAAAGAATGATTTTAAAGATATCGTTTTTCATCTAAGTGATATTCAGAAAAAAACTATTACAGAATACTACCCAGTCGTTAATGCAACAAAGATCACAGCGCCAAACTATACATCTATGGAAAAGTATTTAATAATAGCATTTGCAGAAGTTGTTTCAGTTCCTGCAGAGAATAGCATTATAAACACTTCAGCAAAATCATCTCCCGGCACCTTATCAGAACGTGAAGTTGATATGGGAATGGACCTTGTAACTGGTGAGAATGGTGGGATGATTCTAACAAAAGGTGGATCAAACAGTTGGGCTGTTTTTGATACTGTTCGAGGTCCTTTAAAAAGATTACAAACAGATAACGATAGTGCTGAAGATTCAGATCAGGAGTTTATTAAGGAATTTACAAAAAATGGAGTTAGAGTTGGTAATAATGAATTTGTAAATGGAAGTTCGGATCAGTTCTATATGGGATTTCAGACTGATGAAAAAATTAAACCTCCTAAATGGAAAGCAAAATCTGTTATTTTTGATATTGCAGGTAATTATGGATCAACAGAATACATAAGATTGAGGTCAATAGAGTTTTATAAAGATGGGACTTTGCTTCCGTTTACAGAAGCTGATTTTGTATCAAAATCCACAACATCAAATGTTGATTATGAAGCAAAGAATCTTTTTATAACAGGAAATAGTAAAATTGGTGCAGATATTAAAAATGGCTTTAGAAGTCAAATGAGCGCAGTTTCAAGTCAGCGTATTACAGTTGTTTTTAATAGTGAAATTGAATTTGACAAGATAGTTATAAACAACGGTCATGAAAGCAGAGCAAATACAGATTCTGGTGCTAAATTAATTGATATCCAAATTACAAATGTAGAATATGATAATACGACTTATGGCGCTGTTGTTACTGGATCTGTAGATAGAGTTTTTAAATCAAATATCCTGCAGCATCCAGAAACGGATTTAGCTGATGATAAAATCTATGTAGATATATCTGATGAATGGCAAATAAACAGAGCTTCCGGTTTTGGTATGTGCAAAGTAAAAGGAACCGGAGCAAACAGAGTTTTCAGGACGCCATATGGTAAAGAAGTTTGCATGTTGTGGCTTAAGAAAACCAATACAAATGTTGGATGGATTGTATATTTTCATGCCAATAGTGTTGATAGTGATCTTAGGCTTGATACGACACAGATTCAGGGGCCGACAAGTAATTTTCAAGGGTATAAAGATACCGATGTTTCTTACACAAAAGATGAATTTTATATAGGTGTACATGATCCTGATGAATATATGATTTATGCATGGTTTGGAGATTACTATATGGATGATCCAACTGGTATAATTAATACTGCTGACAATAACAGAGTAATGGGGGTTAAAGGTACAACTGCTTTTTTTACTGGTTCAAAAGATTATGTTGGAACTGATGTATATAAAACAGATATAGATGATATAGAGACTGTTATATGGAAAAGAAGGGCTGGCGGTACCGGTGGTTGGCAGATTGTTAACAGGAGCTTAAATAATTTTCAGGATCGATATCAATTAGAAAGCAGTGGGACCAAATTAGGTTTATCCGGAGATCCTGCTATTACCATAAATGGTAGTGAAATTACTATGGCTTCTTCAAGTTATGATCCTGATCATTTTATTTTTATGGTATTTGGCAGATCAGCTCAGAAAGATACCAAGGAATATATCCCATGGATGAATCAAACCAGTCACATAGGAACAGGGGAAACAGATACTCATATTGATCTGGGGCTTGATTTTAGTTCAGATAATGGAGGTATGGTTCTTCAAAAATCACTAACAGATTCTCAAAACTGGATTATTTCTGATACATTGAGAGGTATTGGTAAACAGTTAAATACAGATACTTCAAATGCGGAATCAACTGCAAGCGAAATGGTTAAGGAATTCACAGAAACTGGAGTAACAGTTGGAACAGATGTTCATATCAATAAACTAAATAGTGAAATAGCAACATTTGGTTTTCAAACCACCCATAAAACAGAACCGACCCGAAGAAAAGTAAAATCTGCTATATTTAAGATTGCTGATACCTGGGGTGGTAGTAGTATGGGTATAAGGAGAATAGAGTTTTTCAAGGGAAGTGGTCCAGTAAATATTGGAGAATCTGAATTTACTGCTTATGCTACAAATGAAATTTCAGGCAGAGAAGCAAAATATGCATTTCTTACTTCTTCTGAAAATATAATTGGATCTGCTGATAACAGTACCTGGAATACGGGGCAACCCAGTGAACAAGTTCTAATAATAAATTTTAATAGTCCACAGGATATCGATTATATACAGGTTCATAATTTTCATAACACAGGAACTGAGACTAATATTGGTGTGAAGAATGTTAAAGTCTATTTTACAGATCAGGACTATACAGATACTTCATATAGTAAAGATGTATCTAATTCAGAACTGGTTTATGATGGGGTATTTGACCAACACCATGCATCGAATTCTGAATGTTATACTCAATACCTATATACTCCATGGCATTACAATCCACAGACAGGATTTGGTTTTTTTACCCACAAAGGAAATGGAACAGAGATAACAACTCCTAATATTCTTGGTAAACAACCAACTATGGTGTGGACTAAAAATGTATCTGATGCTTTGCATTGGTTAACTTATTGCAAGGTTGTAGGAGATAATCATTATAGTCACTTAGATACCAGTAGTGTACTCAATACGACAAATGCAGAAACATTCAAAAAAGTTAATAATGATTATATTGTATTGGGAGTCGAGGAAGAAGTTAATGATCTTAACGATGATCATATAACATATGTTTGGACTGGTGATGATATGTCAACCCTTGGAAATCCACAGGAAGCATATGGGATTGTAGGTACTTCACTTTTTACTGAGAAAAAGGCTGTTGATACTGAAATTGAGTTAGGTTTTAAGCCAGATATTATTATCTTAAAAACAACTACTATCGCAGGTAGTTGGCACTTAATGTCAATAAAAAACAGCAATAATACTGAAAATGTGTTTGATAATACTCTGTTTTTAAGTTCGCCAGATCCTTTAGTTCCAGTATCTAATATAATATGGATAGAGGGAACAAAGCTCAAATTCGGTTCAGGAACTAATGTAGATTGTTTAGTTTGCGCTTTTGCAAAAGATACATACAAACCACAGGGGAAATCAATCGTAATTCATGGATCAGAATCAAATCCATCTCTTTTTTCCATTGCTAATGGTTTTAATAAATATCAGCCTGTTGATAATTTGATTGGGTATGACAGAAATGTTGTGTTCTCTTTTAATGAGGGGGATGGAACTTATTACATTAAGCTTAATATTGATGGAACGATTACTCTGAAAAATCAAAACTGTTTCTATGGAAGGTTCAATCCAAACAATGGGCAGGATTTCTTTGATACTGAAAAATATAAGATGTATTCACCATCGGGGTCTGTAATTCCAGGCATCTATATTGGAAAAATAGTTATTCAGAATGATGCGATATTAGATATTCAGAAATTTCAAACAGGTAAAAAAGCATTTGTTGAGTGGTTTCCGGTTGGATTGAATTCAATGTATATTAAGGATAATCCGTTTTTTACTACTGAGATTGACTGGGACATATGGTGGAATGATGTGGATAGTGATGAAAACATGAGGCATGTGACAGGTCAGTATTATAATTCAGGAAGCGCTGGTCAAGGTCTGGGAGCTTATAAACGACAGAATAGTGATGAACTTATAGTTGGCTCTGCTAAGTCTTGTACTTTTTATTCAAACACGTCTGGAGATCAAGCAGCATCAAGTGGTGGGTATTATAAACTGATTATTCATAGGAAGTTTTAATAATATTTTAGAGATTCCCGACTTTGCAGTATTATGTTTAAAAATTAAAACATAATCTGCTGCTCGGGAATGACACATGGTTTGTTATTTTATGGAAGGGAGGACGCAAGGCCCTCCCTACAAATTCATTTGTGGAGTTAGATTTACTAAAGAGGTTACATTTTTATATTTGCACGAAGTGCCTTCATAAAATTTTTGATGAAGCTTTTTACAAAAAGCTTCGGTTTTGATTTATCATATTTTCTATTCATTAAAATCTAATTCAATCCTTGACCCACAATAAATCTTATGTTTTTCTATTCAGAGTAAAATAAAACATAAAATAAGGAAAAAAATATGATTAGTGAACTGTTTAAAGGGCTTTCTTATTATCCAAAGGCGCAGAAAGTTATTAGTGAGAATAAGTTGTGGAAATACATTATTATTCCAGGATTTATGAGTTTTTTCTATATTTTAGGTTTTTTGATAGTTGCTTCAATTTTCTCGGATGATGTTTCAGCTTATCTTTATGGACTTCTACCCACTTGGCTACAGTGGGGCTGGTTAAAATCAGTTTTCACAATATTGGCCTGGATCGTATTTTTAATATTTGGCTTATTTACCTATAAATTTGTAATTCTGATAGTATTTGCGCCTATCTGGGGTTATATATCAGAGGTAGTTGAGTTTGCAATTAATGGTCAGGAACCGCCTGATTTTAAATTTAAGGATCTTATTAGTGATATTTTAAGAAGTTTATCCCTTATGCTAAGAAATACTCTTTGGATGATTATATTTTATATCGCTTCTTTTATTATAGGTTTTATACCTTTAATCGGGCCTGTCGCTTCAGTTATAATTCTTTTAGCTGTTCAATCATTCTATGAAGGAGTTGCTCTTTCTGACTATACGCTTGAGAGGAAGAGGTATAGTGTTGATCAAACTATTTCTTTTACAAAGAGTCATAAATATGGAATAATGGGTGTAGGTTGCGGTTTCACGCTAATACTTTTAATACCAGTATTTGGATGGTTTACAGCACCGGGATATGGAACGGTTGCTGCAACACTTGCAGTACTTGAAAAGATAGAGACTCCCTAAAGACACCTTTAATTTGTAACCCTTTATGTGGAGATCTATTTTTTCCTGAGAAAAGAAAAAATTAAGGATTTCCACATGAATGAGTCAAATGACCAAACCAGCGATTTTTTTCAAAACGTCGAAATTCCGAGCCAATCAGCAGTTCTAACCGAGATAAGAAGAGAGTTGAATAAAGAGGAACCAAGTTTTCCTGCCATTACGGAGAAGATTTCGCAGGATGTTACTTCAACTGCAGATATTCTTACGATATCAAACTCATCGATGTTTGGTTTAAGGAAGCAGAAGATAACGACCGTGAAAAAAGCACTTTCTGTACTGGGGATTGAAAATTTTGTAAACTGTATTTTGACATCAATGATGCAGAACACTCTGAAAAACATTAAAATTCCACTTGAGGAGTTCAACAATTTTAATGATCATTCTGTTTATGTTGCAAAAGTTGCTCAGCAAATCGCATTTATTCTCCGTAATATTCGTAAGCTAAAGGTTGATCATAACCATGCATATTTAACGGGACTTTTCCATGATTGTGCAATACCGATCATGGCTGATTACTTTAATGATTATTATGATGTGATGAGGGAGCCAACTGATGTATCTTTGGTTAGGGTTGAACAGAATAAGTTTGGTATGAATCATTGTATTGCCGGATTTAAAATGGGTACAAGATGGGATCTTCCAGAGATTGTATGTGATATTATAAAATTTCATCACAACTCAGATATTTCTATCCATGAGGATCAGAAATTGAAAGAGATGATGGGTATCTTTCTGATCGCTGAGTATTTTGTTGAGACATTACACAAAGATAGTGAAAAAACTCCTGAATTAAAGGGTTGCAGCCCTATTTCAAAGGAGAATACTAAAAATGTATTCTCACTTTTGGGTATTAATAACAGGGTGCTCCAGGAGATAAAAAAATCTGCGAGTGATATTATTATTGGAAGACCACAGGAAGAAGAAGAGGATCTTGAAGCTTCAAGGCAACTCTTAATTTAATCGCAATCTTCACAAATTTGATTTTGGTTTTTTTAAACTATTTTGAATCTTTATGGTACTTCCAGTAGTTAAGACAAGCGTTGATTTTTCCCTCAAGTTCCCTTGGATCAAGGGGTTTTGTCAGAAATGAGGTCGCTTCTCTGTTGGGTACCATTGATATTATTTCGTTGTCTGCATCGATAATTGAAGACATCAGAATTATCGGAAGATGATAGAATTTACTATCCCCTCTAATTGTTGTAGCAAGGTCTGTTCCTTTCCCATCGAGCATAAGAATATCAGTGATTAAAAGACTGAAATTATTTAGAATTAATGACTCATGGGCATGCTTAACGCAATTACTGCAGAACAGGGCAACTCCTGGAATACTTTTTTCTACAATTTTTCTTGTTACAGTTCTAACGACAATGTCATCATCAACTAATAAAATTTTATCCATGATATAAATCCTAAGAATTTAGAAGTTTTGCAGACAGTAACCTATAAGATTATTTTTGAATTGAAAAAGGTATTGAATTTTTAATCAGGGATTACTGTTAGCATTTACTCATTTGAGTTTACCTTTCAATGTGATAATTGTCAACTTAGTTATTTTTTAAATTTGATTAAGAAAGAGTCCCATCATATGTATTCTTGAATATTAAGGGGTAATTATAGGTTAAGTAATATTTAATAATATTTCAAATAACTATAAAACAATGGAGAAATTATTCGGTTATTACTAAATTTATCGTTTTTTCGTTCAAATTCAGAGAAAAATAATTTATTTAGCCTCATCATAAAATTTAAAATTATTTAAAATAATGCCCGGTACTTTGCTAAGTAAAAACAATACAAAAACTGGGATTAGAACTGTTTGTACGATAAATATTATAATTGTATCAATGAAAGACTGGATTTTATTACTCAGTGTATTTTTTAGACCATCTAAAGTGCTTTTAATATTTCTTGAAACAGTTAGAGATGTTTTAACGTTATTTAATGTATCTTCAAGTTCTGTGATTTCACTTTGAGTTTGTTCATATTTTTCTGAAAGAAAAAGAGTATCTATCCTTTCGTTAAAAAAAGCTGCCACGGGAATACAAAATCTGATTACAATCGCAAAAATCAGTATTTTTAAAGCATTTTTTCTAAAGTCAAAACCCTTTAGGTATGGTAACCAGAAACCTACACAAAAAAGAATTAAGGCAATGGGCAGAAGAATTTGAAAACCTATCATCGGGCTGATTTGCATTATTATCTTTTGGATTCCAAGGGATGCCAGACTACAAAGAACTACCACAGAACATCTCTCTATCAGGTCATTTAGAGGGTCAAATAACTCACCAATGCTGATGCTTCCTCCCCCACTTGCAATGAAAGGAATCTTAAAGCTCGCATTTATTGCTATACTCTGAATAACAGAGATGACGGCGTTCATTGTTCGAAGGCCTGCATATGTTATTGTTGCTTTTGTGATGGTTTTATTAAGATACTCATTTGATTTTGAGTCGATAGAGCTAAAGGGTATATTTGTATGGACTGGTTTGAAAACAAGTAAAAAAGAGATGAGTATTAGCAGTGTCGTATAGAAAAGTTTCTTCTTGTTTGGGATTTTATCTATCAGTTCCATAAAACTCCTTTAATCTGGGGATCTTCTAATAATAAGAATTTTGATTGTAATACAAGGCGCGATAAAAAAATAACGAACCGATTTTACAGCAGTTCTTTTTTTGAATAACGCAGTATTTCAGTCAAAAGGCAATTATTAGTGATTCCTTGTTCATATTTCTATTTTTGAAATATTACAAAAACAATCATAAAAGCAGGTTTGTTCTCCCATATCGGAAGTTTCCCCTGATGTTAAGACATTAACAGAACCTTTTTCGTTTCTAAAACCTTGATACATCATTATTGTATCGTCATCAAGATTATTGTCCGGTTTTACCATAACCTTCAAGGCCCCTTTTTTTGAAGAGAGTAAAACCTTGCTATCTTCTGATAATTTCAGAGTTTCCATAATCTTACTATTTATGAAAAGTATCTGGTGATCTTCTAAAAAATGATAGTGCTGCGAGTGAAGTGATTTTTTTGAATGTGGTGTAATAAGCCTATATGGATATTTTGAATCTTTTTGTTTCTTGATATATTTTGCAACAGGATTCAACCCATCTTCCTCTGCCTTTTCAGAATAGAATTCAAATTTTTTTGATGGAGTTGCAAAGGACATGTTTTCCCAGGCGATATCATCTGAAGGTGAGAAATAACCATCTCTGATATCTTCAAAATCTATCCTGTGATAATCACAAACTGGTTTTACAGCTCTTTTTAAAAACTCAGTTTCAGATATATTGGGGTAATCTTTAATATTCATCATTTTTGCAAGTTTTATATAAAAATTATATTCACTTATTATATCATCCATTGGTTCAACTGCTTTTGCTGCATGGTTCAGATATGGAGTAAACATGGAACTGTAGATAAGGTCCTCCTCCTCTAACACGGATGTGCATGGAAGAACAATATCAGCAAGTTTTGCAGTGTCTGTCATGAACATATCTGTAACTACTTTGAATGGAACTTTTTTTAAACTTTGTCTGAAGGCATTTATATCCGGGTTTTGAACCATTGGATTTGCTTTGCTTATGAACATGCATTGAATAGAAGGTTTTGCACTGTTTATAAAATCAGGTATTCTTGAAATATTGTAATATTTTGTGTTCACACCATATATTTTACTTTTCGTATATTCACAATCAATCAATTGGTCTATGGTATGTCCATAATTTGCACCACCTCCCTTAATACCAATATTTCCAGAGACCGCAGCAAGAGCATCGATGCATCTGACATTATTTCCTCCGTTTTCATATCTTTGCATACCAAAGCCGATATAGGTTGCTACTGGTTTTTCGAAGTATGTTTTTGCGAGATTTTTAATAGTGTTTTCATCAATACCTGTTATTTCAGAGGTTTTTGAGAGAGAAAATGAAAGGGTATAAGATTTGAACTCTTCATATCCTTTTGTGTGATTCTTTAAAAAATTAACATCCTCAAAGCCAGATCTTATCAGTTCAGCTGAAATCCCCAGAGCTAATGCGCCATCTGTCCCCGGCTTTACCCTGATATGCAGATCACTTTTATTTGCTGTCATCGTTTTTAAAGGATCTATTGTTACTATTTTTGTACCATTTTTAGAGGCTTTTTTTATATTACTATATAGATGAATGTTGGTTATAGCAGGATTTCTACCCCAAATAACAATTGTTTTGGAATTAAGGCAATCATCCGGTGCATTTGATAGTGTTTCACCAAAATCATATGTCTGGGCAGCAACTCCTGCTCCCATACAAAGACTGCCCTTGTGAACTGAAACACCACCAAGATAGTTGAAGAACATCCTGTCAGCATTTTTTAAAATTCCACTATAGCCGTATCCGGAATAGAGTAATATGGATTCTGATCCATATTCATTTATTGTGGTTTTTAGTTTCTCTTCTATTTCGGAGAATGCTTCATCCCACGTTATTTCAAAAAACCTGTCTCCCATTTTTCTCAGAGGCTTTTTAAGTCTCTCAGAATGATACATTCGTTCAAATGTTTTTTTTCCCTTATGGCAGCAAAAGCCTTTGGTTAAAGGGTGTGATTTGTCACCTTCTATTGAGATTACTTTGCCGTCTGAAACTGTTGCAATAAGAGAACAGGCATCGAAGCAGTCCATTGAACATGATGTTTTAATTTTTTTTATTGTCATATCTTTTATTTTAGGAAATCTTTAGTTACGGATTTTTAGCTTTTAAAAACAGCAGAGCCAGCAGAAAATTTGCTGGCTCGGACTTAAACAAATGTTAAAAATAATTTAAATTATCTTCTGACAATCTTAGAAACAATTAAATTTCTAAAACTTACGGATTGTTTCGTGTCGATTCTAAAACCGATTTTATTTCCCATAAAGGTTTCAGCAAAGGCCGAATCGACGTATTGATTATTTATATAAAATTTTAGAGTATTGCCTCTTTTTCTAACAGTTAAATTGTTATAGGCATTATTATACTTGTTTATATGAGTACTTTTTTTCCATTTAATTATACTAATATATTTTGAGTTGACTGATTTCATATATCTGTAATGCCCATCTCCAGATATTTGGAAAAAAAAGCAGTTTGAAGCATCCTTTAATCCCCAGACAATCCCATAACCATTATTATAAATTCCACTCTCTTTTTTCATATCACATTCAATTGTATAATCATCTGAACTTGAAAGACTTACACTTTTCCATACTAAACGAGATCTATTGGTTTTATGGTTAAAGCGATAGTTTCCATTTTTTATTTTGAATTCAACTTTTTTATCATTTCGAATAGCCCAATTATTTTTGTTGTTGTCAAAGTAGTCACTGAAAACTATCTGTTTTTTCTCTTTAAGAACTTTTGAGACGACCAGATCCTGAATTTCAACAGCCTGTCTCATATCGATTCTATAACCAATTTTGTTCCCCATAAAAGGCTGAAATTTCATGGAATCGACCTGGTTGTTATTTATATAAAAGTAGATCTTATTTCCAACTTTTTTTAAACCTAACTTGTTAGTACTATTATTTTTGTTAATAGATTTGTTTCGTTTCCATTTTATTATTTGCTTATATTTTGCATTTTTAACTTTATATACAGTGTAATAGCCATTACCTCTGATCTGGAAATAATAGTTATTGTTAGCATCTTTTAAGCCCCAGGCAATGCCATATCCATAGTTATTAACACCGCTAACTTTCTTTATATTTGTTTGAATAAAGAAGTCTTTATATTGGTTGATTTTGGTTTTTGAAGTCCAGGAAAGCCAGGCATTAACATCTCTTTTATGGGAGAAATAATAATTTCCTCCTCTTACTGATGTTGTGATATTTTTGTTATTTGTTTGAACCCATTTTCTTTTATTATTATTAAAATACTCACTGAAAATTATGTTGTCATTGGATTCATCAAAGTTATTGCCTTTTTGGTTGAGAGCTTTTTTCTGTTCCTCAAATTTTTTTCTTTCAGCTTCAAGCTTCTTTCTCTCTTCCCACATCTTTTTTTCAAGTTCGAAACGTTCCCTTGCAAGTTTTAATTTATCAGCTTCAAGTTGAAAACTACTTGTTGTATTTATCTTTGCTGTTAGAGTTTCAGGTTTAATTTTTCCACTACCAACTTTAAATACAAAGTCACCTTCATCAAGTTCAGGGTCTTTGATTTTTCCATATTGAGGTGTTTGGCGATCATTATAACCAAGGACTTTCTGGTGAAGGTACATTCCAAGTTCTGTTCCTGTAACATATCCATCTCTGTTCAGATCGGCCTCACCTCTTAAAGCTTTAACAACTGATGGTGTGAATACGCTGTTGGCTGGTACCTCTTCACCGGCGCTACCTGCAGTTATAAACTGCCTGACAGATTTTGCGGTTATGCTTGATATATGGGGTGGAACTTTAGGTAGAGCTTTGGTTTTAAAAATAGTTCCAGAAAAACAGCTATCAAAAAGAAACATGGCGTGTTTTGATTCAATCTCTCTTGACCATGTTAAGATTCTACTCATGCTCAGAGCTTTTCTAAGAAAACCTTTTTTATCTTTTCTTGGATCTGGTGCATCTGTTGGGACCAGGTAACCTTTTTTCCCATTTTTTCGACTGTATCCATGACCTGAAAAAAAGAATAATAATCTGTTCTCATCATCATAACCATATTGATCAATAAAATTCTCAAATGCTGTTTGGAGTTGACGGTTATTAGGATTAATAACTTTGGTGACTTTAAACCCATGCTTAACAAGAGATTTTTCAACCTCTCTTAATTCAGCCGGTATGCCCTCAAGATCCGGCCAGCCATGTGTATAATCACTTACTCCAATAAGAAGCGCATGGCTTTCCTTATACAAACTAATGTTTTTACCATTGGCTTTAATAGTGACTCTGCTAAGGCCTCTTGTTTGCGCAAGAGACAGGTTCGCTATTAATACAAAGAAAATAATAAGGATAAAAATTCTTGAGGGTTTCATTTTATTAACTCCATATTTAGGTCTTAAAATAACAATTTATTTAAATGCTATCAATTGAGGTGATTTACAATTGAATCGTAGATAGCAAGGTTTGCGTAGGTTCATCAAAATCATTGTTTCTATATTTAAGATCATACCATTTTTTTTCCTTTTTTTAAAATCTTATAAAGAAAAAAAACGAGTGATTTCATGAATTTTACAAGTTATTAATTCCAGGGAACCTCTAATGATTAGAATTTTGATTGAAATACAGATTATAAAAGCTTTAAGTTTTATAAAATCTCTGTTTAAGAAAAATAACGAGCAGGTTCATTTATAAAAAAGGTTTTGTTTTATAAATTTACAGTTATTTTTCTGAAAAACCCCAGTAGTTCGATCAAAATGCAATTTATTATAGATTCCTTCTAATGTTTGTATCGGAATTATATCGTTTAGAAGATAAATACCGAAACAATAATTTCGATCCAATGAACAATAAAAGAAAAAAATAGAAAAATAAATGATCAATTTCACAGTTCTAATTTTTTTTTTAAAGAAGGGCAATTTCTTTTATTTACATGGAACATTATTTGGGGACGGTATAAAAAATAAGTAACGATTGTTTGTCCTTATATAAACTGAGATAATTTGCCCAGTAAATATTTAATTTAATTAATTTAAAAGCCTATTATAAAGGATTAAGGAAGGTTTATGTTTCAACCAAACAGTCTTAACGCGTTAACCATTGTATGTGCTATTGTCATTTATCAACTAATAACTCTGATTATAAAATATTTCTTCAATAGGATGTCTGAGACAGGTCAATACATCACAAAAACGGAGCATGAAAAGGAAGTAAATGAGCTTAAAGGTTTTATAGCACAGGTCGAAAAGAGTCATCGGGAGGAAACAGGTGATATAAAGGTTGAGCTTGGGATAGTTAAAGGAATTATATTAGTCGTTGCTTCAAAAGTTGGTGTAGAAAATAGTGACTTAAAAGATCTTGTTAAAGGAAGTTAGAAAGATTTGTTTTTATGACGTTAAACGTCAATTTATTGTTTTTTTTGAATTTTGTAAAACAAAACCATTTTATCATTTATATTTTGAAGGAGGAATAAAGGTAATGAAAACGAGTGGATATGGATTTTAGCAAAACAAATGGGGATGTGGCACCCGAATTGCAATAATATATGTATTAGAAGTGTATTAGATAGTTTATCAAAAAAAATAAATTATAATTTTAAAAATTACCAATACTATGATTATTTGGCATAAAAAAAAATTTAAATAAATGTATTTGTAAATATATCAAGGGGATAAGAAATATTTATCTTTTTTTTCATAATCGTGACCTTATTTGACAACACTATGTTGTAGAATGAATTTAAAAAAAGGATTTTAACTGTAAAATCTATTTTAAAGATGGGGGATTTTGAAAATGCAGATATTCTACTCTAATCAAAAAAAGTAATCTATTCCCTGAATTTAAGTTTGGCGCAGGAACACAGAAATTAAACAGCTTTGAGCAAGAGTAAAAGAAGATAGTTCATTAAAAATCCAGGTAAATTTATATCAGATAAATTGCCTTAATATATTCAAATTCAAGTGAATCTATCATCTTCTATACTCTTGCTCTAAATTCAGGGTTTACAAATAAATAACATACATAAAACAAACAAAACACTATGATTGCAATGGATAAGTACTATTCGAAAATTAGGGGGATTGAAATGACGGAAGTAAAAAATAACAACCGTAAAATGTGTGGAATCATATTACCCAGCCACTTTAAGACATTTAGCAAATTTGAAGAGGTTCATAAAAGAGTAAATGAACTAGGATACAGATCCATCTCTGAATACATCTACACAAAATGCTTTACAGGGACCCATACATCTGGTTGTGAAATGGCTAGGGATTTAAATGTATCTGATATGACAATTTTTCATAAAAAGAAAATAATGCAGAATAACATGAATATTGAAGCATCTAAAAGGGAAAATAAACCTAAATATCATGAAGGTGATGTACATTGGGTATTTAATTGTGGATGTGAGTACAAAGGACAAAGATACAGAGTGAAGAACAAAAGAATTTGTATTAAACATGGTGAAAGCCTCAGTATGGAATACAAAATATGCCAGGAAAAAAAATGTGGTGTAACATTTGAAGTTGGCCCTAAATATGGTGCAAGAGTTTTTTGTGATGATTGCATTGTTAAAAGAAGGGAGAATCATTTTAAGAAAAGAAGGCAAAGAAGAAAGGTTAAATCGGATGGAATATGTTCAAGACCTGGCTGTGGTAACTCCAAGCCCCTGAAAAACAGATTCCTATGTGATGCTTGTAAGCAGAAAGGAGAATCTGACATTAATCTGCTATATTAAAAAAATATAAATCTATAATTAATAGGAAATCTCATATAATTGTCTTTTGACCGAACGACTGCGACTTTTCTTTAACAATGTATATGAGTTTCACTTTACATTGAGTTGTTTGAAATGCAAAACACCTAAGTTATTTGAAAAAAAGAACTGTAGAAAACGGTTCGTTATTTTTTATAGGCATTGTATTTCATAAAATTCTAATTATTAGAGGTTTCCAATAGTTAACAGATTCTCAATTTCATCTAAAAGGGGGCTTAGCGTTGATCTGTCCATAGCTGAAATGGCATAGCCGCTTGTTTTGTTTATTGCAGCTTCTATTATGTCACTTTCACACTGGTCGATTTTGTTAAGAACATAAATTGTTTTAATTTTATGGAGATTCAGATCAGTTAATATTTTTTCAACTGATCTGATATGGTCTTCATATGAAGGATTACTGATGTCTATAACGTGAAGTAGTATTATGGCGCTTTCAAGCTCTTCAAGAGTAGCTTTAAATGATTCTACAAGTTCTTTTGGTAGCCTTCTGATAAAACCAACAGTATCAGTTATTATAACTTCAATATCTTTAGGAAACCTCAGCCTTCTGCTTGAAGGGTCAAGAGTTGCAAAAAGCTGATCTTTTGCGTAAATTTTACTATTGGTAAGAGAGTTGATAAGAGTTGATTTTCCGGCATTTGTATAGCCAACAATTGAAACCACGGGAATATTTTTTTTAACCCTTTGTGCTTTTTGTTGTTTTCTTTGACCTCTAACTTTTTTTACTGATTTTTCAAGTTTATTTATTTTATCACGTACTGTTCTTCGGTTTACCTCAAGTTTTGTTTCTCCAGGCCCACGTCCACCAATTCCACCAGTTAATCTTGACATGGCAGTGTTCATTTCAATAAGTCTTGGCAGCATGTACTTCATTTGAGCTAGTTCAACCTGAAGTTTTCCCTCTTTTGATTTTGCTCTTTGTGCAAAAATATCCAGAATTAATTGGTTTCGATCTATTATTTTCATCTCAAGATGGTTTGTTATAGATCTTATTTGAGATGGAGACAGTTCTCTATCAAAAATTATAATAGTTGCGCCCTTTTGCATCGCATTGATTGCAATATCAAAAAGCTTTCCTTTTCCCACAACAAAGTTTGGATCTATTTTTTTTCTTTTTTGAAGGGTTGTATCTATAACGCTCAACCCACTTGATTTTGTCAGTTCAACAAGTTCTAACATCGAATCCTGAGCATCATTTTTAGAGCCTGTATAAACTTTGACAAGATAGGCTCTTTCTTTGCCTTTTTCAGAAATATGTAAAGATTCTGCCTTAGAAAGATCAGCTTCTGTTTCTTCAATAAGAAAATTACAATCATCAGGAATTTTGTATGCTGGAACAGAATCTAATTTCCTGTATGGAGCTTCAGATAAGGGGTTTATGACAGCGGAATGTATTAAATCTGCTTTACTGTTTTTTATTGTAATAGCAGCAATAATATCTAATTTTAAAAGTGACAGATCTGTAAAATCATCCTGGGTGAGTTCTTCGTTTTTAAGGTGTGTATGTATGCATCTTAAGCCCTTCATTCTTCCATGTGAAGAGATATAATCCGGAGTTTCAGGGATGTAGATTTGTTGCTGATCTCCAACAATTACATATATTATCTTACCTGATCTGTTTATCAGGAGTCCAATCTGTCTTCCGGTTTCCTGGGACAGGTTTGCAAGCTCATCGGCAACCTCTTTTGTTATTATGGACTCAACCGGTATTCGTCTTTTATAAAGCTTATCTAATCTTTTTTTGTGATTGGATTTTAACCCAGCCAGATTTCCCTGGAGTTTTTTCATAAATTCCCGTTGTGACTAATGGTTGTAGAATTAATTATAGGTTCCCTACATTTGATCAGGATAATCCCCAAAAGCTCTGTCTTCAAACCTTGTGAATTGACCCATGAAGGTTAGGTGGACGGTTCCAACTTCACCATTTCTATGTTTTGCAAGAATTATCTCGGCAGTTCCTTTATTGTTTTCATCCTCTTTATTGTAAACTTCATCTCTATAGATAAAAGCAACAATATCGGCATCCTGCTCAAGAGCACCAGATTCCCTCAAATCCGAAAGCATCGGTCTTTTATTGTTTCTCTGCTCAAGCATACGGTTAAGCTGTGATAGGGCTATCACCGGGATTTGAAGTTCTTTTGCCAGCATCTTTAAAGATCTTGAAATTTCTGCAATTTCAAGGTCTCTCCTGTCGCCCCCGCTACTGGAACCTTTCATTAGCTGAAGGTAATCTATTATTATAAGACCTAAATTGTGTTCCATTTTCAAACGCCTGGTTTTAGCTCTTATCTCCATTGCAGTGATATAACCCGAATCATCTATAAAAATGGGTGCATTAGAGAGAACTTCTGCTGAATCAGTAAGTCTGTTCCAGTCATCGGGATTTAAAAAACCCTCTCCTTTTAAACGAGCTGAATTTACTCTGGCTTCAGATGTCAGCAGACGCATGGAAAGTTGATCATTTGCCATCTCAAGAGAAAATACAGCCACTGGAACATTGGCGTCCACCGCAACATTTCTTGCTATGTTAAGGGCAAATGCCGTTTTACCCATACTGGGTCTTGCTGCTAATATTATAAGGTCAGATGGTTGTAATCCTGAAGTTATTTCATCCAGCTTTGAAAAACCTGTAGGAACACCTGTAAATTGACTATCATTGTTCTGACGTTCTTCAAGGGTATTAAAGTTCTCATTTACCAGCTTTTTAATGGTTGTAAATGCCTTAACAGTCTTTTTTTCAGAAACTTTAAAGATTGAGGTTTCTGCAAAATCAATTATTTCATCAACATCCCCTCTGTCATCAAAACACTTTTCGGTAATGTGACTTGATTTCTCAATAAGAACTCTTAAAATAGCTTTATCTTTAACAATTTTAGCATAGTGAGATGCATTTACCGCCATAGGGACAGTGTCTACTATCTGTGCTAAAAAAGTTGCACCTCCAACCTCTTCAAGCTTCCCAGACTCTTTCATCTTGTTTGCTAAAGTAACAAGGTCAACAGGCTCATTATCAGAAAAAAGCTTAACAGCAGCTTTAAATATCTCCTGATGAGCTTTTTTGTAAAAATCTTCAGGTTCAAGAAGATCGACAATCTCAATAAGAGCATTTCTGTCTAATAATATTGCACTTATTATAGATTCCTCTGCATCGATATTTTGTGGTGGTAACTTATTTAAATACGGATCAGAGTTAACCTGATTTTGATTGTAGGGTTTTTTTTGATACATTAAAGATCTCTATTTTTGGTGTTTAGGGATTCTCTAATAACTCTTTTTATCAAACTACTGCGTATTTCGTAAAAAAAACTGTTGTATGTTTATAAATTAAAACTTTTTATAAACGGAATCCGCTCGTTACTTTTTCTCACGCAGATTTATAAAACTGAAAGCCTTTATAGTCTTTGTATTTCAACAAAAATCTATTTATTAGAGATTACCTTTATTTTAAATGTTCTATCTCTTATAGAACAATTTTGGGTTAAGATCAAAAAAAAAGCCTGAACTAATAAAACTAAAAGTCCAGGCTTTTTTAACGCTTATATTCAAAAAGAACTTAATCTTTTTTAACTTCAGGAACTACCTCAATTGTAATTTGTGGCTCAACATCTTTATAAAGTCTTACAGCAACTTTATATGTACCAATCTCTTTGATAGGAGCTGCAAGTAAAAGCATTCTACGCTCAAGCTCGACATCCTGATCTTTTAAAGCTTCCATGATGTCGTGTGTTGTAACAGAACCATATAATCTGTTTTCCTCAGCAACTTTAGCTGATATTTTACATGTAATAGTTTCAACTTTTTTAGCAAGTTCTTCAGCAAGGGATTTCTCTTTTGCTATTTGAAGTTCAAATTTTGCTTTAGCCTGTTCCAATACTTTACGGTTTGCATCAGTTGCTTCAAGAGCTTTTCCCTGAGGAAGAAGGTAATTTCTTGCATAACCATCTGCAACAGATACCTCTGCACCTATAATTCCCAGTGTTGGGATTGTTTCTTTTAATATTATATTCATCTTACTAACCTCCGTTTAAGGCAACGAATCAATTGAATTGATAAATTCTTAATCAAGTGTTCCAATGTATGGAAGAAGAGCTATTGTTCTTGCTCTTTTTATCGCACTTGCAAGCATTCTCTGATGCTTTGCACAAGTTCCAGTAACTCTTCTTGGTATAATTTTACCACGTTCTGATGTAAAATATTTAAGAGCTTTGTGGTCTTTGTAGTCAATTACAATTGTAGTGTCTGCACAAAAACGACATACTTTTCTGCGGTGAAACACTCTTCTTTTTGCTCGTTTTGGTTGTGCCATTATTCTTCCTCCTTAGCTTTAGCTGTTTCAGTTTTAGCTGTTTCAGTTTTAGCTTCGGCAGCCTTTGCTGTCTCTTCAGTAGCCTTAATCTTCTCAGCTTCAGCTTTTTCTGCTTCAGCAAGAACAGCTTCAGGAGTTGTGTCACTGTTTAGAAGAACTGTCATAAACTTGAGAACTTTATCATCTAATCTGAAAGAACGTTCCATCTCTTTTACAAAATCAGGTTCTGAACAGTAATCAAAATATACATAATAACCTCTGTTCTTACTGTTGATTTCGTAAGCAAGTTTTTTTAGTCCCCATTCATCAAACTTGATTGGAGCTCCACCATACTGTGAAAGCAATTCTTTAACTTTCTCAAACCGTTGTTTACGACCCTCTTCTGTAAGGTCGTTGTCAACTATAAAAATAGTTTCATATCTTCTCATAAAACCTCCTCATGGATATTAAAGCCTCTGAATTATAATATTCAGAAGCAAGGATATTTTTCAAAAGGCCCAGCCAATTGAAACTGTGAAACCTAACATTAATTGATAAATATTGTCAAGCAACTTTGAATAAAAAAGGATATTATTTAAATAGTTAGAAGTCGCCTTATGCCTTGCGAGCAAATCGGATTTTTATGTTTATAAAAAATATAGAAATCCTTTTTATTCATCAATGGTAATTATAAACTTTTTTTATAAATCACGATTTGCTATTATTAAATTTAAAATAAAACCACATTTAAGGAACCTCTAATAATTAGAATTTTTATTGAAATACAGCGTTTATAAAAGCTTTTAGTTTTATAAAATCTCTGCATTAGAAAAAATGACGAGCCGTTTTTATTACAGTTCTTTTTTCGCAATAATTCAGTGTAATGCGAAGCATTCACAGCATTACAAGCTGATAGACGAAAGACACTGTAGTTCAGTCAAAACAAACAAAACTAAAGCCTTTTGTTTTATAGGCAATTATTAGAGATTCCATTTAATCTGTAAAAAATATAAAATTTACAGGTAAAAATAAAAGGGACAAAATAAATGGATAATAATTTATCTCCTGGTGGAAAAGAGTTAATGACCTGTCTTGAAATTGGAAAACTGCTCACCTCAACATTTAGCAGAGAAGAGATTCTTGAAAACATTTTAATAAAAGGCAGTGAATTAATAGATGCAAATAACTGGTCACTCCTATTATATGATGAACTAACAGGTGAGCTTCAATTTGAAATAGTAGTTGGAGTTGATGCTGATGTTGTCAAGAATATCAAATTGAAGCCCGGTGAGGGAGTAGCAAGTTATGTGGCGGAAACAGGTGAATCGTTATTTTTGAAAGATGTTTTAAAGAGCGATCATTTCAGTGACAGAGTTGATTCGTTTACAGGTTTTGTAACAGAATCCATAATCTGTGTTCCTCTGAAAAGCCATGATACCGTTTTAGGTGTACTTGAGATTGTTAATGTCAAAGACCATAGAATATTCGAGGAAAAAAACCATCCTATTGTTTCAATAATGGCCGATTATGTCGCCATTGCAATTAATAATGCAAAAATATTTGACAGTATAAACAGATTAAGTATTACAGAAGAGTATACAGGTCTCTACAATTCAAGATATCTTCATATTTTATTGGATGAATATATTAAAGATGCTGAAAATGATACTGTTTTTTCGGTGGTGTTTGTCGACATTGATAACTTTAAGGAGGTTGTTGACAGATGCGGGCACCTTCTGGGTTCAAAAATTCTATGTGAAGTTGGAAGTAATATCAATGAATGTCTTTCCACATCAGATACATTGATTAAATATGGTGGTGATGAATATGTGATCATTATGAAAGGGAAAAATAAAAAAGAATCTTTAAATTATATTGAAAAAATAATTATGAATCTTCGTGAGGCTGAATTCCTAAAAGATGAGGGGAAAAATGTTAAAATTACAGCAAGTTTTGGAACTGCATCCTTCCCTGAAGATGCTAAAACAAAAAATGATATTTTAATTCTTGCTGATGAACATATGTACAAAATTAAAAGAGCTAATAAAGATGGTGTTTTTTCAGTTTGATACAGGGAACCTCTCATTGCTATAATTTAGTTTGAAATACAGATTATAAAAGTTTTTAGTTTTATAAAATCTTTGGGTGAGAAAACAGTAACAAGCAGATTCGTTTATAAAAATGCTTTATTTTATAAACGTTATTGTTTTGTGAACAAACCAGTATAATGCGAAGCATTCACAGCATTGCAAGTTGATTAGCGGAAACCACTGTAGTTCGATCAAAACAAACAAAACTTTTAGAGGTTGCTAATAATATGTTTTATAAGGGGTTTTACCATTGCTTTATAATATCTCTAAGTTCTTTCTCCAGAGTCAGGAATTTATCAACAAGATAAGGATCGAAAAAAGAGCCTTTACCATCTTCGATCTCTTTAAGGGCTTCATTTATTGACCATTGATCTTTATATGGTCTTTTTGAAATAAGAGCATCAAAAACATCGCAAATGCAAGCTATTCTTCCAGACATAGGAATTTCTTCACCCCTTAATCCATTGTAACCAGTTCCATCCCACTTCTCGTGATGGTATTTTGCAATTTGTTCAGCTGTTTGCATTAGTTTGGATTTACCACCGGAAAGCAATTTTTGTCCAATTGAGGTATGACGTTTCATTATTTTCCATTCGTTATCACTTAGTTTACCCTCTTTTAAGAGAATATCATCCGGGATACCAATTTTGCCTGCATCGTGCATGGTACTTGCCAGAGCAAGGTTGTCATATTCATTAATGGGCAAGCCAATAGATTTTCCTAAAGATCTGCAATATTCACTCATTCTCTTTATATGTTTTCCTGTTTCCTCATCTCTGTATTCTGAAGCCATACCAAGACGGTTAATAATTTCCACCTGGGTCTCTTCAAGTTCTCTTGTCCTTGCTTTAACTTTCTCCTCAAGAATAGTGTTTTGATTTTTGAGAGCCTCCTGGGATACTTTCAGTTTGAGATGTGTATAGACCCTGGCCCCAACCTCTCTGATATCAAAAGGTTTTGTGATATAATCAACAGCACCTCCTTCAAATGCTTTGGTCTTGTGAGTTGGGTCATCCATCGCTGTTATGAAAATAACCGGAATGTTTTTTGTATCTTCATCTTCTTTTAAAATCTGACATGTTTCAAATCCGTCCATGCCTGGCATTAAGATATCAAGAAGGATGAGGTCAACCTGATTTTGCTGTACATATTCAATAGCCTTTTTACCATTCAAAGCGACCCCAAGTTTGTATTCTTTTTTCAAAGTTTGTACAAGCACATCTATATTTGTCTTGGTGTCATCAACTATCAATATTTTGCAATCGCTTAATTCGCTCATCTATATCCTCGTAAAGGGGCAGTTCCGGCTTGTGAGTTTCGGTTGAGATTCCTATTTATATTTATACCTGAAAAATTTATTTTAATGTTAATTAAAACATTTTTTAAAGTCAATAAAAGGAACCTTTAATAATTAGAAATTTTTGATGAAATTCAAGTAATAACAAAAAATAACGAGAGGATTCGTTTATAAAAAGCTTTAATTTATAAAATACAACAGTTTTTTTGGTTATAACGAAGTATTTCGAAAAAAGAGCAATTATTAGAGGTTCCTAAAGGGTATGTTAATTAATTGAAATTAAGGGTCATCTATTGGAATAATTTCTATTGTTGATTTATTACCTATTACAATTTTTGCCACAGAATGAGGGTAGTGATACCTTTTTTTACTCGCACTGCCTGGGTTAAGATAGAATACGTTGTTTTTTTCATGGATCTCAGGGCAATGGGTATGACCACTTATAATAACATCAATACCTTCTATTTCTGGATCAAGCTCAAGATCATTTAAATTATGGAGTATGTGGAAAGTTTTCTCACCAATGGTTATCGTTTCAGTTTTATTAATAGATTCAGCCCATTTTTGATAGTCCATATTTCCTCTTACTGATGTAACAGGAGCAATGTCTGAAAGCCTTTCTATTATCTCAATTTTCTCGCTATCACCAGCATTCAAAATGAAATCTGCACCTTTTAAAGCATCTATTGCGTGTTTTGAAAGGGTTCCATGTGTATCCGAGATTATACCTATAACTATTTTTGATTTTTCATTCATGACCAATTCACTTTTTAATTCGCAAGCTTCTCAATGAAAGCGATAATTAATTTTGCAGTAAAACCCCATATCAATTCAGGTTTTGAATCATAGAAGTATACATTTATAAGCTTTTTGCCCCATGGCTTATGGTATCTTTCGGGGAGATTGAGTTCTTCAGATGGAAGAAGTACTTTTTTTACTCCATTTTTATCATAATAGTAAGGTTCTGCTACCAATCTTACTTTATGGATTATAGGCTCATTATTCTCAAAGTATGAAACAGGTAATAGAAATACCTCTGAAACTTCATCTTTTGAGAGTGTTAACTCATCTAAACTATTTATTTTCAAAATTCCAATGAAAGACTCGATAACAATTCCTGCCTGGGGGGCTATAAGTGTATCTAATCGACCTTTGATATCGATTTGGTCTTTAGTTACACCTAACTCTTCAATAGTCTCCCTGATTGCTGTTTCTTCAGAAGAAGAATCTTTTTTATCATCAAAAAGTCCACCTGGAAAACAGATCTCACCTCCCTGCCTGATCTCATCATTTCTCTTCTCAAAAAGAAAAAAATACTCATCGTCTTTTAATACTAAGGTGATAAGAACTGATGCCTTCATAAATTCATCACTGCCAAGAATGCCAGGGGGTTTCAGAAACTCATCCTCTATTTTCATAAAATCGTTGTTTTTCATTATAGTATGTCCAGTAACCTTTCGTGGATGTTATCAAAACCACCATTTGACATAATTAAGACCAGATCGTTTTTTTCAGCAATTTTAGCAATATGTTCCATTATGGATTCAGTTTCGTTATAGTAGTAAGCTTCTTTCCCTTTTGAATTTAAATCAGATACGAGTTTCTTTGAACTAAATCTCTCTGATTCAGAAACTTTCTTAATCATTGACGGCTCTCTTATAAAAATGAGGTCTGCATCATCAAATGAAGAGGGATAGATATTCTGAAAAATATCACGCATACTTGAATTTGTTCTGGGTTCAAATACTGCTATTATTTTTCCTGAATAAAATGGTTTCAAAGCTTTGACAGTTTCTCTAACTGCTGTTGGATGATGTGCAAAATCATCCATCACTGTAATTCCTTTTTTAACCCCTCTTATCTCCTGCCTTCTTTTGACACTCTCAAAAGACTTAAGGGCTGATTTTATAATATCTTTCTGGATATTTAGAGAGTCTGCAATTGCTATAACAGAAAGTGCATTTAAAAGATTATGCTCACCTGTTAATCGTGTTTCAAAATTACTAAAAAGTTCTCCCTTTTTATACACTTCAAAATTATTATATGGTGGATTTGGATAGAACTTTCCAAGTGACCAGTCTGATTCAGTTCTCTTTCCATAGTTTACTATTTTACAATTAGTATCAACTGTTACATCTTTTATATTCTGATCTGTATCGAAAGTATAAAGAGAACTATTTACATCCATTCCATCAGCAAATCTTTTAAAAGTATTTTTAACATGGTTAAGGTCAGTAAATATATCAGCATGATCAAACTCAATATTTCCAAGAACTGCTATTGAAGGATTATAATGGAAAAACTTAGCACCTTTATCAAAAAAGGCTGTATCGTATTCATCTCCTTCAATAACTATATAATCTCCACTGCCAATTCTGTAGTTGCTGTCAAAATTTTTTAAAATACCACCTATCATGAAAGATGGCTCCAGTCCGGCTTTGAACAGTATGTATGAGAGTAAAGATGAAGTGGTTGTTTTTCCGTGGGTTCCTGTAATTAAAAGTTGTTTTTTGTTTTTGGAAGCCAGGAAATTAAGAGCCTGGGGCATTGAACAGTAGTATAGACTTTTTTTTAGAATAGCTGCGACTTCAGAATTATCAGAACTGATAGCATTCCCAACAATTACAAGATCTGGTTTATAGTTAAGGTTTTCTTCATTGAAACCTTCATTAATGATAACACCCTTATTTCTAAGAAAATCACTCATGGGTGGATACACTGCATGGTCTGAGCCCGTTATTTCATATCCCAGATCTTTTAACATACAGGCAAGCGCTCCCATACCAGTTCCACAAACAGCAATCAGATGTATTGTTTTTACATCGCCAGGGACTTTATTGAACTCTTTTTTTAGCAAAAGGATACCTCATTTAAGTCGAAAAAGAAGTATAATGATAAATATACTTCTTTAGGGAGTCTCTAATAACTGATCTTTTGGCTAAATACTTAAGTTGTTTTAAAAAGAATAAAAACAAAACAACGGAGTATATTTCTAAAAAGAACTGTAATAAAATCGGCTCGTTATTTTTTATCAAACCTTGTATTTCATCCAAAATTCTAATTATTAGAGGTTCCCTTTATTTGAAGAGAAAAAAACAAAACTAAAGAGATTTCATAACTTTAGATGCTGCTTCAATTGTTTTATCAAGATCTTCATAAGTATGGGCTGCTGAAACAAAACCTGCTTCAAATTGAGAAGGAGCAAGATAAATACCTTCATTTAACATTCCTTTGTAGTATTTAGAAAATCTGTCCAGGTCACTTGTTTTCGCAGATGCAAAATCTGAAACATTCTGATCTGTAAAAAATAAACCAAACATTGATCCAACTCTACCAACACTTCCTTTAATATCATTTTCTTCCAAAGATTTTTTCAGGCCTTTAACAAGATATTCAGCTTTTTTATTCAGTTCATCGTAAAATCCATCCTCTTTAACCTTTGTTAAAGTTGCAATACCTGCTGTCATTGCAAGTGGGTTTCCAGAGAGAGTTCCTGCCTGATAAACAGGGCCAACGGGAGCCATTTGTTCCATAAACTTCTTCTTTCCACCATAAGCTCCAACAGGAAGACCACCACCAATTATTTTACCTAAACAGGTAAGATCCGGAGAGATATTAAAAAGCTCCTGGGCGCATCCTTTAGCTACTCTGAATCCAGTCATAACTTCATCAAATATTAAAAGAGCTCCATATTTTTCAGTTAATTCCCGAAGTGCCTCAAGGAAACCTTTAGCTGGAGGAATCATCCCCATATTCCCGGCAACAGGTTCTAAAATTATACAGGCAATTTTATCCCCCTCTTCATCCATAACCTTTTTTACACATTTAATATCGTTGTATGGGAGTGATAGCGTATGTTTAACAAAAGATTCCGGAACCCCCGGGCTCCCAGGAATATTTAGTGTTGCTATTCCAGATCCTGCTTCCACAAGTAAAGAATCAGCATGACCGTGATAACATCCATCGAATTTTATTATCTTATCTCTGCCAGTTACTCCCCTTGCGAGCCTAATGGCGCTCATTGTTGCTTCTGTACCTGAATTAACCATTCTAACCATCTCAATAGATGGAACCATATCTATAACTATCTCTGAAAGCTCTGTTTCAAGATCTGTTGGAGCACCAAAGCTTGTCCCTCTTGATAGAACACCTTGAAGTGCTTCCGTTACAAAAGGGTGGTTATGGCCTAAAATCATTGGCCCCCAGGACCCAACATAATCAATGTAACTGTTTCCATCCGCATCAGTGATTGTTGGTCCACTTGCTTCTTCGATAAACAAAGGATCTGTTCCCACAGATTTACATGCCCTAACGGGGCTATTAACTCCACCAGGTATAACATTTTTGGCTGATTCGAATAGTTGTTTGGATCTATCTGTATTCATATATATTTATTCCTTTTCTTAATATTTTCTATGATTAAACCCTTATAAAATAGAGAATTATCAATTTTTTTCAGTTACCTTGCATAATTTTGTATCATACACTTTATTTTAATAAAAGAGTGTAGGAAAAATTATTTGTAAATTTAAAATTGCAGTTTTTAAATTCTGAAATATTTTTTATAAAAGCAGGGATTTATTTGATATGTTATATTTTTTTAGATTTTTTGAAACACTGCTTTTGCTATGATTTGCATAACAATACGAACAATGGAATGAACATGTATTATAAACACCCATATCGATAGATTTTACACATCCACACCCATCTCTCTGACCTGGGTCGTATTTGAAATTAATATCTGAGCCTTTTATAGAATTTATAAGATCTTTATCTATACAACTTCCTTTTTTAATTGAACTTTTTTCAAACATATTATTTGCACATGAATACACTTTGATTTTGTAAAGTTTACAAATTTTACCCAATTTAACTGAAAAATCTTTAATTTCATCCAATTCAGGAGTCTTAATTAAAAAATCATTTTGACTCTCAAGTTTCGCGAGTTTTCTTTGAACCTTTTTATAAGGTGTCATAAAACTGATCATAAGCCTTTCAGTGTATCCTGAAAGCAGTTCTAAAGTTCTATGTATGTTTTCAAGGTGGAAAGAGATATTCATATTATTTGTTAAAATTATAGGGTCGTATCTCAAAACAACTCTTTCTTTTGAGGTAAGGTCAACAAGATTTTTAAAAGTATGAACTCTCTTATCAAAAATAGGTAAACCTGGTTCCAGAAAATCAGGATAATTATTTAAGGTGTATTGGAAGTAAAAACTATGATTTTCCAAAAGGTTCAAATGTTTGAAAAAAGGTCCGGGGTTTTTAGACCAGAAGACAAATGCCTCCACATCACCTGTTTTTAAGCTCACCATCTTCTTCTGATTGGGATTAAAGGGATTAATACTTGTGAAAAAACCGGATTTAATTCTCTCTTCAAACCACTTTCCAAAAAAAGCAGGTATATCAGTTCTTCTACTTACACTAATTATCAGTTTACTTTTCCTTACGTTTGAAGATACTCAGAATACCTTTCTTTTTTTTATCTGGTGCCACTCTCCAGGCAACTCTATCATCAATTCCCTTAGTTACAAGATATTTTCTAAGTTCTTGCTGGGTTTTTCTTTCAGTATCAATTCGAGAGAGCATATTTTTAGCTTTTCTCATTTGTTTCTCATCATATTCTTCCCTGAAGTCATCGTAAAGATTTTGCACTTCTCTAATCATCACATTCATTCTTCTAAAATCCACAGCCATTTTAGCAACCTCCTTCTCGGCAGCAGATCTCTTTGCTCCAGCATTAAAGCTGATCTTTTTTTCCTTTTTAAGCTCTTGCTCGTCATAATTTACCTGAGCAACCATTCCTTTTCTTCTTCTCTCAAACATCCTTGATTTTTCTATTGAACCAAAAAGAAACTTATGGGAATCTTTAACATCTTCAAGTTTTATGGTAACTCTACACATAAGCAGAAGTAATCGTATCTCCTCAAGGTCTGATTTTATAAGTCTGGATTTTATAAGAGTTGTATTGTAGTAGTGTTTTGCTAATAAGAGTGCTTCCTCTGAATTTGATGGAACTTTTTTCCAGTTTTTTCTTAAAATCTGTGTAAGTTTGTTTATTTTTGGAATATATTTGTGGTAAAGGTCTTCACTCTCTTCAAGATCAATGAATAACCATGCAAGCCTAAGGTAATATCTAGCAATATTGAAAGCATCTTTTTTTCCAACTTCCTCAATAAGCTGAAGTTGGAATGGAGCTAAAAGGTGAAGTCTTACTGCTTGAAAATAATCAGGTTGAAGAACATTCACTCCCTGGGATAGAATTGTCACTATCTGTTTAAAATTAGCACTTTTCTCCTGTAAAAACTTCATTTTTTTCTGGAATTTTCCTGTACTGATATCATAATTTTCAACCGGGTTTTCATAATTATTATCAGCAGCAGTGAATTTACAGAAAATACAATGCCTCATATAAAAAAGTCTTGGCTGTCTTTTATCCTCTTTCGCTATATCTTTTTTAAGCCATTTTACTTTTGTTGGTCTTAATATTATATCAACCTCTTGTTCAGTGTAGTATGAAGGTTTTATAGTTCTTTGCGTAGAGGGAACTCCACATATTGGGCAGATGATCTTACTGTTAAAAAAAGGGGAGTTTGATGTGCTTTTTTTATTGCTATAAGGATCCATAAAAAATTCCAATACCAGTTGATGTTTTAAAACTAAAACATATTATGACAGATTAATAATTAATTGGCAAAAAAAATGAAACTTGATTATGTTCATATTAAATTCTTTGCTTTATGGCCCTAAGGGCCAAGTCTCTTAATGTTTTCATATGTTTTTGAATATTACTGTCTAATATGGATTTATACATTGTATCTGCATAAAAAAGCCCTGCAGGTACACCTTGAATTACGATAGGGTACAGCACAAAAGTATTGGTTTTTATAATGTTTTGAAACCATTCAGGGATCTTATCACCATATCCGCTTTCCTTGAGATCAGTTATCACTATATCTCTTTGTCTCTCCAATGTGATATTAAAAATAGATTTGGTATTATCTATTCTAAATCTGAAACTGTTGAGAAGGTCTAAAAAATCATTACCTTTTCCATATCTGCAAACAAACTCTTCTGTTTTAATATCTTTTATGCAGATAAGAACTCTATCATATTTAAAACCTTCATACATTATGTCAATTATATCAGCTAAAACCATATGATAAGTATAGTCAGGGCTTTGAATCGTCTCTGAAATTTTGTGAATGCCATCAAATATAACTTTTTTGTTTGGTTTGCTTTTTTCGTTTGCAATAAGAGATTTAACCCTGCTTAGCAGATTACTTTTGTTGACATCGATATTAAGAGTGGATGAGTGTTTTATGATTTTATTAAACGCAGATTCAACAAGTTCTTTTGTTTTTTTTTCCGGGAGTTGAAATACAGTTCTGAATCTTTTAACAACTGCGCTAAATGTTATTTCGGATTCTTCACTTACAGCTCTGCAAAGTTCATTGGCACAAAAAGAGATGTTTAAGAGCCAGTCTTTTTTTGTTCTGCTCGAGGTTTTTTGATCGTTTTCAAATACCTTTGATCTTTCCATACTTTGAACGATATAATCGGGAAGCCCCCATTTCTTAGCTACTCCTAGACCTAATTCTTCATAAGAAATGCCAAGAACTTCTCTGGATGCAGTTTTTCTATCATTACCAAGTTCCACACGTTTTTTAATTTTTTCAAAATCATCATAGTTATAAAACATTACAAGATGTAAACCAAGATTATGAAACATTGAGCAGATAAAAGCCTCTTCAGGGTCAATTTTTTTTACTTTTTGTGACACGATATCTTTTGCTATCATTCCGCTTAAGAATGTTCCAATAGAGATATCCATTAATTCCGCTGTCTGGGAGTTTGTTTGTAGATGTTCAAAGTGTATAAGACTTGTGGAAGCTTTTTGTATCTGGTTTGTTCCGACAATAATCATAGACTGGGTAATGGTGGTGATATCTCCATCCCTTGTAAAATTCCCATAAAAAGATGAGTTGACTAATTTAAGCAGTTTGTTGGTTAGGGAAAATTCCTGTGTGATAACATTGGCTATATCGTTAGCTGAAGCATAGTCAGATGATAAGATTCTGTTTATATCACCAAGTTGTTTGGAAAAAATCGGAAAATCACCTTTTGATTTCATTTTTTTTAGATAGTTATCTATCATTTTCTCCTTGTCCCTTTTTTTGGACACTTTGGGAGAATCATCTTCAGAACCCAATTCAACACCTGAAAGATCTACAAGATCTAACTCAAACCCGGATCGCATTGTTCCTTTATCTTCTGCCATATTTTTATAAGATTTAAATGTTTAAAACTAAAGGGATTCTCTAATAACTGCTTTTTGACTGAACTACTGCGTTTTTCAAAAAAAATAACTGTAAACTTTATAAAATAAAAACTTTTTATAAACGAACCGGCTCGTTGTTTTTTTATCAACCTTGTATTTCAATCAAAATTCTAATTATGAGAGATTCCCTATAGGCTACCTAATTCTATAGCTCGAATCACTTGTTTCGCTTCTTTAAACTGAGGATTTTGTTTTAATGCCATCTCAAAATACTCTTTACCTTTAGCAGCATTATTCATATCGAGGTAAAGCCTTCCAATATTGTACATAATAAATGGTTCTTCGGGATGTACTTTTAAAGCTTTAATGTATTGCTTAAGGGCAAACTCCAGGTTTCCCTTTTTTCTATGCAAAACTCCCAGACTGTTATAAATATTAACAGTTTGTGGGTCCATCTCCATAATATCATTTAAAATTTTTTCTGCTGTTTCAATATCATCATTTTCCATATTTATATCAGCTGCTTTCTGTAAATACTTTTCAGCTTCTTTTCGCCTGCCTAATTTCAAGTAAGCTTTTCCCATTTCCTGATAAGCTTTAGCAAAAAGTCTGTCTAACTGAGTTGCTTTTTTAAAAGCTCTTATAGCCTCTTCAAATCTGTTTTCAGTAGTTAGTATATAACCTTTATTGTAATAAAACTCAGCTGTTTCGCCATTTTCCAAAAGAGTATCAAGAACACTGATTGCTTTTTCGAAACTTCCACTTTCAGCAAATTTCTTACCCTTTTCAAGCATGTCATTTTCATATGTGGGTTCAGGAATGTTATATTGTGCAGGAAGTTTTAGGAGTTTTTGTTTAACATTGTTGGCACTATAAGGTTTAACAAAAAGGCCAGTAACTCCACTGTGACCTGCCTGAATAACTTTTATCTTAGTAAATGCATGATGGGACAGAAAAAAAGGAAGATTGAAAAAGTTGTCCTCATTTCGTATGCTTCTTAACAAGGATAGACCAGACATCGCAGTCATTTCCCATGTGCATATTACACAATCGATCTGTTTTTTATTAACAATTACCCAGGCTTTATCAATTGAATCCGTGAGAAATATATCTTTAAAAGAGATCGAGTTAAGTAAACTTCTCATTTCACGAAGAGAGTCTGTGTTGTCATCAACAAGAAGAATTTTTTTCTTTTTTTTCATATCAGAATACCAACTGGAAATATTTATTATTGTGTAGTTGAATTTAAAGAGAAATTTCAATTAATATATTAACAGATTATACGAGATCAAGAAACAGAGAATTTTCATCATCATCGTCTTCATCAATATCGATATCCACCTCTTCGTGTTTATGCTGGTCTCTGAGAAGAATAATATCCTTTAGGATCATATTTCTAAGATCCCTGTCATAATTCAGGCCAGGATGAGTAAATATAAAATCCAGATTAAATTCCGGGGTTTGTTTCATGTAAGTCCAAATGGTTTCTGCAATTTTCTGACTTTTAATCTGTTCATCTGTTATGTGAGAGAGGTCAACAGAATCAAAATACATCTCTCCCCAGGTATTTCTGACTATAAAATCATAATGATCGAATGTGTTGCTATCTTCTGAGGCTTGAGATGTAAGAGTTAAAATTATTTTATCCCATACTGGCATCGACTCTGTTAAACTGTAATCATGGGGTGTGTCTGATAGAAAATCAACCACTTCAAAGAAAAGTCCTTTGGCGCTCCTTGAGAGCATCTTTGATTCAGCACTACTAAAAAAGAGAGATGTTTTTCTTCTTGAATAGATGTTGTTCTTGATAATCCAGCCAATAATTTTTAATAGTTCAGGTCCATTAAACAGAATAGCTTGTTCTTTGTCCTTGCTTGTATGATATGAACCATAAACGGCCCAAATGTCACCCATATATTGATCAGCTTCACAGGATATAAGTAGAGATTCTTTTCCTGTCTGAGCTCTTAAATATGTTGAACAATTTGGGATTTTCCCAGGTTTTTTCTGGTAATATCTTGCAATTCTGTTTTTCAGGATTTTAAGATCTGACATATTAATATCATATAGTTTTGATGATTTCTTATTAGCATTTATAACAAGTTCATAAAGATCTAAAAGTGAGTTTACTATTTTTTGTTCATATTTCCTTTTTTTAGTTTCTGCCCAGGCGGCGTATAGCATGAAATGTCTGATTTTAGCTGTACTCCATTTCCATCTCCTGACATAACTTAGAAGCAGTTTATGTTTGGGAGTTTCTGCATCAGGTTCTGAAACTATGGGGAAACCACATAGCTGTAAGAAAATACACTCTTTAATAATATCTGAAAGTTCGGTCATTCGATTTTTCTTGAGAAGTTCAAGAATTTTTTCAAATATTATTGTATAAGGATCTGCCAGGTGATCATCAAGGAAACGATCTGAATATTTCCTTTTTACAATGTTACATGGAAGCTCTTTATTTTCTGTAATAAAACTGTAGTAAGTTATAAGAGCTGATTTTACAAGTGATTTCGCAGGATTACTAAGTGATTTGTTTATTTGCCAAAGGATAGCACCAGGGCACTCCTCCTTGTTTATATTTGTGAGATTACCAAGATCTACGAAATTTCTGTTGATGTAATCAAAGTTCTCTTCAAGACCTTTTTTAAAAAAAGCATCGTAAGCTGCATCACTTACCTCTCCTTTTAATACTGACCAAAAGGGGATTTGTCCTGCAATGACAATAAAAGTTCTGTAAAATTCCTCTTTTAATATTGTTTTTTGAGCGGTTCCACAGCTTTCATCGGATACTTGTGAATAATTATTTTGCCTAATCTGCTCAGGATACATTGCGAAAAAATGAATTTCCTGGTTAAATTTGTCTTTGCACCATTTCTCAATTAAGTGTAGTTTCATTGAAAGCTCTTTTAATGCTTCAGGTTCATTTATCGACTCATCTATCAGCACCCAGTAATCAAAATCTGAAACATGTCCTTGTGCAAGTGTTCCGGTACTCCCCATTAAATATATTGCACGGATTGCATTTTTTTCAGCGAGATAGGGTCTTATCTTTTCTCCAGTTAAATTGTTTGATTTTATAGTGATTTTCCAGAAGTTTGTTTCCTCAAAATTAGAAATTCCAAATGTTTTTGCATCGTGAACAAAACCTGCAAACTCAGGTGAGTTTACATGGAGAAGAAAAGGAACGGTGTGGAATAGATTAAATTTTTTTGTTGATAGATATCTTATCAGCTCACGCATTCTATTTATGTTATAGCTTACGAAAAACTCTCTGTTTTTTGATATATCTTCAAGAATTTGTCCCATTTTGCATCCCCGTTAAGGTTGGAAATGTTTATCAACGTAGATTCAAGCGAAAGCTAAATTAATTATTTAAAGGGAACCTCTAATAATTGGAGTTTTGTTTCAAATTCAACGTTTATAAAAGCTTTCAGTTTTATAAAATCTCTGCATGAGAAAAAATTGCCTACGTTTTAAAGGTAATTCCATTTTCGAAAAACGCAGTATTTGTTCAAAAGAACAGTTATTATAGTTTTCCTAAACATTTGAGGTAATAATACTGATTATAAATGAAATTATTATGTATTCCAACCAAATAATTTTAGAGATTCCCTTTGATTTAAATTTGAAGACAACTCAAAAATAAAGATTTTTTTCAGGATGGGCCTTAAAAAACAATTACATTAAGTAATTCAGATCAAAGTGTTGAAGGTTATATAGCTTTTCAACACCTTCTTTTTTTCTGATCCTGTTATTTCTTAGGGAAAGATGTCTTAGTTGGGTTAGTTTATTGATATTTTCAATTTTTCTAATTTTATTAAAAATAAGAGAAAGATTTATAAGTTTATAAAGATGATTGATGTTTTCGATTTTGGTAATTCTGTTTCTATCAAGAAGAAGGTTGGAAAGTTCAACGCAGTTTTTTAAACCATCAATTTTAGTGATTTTATTTGAACTTAATTGAAGGGTATAAAGTAATCTTAAATTTTCGAGTCCTTCAATTTTTTTTATCATATTATATATAAGGTTAAGGGATTTTAGTCTTGTTAAATGGGAAAGATTTTCAATTTTTTTGAGTCTGTTAGATTGTAAATTTAACTCAATTACATTTGATAGATTATCCAAGCCCTCAATTTTCCTGATTCTGTTATAAGAAAGATTTAGAACTTTCAGACCTTTGATATTAAGGGAGGTTATTATATTAATATTATTATGGGAAAGGTCAATTTTCTCAATGTTATTAACAGAGTTTAAGAAACCAATTTCTGATATTTTATTTCCTCTAAGGGATAGTGATTTTATAGATTTGAAATTCTCAAGACCTGAAATTTTGACAATATTCATATTGTCAAATCGAATTATTTGATCGTCAGTTTTAATAACTTTTTCAGTGCCATTCTGGAAAAAAAGAGTTATATCACCAGCAAGGAGGCCTGATGGTAGAAATAGAAATATAAGAAAGAAAATTTTAGTTTTCACTATTGGTTCCTGTAATTATCTGTTTGTATTATATACAAGACCTCTTTAATTTAAGATGCTTTGCAACAATATTAATTCTAATTTTCAAATATGTTCTTATATAAGAGTTGCCATAAAGAAGAAAGTTTTTTAATTTAAGGGAATCTCTAATAATTAGAATTTTTGATGAAAAACAAGGCATAACAAAAAACAACGGGTTGATTTTACAACAGTTTTATTTTTGTTATATCTGTGTTTCGCAAAAAGATCAGTTATTAGAGATTCACTTAAAAAAATGACTTTATAAATAAGCTGAAGTATCTCTTTGTATGCAGGCATTATGTGTATTTAAATCAAGAAAAATTCTGAAATCTTCTTTCACTTTTACATAATGATTACCCTTTTGAACCTTTTTATGTTCTGTAAAGCTAAGACTGTGGAAAGGTGTCTCATTATAGATTGAATCCCCAATTGTTAAATGTGATTTTTCTTTAACAAGAACTAAATCCTCTCCATTTAATACTCTCTCAACAATTTCAGAGAAACAGATACCTGAATCAGAAAGAGCATCCATAGTTATGGTATTTATTTTATCAGATGTTTTCTCATAATATTTGGAATAGGTGAAATACTCCTTAGTAACAATTTTAATTCCATCGTACCTTAACGTTGCTATATAGTGTTTCTTATCCCATGTGCTATAATAATGATTTCCATATTTGTACTGTTTATAATGAATAGTAAGAGGTTTTATCTCTCCTTCAATGCTAATGTTGAGTTCTCCGGTTACATCCGTTTCATCCCAGTGATCAATTATGTTATTTGTACAAGGGAAAAAATGATCAATATTCTCCTTAGGATCAATGATCTCAAAATTGTAATTAAGGGACTTTTTATTCTCACCTTTACGAGGGGGCAATTTCGCATCCATGACAAATTTCAGCATATTATATCTGTTTAAAAGATAGAGAGGTGTTAAATCGCCTCTGGTTTCCTGATTTAGATCAGCACTGTTTTTGATCAGGTATCGTATAATATCAAGATTACTGTTTCTTATAGCTAAATATAGAGCTGATTCCTTATCGTTATTCAAGTGGTTGAGGTCCACTCCTTTTTCAACAAGCAACTTTATTATATCAAAAGCATTTAATCGTACCGCTCTTAAAATAAGTGTCTCACCTTTCTGATTTCTGAAATTTGGATTAACACCAGCATCTATAAGAAAACAGATTAGTTTATATTTTAATTGGGATGCAAGAAGTAATGTATTACCATTTTCATCCCTTGATTTAACTTCTGCGCCTTTATCAATTAATCTCTTCAAAACCCTTATAAGAATCTGTTCATCTTTAATCTGTGTTAAAAAAATAAAAAATGCCTTATTTAGGGTTAGTTGACTAATTTTGTATTCCAGAATTAAAAAAGCTTTTTCTGTATCATGCAGTATAGCTGTTTCAAGAAGCGCTGCACCCCTTTGTCTTGTTGTAGCATCTTTGAGAAGCGCTTTGAAAAAATTAACATCAGTAGACTCTAACGATTCTTTTAAAGTTACTTTGGTTTTTGATCTTTTGTTTAATAAAAGAGTAAGTATCTTTTTGTTCTTATTTCTTTTAGCGATATCAATTGCGTTTTCACCAGATACATTTGTACATCCAATATCAGCACCATTTTTTAAAAGCAGATCTGAGGTTTCAAAACAGTTCATTTGAATGGCTGCAATTAGTGGTGTATTACCATCTTTTGATCGTTGATTTACATCAGCTCCTTCTTTGATCAAATCTTTAACTCGTAAAAATGTCATTGATCTGTCTTTAGTTGAGAATCCTGCTTCAATAAGGTGAATAAGTGAATTTTTTGCATGCTTTAAAGATACATGTCTTTTTTCAATATCATAAGATAAATTTTTGTTTGCCGTTTTATCAATCTTTTCATCGCTGAAATAATCTTCTACAACATTTTCAATTTTGCTATAAGATGAATTCATATCTTTTTTCTCACTTTTTTATTTTTAAATTATTGGGACTTTATAAATGGTTTTAATTTCTGTGGAATCTTTTTCGGTTTATTAAAAAAATCCATACATTCGTTTTGGTAGATTAAAATCATCGGTTTCTCCTTTTATTTTTAAAGTTCAGTGTTTTATTTTTACAATTAATGTTTAATAATTTTTAAGACGAAGACAGGAATTTAGGCAAGGTCGTAAAAGAAATAAAACGTCCAGCCTTTATAAATAGACTTTTACGTAGATTGCGAGTGTGAATAATTTCACACATTAGGTGCTTTTCATATAAAAATAGAAAAATGCAATTTATTAGAAACAATCAAGTGTGAAATATTTAACAGCAAAGGATTAGTAAAAATTGGGAATATATTTGAGGGAACTCTAATAATTTGAACTTTTGATTGAAATACAGATTAATAAAAGCTTTTAGTTTTATAAAATTTCTGCATGACAAAAATTAACGATCTGATTTTACAACAGATTTTTGTAAAAACGAAATATTTCGCAAAAAGAACAGTTATTAGAGATTCCTACAAAATATCAAGGGTTTCCAGATTTAAATTGTTGATTTTTAAACCTACTTTATAATAATGATGCAATCCTTTTAATAGCAGTTTCGATCTCCATGGGACTACTCATTGTAAAATTAAGTCGCATTGTTGATGAGCCTTCATTATTTGTATAAAAGTATTTTCCAGGAACAAAAGCTACATTTTCCTGAATTGCTTTATGATAAAGAGATTCTGCGTTAAAGCCCTTTGGACCTTCAACCCAAATAAACATACCTCCTTCTGGTTTTGACCATGTAAAACTATCTGGAAAATTGTTTTTAAGGGCTTTTAGCATTGTATCTTTCTTAGGTTTATACAGGTCAAGAATATACGGCAAATGTTTATCAAAATATCCCCCTTCAAGATATTCATAACCTATTGCCTGGCTAAATGAACTTGTGTGAAGATCCACTCCTTGCTTAACAAGAACAGACCACTCTTTTATTGCTTTAGGTGCAACGATATAGCCAACTCTTAATCCGGGTGATAGTATTTTAGAAAGCGTCCCTATATATATAGTGTTTGATGGAGCAATTGATTTAATTTGTGGTAAGTTTTCACCGCTATATCTTAAGGCACTATATGGATCGTCTTCAATTAGAAGTGTGTTATACCTTTTTATAAGATCTGCAACGGCAACTCTTCTATTGAGGGAAAGCGTTCTACCTGTAGGATTCTGGAAAGTAGGTACAAGGTAGATAAACTTTACATCACCTTTTTTCAATATATTCTCAAGACTCTCAGGAATAATTCCCTGATCATCAGTTTCAATAGTTATATATTCGGGCTCATATGGGTTAAATGCCGATATTGCCCCAAGATATGTTGGAGCTTCAACAGCTATTTTATCACCTTTGGTTATAAGGGTTTTTCCAAGCGAATCCAGAGCTCCCTGTGATCCACTTGAAATTATTATATCATCAGCAGAAACGATGATATCAGTTTTTCTTAATTGTTTTGCAAGAGTTTCTCTTAATGGATAAAATCCTTCAGTTAATCCATATTGCAGTGCCTGATCTCCATATTTATCAAGAATAAGTTGTGATAATTTTTTAATAATATTTACCGGAAAACTTTCAGGAGATGGAATACCACCTGCAAGAGATATCATACCTTCCCGTGAAACAACTTTTAAAATTTCCCGAATTGCATTCTCTCCCATATTCAATGTACGCGCAGCTAACAAAGATTCAGTCTTCATATATTACCTCCTTTTTAAAGAAAAATATGACAATACTGCAATTAAAAACAGATACAGAATAATGTCTAATAATCCATAACAGAAAAGCTATTTACTTAATAACTATCTTTATTAATTAGGTTAAAATATTCATTTACAATTAATATGTTAAGTGATAAATGGGAAACAGAAAGATTTTGTTAGAAAATACTAAAAAAAGAAAATTTAAAAATTTAAATAGTTGAGTGGATATTTTATGTATCTTTTTGAAAAATATATAAATTATGAGTGCTGCTGTATCAAGATTGGTGCAAATGTTGAATATAGCTATGATTACAAGACTCTTGAACGTCGGCTTTTAAAAAGTTTTGTTAAAATAAAAAAAAGAACCGTATATATTTTAGATCTTAGAAGATGTGATGGATTTACTAAAGCTGATGAGATGAGAATGGTTAAGGTAATTAAGTTTCTAAACCTTAAGCCCCCCAAAATGTTTTTAACAATTGGAAGAGTTAAATTAACAAATTCAATTAATAAAGAACTTCGAGAATTGAGCAGAAAAAATGGGACAACACTTTTATTGGCTGAAAATGTTGATCATGCAATAGAAATTTTAAAGAGTGAGCGTAAGCATAAAACTATACTTGAATTTTTATCCCGGAATAAGCTTGATGAAGTAACAGCTAAAAATAAAAAGGTTTCTGTGGTTGATGATTTCGGGCCAAATAAGACGATTGGGCTTGTTTTTGATAGTGATACCAGTAATCCATATTCAAGGTCTGCAAAAATTTATCAGAGTAATCTAAAAACCAATTTGGTATTAACTTCTCAGACCATTCCTGAAACTCTAAAAGAAGAGTCGAGCGATCTGCTTTTAACAACCCTTGCTAAGAATGAAAAAGGGTCAACTGTCAGAGTTGCATATAATTGTAAAATTTTAAAAATAATTAAAGAGTATAAATTACCAAATACCATTATTAAAAACGCACTTTTGTTGGAGTTTTCGCCGCCAAAAAGAGAGGTTAACCTTAGGGCTTCATACCGATATAATCTGAATTCAAAGTACAGGGTCGAAAGTATGATATCTTATGGAGGTAATAAATATTTCTCAAATAAACATTTTGAAGTGGGTGATATTTCTTCAACAGGAATTGGATTAGAAGTGCCTAAAAATGGAAGTCGCAGAAGGAAAAGTTTAGAAACATCAATAGGTGATAATGTTGAGATTGTGATAAAATTGATTGAACCAGCAAAGAAAAATATTACCAAAAATACAGAATTGTATACTTGTATTGAGGTTGTTAGAGAGGCTGAAATAAGCAAAAATAAGAAACATATTGGTTTTCGTTTTAGTGATATGCAAAAAAAACATGAATTGAGTATAAACCGATTTATCAATAATGCTCAATCCTATGAACTTAGAAAAAAACATAGAACTGTCTGAAATAATACATAATACCTGTCTATTTTCCACGAAATGTGTTACTGTTAAACAATATTACGATCTTATCATAAGCCGTATCAAAAAATATTATAAGGAAACCTCTAATAAACGCTTATAAAACAAAAAGCTTTTATAAACGTTGAATTTCAATAAAAGTTATAGTTATTGGAAGTTCTCATGATTCAATTCACGACTATATAAAAATTTGGATTTTTGATTTATGGATAATGACTCTATAAGTGTTTTATTAATTGAAGATAATCCAGTTGATATCGAGATAATCAAAACAATGCTTAAAAAAGCTATTGATATTGATTTTATCTTAAAATGTTCAAATAATCTATCTGATGGATTAAAATCTCTGATACAGAATAATATTGATGTAATCCTGCTGGACCTGTCTCTTCCTGATAGCGATGGTATTGAAACTTTTGCTAAAATTAAGGCTCACACCCCACACATACCTGTAATAGTTCTTACAGGACACATGGATGACAAAGCAATTGCTATGAAAGCATTAAGAGCTGGCGCACAGGATTATCTTCTTAAAGGTCAGATTAATAAAACAATGATAGTTAGATCCCTTAGATATGCGATAGAGAGAAAAAGGGCCGAGGAATTTATACATGCCCTGACCCAAAAATTTATAAGGCTTCAGGAGAATGAAAGAAGTAAAATAGCAAGAAAACTTCATGAAAATGTGGCTCAGGACCTTTCTTCAATCAGACTTTTTTGTGAGAATCTTTTTTCTGATGATATAAAAAACGACAAAATAAAAAAAGTCAGCAGTATGCTATATAATGTAATTAAAAATATTAGAGAGATTTCATACGATCTTTACCCTGCAACCCTTAAAGAACTAGGGCTTATACCGACAATTAAGATAATGTGTAGCGATTTTTCAGAAAAGAGAAATATAAGCACTCAAATTCATACTGCAGGGGTTGAAAATTTAAAATTTAGTTATGAAAAGGAGATCAATATATATAGAATTATTCAGGAAGCTTTTAAAAATATTACAACGCATTCATGTGCAACAAATGTTACATTAAGGATTGTTGGTGCATCGCCCAATATTATTTTTAGAATAGATGATGATGGAATAGGTTTTAAGGTGACAGAAGAATTAATTGATAATTTGAGTGAAGAGAGAACAGGCCTTCGTAACATAGAAGAGAGGGTTAAGATGATGGGAGGAAAATCGAGAATCAAATCAACTCCACATGCCGGAACAAATATATATTTCGAGATACCTGTTAAATAATAGTAATATAATTACATTTTTTATGATTTGATGTTCAATTAAAATTAAATTATATTTATTTATTAATATATGCTATAAGTTAAAAAAAATCTCCTGTTTTTTTTTTTTTAATAGTTTTTCTTAAAAAAAGCAAGTCTTGTAAATAGTTGTATTTATAGTCTCTTTGTAAAATCCTGTAAAAAAAATAAAACTTTTTTCATTTTTCTTATTATGACTTTTGATTCAATGGTTTATAGAAATCATCCTCAAAAAAAATGTTCTCTACTTTTACTTTTTTAATTGATATTGTTGAGTTTCCAAACTTGCAAAAAATTGCAACAAATTTTCTTATTATGTATAGAGCAACTTTACAAAAAAAAATAAAAATGATAAAAAAATTTTGAAATAGTCAGTTTGTTTTCATTCGAAATAAAACCTTGAATAGTCAGTTGCTAACACTTTTTATTATTGCTGAATTCTAATATCTAAATAAGAGCATTTCGAATCCATAATTTTTAATTTGTATAAAAATATTAATCGATTTTAGATAGGTTTCTATTTATGGAATATATTAATTTTATTGCAGAATATTATAAGACAAGTCAGTTAAGTGGAAGAGAAAAAAGGATTCTTTTTCTGTTTTTAACCTTCTTCATTCTAATCTGTATGTTTTTCTTCCTGTTTATTAATTTATATTCAAGTAAATACAACTATCTTTTATTAATTTGCTTCATTGCCATGTTTTCTCTCGCCACATCTGCGATTTTGATAAAATCAATGGTTAGATTTTATCTAAATACAACGAACAATAAGATGGTGGTTAAAATTCAGGAAGGAATGGAAGCGAAATACAAACTTGAGGCATTGGAAAAAAATATAGATAAAATTGTATCGGAAAGAACTTTGAATCTTGAAAATGCGAATTTTTCATTAATACAGACAATAGAAGTTAGAAATCAGATTGAAAAATCACTATTGGAAAGTAAGAAAAGATATTTCGCACTTTTCAATAATAATCCAGTTGCTATAGTAACAGTTGATAAGAACTTAAAAGTGACCAGTTGTAATATTGCAAAGATAAAATCAGGTCGTACTCCTATAAATGGAGATGTTATGTACGTTGATTATGCTGCAAAACATGAAGCTGATATGTATGCAGAACTCAAAGAATGTATTGATAAGGGAGTTGAAAAGGATTTTCCAGAGCTTAAATATAATAATAAGTATCTGAATATAAGAATGGCTCCATTTTTTGATGGTGCAATTATAGCTTCTATTAATATCACTGATATAAAAAATGCGGAAAAAACAGTACATGTTTTAACAAGAGAAATATTGCGAAAACAAGAGATGGAGAGAAGGAATATTGCACTAAACCTCCACGATAATGTTGCCCAGGAACTTGCTTCACTTAAAATATCCTGTGATTCAATAATGAGTGACAGGGATGAGGCCTCTAAGCAAACTAAAAGTAAAGTAGCTAATTTTTCGAAAGTTCTTCAAGGGTCAATATCATCTGTTAGAAATATAGCTTACGAATTACAACCACCAAATCTTTCGCAATTGGGTTTAAGCCAAACGATATTCAGACTTTGTGAGGATTTTACAGAGCAAAATAATATCGTTGTTAAGTTCCATTCCGCTGGAATTGATAACCTGACACTGAATTTTGAAACCTCTATAAATATTTTTAGACTTGTTCAGGAGGCTTTGACCAACATTAAAAAATATGCAGGTCCAACTATAGCATCAGTAAAAATTGTCGCTGCTTTTCCAAATATCATCATAAGGATTGATGATTTTGGAAAGGGTTTTAATGTTACTCAAAGATTGAAGACCCTTGTTGATGAAAAGAAAACAGGAATACAGAATATGAAAGAAAGGGCGGGTATGCTTGGAGGGAATTTTAAACTTAGATCTGAGGTTAATCGTGGAACCAAAATACATGTGGAAATTCCTATGCCAACATCTGAATTAGAAAAAATTGAAAATCAACGTGTGGCCCATTAAATAGTTTTCAAACAAAAAAATAAAGTAGAATTTAGTTGATTTTTTCATTTTATTGTATTAAATACATCAACCTATTAAGAAAGAGGATTTACCTTGATCATGAATCATTAAGGATCTTGATAAGGAAATTCTGTTTTTGCTTTAGAACCTTACCTTTAGGTAAGGTATCGCTCTTTTAAATAAGTTGGGTTATAGCCTTTGTTTTATTAATCTTAATATTGTGCGAAAGGCAGATGCCCAGCGAACGTATGTTAACGTTTTTGTTCAAGCACATATTATACAATCTATAAGATATATAATTATGGAATTTGCTACAAAGAAAAAAATTGAAGCCAAATTAAAAAAAATGGTTTCATTAAACATGAAAGAGCCTATTGAGCAAAAACAAGAACATGCTCATCCTGTTACAATGGGAAATGTTATTCGAAGAAGGAAGGGAGAACCTGCCAAACGAATAACAAAAAAGTATAAAAGTATTACAAGAATGGATGTTCCTGCAAAAAAGACTCATGGTTGGAATGTTAGAGTTTTTTATAAAGGGAAGATGCATTTTCCCAAATTTTTCAGCGACAAGCTGTATAATGGTACTGAAAATGCCCTTGATGAAGCGATTAATTATCGTAATACAATTGAGGAAAAAATCGGAAAACCAAGGACAGAAAGAGTCGTTGTTTCACAAAATCCATTTAACAGGACGGATATGATTGGTGTACGTCGTATCAAAAAACAAACTGGTGGATTTTCAAAAGATGGAAAGCCAAATTACAGTGATGTTTATGAAGTCACATGGTGTCCAAGGCCAAATATTACAAGAAGGACATCCGTGTCAATCAGGGCTCATGGCGAAGAGGAAGCTTTTAGACGAGCTTGTGCCATAAGAGAGGAAAAAGAAAAAGAGATATACGAAGACACTGTTTATCAAAATTCTTAGACCGAATTAGAAAACTGATATGAAAACCCCTGGGGTTATTTCATATCAGTTTTTTTTTGCTTTAAAATTATCAAATTTTAAACATAATTTTTTAAGGTAAGAAGCCCGCCACTTTTATAGAAATTATGGCAGATCTGTTAAAATATCATTTAGAACGTATTCGAAGACTTTTAACTTGCAAAATAAACTATAAATACCAGAAAACCAAATCTCTAACTAACTTGTCCATAATTTGGTCCAACAACGAGAAAGTTATTTTGAATAGTTGATTGAATTTTTTCCATTTTGCTTCCAAATATAATATTTTTTATTACGCTATGTCCATATGCTCCAACTATGGCAAGGGAATCATGTGGTACGTTATAAAGGTTTTCTTCAAAGCTTTTTGACCCATAGAAATTCCATTTGGTTACCATCAGATTAATCTCTTTCTGGAGTTCCTCTTTTTCCAGAATTTCTTGGTAGTGCTCTCTTTTTTTACCATCAAGTTGAGTGAAGATGAAAAGTTCCTTACCCGTTAGACGGCTTAATCTTATTCCAAGCTTAAGTGCTTTTATTGAGTTGTGAGATCCTCCAAAAAAGACTGTAATATTATTCCACTCACTGTAGACAGGAGTTGTGATTAGAACAGGAAATTTTGCTGATTGAACAATTCTACGAACCCTCGTACCAATATGGCCTAACCCAATTTTTGATGTTAGATCGCTTATGCTTCTTGGGCTGCACATAAAGTCAAAATTAACAGGAATGTCAGGTAAGGTTGATGCCGTAAAATTTTTAGGTTCAATAAAGTTTGCAGAAAGCCCGTTTGATTCAACAAGATTTTTTACGCGATCTAATGCTGTATCCGGTGATGAAAGGTATGATTCATCAAGGTCAACTTGTACAACATCGTTATCAAAATACATTAGAAATTTTATAAACTTGGGAATATAAATATTTAAAGAGGCGTTGGTTTGTTTACTAAAGTAAATTGATTGAAGAAGCGTCTCTCTCCCCAGGGGTGTGTTCCTGAAAATATGAAACAGTTGAGAATCCATATAAAACCCCCTTAGTAAAAAAAATTATAGGAGCTAATTCTCCTAAAAAATTTAGAAAGTTCAATTCTAAGGTAACCTAATTGCTGCTTTTTGAGCAAGCTTCAAATTCTAAAAAGGTTGCCTTAAGTAGTTTGAACTTTCAGTTCCTTTCTATAATGGTCTAAAATCGTGGCCTTTGAAATCATACCTGCAAATCTATTATTTGATACAACAGGCATGCTGTAAAGTCCATTATTATCCATTGTTTTTAAAACTTCAGACAAGTCATCTGTATAATTAACAACCCGGACTTTGTCATCAACTATTTGTTCTATGATTATTGCATCATACATCAGTGTGTCAAAAAGATATGGTCTTATTTCATCAAAATAAACAATTCCAGCGAAACTACCATCCTCATTTTCAACAGGATAATAATTCCTTTTTGAAGATTTCACAACTTCAATAAACTCCCTGAACATCATATTCTTTTTAATGACAACACAATCAAATTCAAGCAGTTCAGCAACTGAAAGATCTGTAAGAACTCTTTCGTCTGTACCAGGTCTTAATAGTTGTCCTTTTTCCACTAAGTCTTTAACGTAGAATGATGCTGGTTCAAAATAGTGGCATAAAGTAGTGGATATTGATGATACAGCTATCAAAGGTAGCATCACTTCGGAACTACCTGTAATTTCGACTATTAGAAAGATACCGGTAAGAGGTGCTTGTAGAATGCCGCTTATCATGCCTGCCATGCCAAGAAGTGCAAAACAACCTTCATTAACCCATGCTATTTCCGGGAAAACTATAACCAAAAGTCTGTGAAAGGCTAATCCTGTAAAACTTCCTATTACAAGACATGGCGCAAATATCCCTCCAGAACCACCCCAACCTAGTGTTAAGGAAGTTGCTAAAATTTTAGCAAATGCAGCCACTGCAACTACCAGTAATCCAGCTTTAAAAGTCCCCTGAACCATTGCTTCTATTGCATGATATCCCTCTCCAAGAACTTCAGGAACCTGAAAACCCAAAAGCCCGACAAGACACCCGCCCATTGCAGCTCTTATCCATGGTTTGGTTTTGACCTTTTCAGATACATGGTGCATATTCCTTAACATACGTGTCATTAAGATTGAAACTATTGCAGTAACAGCAGCAAGTCCAAAACATGCAACCATATCAATAAAATTAGTGTTGAGTGTAAGGTGTGAAAACTTTATATAATTTCCCACCAGAAGTCTGCTGGTTTCTGCTCCAGCAACAGATGCTATAGCAATGGGGATGATATTTACCATCGACCATTCACCTAATATCACTTCCATTGTAAAAATCATGCCAGCTATTGGAGCATTGAAAATAGCAGCGATAGCACCAGCTGCACCACAACCAACAAGAGTTACTCTTTGGCGGTCATTGAGGTAGAAGAAATTGGCAATATTTGACCCTATGGCCGCGCCACTCATTACAACAGGCGCTTCAGGCCCTGCTGATCCACCAAAGCCTATAGTTAAACAGCTTGATACAAGTCTGGAAAAACTGGATCTTAATCTTATAAGCCCTCCGTATCTGGAAACACTGTATATAACTTCAGGAACACCATGACCTGCTCCCTCTTTTAAAACATAGTTTAAAAAAAATGAGGATAGAGCTGCACCGATTGCAGGCAGAATAAAGACCCACCAGTGTTGACTATAGTGGTGAAAAAACTCAAGAAGAGTTTCAAGTGAATAACTAAGTGCCAGGGCTGCAAGGCCACTGCAGATACCAACAATAATGCCCATTAATATAAGCAGAAGTCTGTCATCAGCTCTAAAAAAAAACCATCTGGATGGAGAGCGTAGTGAAAATAGCTTTCTCATTTAATAATTGCTCATGTTTTATTGTTAACTTTTATTCTCAAATTCAGACACTTTTTCAATTAAAGAGTCCTTTGAGGGTTTTGACTTTAAAAACTCAACAAAGGATATATCTCTCATGCAAAATGCGAGTTTGGACAATAAACTAAGGTGCTCTTTTGTAGATGGACTAAGAAGAATAAAAAGTATGAAGACAGGTTTTCCATCAATGGCATTAAAATCAACTGTTCCATCAATGAAGCAAGTAATAACGGCAGATTCGGAAAAATTTTCAACAGGGACTCTCGGGTGAGGAATTGCAATTCCATTACCAATACCTGTTGAAGTGAGGTTTTCCCTCTCTATCAATTTAGCTAATAGATCTTTTTTCTGATTTTCATCAAACGAACTGATTTTATTCACAGCATTTTCAAGAACACCATATATATCTTCACCTTTTACATCGTAGAAGACTTCACCATTTTCCATGGATGATAAAAAGGTTAATTCCTTTTTATCATCTCCAATTTTGTTATTCTCTTCAAAGATCATAAACTTAAGATTATGTTTTGAGGCCCATTTTATCAGAGATGATTTGTTAAAGATACATTTCCCACTCTCTTTGTGAACAGGCATTCTACCTTGTTTAATCCATCTTTCCACAGTACTTTCTGGAAGATTTAATTTTTTTGCAAGTTCAGATAAAGATAAATTCATTTTTTTTTATTCTATTATTATAAATTATTCAAATTAATATTAAAACCAAAACAATATATCCTATAATTAAGAAATCTTATTTTCAATAGAAATTTTTATAAATATTTTTGAAAAAATCGGAATTTTACAAAAATATATCAATAAATAAAGCGAAAATGGTAAATTAAGGGTGTTGTTTGATGAATTGTTCATTATTTATTATCAGAAATAGGTTTATAAAATTTGAAATCTCTAACAGTTTAACAAACTTTCCCAAAATATTTCGATTAAAACAGATATCATAAAACAGCACCTTGGAAAATTATTAGTTTCAGGGTTTTTCGTACACAATGTTTTATAGATAAATTTTTTTGTGTTTTTCAACAGGTTTATCATTCAATAAATAATCATTTAATATTTTGTATGGTTTTGAAATAGTTCAATATACATTAAAAATATTTATTTAAACCTTTAAAAAAAACTAAAGGTCTGTCAAAATAATAGATCATTTGCTAAATTCCTTTCGGAGTCTCCAAATATTATAGTTCATTGAACCGGAGAGATATAAAAAAATGGATGTAAGTTCATTACTTATAAAACTGACAACGACCTTAACACCATCATATGATAAGATTGAAAAGGATATTAAAGTTTATGAACAGAAAAATTTTGGTGTGGGAAGGGATGAGCTTGCCAGAAGCTATGCAGACAGAATCTGTTGGAAATTTGCTTCTTTAGGAGCAATAACTACTCTTCCAGGTGTTCTTCCCGGAATAGGCACAGCTGCAATGATAGCAACAGAGGGATGTACTCTGTCAGGCAATCTTGCAATGATGATACGTTGGATGGGTTCAATGGTTGCAGGTATTTCTCTTATGTATAAAAGGGATGTTTATAAGAAATTTAATAAAGATTTTATTCAGGTCTTAGGTTTGTGGAGTGGTATTTTAGTTATTGGGGAAGAATCTATTGGACAAACCGGGGATAAGGTTGTTATTAATCAGGAACAGGCAGTACCACCTAAAATTTTTAACAGGATCAACCAAAAAGTTGGATCCTCTATGATTAAAAGACGGGGTGGGGTGGCAATAGGTACTTTAGCCCCCTTTGGGGTAGGAGCTATAGTTGGTGGAAGTTTCAATCTTGTCACAATGAAGTCATTTAAACAAAATGCTTTGAAATATTATTCATTTGATGGTCGGGAAATATACTATATTAAGGAGTGATTTGAAATGAAAGGGTTAAACCTTGATTATATAAAGATTTTATTTGCCATTGCATGGGCAGATAGCGAACTACAGAAAGAGGAGCAGGATCTTCTTTCTGAAGTTATTCTTTCTCTTGAATTTAATGAAGAGGAAATACGTGTTGCTGAGAGATGGAAAACCAAACCGGTTATTTTTGAAGATATCAAAAGTATAGATTACCAGCAATTCTCCCATGAACAGAAGATGCACATTTTGTTACTATCAGGTTCTGTTGTAAAAGCAGATGGTGTAGTAACTGATGAAGAGATAACCTTTGTTGACAGATTAAAGAAATTATTAGGACTTGAAAGCATTGATATTGAGGATATTGTTTCAGATATTGAGGACTCTATAGATATATTTGGTTAGGTAAAACGTTATTTAATAAAGAAAGAAATCCAGGAATAGAATCATAATGAAAATATTAGAAAGACCAATAATGCCAGATGGCTTTGAATGTGCAAGTGTAAATTGTGGATTGAAGGATGAAGGAAAAGACCTCTCCGTTATTGTTACCAAAGAAAAAGCCAATGCAGCTGGGGTTTTTACCAAAAACCTTTTCCCGGGAGTACCTGTTGTTTTAGGTAGAAAAATAATTGAAAAAGGTGAGTTAAGAGCAATTGTTGCAAATAGTAAGATTAGTAATGTGGGAACCGGTGATTTAGGAATAGAAAACGCTAAAAGAACGGCAAAAGCTGTGGCATTGGAATTTGATATCCCGGTTGAAGATGTGATTATGAGCTCCACAGGTGTTATAGCGATGCAACTTAAGATAGATCTTATTGAAAATGGAATAAAAGGTCTGTCAGAAGTGATGTCAAAAAATCCAGTTGTTGCAGCTGAGGGAATAATGACAACTGATACTTATCCTAAAGCTATATCTATAAAGGTTAATGATGCTGTAATTACTATTATAGGAAAAGGTTCTGGTATGATAGAACCTGATATGGCAACAATGCTTGTTTATATCTTGACCGATGCTAAAATTGATAAAGCTGATCTTTCAAAAATGCTTAAGGATGCTGTTAAAGATTCATTTAATATGCTTTCAGTTGATACTGATACCAGCACATCTGATACATGTCTGATACTTGCAAATGGTCTAAGTGGTGATATTGATAAAAATACATTTTTTGATGCTTTGAAATTTGCCTGCATTAAGATGACTGAGATGCTTGCAAGAGATGGAGAAGGAGCTTCAAAGCTATTAACTGCTGAGGTTAATGGGGCAAAGAATGAATCTGAAGCAAGAATACTATCAAAATCCCTGATAAATTCTCCTTTAATAAAAACTATGGCATACGGAGCAGATCCCAACATCGGAAGAATCTTAATGGCTCTTGGTAAATGCAATGAGTGTCATATTATTCCTGAAAAAATGGAAGCTGTTATTAACGGTACTATTGTGTATCAGGATAGTAATAAAGCTGATTTTGATGAAGATAATCTTCGTAAATCCATTAGTGGTAACAAAGTCTCCATAACTATAAATTTAAATGTAGGTAGTGGTTCTGCAAAAGCTTATGGGTGCGATCTTACCCAGGGTTATGTTGAAGAAAATGCTGCTTACTATTCATCCTGATTGAATCCAAATGTTTCTTCCTACAACAATAAAAGAGATGGATAAACTGGGTTGGAAAAACCTTGATGTTATTCTTGTATCCGGTGACAGTTATATAGATAGCCCTTTTATAGGAATATCTGTAATTGGAAAGCATCTGGTTGAAAAAGGCTTCAGGGTTGGTGTGATTGCTCAACCCGATATAAATTCAGAAAAAGATATAATCAGGCTTGGTGAACCACTTCTTTTTTGGGGAGTGACATCAGGCTCAGTAGATTCAATGGTTGCAAACTATACCGCAACCAAAAAAAGAAGAAAAAGAGATGATTACACACCAGGAGGAATAAACGATAAAAGACCGGACAGATCTCTTATTGTTTATACAGGTTTAATCAGAAGGTTTTTTAAGAACACAGTTCCTGTTGTGCTCGGAGGTATTGAGGCAAGCCTTAGAAGGGTATCCCATTATGATTTCTGGAGTAATAAAGTTAGAAGGTCTGTTCTGTTTGATGCAAAGGCAGATATTCTAATTTATGGAATGGGTGAAAGAGCTGTTCTTAATTTGGCTGAAAATCTTAGAGATGGTGAAAATTACAAAAATATTAATGGAATTTGTTATACTTCAAAAGACCTAAAAAATATCACTGATAATTTTGTTAACATTCCATCTTTTGAAGAAGTTGATAGTTCTAAAAGCTCTTTTACAAAGATGTTTAACATCTTTTATGAAAATTGTGACCCTATAACAGCAAGCGGTCTTATCCAGAAACATGACAAAAGATATCTGATCCAAAATCCTCCTTCAGAATATTTATTACAGACTGAGCTCGATGAAATTTATGGATATAAGTATGAGTTGGAACTGCACCCCTATTACAAAAAAATGGGAGATGTCAGAGCCCTTGATACAATTAAATTTTCCATAACAACACACAGAGGTTGTTATGGGGAGTGTAATTTTTGTGCAATATCAGTACATCAAGGCAGAACGGTACGGTATAGAAGTGAAAAATCAATTTTAGAGGAAGCCAGAAATCTGTCTGCTATAAAAGATTTCAAAGGCAATATTATGGATGCAGGCGGTCCAACTGCAAACATGTATGGTTTTGAGTGCAAAAAGAAGCTTGAAAAAGGTGTTTGTAAAGATAAAAGGTGCCTTTTTCCTGAAGTATGTAAAACACTTAAGCCGGATCATTCAAAGCAAATATCTTTAATAAAAAAAATGGAAAAAATAAAGGGTGTTAAAAGGGTATTTATCGCATCAGGTATAAGATATGATTTGATTCTGAAAGATGGAATATCCGGGGATAAATATCTGAAAAAGATAGTATCAGATAATATTTCAGGTCAGATGAAGATTGCCCCGGAACATACTGAGAAAAATATTCTTAAAATGATGGGTAAACCTGATCAGGATGAAATAGTCAAATTTAAGAAAATGTTTGATAAACATTCAAAAGATATAGGAAAGAAACAGTTTCTAACTTATTACCTTATAGCAGCACACCCTGGTTGTAGAGAAAAGGATATGTCAAACCTTAAAAATTTTATGAATAAAGAGCTAAAAATAAACCCGGAGCAGGTTCAGGTCTTTACTCCGACACCATCCACATATTCCACTCATATGTACTACACAGGAAAAGACATGTCTGGGAATAATATCTTTGTAGAAAGGGATATAAAAAGGAAAGAGAAGCAGAAAAATATTATCACTGAAAACTCTTTTAGCAGAAAGAAAAATCAAAAGAATCCTAAAAAAAATCGTTAGTTCATCAATAAACTTTCCTGTTTTTGCTGAAATTATATTAAGTTTCATATAGTCAAAAATAATAAAATATAAAAAGTTGATAATCCTATTATTTGGATGTATAAAAGATTTTTTGATTCTTAAATTCTTTGGAGATTAATATGGGTTACATTAATTCCTTAATCACAAAATTATGCACACCTCCAACTTTATATCCAATACCAACAACACCTTTGAATAACATTTTGAAAAAATCAAAATTTAAAGTGCTGAGGCGTTTTATTAGGCGTTTTATGAATGTAGCTATTAAAGGGCAGCTAAAACTTGAGTTAGAATATATAAAACCGGAACATAAGAAAATATTATGGGTTTCTTTGAATATGCCTCAGATTGGTGATTCCTTGATGGATCTGTCCAGTCGCGTTTTACTCAAAGACAGGAAAGTGGACCTTTTTTCTAAGGAAAATGTTTGTTCCTTGTTCAGATATGATGATTTTTTTAATCGATTGATTTCCAATGAGAAAGAACTTGTAGATAAAAGATATGATCTGATTATTATTGATATTTTTAAAAAAAAAAGTATTGCCTTTAAAAGTAAATATTTAAAAAACAACCAATACGTTTCAATGGGAAGATATTATGATGAAGGTGAATTTAACAGAACTTTATTTAGTTTCTGTAGGATGTACACTCTTCTCAATATTCCTGTCTCCTATGAGGAGGTAACAGAAAATGCAAACTTAATGTTATCCCTTCCAGAAAAAACATTCGACAGTGTTGATGCTATTGAGGAATGTAATAAATCATTTATTACTATTACTACTGGAGGGGTACATTCATTCAGGATCTATAATAAATGGAAAGAAATTGTTGAACTGATTATTAAGAAATATCCAAAAATAAATATTGTTTTGGTAGGTAGTCGTAATGGAGTAGAGTCGGCCCTTGAAATTTCAAATTTATACCCGGTAACTGACCTTACGGATAAATTAACTATTTTTGAAACAGCTGAAGTCTTGAGAAGATCAAAATTAATGATTTGTGCCGATGGTGGTTTACTCCACTTAACGAATTCAATGGGGACTCCTGTGATTGGTCTTTTTGCCGGAGGTGTTTTTCCTGAAATGCGAATGTCTGGATTAAAAAACTCAAAGGGGTTGTATTCAGAGAACAATGTGTCCGAAATTTCACCTGAAGAAATTATTAACGAATTTAAGAAAACTATTAGTAACTTAATGTAAAATAGATTGGAGTATATCATGACTTTTAGAGAATTTAAAAGGTTGTTACGTTCAAAATCCTGGGAGTTTGTTAAAAACAGCAGACCAGGTGAAAAATCAAAAAAAATGGCTACTTATAATTGGAAGGGCCATACTATTAACTATCGTACTTACGTACAGGATACAGAACCTATTTATGAAGTTTTAATCAGTCGCTCAAGGCATCCAGGAGCGCATCGTTTTATCAGAATTGGAGGGAAAAATGAATACTGGGTACCAAAGGAAGTAGAGCCAAAGGTAATCATGGATATTGGAGGGAATATTGGTTGTACATCTGTTTATTTTTCTCACATGTTTCCGGACGCCAAGATTTATACCTTTGAACCAGTTCCTACAAATTTTGAAATGTTGAAAATGAATCTGGAATCCAAAAAAAATGCTTCTTTTTTTAATGTTGGGTTGGGAAGTGAAGATGGAACAATGGATATTTATAGTTGTGATAACAATCAGAATGTAGGAGGGTTTTCATTGTATGGGCTTGAAGTTGATGATTCAAAATCACAAAAGGTTGAAATAAGAAATACTTCAAATTTTATGTCAGAATCAGGGATCACAAATGTAGATTTAATAAAAATAGATACCGAAGGTGCAGAGTATGATATTTTGACATCCATGGATAAAAATATACTCACAAACGTTAAGTGGATACTAGGCGAATTACATGGGCATAAAGACTATGAATTATTAGCATATTTATCTGAGTGGTTTGATATTGATATACAAAAATCCCTTGGAAAACGTTTGAGCATTTTTAATGCAAGAAATAAAAAGTTCGCTAATGATATTCCATGGAAGCATTAGGGTTCAATATTTTTAGTTTGTAAAAACCACTTTCTTTCAAGAGAGTGGTTTTCTTTTCTTGAATACAAAGATCTCCTTGTCTTCAAAACTTCTTAAATATAGCTTACAACGCGAAAACTGATTAAAAAATTAAGTCTGGCATTAATTGTATACAAGAGGATCTCTCAATGCGTTGCTGAAATGTAATGTTGAATTGTTAATTCTTGTATAAACAGATATTTATGAAAATGAAAGGTTGTGGCATAGCAAGTGCAAATAACTCTTTCCCATGGAACAAAATTGTTTGTTCCAAGTTTATATTTAATTTATTTAGAGGGGAGTGGGAAGATGTGTAGTTATTCAAACCCGGTAAAGTATCTAATTGCAGTTGTTTTATCTATTGTTATTTCAGGAAGTGCTTATGCAAAAGAGGGGGATAGTATTTTTCTTGTTGGTCAAATAGGAATAGCAACTGGTGGGGACCAGTTAGTTGGTTTAACATATTCTGATGGCACAACAGAAGATATTGATGGTGGAGATGGAGATTATTTAAATGTTGGTTTTTTTGTAAAACCTTTTAGTGACAGAAACTTTGAAACTCAAATTACTGCAGGATTTAAGGAGCATAAATCTGAAGCAACAAATGGAACTGTAAAATGGTCAAGATATACTGTTGATCTTATACAATTCTATAGATTTGAGAACTTTAGAATTGGGTTTGGGGGAACCTATCATTTTGACCCAAAGGTTAAAGGTACTGGTGTTGCAAGTTCTTTGAATGAAACAGCTGCTGATACATTTGGACTAGTATCTGAAATTGACTGGTTTTTAGGTAAAAGAGAAATTTGTGAAGTTTTTCTTGGTTTTAAATATACAAACATTGATTATGAGTTTAATGGTCGAAAATTCAGTGGTGATAGTATTGGAGCTCATTTTGGAATCTATTTTTAGTGTATAAATCAACTTTTCAATAATTAACTTTTGCCAGGAACTAAAAAGCAATTCAAGTTTCCTGGCAAAAAAATAAAATATTTCATATATTTAAAACAAATTTATTTTTCAATAAGAAATACAATGTTAAAAAAAATTGTGTTGTTAGTAATAGTTTTTATAGCTTTCGGATGTTCTAAATTTGAGCCAGGTCCAAGTAGAATAATTGAAAAAACTCATGTTTTTGGGAAATTTATTGAAAATCCTAAAAGTAAAATTTGCTATAAGATAACTATCAGAGATGTATTAACAGAGTTTGAAATTAGAGTCCCTGTTAAAAATAATTTTTTCTCAGCAAAACTGCCAAGTGAATATAGAATAGCGTCCATTAAATTCAATGAATGTGATTCCCGTCTGAATTTTTCAGATACAAGAAATCTTAGAAATTGCAAATTTAAAGTTCTTGATAATAATAGGGTTTACTGTTTAGGAGATATTTATACAAACCTTAAAGCTGGTAACTATAAGGAAGTTAGAAAAAATAAAACTATAAATGCAATTCAGTTTTATTTTACCCATTAACTCGATCAATTATAATGACTGATTCTGAAACTGACTATTATACGCAATATGCAATAAAAGATAGTATTAAAAAATCAAAAGAAGCCTTTCAAGAGAAACATCCAGATTTAAGAGGAATAATAAAGAAATCGATTTTATCAAAAGATCCTTTATGAAGAAAATAATGCTCAAAAAAATAACTGTCTTAATAGTAAAGATTAATTAAAATCGAGAAACTACTTGAATGTTTTATGCTAAATCCGAGATCTACTGTCTTTTTTCAAGGGTTTTTACCTTGTGTGCGTCCAATCTGAATTAATATTTGATCCTAAAACAAAAGCTAATCTGTAGTTGATTCATTTGAAAAAAAAAATAAACAGGTTTTTCAAATTAAGACATAAAAAATGAAAATTCTTTAATCATTGTATAATTATTAAATGAAGAACTTCAGACAACGGTTTGAAAAATCAGGCAAATCCTGATTTTACAGTATTTTCTTGACATTCCTGCCTATAAAATTTATAAATTTTGCTGAAAAATAAGATTTAGTTTTGTTGTTAATAATCGTGTACAAATTCTCTTTATTCATTATATAAATGGATTTTGTGTAGAAAAACATCATCAACTTTAATTTTAGTCTGGAGTATCCATGAGTACAATAGATGAGAAGTACCAAAAGGTTGTTGTAAGTCCTGTTGATGAGATAATCGGATCTGAAAAAGGTTCCAGTGCAATTATACTAGTCTTTTTCATAGCTGGTCTGGTTGCAAGTCTTGTTGTGGGATGGGTAATCTTTCCGAAAGTTCTTTATTCTCAGAAAAAACAACCATTTGATTTTAGTCATGAAGTTCATAGCGAACAAGTAGAAGAGTGTACAGGCTGTCATTTCTTTAGAGATGACGGAACATTCGCCGGTGTACCTAAACTTGCTCAATGTGCTGAATGTCATGAAGAAGTTCAGGGTGATACACCCAATGAGAAGGTTTTTGTTGAAGAGTATGTGGCTAAAGAGAAAGAAGTTCCATGGTTGATATATTCAAAGCAACCAGATTGTGTATTCTTTTCTCATGCAGCGCATGTTAAAAAAGCAGAAATGGAATGTAAAGAGTGTCACGGTGACATTGGAACGTCTAAAAGCCTTAAAGTTTATGAAGAAAACAGACTTACAGGTATAAGTCGCGACGTTTGGGGTAAGAGTATCGGCGGTTTCAAAAGTAATACCTGGGATAGCATGAAGATGGATGTTTGTGCAAAATGTCATGAAAAGCATGCTAGGCAAAAAGAAAAGGAAACAAAGCACGAACAAAAGAATAATTACAAAGGTGCTTGTTTTCAGTGTCACAAGTAATGTTTCCTGATTTCAAGGTAAAGGGATAATTTTATGAAAATATACCGTAGAAGTTTCTTAGCATTGGGAGTCGGTGCTGCTGTGGGAACAGCTCTTTCGCCATTACCCTGGAAAATGGTGGATGATTCATCCATTTGGTCCCAGAATTGGCCGTGGACACCAGTTCCAAAAGATGGTGCAATTTCCTATGAAGATTCTGTTTGTACATTATGTTCAGGTAATTGTGGAATAAAAGCTCGTAAGATTGAAGATCGGGTAATTAAAGTTGAGGGTAAGGAAGATCACATCGTTAATGATGGTGGTGTTTGCCTCCTTGGGCTTTCAGGACCTCAGCTTCTTTATAGTCCTACGAGAGTAAAATCTCCTCTCAAAAAAATTAAAGGTAAATTAAGAAAGATTTCATGGGAAGATGCAATTACTGAGCTTTCCGAAAAACTTTCTGGAATTAGAGATGAGAAATCAGATAAAGTTGCAGTAATTTCCGGAAATTCAAAAAGTCTTTCAACACTTCTTTTAAAGCGTTTTCTAAAAGCATATGGGTCGCCTAACTATTTCACAAGAGCGACAATGAATGACACTTATAAACAAGTGATCAAAAAGATGCATGGCGTAGATGCAACACCAGCATTTAATATTGATAAAGCTGATTATATATTAAGCTTTGGAAGTGGAATTATTGATGGATGGGGATCTCCTGTTAATTCAATTAAAGCAAACAGCAAGGGTGTTGATAATTCAAGAAAGCTTGTTCAGATTGAATCAAGAATGTCCAACACAGCAATTGTAGCGGATAAATGGGTACCAATAAAACCAGGTACTGATATTACTCTTGCATATGGAATTGCTGCAGAAGTTATAAAAATGAAGGAACCAAAAGGTTCTGCATCTTTAAAGCCGTTTTTAAATAAATATGGTCTTTCAAAAGTCGCAGAAGTAACTGGTATTGATGCTGCACAAATCACAGAGATGGCGAAAGATTTTGCAACCAATAAGTCCATCGCTATTTGCGGAAAAGGTGCTGGTAATACAGCCGGAAGCTTTGATGAGTTTGTTGCAGTTCACACTCTTAATATACTTGCAAATAACATCAACAAAAAAGGTGGTGTGCAGGTTATTAAAGATTCTGGATTTTTTAACTGGTCCAACATGAAAATGGATTCAGTTGCTAAAGCTGCAAATAAAAAGCAGGCTATCACAGGTAATAAATTTCCTGATACAGAATCTTTTTTAAATAAACTTCCTAATGAGTCTGTTGAAGTTCTCCTGATTGCAAATGACAATCCTCTTTATACAATGGCAGATTCGGATGCAGTTAAAAAAGCATTTGAAAAGATTCCGTACAAAGTAAGTTTTTCATCTTTTATGGATGAAACAACAGAGATTGCTGACCTTGTATTACCAGTCAACGTGAACCTTGAGCAAACAGACGTTGTTTCAATTACAGAGTCAGTACAAAAACCAGGTATTGGTTATGTCGCACCTGTTTCAGATTTACAGTTTAATACTAAAGATTTAGGTGAAATCCTTATTGAAACAGCTAAAACAATCGATGGAATGGCTGATGCTTTTCCATGGGATGATTATGAAAGCTGCATTTCAGCAATTCTTGGAGATAAACTGGAATCTCTTCAGGAAGAGGGTGTTATTGTTAATGAGGATTATAGAGCAAAAAATTTATCCTTCAAATTCATAGCACCTAAAAATGAAGTTCTGGCACCAAAAGGGGATAAGGGCGTTTATCCACTTGTTCTTGTTCCTTATGATTCTATCAGAATACCTAATGGTTATATTGGAGCACCTCCATTTGCTGTGAAAACTGTTTCTGATAAAGTGATTAAAGGAAAAGATGGTTTTGTTGAAATCAATCCTGTAACAGCAAAACAATTAGGACTTTCGGATAAGAGTTCTGTAAAAGTTAAAACTTCTGAAGGAAGTTGTAAAGTTAAGGTAAATCTGTCTGAACAGATTATGCCAGGTGTTGTTGCAATGGCAAAAGGTCTTGGTCATACAGCTTACGATAAATACCTTGCTGGTAAGGGTGTTAATGTAAATAATCTCCTTGGAACAGTTGAGGATCCAGTTACAGGTTCAAACTGTGCATGGGCAATCAGATGTAAAATTGAAAAAGTCTGATTTGTAAATGATTATTAACACTATATAAATTGTATCAATGAGGTTCTGATGAAAAAAGAACACGATAAAGTAAATAAAAAATACGGAATGGTCGTTGATCTGGACAAATGTACCGGCTGTGGTTCCTGCATGGTCGCATGTATGTCTGAGAACAATGTTCCATTTAAGGAAGACGAATCAAATAAACTTGATAGTATAACATGGATGCGGGTTTATAAAGTTTCTAATAAAAAACCTTATCCTAATAACGAAGTTTTCTATATTCCAAGACCATGTCAGCATTGCGGAGGTCAACACGAAGGACACTCTCCATGCGTTTCTGTTTGCCCTGCTACAGCAACTGACTATGACTACACAACAGGTATTGTTAGTCAGGTCTATACAAGGTGTTTTGGATGTAGATATTGTATGGCAGCTTGTCCTTATCATGCAAGATATTTCAACTGGTGGGATCCGGTCTGGCCTGATGGTATGGAAAAATACCTGAGTCCAAATGTTTCTCCTCGTATGAGGGGGATCGTTGAAAAGTGCAGTTTCTGTTTCCACAGATATCAGGTTGCCATGGAAGAAGTTTATGGAAGTGATGATAAAGAAGCTCTTGAAGAGGGTGATTATCAGACTGCTTGTACACAGGCTTGCCCGGCAGGTGCTATCACTTTTGGTGATCTGAATGATGAAACCCATGCTGTTCATAAACTTAAAGATGATAAGAACGCTTTCCGTTTACTTGAGAGATTAGGAACCAACACAAAAATTTACTATATCTCTGAAAGAGAATGGGTAAGACGTGCTGGTGATAATTATAATCCTGGTGAGAAAACCGGCAGTGTTAAATATAAAACTGAAGGTCATTAATATTAGGTCAATTAAAGGTGAGGAGTAAAAATTTATGGATTCTGCATTAATACCCAAAGGAGTTGAACGCTGCTCGTTAAAACGTTTCTTACTTGGGCAGGCAATAGTAGGAGCCGTGGTTCTGTGGGGAGTCTACGCAATGATTCTCTGCTGGATGAAGGGCCTTAACCAGACCAATATGAATGACTCATTTGGATTTGCCCTCTGGATCTGGGCAGACCTTGCGGTTATTGCTGTTGGTGGTGGAGCCTTTTTTACCGGTTTATTACGTTATGTTATTGGTTTAAAAGATCTTAAAAATATTATTAATTACGCTGTTCTAATTGGTGTTTGCTGCTATGGTTCAGCGCTGTTAATTCTTGCGATTGACATTGGGCAACCACTCAGGGGCTGGTTCATTTTCTGGCATGCAAATGTTCACTCCATGCTTACAGAAGTTGCTTTTTGTTTATCACTTTATATGGCTGTTCTTATTATTGAATATATTCCTCTTCTGCTTGAGAACAGACAAGTTGATAAAATCCCGTTCTTTCATAACTTAAGCCACAATATGCACGTTGTAATGGCTGTATTTGCAGCAACAGGTGCTTTTTTATCCTGTTTTCACCAGGGATCTCTTGGTGGTGTTAGTGGTGTGCTTTTTGGAAGACCCTTTGCTTTTAGGGAAGGTATCTTTATCTGGCCCTGGACATTCTTTCTGTTCACATGGTCAGCAGCAGCATGTGGCCCTTGTTTTACAATTTTAGTTACTAAAATAACTGAAAAAATTACAAACAAGAAGCTTGTAAAAGATAATGTTATTGATCTTCTTGCAAAAATTTCAGGTTGGATGATTTGCTCATACATTATTGCTAAGACCATAGATACCCTTTACTGGGCTTTTGTTACTGCGCCACACGCTGGTTTCAATGTTATGGATTTTTATGATGATAATTTCTGGGCACATGGAATATGGATCTTAATTATGGAGATCGTTATTTGTGGTTATATTCCTGCAATTATCCTTTTAAGAGAGAAGACAAGGCAAAATCAGAAATTGTTATGGACAGCTGCTATACTTGCAACAATTGGAATCTGTTTAAACAGATGGGTTCTGGTTATGCAACCAATGAGTATGCCTGTAATGACTTTTGATGAATGGGTTCTTTATCTCCCAAGCTGGCAGGAAATCGCAACTACAATATTGCCAATAGCTGGTGGTATTATGGTAATAGCTTTTTCATATCGTTATTTACCTATTTTTCCACAGGAACAGGAACTTAATCCTGTTGAAGATTAAAGAGGAGGTTCTCTATGTTTCCTTTTTCATTTGAATGGATCTGGGATGTTGGTCATGTAGTTTTTCATGGTGGTATGTGGTATGCACTTTCTATAATTGGAGCAGGAATGACATATTGTGTTCTAAAAGCTGCAATTGATACCAAAAATGGTAAAGGTGGTGGCGATCACCATTAGAGTTTAAGAAAAAGTAAATAAAAAGCGTTTTTTTGAATTATATGTTCAGAAAAACGCTTTTTTGTTTTATAAAGTAAAATCTATAATCATTAATGGAGAGTTTTGAAATTTACAAAAATCTTTCAAATATTAATATTACGGGTTTTTACAAACGGCCAGTTGCTGTAATTCTGATTTTTTTAATATTAGGAATTTTAACAGGCTATTATATAAATAATCATTTTCCTTTTTATTTTTCTATAACATCCTCTGTTTTAGCGATTTTATCAATTATAAAATCTCTATATAAAAGAGATGCAGTTATCATCTCTCCACTACTATTGTTTTATTCATTAGGTATTTTACTAATTCACCCATTTTTGAATGTTCCATACTCTGAAGATTATCTTACTTATTTTTGTGATAAAGGAAAATTTGAAATTGAAGGTGTAATTGACAGCAAAATTGAAAAGTCTTCAGGAACATCCTTTATAGCAAAGAATATCAAAATAAATGGATCTGAAATTAAAGGTCGTCTTAAGGTTACTGTAATAGGTAAAATTAAAAAAAAGATCTTTAATAATTACAGTTTTAAATTCAGATCCAAAATTAAATCCATACGCAATTTCAGTAATCCAAACGCTTTTAATTATAAACAATTTATGTATTTTAAAGGTATTTATGGAAGAACCTATGTTAACTCTTCTAAAATCCAAATAGAACCATCATGCAAAAGCATTGTTTTAAAAATCAGAGAAGATATTGAAGAGGTTATAACTAATGCTGAATCTGATCCCGATTCAAAATCAATTTTGAAAGCATTGTTAACAGGGAACAAAAAAATACCGATCGAGTTAAGAGATATATTTAATAGAACCGGAACAGGTCATATTCTTGCTGTTTCCGGTTTGCATATGGGCATTATTGCAACTTTCTTTTTTGTTATTACAAGCTTTCTTTTTTCATTTATTAATAAATTATTATGGAGTGGAAATTTAAAAAGATATGCTGCTCTTCTGATTCTTCCTCCAACCATTTTTTTTGGATACCTATCAGGCATGTCACCTGCCACACAAAGAGCTGTTATAATGGTTGTGTGTTTTGTTTTGGCCCTTAATATCAGAAAGGAACTTGATATAATAAATATTCTTGCAACAGCAGCTCTCTTAATAACTGTTTTTTTTCCACCTGCAATTTTTTCCATATCATTTCAATTCTCTTTTGCAGCTGTTTTATTCATTGCGTACGGTCTAAAGTTATTCCCATTAAAAAGCAAACATTATTTTCTGAATAAAGGGATTACATTTTTTTTAGTTACATTATTTGCGACTTTAGGAACATTTCCTTTGGTAATGTACTATTTTAACCAGTTCTCAATTATTAGTTTAGTTGCCAATATCGTTGTTGTACCTTTTTTTTCAACTCTCATAATTCCTACTGGTTTGATATCGGTATTATCTTCGTTTTTTAATAGTCAGATTGCACAAATATTTGTTGAGATAACACTCTTTCTGATCTCAAAGGTTATTAATGTAATAGATTTTTTCGCAGGATTAAAATGGTCTTCAATTATTACTTTTAAACCTTCAATTCTGGAACTTTTTCTCTATTACTCAATAGCTTATTTTGCTTTTTATTTAATAAAAAGAGGCGAATATAAAAATAAAAGAACTGTTTTTTTCATCGTAATTTTATTCTTATCTGTTTTAACAGATTTTGGTTATTGGGTTAAGCAACGCTACTTTAGAAATGATATGAGAATAACCTGTATTGATGTTGGCCTTGGTAGTGCAAACTTAATTGAACTTCCAAATGGAGAAACGGTTCTCATAGATGGTGGTGGATATTCAAACAACAAATATTTTGACATGGGGAAAATTGTGATCGCTCCACTTCTTCTTTCAAAAAAAATACTGACCATAGATACAATCATTCTATCCCATGCAAATAGTGATCATTTAAACGGACTTATCTATATAGCTGAAAACTTTAATGTAAAAAGATTGTGGTCTAACGGAGAAGCAAGTGATACAATAGCCTTTAAAGATTTGATCAGGATTGTTGAAAAGAACAATATCATCCATGATGAATATCAGCATTTTCAAAAAAGAGATTTTCAAAAAATCTCTTTTGAGGTTCTTTATCCTAACAGGAATTTTAAAAGTTTAAAGGATAGATGGAGAGACTCAAACAATAACTCTCTTGTGGTTAAGGTTACCCATGGGAAGATATCAGTTCTTTTTCCAGGAGATATTGAACATCAGGCTGAAACAGAACTTGCTCAATTGTCAGAGAGTGTAAAGTCTCAAATATTAATGGTTCCCCATCATGGCAGCAAAACATCAAGTTCTGGAACCTTTATAAATAGAGTTAAACCTGAACTTGCAATAATTTCAGCTGGCTTTAGGAACAGGTTTGGATTTCCAGATAAAAAAGTTATTAAGCGATATCTTGATAGCAAATGTAAAGTTGAAAGGATTGATTTGAAAGGTTCAATCATTTTAGATATAAGTAAAAATAATTATACCTATAAGTTTTGTAACAATAATAAGTAAGGAGAGAAAGATGGGTTCAGCAAAAATGAAATTTTTGTTAATATCTGTATTATGTATTGTATACGCCTGTCCTTCATATGGAGCAATCTCTAAAATAACGAAAAGAAATTGTAGAACTTACAGAGTTGCTGTCCATAATTTACTACTAAGTATTAATGACCTTGATCGGGGTAGTCGGTTCTACACATCTGTTTCAAAAATGAGAAAAATAATAAGGCTTCTGGATAAAACACTAAAATATCAGAAAAATTTTGAGAAAAAAGCTTCAGAATTTGATGATTATATAAAAAACAACAAATCCTCATTAAACAATGAAGGATTGTCAGGGCTTATAAAAATGAGGAGGGAACTTAGATATGGAATTGGAAGAAGACATGGTGTAAAACTAAAAAAATACCTTTTAGCGTTTAGAAAATTGTTGCTGTTTTCAAAGGACAATCTTAAAAAGATAAAGTCTGGTAATAAAATGTTACGAACACTTTATGACAAATATTATCTTAATTATAAGAAGGAGTATACTCTTTATAAAAAAACTTATAATAATTATAAAAAATTTATAAAAAGCTACTACAAAAAATATGAAGTTTTAAATGATATTATTCCAATGCCGGACAGACTTTTTGACGACACTATCTGGGATCTAAACAAAGTTAAATTCCTGGGGAATTAGATAATAATTTGTATGAAATTAAACTCGATTGTAAATAGATACATAATTTTAGAGATTTTACCGCCTTTTTTTATTAATCTGGCATTTCTAACAGCAATTTTTTTGCTTGCTAAAATACCGGATATCGCAAATCTAATAGTAAACTTCAATGTAAGTATTTATGTTGTATGTATGATGTTGGTTTATACCGTACCATCGTTTCTTGCTTTAACAATCCCAATGTCTGTGATGTTAGCTGTGCTTCTGACTATGCTGAAAATGTCTGGTGATAATGAGATTACGGCATTAAAATCGGGTGGATTTAGTGTGTATTTTCTAATACCTCCTGTACTTCTCTTTTGTACAGTTGGATACATTATGACACTTTATGTTGAACTTTACGGGATTTCATGGGGCAAATCTTCCATTGATAAAATGGTTAAAGAAGTTGCAGCCACCAGTGCTGATTTTGGTTTGAAGGAAAGGGTTTTTAACGAAAGTTTGAAAGATGTGGTTTTATATGTGAATAAGATTGATCTTAAAAAAAAGGAACTAACAGATATTTTTATTGAAGATCAGAGTCGTAAAAACAGTATTACTTCAATTATAGCCCCAAGGGGTAGTATAATAAGCAGACCTGAAGAAAAAATATTTGTTTTGAAACTTCATAATGGTTCATATAATACAGTTAATCTGGATAGAAAAAGTGTTTATTCTATATCACACTTTGATGAAACTGAGATAAAAATAGATCTTAACAGGTCAGCAATTAAAGGTGTTAGAAAAAAGAGAATATCTGAATGGGATATTTCCGAATATCGTGCTTTCATAAAAAAAAATAAAGAGGGTGCTGTCTATAATGAAGTTTTAGTGAGATACTATGAAAAATTTGCGATCCCTTTTGGGTGTTTTGTTTTAGGGCTTTTAGCGATACCACTTGGAGTACAATCCGCTTCAGGCAGAAAAGTTTCTGGAACAGGACCTGGTATTTTTCTTTTTCTTCTTTACTTCACAATTTTAACTATTGGCACATCTGTGGGAAAATCCGGAAATTATCCACCAATTCTAACTATGTGGATGCCAAATATAGTTCTTGGTATTATCACAATATACCTCTATAAAAGGGTTGGAGAGGAAAGGCCCGTTGAGTTTGGAGCTATATTTATCAAGATCTATAATTTAATCAAAAAAAGTAGAGCGAAAGCATAATGTCTATAATTCATAAATACATAATAAAGGAAATTATACGCTATGTTGCAATAGTAATTATTTTAGTAACAAGTATTTTTGTACTTAATGATTTTCTTGGAACAATTAATAATTTTGCAAATGCTGGTATACCCCTGATTAAAGGGTTTTGGTATGTCCTATTAAGGGTACCTTTCTTCATCTCTACAATTCTTCCGGTTAGTACTATTTTATCAGTTCTTATAGTGTATGGTTTGATGCAGAAAAACAAAGAGCTTGTCGCTATAAAGAGTGGTGGTGTTAGTACTATGTATATTAATTTAGCAGCTCTTTTTACAGGTTTGATTTTTACTGTTTTTCTGTTTATTGTTGCTGAAATCATCACCCCAATGACTCTTCTTGAAGCAAATAAAATAAGACCACGCCACAAAAATGTGACTTATAACTGGGTTAAAACAAAGAAATCCATTACACATGTAAGGTACTATGAACCTTCTACAAAAAAAGTATCAGGTCTTTCCATCTATTACTTTGGGGAAAACTTTAAATTGGTTAAACGTATTGATGCCAAAGTTTGTATATATGATGAGAATAAAGACATATGGCATATGAAGTATGTAATAACCCAGACAATAGACAACAAAGGTGATTTTACTGAGGTTTTTAATGAAACAAAAGATATGAAACTTGCCCTTAAGCCTGAAAGTTTGAAGAATGTGGTTCGTAAAAACAGAGCCCTGAGTTCAGAGGATTTGAAGAAGATGATTAGGAAAATGGAGGATGAGGGATATGATGCCGTTGGATACAGAGTGGACTACCATGGAAAGCTTGCCATGCCCTTTGTTTGTATCATAATGGTTATAATGGCAACTCTGATAACAACTCTTGACAGAGTTGGCAAAAGTATACCTTTATCAATTCTTACAGGCTTGATTATATGGTTTCTCCACTGGTCTCTGCACAGTCTTTTTCTATCCCTTGGAAAAGGAGAAGTACTTCCCCCTGTTATGGCTGCCTGGCTTGCAAATTTTCTATTCTTTTCAGCAGGTTCATATCTTGTTGTTAAAAGAAGTTCCTGGGTATAGTTAATAATGGAAAGACTTAGAAAGAAAATTGAGGATATTATATATGACGATGGAAAAACTCCTTTTTTTTCAGTAAAATTTATCCTGTATCTTCTTTCAAAGATCTTTGGGTTAATAGTTTCAACAAGGCGAACCTTCTATAATAAAGATATTTTTAAGTCTTTCTCCTCACCTGTTAAGGTAATATCTGTAGGTAATATAACAGTAGGCGGTACTGGCAAAACACCATTTACAATATATCTTGCAAAACTTTTAAAAGAAAATGGTTTTAATCCAGCTGTTATTAGCAGGGGATATGGCGGAACTCTTGAGGAAAAGGGAGCCGTTGTCCATGATGGTGAAAAGATGCTTGCAGATGTTTATGAAGCAGGCGATGAGCCTTACCTAATAGCTGAAAAACTAAAAAATGTTCCTGTCTATGTTGGGAGCAGTCGGTGTAAATCAGCTGATAAAGCAGTAATTGGCGGTGCCGATTTCTTAATATTAGATGATGGTTTCCAGCATCTGAAAATAGATCGAAACTTTGAAATTATATTATTAGACAGTGATAAGCCATTTGGAAATGGACATCTTATTCCAAGGGGGTCTTTAAGAGATCCTTTAAAGTATCTATCGCTTGGAGATGCTTTTATCTTAACAAGATACAAAGGTGTTGACCCTGATTCACTAAAAAATATAATCCCTTCAAAAAATATTTTCAGAACAACCCATAAAGAATCAATTTATAATGTTGATGGGAATTGTGATTTAAATATTTTAAATGGAAAGTCGGCATTTGCATTTTCAGGCATAGCCCACAATGATAAATTCAGACAAAGCACCACCTCCTTAGGTTTAATTGTTGAAGGTTTTAAAGAGTATAAAGATCATCACAGATATGAGCGGGCAGATATTGATGATATATATGAAAGTTCCAAAGGCTGTGATTTTATAGTAACAACAGAGAAAGATTTTGTTAAAATCCAAAAGATTAACAACTTTAAAAATCTGCTGATTGTATCGATTGATATTGAGTTTATTGATGAGGGGTTTGATAACTTTTTCTTAGATAAAATTAAAGAATAAGGTGGGAGAATGACTAATATTGCAGTAAAAATCCTTTTTCTTTTTTATGAAATTTTGTGGATATTGGTCACACCATTTCTGAAAAATCATAAGAGAATTGGAGAAGGTTTTGAAGAAAGAAAACTTAAGGGTTTTCTATTAACAAAAAAGGATATTTGGATCCAGGCTGCTTCAGCTGGTGAAGCATACCTTGTTGAAACACTCCTTGAAAAAGCTGATCATAAAGAAAAAATAAACATACTTTTAACCACATGCACAAGCCAGGGTATAGAAATTCTTGAAAAAGTGGTCCAAAAAAAATGTAACCCTAATCTCTCACTTGAGATTAGATATCTGCCATTTGACAAGCCCTCTCTAATGAATAAAGCTGTAAAAAAATACAATCCAAAAATTGTTGTTATTCTTGAGACTGAGATCTGGCCTGGCCTTTTTTATGCACTGAAAAAGAACAAAGTAAAAACAATTATAGTAAATGGCAGAATTACAGAAAAAAGCATGAGGGGTTATAAAAAAATATCTTTTCTTTGGCCAAAGCTTGCGCCTTCAAAAATTCTTGCAACTAAAGAGCTTGATGCGAAACTTTTTAATGAACTCTTTCAAACAGAAACCTGTGTTATGAATAATATAAAGTTTGAACGCATTGCAGGCTTTAATAAAAGTAGCGAAAACCCATTAAAAAAGATAGTTTCAGAAAGATTCCTTGTTTTAGGATCTGTTCGTGAAGAGGAAGAGGAGAAAGTCACATATATTATTAATGAGGTCTTAAAACAAAAACCTGAAACGGTTATTGGTCTTTTCCCAAGACATATGCACAGAATTGAGTCCTGGCAGAAAATATTTGAAATAAACAAAATTAAATACACTCTACGATCTGAAATAAAAAAGAAAGTTAATGGTGGAGAGGTTATCTTATGGGACACATTTGGAGAGCTTTCCCTTTCATATGAAATTGCTGATGCTGTATTTGTAGGTGGGAGCCTCGCAGATCTTGGGGGACAAAATTTTTTAGAACCAGTTATGTGTGGTGTAATACCTGTGATTGGGCCATCGTGGGATAATTTTCTCTGGCTTGGTAATGAAATTGTTGAAGAGGGACTTGTAACTATTTCAGAAGATGAAGTTGGTGTTGCACAAACAATATGTGAGAATCTTAGCAAAACTTCTGATAAGAGTGATATTATGAAAAAAGTGGGAGATTATTTGAAAAGTAAGAGGGGTGGGGCAAAGAAAGTGTGGGAAAATATTTTGGAATAAACCTTTATTGAAATGTGATAAACTTCTTCTAAGAGGGTGTCTTTTCTGGCTTGATAAATTTCCACAGTTTTTATGTTTCTATATAAAACATTTTCTTTAGTTAATGGGAACCTCTAATAATTAGAATTTTGGATGAAATACAAGGCATTTCCAAAAATAACGAGCCGATTTTATTACAGTTTTTTTCGGAAATAACAAAGGGTTTCGCCAAAAGAGCAGTTATTAGAGGTTCCCTAATGTTATTTATAAATTTTCTAATCCATAAAGTTTTTGATTAAACTTTTTACAAAAAGTTTATCGCCAAAGGCCTGATACTAGATCTTAAAAAAAGACAAATTAGAAACAAACAATAATAACATTTAATAATTTTATTTAATCTTTCATATTTATGTTTTAGAGTTTTTTTTTTTCTCAAGCTACTATATAAGACAAAAAGAATTTAATTTAAAAATATGATAGGAGTTTTAAATGGCTGTAAATAAAGAATTATTAGATATTCTTGCATGTCCAAAGTGCAAAGAGTCTGTGAAGCTAAACCCAGATGAAACAGGTCTAATATGTGAATCATGCAAACTTATTTATGAGATTCGTGATGATATTCCAATAATGCTTGTAGATGAAGCAAAATCTTTGGAATAGAATATGAGTAAAGCATTACCACCAAATCCGGCAAAGCTTTTTATAGCTGTATTCTTAAATGATAAAACGTTGTTTGAAGATGTTGCTTTATCTTTGTCCAAAGAGTTTGGTGAAATTGATATAATGTCAGATTGGGCAGCTTTTGATAATACATCTTACTATGAAAAGGAGATGGGCAAAAACCTTCAAAGGCGCATAATTATATTTCAAGATCTTATTAAGCAAAGTAGTATTGCTGATATTAAGCATTTTTCTATTAGGATTGAGAAAAAATTATCGAATGATGGAAACAGAAATGTAAATATAGATCCCGGATATATACTTATGGAACGCTTTGTACTTGCTACCTGCAAGAATTTTGCCCATAAAATATATGTTGGAAAAGGCGTTTACGCGGATTTGACATTAATTTACAAAGATGGAAAATATAATACATTACCCTGGACATTTCCAAATTACAAAGACCCGAAGATGATAGATTTTATATCAAAAGTCAGAGAAAAATATATAATAGATTTAAAAAACCTTAAAAGTGGAACCAAAAAAATATGATAAAAAGCATGACAGCTTTTGCAAGGGCAGAAGTAAAAGAGGGTGATCTGAATGTGGTTATCGAGATTCGTACCTATAACAACAGATATCTGGATTTTTCAATCCGCCTGCCCCATGGTTACAGCGCTATTGAGGATAAAATGAAGGGTGAGATAAAGAAAACCGTTTCAAGAGGCAGGGTTGATGTAAAAACATACATCAAAAGCGAAGCTGAAGATTCAAAGATTATTGAGGTTAAAGCTTCAAGGGCCCTTGCTTTAAAAGATACATTATCAACTCTTAAAAAAGAGTATGATATAAAGCCAAAAATATCAATGGAATCACTGTTTGGACAAACCGGAGTGCTTGAATCAGTAACAAAGGACAAAGATATTGATAAAGAGTGGCCTATCGTATCTAAATGCCTTGCAAAAGCACTTGTTGACCTTGATGGGATGAGACTTGTTGAAGGTGAATTTATTCAAAAGGATTTTGTAAAACGCCTTACCTATATCGAAGATAGTGTTGCAAAAATTGAAGGTGAGATGGACGGTATTTTAGATGTTTATCAGGAAAAATTGAAAGATAGAATCGAAAAACTGACCAAAGGTGAGGTTGAGCTTGATCCTGCAAGAATCGCACAGGAAGCTGCAATTTTAGCAGATAAAAGCGATGTCTCTGAGGAAGTTACAAGGTCTGACAGCCATATCAAGCAGTTCAGAGAGATAATGGAAAAAAATGAACCATCTGGACAGAAGCTCAATTTTCTTCTTCAGGAGTTCAACAGAGAGTTTAATACAATGGGCTCAAAGATAGGAAATGCATCTATCTCCCACATAGTTGTGGATCTTAAATCTGAGCTTGAAAAACTGAGAGAACAGGTTCAAAATATTGAGTAAAGCTAAAAAAGAACCGGTTATTATCCCGGAGAAAAAATTCAATCAGGTACTATTACCCATTGGTTTTGGTAGCAGTGTTGTTGCCGAAAGGGTTATTGGTATAGTTTCTCCGAATTCAGCGCCCATGAAGCGCCTGAAAGATGATGCAAAAGATGAGCATAGATTGATAGATGCAACACATGGACGAAGAACCCGATCTATAATTATCATGGATAGTAACCATATTGTTCTTTCTGCTATTCAGGCAGAAACCATCTCACAGAGATTTGAATCTTTAAGGGAAAAAGACAGTGAATAAAAAAGGAAAATTAGTTATCATGTCAGCTCCATCAGGAGCTGGAAAATCAACTATCTGTGAGCAGGTCCTCAGGGATTTCAATAAGTTAAAATTTTCAGTATCATATACAACAAGACAAGTTAGAGGTGCTGAAAAAGATGGTATTGATTATTTTTTTATCACAGCAGATGCGTTTGAAAAGAAGATTGAAACCGGTTTCTGGCTTGAATGGGCAAAAGTACACGATAACTATTATGGCACCTCGATAGATTATATTAATGAAAACCTAAATAACGGTTTTAGTATCCTTTTGGATATAGATGTTGAAGGAGCCATTCAGATTCTTGAGAAATATCCTGAAAGCGTAACAATCTTCATAATGCCACCCGATATGACAGAGCTTCGTGAAAGACTTATAAAAAGAGGAACCGATTCTATCGATACAATTGATAAAAGAATTAAAAACGCAGAGACTGAAATCGCAAAAAAAGATCTTTATAAGTATATTGTTGTAAATGATGATCTTGATGCAGCTGTAAATGAAACAAAATCAATCCTTGGAAAAGAGCTTCTATAAAATGCAGAAAAAAAACAGATCAAAAGGTGGCGCTAAGAAAAAGGCCAGAAAACAAACTTCACAGAGACCTGAACAAAAAGGTTATGAAATTCTTTTCGGTATCAACTCTGTTTATGAGGCTTTAAAAGCAGATAGAAGAAAATTCTTCGAGATATATTTCTCCAAAGATCCTAATTCAAAGAGATTGCAGAAAATCACAGAATTTACAAAACAAAGAGATATTAAAGTTGTAAATGAAACCCCTGATAAACTCTCAATCTTGTCAGGATCAGATTACCATCAGGGAGTTTGTGCAAAGGTTAGCGATTATCCTGTTGTTGATATGGGCGCATTTATCAATATAGAAAATCCTTTTCTCCTCCTTGTGGAAAATGTTGTAGATCCAAGTAATTTAGGTGCACTGATAAGGACTGCCCATTGCGCAGGTGTTGATGGTGTCATCACACTTAAAGACAGAGCAGTATCTCACACACCTTCAGTTTCAAGGGCATCAGCCGGAGCTCTTGAACATGTGAAATTTGCAAAGGTAACAAATATGGTCAATTGCATCAATGAGCTAAAGGAAAAAGGTATCTGGGTAACAGGACTTGATGCAAAGGCGGAAACCTCTTTATATGATGCAAATCTTAAGGGACCGCTTGCGATTGTTGTTGGTGGTGAAGATAAAGGTGTGCGTCCGCTTGTTCAGAAGAATTGTGATTTTTTAATATCCATACCACAGCATGGTTCATTTAATTCACTAAATGCTTCAGTGGCAGGAGCAATAGTCATCTACGAATCCTTGAGGCAAAGGCAAAAATAAAAGCAAGGCCGATTTCACGGTAAATACTATGTTGCAAGACATTCGTAGTATAAAAAAACATACGACTTCATGTCTTGACGCCTTGTATTTACCGCAAACTCAGCCATGCATCTCAGAATAAATAATATCCGCCTTAAAAGTCGGTAAACCCAATCTTCGCAATAAACTTAATCTACCCAAGCTAAAGCATGGTGTTTTAGCAATTTATCGAGGGAAGTTGCTGATTAAAAGTGATGGAGCTTCAAAAGAAAATATCACTAACTTGTACTTTTTCTTTGATTATTAAATATATTAGCTATACGTTAATATAATTTCTGTTTTACCCAACACGACTTTTTAATATAAAAAATAAATAAATAGTGATTGACCATATTACAATTGCTATTTTAGTTCACAGGAGGTTCTGTGGTTCCTGAATTTGAGGGTCATTATGGTAATAAAGCGTCAAGTTTAATTGTAACTCTTTGTAATTTATGGGTTTGTGAATTTGTTATTAGACCTGTATTGCTTGTTGTGCTTCCTTCATTAATTGTTTTTATGCTTACAAAAGAAAATGTTGGAGCTCCTTTTTTTAAACTATTGGATAATAGTGGTTTTAATAATTGGGGTGAAACAGTAAAGAAATCGGCATTTCTGATAATAACTTTTGCGATATCTTTTCAATTCATTGCTAAAGCAACATATGAATTTCTGTTGAAACATTCTCGACCTAAGAAAGAAATAGGTGTTGATGAGCTAATGTGGATATCAGATATTATTGAAAATATAGTTGGTGAAAAATGTAAGAGAATGGCTGATCATGCAAGAGAAACTATTAAAGAAGATGAAATTTGTGCAAAAGATACATTTAAAACAATAACTAAGCCCGAACAACAGATAAACTTATTAGTAGTAGGACTATGCAAAGCTTTTGAACAGTGTATAAATTCAAAGGTCAAATTTCGTGTAGGGTTGTTAAAAATAGAAAATAATAAGCCTGTTGAGTGGTTTTTTTATGAACCGGCAAATGAAACTCCATCTACAACTGCAAAAGAGTTATGTGCTACAACAAGTACTGTTATGAAATGTATAAAAGATAGAGGAATTATTATTGTAGATGATATACAAAAAGAGTTGAAAAGACCTAAAAATAAAAGAAGATTTATAAAAGGAAGAACAAATAATAACAAGAAAGGTTCTCAATTATGTTTCCCTGTAAGACATAGGGCAACCAATGATATTGAATATGTTGTATCAATAGCTGGAAATAAGAAAGAATGTCTAATGGAAAAAAATTCTGAACTATATGAATGGATTATTCGTCAATTTTCTGTTAGGGTTTGTATAGAACATAGCCTAATGATTATGAAAGGAAAAAGCAAATGAGCGCACAAACTAAAGAAGTGAGAATAATATCAAGGCTTGATTCAACAACAGAGAAAGCTGCAGATAGATTAAGAAGTGAAAGTTTTGCAAAAAAAGTACGTTCAAACATAAAGATGGTAAAAACACATAAAGTAAAAAAAGGATAGTCTGATTTGAATTTATAATAAATTTCATTTCTTATTTATACGGCCGGATGTTGCATAAGCTGTTTAAAAATATGACTTAATGTCTCGACGCCTTGTATTTCCAGCAAAATTACCTCTACAACTCAGAATTAAATAGCTTTCCAAAAACTTAATGAAAACATTAATTTCTTTAAGCTCGGATTACCAGAACTTCAGTTTTTTTAATGAATATTATGTAATAGGAAATAAATTGGTAGAGTTTTGCCTATAGTCTGGAGCGGCTGAATTTGTAATAAACCCAGCCACTCCTTTCCACGAACGACTCTTTCACACGCCTTCCCTTGTAAAATTGGATTCTTAAGAGGTTATGGGCAGAACCAACCCTTAAGAATGCACAATTTTAGCAAAGGTTATGTAAAGGTAAAATTTTTAGTCTCACCTCTTTCACCTCAAAAAAAATCTTTTGAGTTTTTTACGCAGAATCGGTGTTTCACCTGAAGAGATTCTTCAACTAATATTTTTCCTATCTAAAATATAGCTTTAGTTAGTTTTTTACCGATTCCTTTTACACCAAATCAGATGTACAAAAACAGTCTAAAATGGCCCAAATCCTGCACTATAAATGCTTGTGCAGCAATTTAAACGATCTGATTGTATGTGCTGTAAAATCTGCCCGGTGTGAAAGAGGCGTTGACGGAACTTCTGTGTTTCGATAAAACATGTTTTAGACATGCTCTTTTCTCCTTATGTTGTAAAGAGTTCTGTTTAGAGCTGGATTGGGGTGTCGGCCTCTTTCCAGCTTGTTACATAAAAACCGATGTTTTTATGTCTAATGAAACCTTAGACTTTGTCTTTTTATTACACAAGGAAAAAATCTGGTTTTTTAAAAAATATTTTAACCCAACACTCATTTTTCAAAAAATTATCTGTTTTTTTATACAACAAAAATAAATTAAATTCTGAAATTTACATAAAATATATGTAAACAAAAGGTATAGTGTCATTTCCGAGAAGATCATCCCTATGGTTTTCAGGTGATATTGAGTCAGGAATCTTATATTTGACGATAATTTTCAATTACAAAACTAACTGTAGATATGGACAGAAACAGTCTGTAAAATTTTTTCTGCAATTAATTTAAGCAAAATTTATAATTGCTTTTACAGGGACATTTGACCTTAAAATTTAGGATGTTTCTCTCATATAACAACCTGATTTTTTTGAATTTCATAAAAAACTTCAAAAAATCTTAATCATGATATACCATTAGAATGTTTTCTAATTAAACCGTACTATAAGAATCTTTATTTTTAAAATCATAAAGTTTTTGATTGAACCCTGAATAAAAATGTTATGTTTTTTAAACATTTTTATGTACCTCTTCAAACATGTCAAGTTTGAAGGAAGATGAATAAAAAAATGGTTTTTATTTTTTATGCAATGCCTTGAATCAAAAAGTTCATTGCCAAAGGCCTGAAACGAGAACATAAAAAATATCATAAACAGTTGAAACCATAAGTATAGAACACTATATAAGGTACAACCTGTTTTTGAATTACTTATAGAAGAGATTCCCAAAATGCTTAAACAATCCATGAATGCAACAATGGTCTCAATTCGTAAGGTACTCTTCCCGGATATGTGTTTTGTTTGTAAGGAATTTATTGATGTTGATAAACCCACTTCAATTGATGATTTGGTTGAGATGGAGAGAGATGATGCATTCAAAACAGTTTTAAAAGATGTACTTTGTGAGTCGTGTTTAAAAACGTTTACTTCGGTAACACCTCCATATTGCAGTAGGTGTGGTGCAATGTTTAAGAGCAAAACAGCAGAAAACCATCTTTGCCCAAATTGCATCGATAAAAAGAGTAAGATAGGAAAGATAAGGTCTGTGGGCATATATGAGGAAGCACTTCTTGAGCTTGTTCATAAATTTAAATACAACGGAAAAGTTGGTTTGGCAGATACCTTTGGAAAAATGCTTTTTCTGCTTTATATGGATATGGTTAAAGATGAATCATATGATATGATAATTCCAATCCCTTTGCATAGGTCGAGATTTAGGAAGAGGGGTTTCAATCAGGCATATCTGGTTTTGAAAAACTGGAATCAATATACCCAAAGCGTCATTATTAATAGAGATGTTCTTTTGAGAACACGGAAAACAGAAACACAGATTGGGTTATCTAACATCGAAAGAAGAAGGAATTTAAAGAATGCTTTTGAAGCTAAAGATTCTGTAAAAAACAGGAGAATTCTTTTGGTCGATGATGTATATACCACGGGAGCGACAGTTGAATCCTGTGCTGGTATTCTGGCAAAAAAAGGTGCTGATGTAATTGATGTTATTACCATGGCAAGAACCGGAAACCTTCATAAATAAGACAGGAGAGGTTAAGAGATGGAAAGAAAATTAAAAACTGCTGTATTCCAGTTTGATACTAAAACCGGTATGATTGATGAGAATCTGGCTTATGTGATTGAGAGAATACCACCTTTAAATGCTGATTTAGTTGTCTTGCCTGAAATGTGGAGTTGTGGTTTTGATTATTCAAATCTGAAAAGCCATGCTGAAAAAACACCTTATGTTTTAGATGAACTGTCTAAAGTAGCTATAAAAGAGAATGTAATGATTGCAGGATCTTATCCTGAAATGCGTGATGGTGATATTTATAATACTGCTTATTTAATTGACAAAGACGGTGAGATAAAAGGAACTTACAGCAAGGTTCATCTTTTTTCCCATGCAAGTGAGGATAAATATTTTAAAGCTGGTGATAAAGCTGTAGTTGTTGATACATCAATTGGAAAGATTGGTTTTCTTATATGTTATGATCTGAGATTTCCTGAGTTTTTCAGAACTCTTGCACTTGATGGGGCTGAAATAGTTATTGTTATGGGTCAGTGGCCCAAAGTTAGAATTGATCACTGGAACAAACTCCTTGCTGCACGTGCTATTGAAAATCAACTCTTTGTTCTTGCTGCAAATAGGATTGGTACAGAAAACCTCATTGAATATGGTGGGTGTTCAAAAATTTTATCACCAGTTGGTAAAACACTATCTTATGGATATAGTTTTGAGACAATTGTAGAGTTTGAGCTTGATTTTGAAGAGATGACCTTATTTAGAGAAAAAATTCCTTGTTTTGAGGAACGTGTTAAAGGTGTTTATAAAATATGATTATAAAAAAATTAAACGGGCTTAGTTATTTCTGCTTTGAAAAGCTATCTGAATTTTCAGAAATTAAACACGGTGTTTTCACACGTAAAGGCGGAGTTAGTTCAGGAGTTTGTGAAGGTTTAAATGTTGGAATAGTTCCTGAAGATTACGATAGAAATGTCGCAAAAAACAGGGAACTTATCCTTAAAGAGTTTAAAGGTGACTATGTTGTTTCAACAAAGCAGACTCATAGCAAAGTTATTTTTATAGCAAAGAAAGAGCTTGATACCGGAAAAGGAATAGAGGCTGATGCTTCTATTACTGATCAAAAAGGAGCCTTACTCTTAATAAAAACTGCTGATTGTCAGGCTGTCATTCTTTATGATCCGGTAAAAAAGGTTATAGGAAATATACATTCTGGTTGGCGTGGAAGTGTTGCAAACATTATTGGTGAGACTGTATCTTCAATGGTAAAAGAGTTTGGTTCAAATCCTGAGAATATTATTGCTTGTATTGGCCCATCCCTTGGTCCATGTTGCGCTGAGTTCAAAAACTATAGGGATGAGATACCTGAAATTTACTGGAATTACCATACAGAAAATAACCATTTTGATTTCTGGTCAATAAGTTTTGATCAGTTAATTGACTCTGGGGTACCAGAAGAAAATATAGAAAGCAGTGATATTTGTACAAAATGCAATCCGGATCTTTTTTATTCATATAGATATGAGAAAAATACAGGTAGGTTTGGAACGGCAGTTATGCTAAAGGAATAAATTATGAGTGATAAAGATAATAAAAAAGTAGAATTGCATCCGGCTCTTACTCAAAAAGTCAGAGCTTCAGGCTGAGCGGCTAAAATTGAACCAGGGGTCCTGGGAAGAATTATAGGTTCGCTTAAACAAAAAAAACATCCTGATCTTATTGTTGGGTATGAAAATGCCGATGATGCAGGGGTTTTTAAAATTAGCAGCGATACTGCTTTGATACAAACACTGGATTTTTTAACACCTGTCACCGATTCTCCCTATGAGTTTGGGCAGATTGCAGCAGCCAACTCCTTAAGTGATGTTTATTCAATGGGAGGAAAACCGGTAACAGCGATGAATATTGTTTGTTTTCCAACTGAAGAGATGCATGAGGATGTTCTTAAAGAGACTCTTGCAGGAGGTCTTTCGAAAATAGAGGAATCCGGAGCTGTGCTTGCGGGAGGGCACAGTGTTGACGACCTTGAATTTAAGTATGGTCTTTCAGTAACAGGCCTGATCCATCCTGACAAAGTTATAAAGAATTGCTCTGCAAATGTTGGAGATCAGCTGATTCTGACAAAGCCAATTGGAACAGGCATAATTGCTACCGCTATTAAAGGTAAGATAGCAAGTGAGTCAGATATTAAAAACCTTGTAAAGATTTCCGCAGGTCTGAATAAAGTTGCTGCAGAAATTATGATGAAGTTTAAAACATCAGCCTGTACAGATATTACAGGGTTTGGCCTTGCCGGGCATGCCCTTGAGATGGCAATGGGGTCTGGAAAAGAGATCAAGCTCTATCTTAAAGACATGAAAATTATTGAAGGCGCCATTGAATATGCAAATATGGGTTTGATTCCTGCGGGAAGTTACAAAACAAGAGAGTACTGTAAAGATAATATCAAAATAGATGGCAACGTTTCAAGAGCACACACAGATATCATATTCGATCCCCAAACATCAGGAGGATTGTTGTTTTCAGTCCCAGAGGAAGAGGCTGGCAAATGCCTTGAAACTCTTTTGAATGAAGGTGTAGCAGCGTCAATTGTGGGAGAGGTAAAAAGTGATAATTCCAAAGGCCATATTTCTGTTTCTGTTTAAAAGAATCCGTTCATTTTTTTGATAATCACATTCAGTCAAAAGAACTCAAAAAACATAACTTGCTGTTTTTTTGTACTATTCTTTTTACACCTTTTAAATCCTCTTAAATATTGAATACTGTGAAACATTTTACATTGACTTGTATTTAATAATATATTACTCATCCTACGGTTAAGGTGAATGTCGTAAACATTTTTAAAGGTTCTTTAAAATGAAAAAAGAAACAGCAAAAATGCTCATGGATGCTGCAAAACATAGCAGTCTTGGCCTATCAGTTGCTCTTTCTATAGTTATTGGTCTTTTTTTAGGGTTTTGGCTTGATAAAGTATTTGATACCGAACCTGTTCTAATGTTTGTTTTTCTGATGCTTGGAATTGCAGCAGGTTTTAGAAATATCTGGCACGAGATACGGAAAATTAAGGAAAGTGATGAACGAAATACAAAATAGAATAGTAAGTTTTGTAACTAAAGCAAACTGGTTAATTTTTGCTGTAGCAAGTGTTTTAAGCCTTATTATTCTTTCTTATGAGTTTGCCACAGGAGTTGTTGCCGGTGGTCTTCTTGTAACAATCAATTTTCACCTTCTATACAGAACATTGAAAAAAGCTGTTGTCCCTAAAAAATTTACTGGTCATGGAACCATCATTTTTAAATACTATGTTCGTTTTGTTATAAGCGGACTAATAATATTTGGGCTTATGTCGGGGCGCTTAGTTGATCCCATTGGACTAATTCTTGGACTTTCAATTGTGGTTGCAAGCATGATGGCTGCAACTGTTTTTGAAGTGACAAAACTGATATTTAAGGAGGCGGTATAGGATGGAACATCCCTATCTCTACTTTGTAAAACTTTTAGACTTGCTTCATATTGAAGCACTATCTCATTTTATTCATGGTTATGTTCACGTTTTTTACATGTGGGTAATTATGATATTTTTGATCATTCTTGGAGCAATTGCAGGAAAGAAACCACAGCTTGTTCCTAAAAAAGTTCAAAATGTTTTTGAGTTGTTAATAGGTGGTCTTGAAGAATTTATGGTTGAAATGACAGGAGAAGAGGGTAGGTGGTTTTTCCCCCTTGCAGGAACAATCTTTTTGTTTGTTTTTGTAGCGAATTTAAGTGGATTGCTTCCTGGATTTTATCCTCCAACAGCAGCTCTTCAAACAACATTAGCTCTTGCAATTTGTTCATTCACATTTACTCATTTTCTTGGAATAAAGCACCATGGGGCTAAATATTATAAGCATTTTATGGGACCAGTATGGTGGTTGGCTCCACTTATTTGCCCAATTGAAATTATAGGGCATCTTGCAAGAATAATGTCGCTTTCATTCAGATTGTTTGGAAATATGATGGGTCATGAACTTGTTCTTGGGATCTTATTCTTTCTTGCAGGTGGTTTTTTTGTCCCTCTGCCAATTATGGCAATGGGAATTTTTGTAGCCTTTGTTCAGGCTTTTGTGTTCTTTCTTCTCTCAGTTCTTTATTTCCAGGGAGCAATGGACCACGCGCATTAAGAGAAAATATATTACATACGTAATTATTTATAGGGGAAATTGGTAAACTAAGTTTAATTTTAAAGGAGAAAATAATGGAATTTTTTATTGCTAGTGTTGCAGCAGCAGGTTGGGCAATCGCTATCGCAGCAGCAGGTTGTGGTATTGGTCAGGGTATTGGTCTAAAAGCAGCAGTTGAAGGAATCGCAAGAAATCCTGAGTCTTCTGGTAAAGTAACTGTTACTCTACTAATCGGTCTTGCTTTGATCGAATCACTTTGTATCTATGCTCTTGTTGTATCTCTAATTCTTATTTTTATGCATCCTGCAAAAGATGCAGCGTTAATGCTATTGAAATAAGATTTTTAAAAAAAATTAAAAAGGTTTCACTTTGTTAAAAGGTGAAACCTTTTTTTTTCTATAGTTTTATTTCTTTCACAATACCACCAAAAATTTATCGTTAACAATTATTTATCTTATCTTAAGGCTGGTAAATCCTAATGTCCTTCAGGAAATTATAGGTAAACACATCTTTCTGATAGAACTAACCATTATTTCAACTTTTCTTGACAGAAATCTTCGCCATAGTTTATAATTAATTTAATTATTCATATTGCCCAACTCCAACTCACACGGTAAATTTAAGCATACAACGTTACATATAAAAATATAATATATTTGTTTATTGCACAAACAGTCTAATATTAAGGAACCTTAAGGCTAATCTATATTTATTTTCAACAACAGGTTTCTTTAAACCAACCAATATTTAAACACAGGGGGCTGAAATGAAACAAAACATCTTTATTTATCTACTTTTTTTAATCTGCATTTTCTTTACATTAGATATTTATGCAAATGATTCAGTTACGTTAGCAATCGGAGAGTGGGCACCTTATACTTCAAAGATTGATCCCAATGGAAAAGTGGCCGAAAAAATTATTACTGAAGCGTTTAAATTTGTAAATGTTGATGTTGTTTATGAATATTATCCCTGGAAAAGGTCTCTTATTTTAACTAAAATTGGGAAAAAAACAGGTACCTTTCCATGGTATAAGACAAAAGAAAGGGATAAAGAATTTATCTATAGTAAACTTCCGGTTATTGAAATTAACAATGTTTTTTTTCATTTAAAAACTGTTAATTTTAATTGGGAAAATATTGAAGATCTAAAAAAATACAAAATTGGAGATACATTGGGTAATGCTTCTGTAAAAATATTTAGTAAAAAAAAAATAAAAATTGATATTGTTCCAAAATCGGAATTAAATTTTAGAAAAGTATTAATAGGGAGGATTGACGCTTGTATTGAGGAATACGTAGTGGGGTTTTCCATGATAAAAAAAGAGCTTGGTTCTGATAAAAAAAAACTTTTTACGATACACCCTAAACCATTTGTAAAAAAAGGAGGCTTTCTGTTATTTTCCAAAAAAATTCCAAATGTAAATAAAATCAAGGCGAAATTTGACAAAGGATTTAAAAGACTCAAAGATAGTGGCGGTTACGATAAAATATATGCAGAGGTAATAAGATGATCCACCCAGATTTTACAATAAAGCCAGCCTGAAATGCTCTGCCGGACAGGTGGTTTTTTGTTATAAATTACCTGTTTTTCCCATGAGCTGGAAATGTAAATATCAAATTGTTTGGGTTCCAAAATACAGATGAAAAAATATATGATTGAGTTAGTAAGCTTTTAAGAACGAGTTTAAAAAGATATTTGTCAAACTTTTCAAAACAGGCATAGTTTTTTGATTTGATTTTTTTCACTTTAAAATGTTTTTGAAATGGCTTTTAAAAGTATCTTTTTGATACAAGGTTTTCAACAGCTAAATTTAAATCGAACCTTAATATTATCTATAGAACTCTTTTAAGATAAGTCCCAGTATGTGATTCATTTATCTCAGCAACTTCTTCAGGTGTTCCGCTACCAACAATAGTTCCGCCACCATCTCCACCTTCAGGGCCAATATCAATAATATAATCTGCATATTTAATAACATCCAGATTATGCTCAATAACAATGACTGTATTACCTGAATCAACTAATTTCTCAAGAACACACAGAAGTTTTTCTATATCATCAATATGAAGACCAGTTGTTGGTTCATCTAATATATATACTGTTTTTCCAGTACCTTTTTTACTAAGTTCACGAGCAAGTTTAATTCTTTGTGCTTCACCACCAGATAGAGTTGTAGCGGCCTGCCCGATTTTAATATATCCAATTCCAACATCAACAAGAGTTTGAAGTTTGTTTTTGATATTTGTTATGTTTGCAAAGAACTTTAGTGATTGATTTACTGTCATATCTAAAACTTCAGCAATATTTTTTCCCTTATACGTTATTTCAAGAGTTTCCCTGTTGTAGCGTTTACCGTTGCATACATCACAAGAGACGTATACATCCGGTAGAAAATGCATCTCTATTTTAACAATTCCATCACCCTGACAGGATTCACAACGACCACCTTTTACATTAAAACTAAAGCGCCCGGCCTTATAACCTCGCATTCTTGCTTCAGGTGTTTTTGCAAAAATTTCACGTATAAAGGTGAAAATTCCGGTATATGTTCCCGGATTTGATCTCGGGGTTTTTCCAATTGGTGACTGGTCAATATTGACAACCTTATCTATATGCTGAAATCCTTCAAAGGATTCATAATCACCGGGAGGAGTTCGAAGTGTGTAATATTTTTTGTATAGTATTTTAAACAATGTGTTTAAAACAAGAGTAGATTTTCCGGAACCTGAAACTCCGGTAACACAGGTAAAACAACCTGTTGGAAATGAAGCTGTTACATTTTTCAGATTGTTTGATGATGCACCTTTTATAATAAGGTGATTTTTTGAGATTCTTCTTTTTGAAGGAGTTGGTATACCTCTTTTACCGGAGAAATACTGTCCGGTGAGAGATTTTTCTGATTTTAAAAGTTCATTTGGAGTTCCTGCAAAAATAACTTCACCGCCTCTGATGCCGGCAAGTGGACCCATATCTATGACATAATCGGAATCCATTATTGTATCTTCATCATGCTCAACAACAAGCACTGTATTTCCAAGATCCCTCATTTTTTTCAGGGTTTCAAGTAGCCTTTCATTGTCTCTTTGATGAAGTCCTATACTTGGTTCATCAAGAACATATAAAACTCCTGTTAATTTTGAACCTATTTGAGTAGCAAGTCTTATTCTTTGACTCTCTCCACCTGAAAGTGTTGAAGCAGCTCTATTGAGATTGAGGTAACCCAACCCAACATTTTGAAGAAAAACCAGCCTTTCAGAGATCTCTTTTAGAATTCTGTCAGCAATTGCTTGATTTTTTTCATCAAGCTTAAGATCTGATATCCACGTAATTGCTTCTTTTATTGAAAAAACAGTGAAATCAGATATTGAGATCTTATTTATTTTAACGGATCTGCTTGCTTTATTTAATCTTGATCCTGAACATTCAGAGCAGGGTTTAAAACTCATGTATTGCTTTATCTCTTCACGGGCGCTCTGGGAATCGGTTTCAAGATATCTTCTTTCTAAATTTGGTATTATACCCTCAAAGTTTTTTTTGAATGGTACTCTTCTGTTATCTTTTTCAAAATAGAACTCAATCTCCTCATTGCCTGAACCATAAAGCAGAACATTCTTAAAAACTTCAGAAAGATCTTTATATGGTGTATAGATGTCAGTTTTATAGTGTGATGTGAGAGCGTCTAAAAACTCAGAAAACTGGACTGAACTTCTGTTAACCCAAGGAAGAAGAGCCTCTTCTCTGATGGTAAGGTCTTTATCAGGTACAATAAGGTCCGGGTCATAAATTGTTTTTGATCCTAAGCCATCACACTTTTCACATGCACCCTGGGGAGAGTTAAAAGAAAAACTTGCGGGTTTAAATTCAGGATAGCTTATTCCACATTTTATGCAGGCTGCTTTTTCATTAAATGTAAGTGTTTTGCTGCCATTTTCTTCTAAAACCTGGATGTTAACAAGTCCCTCAGATTCGGAAAGAGCAATCTCAAGAGAATCTGCAAGCCTGTTTCTTATGCTTTCATTTAATACAAGTCTGTCCACAACCACACCTATTGAATGTTTTTTTGTTTTAGCAAGTGGTTTAAGGTCTTCTATTTCAATTATAGAACCATCAACTAAAACTCTTGAAAAACCATCCCTTTTTAGTTTGGTTAAAAGCTTTTCATGGGAGCCTTTCTGCTCAGATACGAGAGGTGCGAGAACAATTATCTTAGATTTTAAAGGAAGTTCAAGAATGTTATCTATAATCTGATCAAGGCTTTGAAAATTTATGGGGCTGTTACACTTATAGCAGAAAGGAGTTCCAACCCTTGCGTATAAAAGTCTTAAATAATCATATATTTCTGTAACAGTTCCCACAGTTGATCTTGGGTTGTGACTGGCGGATCTTTGTTCAATCGCTATTGCAGGGGATAAACCATCAATCAGATCAACATCTGGTTTTTCCATCTGTCCCAGAAATTGTCTGGCATATGTGGATAAGGACTCAACATACCTTCTTTGCCCTTCAGCATAAAGAGTGTCAAAAGCAAGGGAAGATTTTCCTGAACCTGATAAGCCTGTTATTATGACAAGTTTATTCTTTGGAATCTCAACATCAATATTCTTTAAATTGTGTTGTCTTGCACCCTTAATTACTATTTTATCTGAACTCATATAATATTTTATTTCTTATTTTGAATTATTTGCCTGTATTGAAGCCATAAATATTGCTTCCTTAAGGCTTCTGTGATCAGCTATTCCTTTGCCAGTTATGTCATAGGCAGTTCCATGGTCAACAGATGTTCTTATAATAGGTAAGCCTAAAGTAGTATTAACTCCATCACTAAAATGGATCATTTTAAAAGGGATCAGTCCCTGATCATGGTACATTGCGATCACTGCATCAAAATCTCCTTTTGAGGCGTTAAAATAGACAGTGTCTGGTGGATACGGGCCTGTTGCATCAATTCCATTTTTTTGAACTGCATCTACTGCAGGTGCAATTATTCTTTCCTCTTCATCACCAAAAAGCCCATCTTCTCCTGCATGGGGGTTTAAACCTGCAACAGCAATTTTTGGGTTTTCAATTCCAAAGCGCTCGATTAAAGATTTATTGGTAATATCTATTGTTTCAATAATTTTTTCTGTTGTTAGAACTTCAGTTACTCTGGTCAAAGGTATATGTATTGTCACAAGTACAACTCTAAGAGATTTTCCTGTTAGCATCATGGCAAATCTATCAGTATTGGTTCTGCTTGCAAGAAGTTCAGTATGTCCATGAAACTCGCTCTGTGCAAGTTGCATTGCTGCCTTATTAATAGGGCAGGTTACAATTGCAGAAGATAATCCTTTTTTTGTAAGATCAATTGAGTATTCAATATAATCAATCATAGCTTTTCCTGAAGATTTTGTAGGTTTTCCAGGAGAAACTATATCAGAGCCTTCTATATTAATAAGGTCAATTGTTCCATCTTTGAATATTCCATCAGATGGATTTTTAATAATATTAATTTTAAGTTTGCTTTTGGTTACTTGTTTAACATTCTCAAGTATTTTAGCATCTCCCACAACAAATGGTTTGCAGATTTCATAAATTGAAGGATCAGATAAAGCAAAGTGTATTAATTCCGGGCCTATTCCAGCGGGGTCTCCCATTGTAATAGCAATTAGTGGTCTTACTGACATAAAAAAAATCCTTAAAAAAAATCAAATGGGATTCCAATAAATTTTGTACTAAAAAAAAATTCTAATTATTAGAGGTTCCCAATAATAAAATAATTATTTATTTTTACAACTTAAACAATTTTAAATCGATTATACAATATAAGGTGGCTATAAACCAGCAAATCTTTATTAAAAAAAGATGTTTCAAACCTGTTTTTCGACCGCGCATGTTTTTTAATTAGAATCACTAAAGACAGGTAAAAAAAAATATATTTTTTCTTGCAAATTTGTATCTGGTTGTAAATAGGACATATAATATTTCTTTAAAAAAAGAATGAATTGTTTTTAATAATCGGAGTAAATCGATGTAAATAAGAGAAAATAGCAGTAAACAATTTTATTACAAATCTGGAAGAAAAGTTGGATATGCTTATAATATTTAACAAAACACTAATGTTAGAATAGGTAGTATTTAAAAATAGTTGTGAACTTCATTGATGTAAACTCATTAGATACAGAGGGTTACAGATATTATGCCAATATGATTACATCAAAACCAAAATCCCGGATATTCGGTTTGACTATGTCATGCTCATATCATAGAAATTATTTAGTTAAACGGAGCTTACTTATTGGTTTTGGTTTAATCCCTCTTAAATCAGTGACATGATTATTTTTAACTTTTAACATTATTGGTGTACTATTAAATTATGGATGCTTTTTGGTTTGAAGTAAAAGCTATTATTAAGGAGCGTATTCCTGCTCCAACTTTCAGGATGTGGATTGAACCTCTTGAAATTCAATCGTTTGAGGATGATAGTATATCATTACTTTGCCCTAATAATTTTTCTAAAAACAGGGTAAATGATAAGTTTCTTCCTATGATTGAGGATGAGGTATCTAAAATCACAGGAAAGGGTTTAAATATTGACCTTATTGTCTCTGGAAATAATACAAAAGTATCCGGGAATAATAAATCTGCTGCAAAAAATAAAAAAATTTATAGTGTAAAAACTACGAGAAATACACCAAAACAACTGTCAATACCTTCCATAAGCGCCTCTTTAAACGGAGGAAGGCTTCTAAGAAGGAATTTCAGTTTTGATAATTTTGTTGTGGGTAACAGCAATCAGTTTGCTTATAGTGCTGCTCTATCAATGGCATCAAATGATACAAGTTGTCAGGGATCATTGTTTCTGCTTTCAAATACAGGCTTAGGTAAAAGTCATCTATCACAATCTATAGGTCACCAAATACTTGCACAAAAACCATCTGACAGGGTTTTCTACGTTACAGCTGAAGATTTTACAAATGAGATGGTTCGTTCATACAAAGAGAACAAAATTGAAAAATTCAAAGAGAAGTACAGAACCAAGTGCGATGTTTTACTACTGGAAGACATTCATTTTCTAACAGGAAAGGATGGAACTCAGCAAGAACTTGCAATGACACTTGATTACCTCTTTGAAGCAAATAAAAAAATTATTTTTAGCAGTTGTTATCTTCCAGCGGATATTCCGAAGATGAATGATCAGCTTGTTTCAAGACTTTCATCAAGTGTGATATCAAATATTGAATCTCCTGATTACAAAATGAGAATGAAGATACTTAAGAAAAAATCAGTTCAAAGTAAAGTTAAAATAGCTCCTGAAATAATAGAATATTTAGCAAGTGAGTTAACAGATAATATAAGACAGCTTGAAAGTGGTCTTGTTGGAGTAACTGCAAAATCATCACTTCTGGGAGCTCCAATAGATTTAGATCTTGCAAGAAGTGTTGTAGGAAATATAGCAAGGCAAAGAAAAGCAATTACTTTAGACTCAATAAAGAAACTGATCGTAAAAGAGTATCGGGTTACAACAGCTGAGCTAATGTCAAAATCCAGAAAACAAAATATTGTAAGACCAAGACAGATGGCAATATATCTATCAAGAAAACATACGGATCAACCACTTCAGGCTATAGGCAAATCCTATAACAGGTATCATGCCACAGCTCTCTACGCCTTCAATGCAGTTGAAAAAGGCAGGAAAGAAAACAACGCCATGAAAAGGCAGGTAGAAATTCTTGAAGGTAAGCTTCTGGCAGGATAATCCAAATCACTTGAAAAGGTCTATTTAACAAAAATATAGACCTTAGAGTTTCCCCCTTAAATCAATAAATTTCCTTACTTATTCATTATCGACTAAACCTTTCTTTAAAATCTTTTCCATATTTGATATGTTAGGGAACCTATGGGGAACCTTTAATCATTGGAATTATGTTTGAAATACAAGGGTGAGAAAAAAATAACGAGCTGATTCATTTATAAAACGCTTTAATTTATAAACATTACAACAGTTATTTTTTGTGAACATACTCCGTTGTTTTGTTTTTATTTCTTTTAAAACAAACTTATGTAGTTCTATCAAAAGGCAATTATTAGGGGTTCCCCTCAAATTGTTAAAAGGTGGGATATGAAAATTACAAATAAAATTTTTAAAGAGATAGAAAAAATTGTTGGAGGAAAAAACCTCTCAATCGATAAAGAGGATCTGTATTGCTACTCCTATGATTCAACAGCAAAAACTTTTGTACCAGATCTGGTTGTATTTCCCCAAAGTGAAGAAGACGTATCTGAAATCATGAAAATTGCCAGTAAAGAGATGATACCTGTTGTACCCAGAGGAAGTGGATCTGGAGCAACCGGAGGATCTCTTCCAATTGAAGGTGGAATTGCAATGGTAATGACCCGTATGAATAAGATTAATGTGATCGATACTGATAATCTTATAGCAAAGGTTGAACCAGGTGTTGTTACAGGAAATTTTCAAAGAGAAGTGGAAAAGTATGGTCTGTTTTATCCACCCGATCCTTCAAGTGCAGATTTTTCAACCCTTGGAGGAAATCTTGCTGAATGCGCCGGAGGTCCTAAGGCTGTTAAGTATGGAGTAACAAGAGACTATGTTTTAGGAGTCTCTTTTGTGCTACCAGATGGAAAAATAATTAAAACAGGAGTGGAAACAGCAAAAGGTGTTGTTGGGTATGACTTAACAAAACTTATTGTTGGATCTGAAGGTACACTTGGTATTATTACCGGGATCACTTTAAAATTACTACCAGCACCTGAAACTGTTAAAACAATGATGGCAATATTTAATAGTATGGAAAAAGCTGCTGAAACCATATCTGAAATTATCAGAAACGGTTTGGTTCCAAGAGCAATAGAGTATATGGATAATGCTTCAATCGTATGTGCAGAAAATTATATTAAAGCAGGACTTCCTGTTGAAGCCGAAGCCATTCTTATTTTAGAAGTAGATGGAACTGAAACATCCACCAAAAGAGAAATAAAAGAACTAAAAGAGATGTGCATCAAAAACTCTGCAACAGTTAAAGTTGCAAAAACATCTTCTGAAACAAAAGATTTGTGGAAAGCCAGAAAAGCAATCTCTCCATCACTTTTTATGTATGCACCACATAAAATTAATGAAGATATAGTTGTGCCAAGAAGTAAAATACCATTAATGGTCAAAAAGATTAAAGAGCTAAAAGAAAAAACAGGTCTTACTATGGTAAGTTTTGGTCATGCGGGTGATGGAAATATTCATTTTAATATTATGCTTGATAAAAATAACAGAGAAGAATTTGAAAAAGCTGAAAAAGCAGTGGATGAAATGTTTGATTATACTCTTTTTCTTAACGGCACTATTTCAGGAGAGCATGGTATAGGCATAACAAAACAGAAGTATATCTCAAAAGAGATTGGAAAAGATGAGACCTTTCTGATGAAAAGCATTAAAAAGACATTTGATCCAAAAAACATTTTAAATCCAGGAAAAATATTTGAATTAGATGGGGATTAAAGTTCTTGAAGTTAGGTTTTATTAACAGATTGGTATAAATAAAATTTATAAAAATTAAAAATGCTTAAATAAAAGAAAATCTTTTATTTAAGCAAATTTAATCTTATTTTTAATAATACCTGAATTATATAAATACAATAATCAGAAATTATTGAGTTGTTGCGCTATTACCTTCTGAAGAAAAAAGTTCTTCAAAAAGCTCAACATTTGTGTTGTGATCTCGAATAATTGCGCAGCTAATACTTAAAGCACAGCATTTTCTGCAAATTGAATCTTTTACGTTAAAATTTCCGTAACAACCTGTGTGGTCTTCCAGAACATAAATTTTGTTGAGCTGCTTTTTCATATTTAATTCCTTAAAGCGTTTTAGTCCCTAACATATATTAGAGGCTCAATAGTTGAATCATCTCTTCGTGTATCTTCTGGTTTGTTACAAGAATTTCTTTTTTGTCTACTAAAAAAGGTTTTCCTGAAAAATCAGTGACTTTTGCACCTGCTTCTTCAGCTATAATAAATCCAGCTGCTGTATCCCAGGGTTTTAAATTTTGTTCCCAAAATCCATCAAACCTGCCACAAGCTACATAACAAAGATCAAGAGCTGCAGAGCCTAGTCTTCTAATGCCTCGAGCCTCAGTCAAACAGTTTTGAAAACGATTGACTAAAGGGTTTAAAATTGTATTAAAATCATAAGGAAAGCCTGTAACCAGTAAACTTTCCTTAACTATCCCAGAATTACTAACTCTAATGGGTCTGCCATTTAAAAAAGAACCTTTTCCACTTGAGGCAGAAAAAAGCTCACTGGTTATTGGGTTTAAAATAACACCTGCTAAAACCCGTCCCTTTGCAGCAAATGCTATAGATGTTGCAAAAAGTCCCAAACCGTGAGCAAAATTTGTTGTTCCGTCAAGCGGATCAATTATCCAAAGATAATCACTATTTCTAATTTCCTCACCACTTTCTTCTGAAAGAATTGAGTGGTCCGGAAACTGATCTTTAATATGTTCGATAATGACTTTTTCAGATTCTATATCAGCTTCAGTAACAAGGTCAATTTCACCTTTTTTACTAATTTTTTCAATATTACCGAATTTGTTCCTTAGAACATCTGCACTTTTATAGGCAGCAGAGACAGCTATTCCAAGTATATTGTCAATATCCATATCTAAATAAATACAATTTTCGTTTATGCATTGTCAATATAAATTGTTTTAAGGGAACCTTTAATAATTAGAATTTCTGATGAAATTCAACGTTTATAAAAGCTTTTAGTTTTATACAATCTCGGCGTAACAAAAAATAACGAGCTGATTCGTTTATAAAAAAGCTCTTTATTTTATAAAGTTTACAGTTCTTTTTATTGGTAATAACAAAGTATTTCGCAAAAAGAGCAGCTATTAGAGGCTCCCTTAAAGAGAGATGGCTGTTGATCTTATAAAGAAAAAATAACCAGTGCCCGACACACTAAATTATGGTTTTATCGGGTAAAACATTGAAGGAAAAATTTTGAGATTATTTAAATCATAAGGTGGACAAATGACAAATTTTAAACAAATAGAAAAAATGATTGATGAGGTTTTAAAAAAAGAGGGAGGATTTGTTGACCATAAGAATGACAGAGGAGGCCCCACAAACTATGGAATTACTCAAAAAACTCTTTCTGGATGGTTTGGAAGACACGCAACTGTTTCTGATGTGAGAAATCTGAAAGTTGAAACAGCAAAAGGTATATACAGACAGAATTATTATTATATACCATCAATAAATGAACTTCCTTTTGAAATTCAACCTATAGTTTTTGATTCATCAATAAATCATGGTCCAAAGCGAGCTGTTAAATTTGTGCAATCTGTAATTAATAAAGCAGGGTTTGGTTCCACAGTTGTAGATGGAATTATTGGCTCAAAAACCAGAGTTGCAGCATTCAAAGCTGATGATGAGATGCGTACTTATTTTAATAATGCAATAGTAGATGAAAGAATAAATTTTTACAAAAAAATAGTTATTAATGACAAAACACAAGAAGTGTTTATTAAGGGATGGCTTGCAAGGGCTGAGTCTTTCCGAAAGGAGGTGTAGTGATGTTTGGATTCGATATATTTGGAAAAACTGTGAAATCTGTTGCAGAGGGTGTAAACAGTGTTGTTCAGACATTTACAGGAAGTGAGAAAGAAAGAGATCGTTATAAACATAATGAATATGTGAACACTCAAAATAGTTTTAGTTCAGAATTTCATAATAGAAATAACAGAACTTTATGGGACTCATTTTGGGATGGTATAAACAGGATGCCTCGACCACTTTTTGTGGTATTAATTGTAGCATATTTTATTCTGTCATATGTAAATCCTGAAGAGTTCCAGGTCCTGAATCTGGGACTTTCTACAGTACCTGAAAAAATGTGGTACGTACTTTCAGCAATAATAGGGTTTTACTTCTGCGCAAGAGAGCTTCATAAAATTCGTGAAAAAAAAGAAATGGCAATTGGTCATATTGAATTCAATCAAATGAAGGCACAGATTGACAATCTTCGGAAGCAAAAACAGGATGAAAAAGATCTTGAATTGTTCAGAAAAGAGACTGATGAAATTATTGATAATTTAGAAAATACATCTGTTGAAGAATGGCTTAAGAAGAAGAGGTAGTGTTACAGAAGTAAATAGACATATTCTTTAAGCACTAAAAAATTGAAAAACTAAACAAACAATAGAATCTCTAATAATTAGAATTTTTGATGAAAAACAAGGCATAACAAAAAACAACGGGTTTATTTTACTACAGTTTTATTTTTGTTATATCTGTGTTTCGCAAAAAGATCAGTTATTAGAGGTTCCCAACAATTAAAAGATCCAGATGGGTCATAACAGGTAGTCTAATAATTAAAATCTTAGTTGCAGATTATATCTGAATTTTAACAACTCCTGTGTATATCAAATATTTAATATACAAGTTATTGAGTGATGTCGCATTAGATCTAAGGACAATTATTAGCCAACAAAAAGGAATTAAAATGGATACAAAAATTAAAGAGACAGAAAATGGATTTGAAATAGAACTTGGTTCAGAAGAACTTAAAAAGTTAAGAGTCAAACTTGGAAAATTCCTGTTGAAAATAGCGAATTTTTTAATTGGTGGATCGGTTAATATCATAGTCAAGTGATTTAAAAAAACAAATTACAATGATTAAATAAAGGGAACCTCTTATCATCAAAATTCTAATTATTAGAGGTTTCCTATAAATAAAATTATTGAGTTATTATTCATGAAGCTTAAAATTTACTTTTATAAAAAAATATTTTTCTGGAGGTAATTGTGGGTTCTAAAGAGAAAAAATCTGAAAAAGAGAATGAAAAAAATGAGGAATGTCGTCTATATTACGTAGGTTCAGCATTTATGAATTTTGCCAGAAAATTTGACCCTTCCACAGTAAAAAAAACTAATTACGCAAAGTAATGCTTCGTTCATACGGGGCTTACTTGAACATTCCCGCTTAAACCCAAATAATATTTATTTCTATCTGTAATACCCAACATTTATACTAAATTCTTCCTTTTTTTACATTTTTTTTATAGTCTTTCTATTCATAAGACATAATAAATACATGTAAAACTATAATTAAGGAAGGTTTATCGATGAACATTGAAAAGGCGTTTCAGGATTATTACCCGGATGATTATTCCCACTGTTATGGTTGTGGCTGTGAAAATAAACACGGACATAAAATTAAGAGTTATTGGAATGGTGATGAAAGTATATGCCGATTTACTCCTGATGATAAATATTCAGGGGGTATGAAGGACATACTTTATGGTGGTTTGATAGCTTCATTGATAGATTGTCATGGCGCTGCAACTGCTGCTGCTGCAAAAGCAAAAGAACTTGGTATTACAATGGAAAAGGGAAAAATGCCAAGATTTGTTACAGCATCTTTAAATGTTGATTATATTGCACCAACGCCTCTTGGAGTTGAGCTTGAGATAAGAGGATCTGTAAAAGAGATTAAGAACAGAAAAGTAACGGTTTCTGTGAGCCTCACCTGTGAAAATAAGATTTGTGCAAAAGGTGAGCTTATAATGATTCAGATAAAAGAGGATCTCAAATGAATGAGAGAATAGAATAAATAATACAGGATGTGAGCATTTTCATATGATTTTCTATAGAAAAAATGTGATGTAATCATTTTTATTGTTTGATTCTGATGATTTGACTAAATTTAAGAGGGTTTATGAGAAAATATTTATCATTGATACTTGTATTTTTTTTATTTTTTGGGTGTGTAAAAAATGAAAGCAACTTAAACAGCATAACTAAAACAATAAAGGTTGAATATAAAGAATCCGGTTTTGAGAATGTTTTTGCAGAAGCTATTGTCAAAAATAACATCAGCAAGGTAAAGGAACTGATTAAAACAGCAGACCTTAATGAATATATAACCGATGTTGATAAACCTCTTCACTTTGCAATAAAAAACGGAAAAGTCGATATTGCAGGCCTTATCATAAAAGCAGGTGGTTCTCTTTTTATAAACTCAAAAAATGCAACTGGTAACACTCCCCTACATTTAGCAGCTCAATATGGAGTTTTTGAAACAGGTTCTCTTATTCTTGAAAACAGGGGAGACCTTCGTTCATCTAATGATTCGGGCATGACCCCTCTTCATATTGCTATCATTAATAATAAACCGGGTTTGGTAAAGCTATTGGTAGATAATGGATCTGATTGTGAAAAAAAGGTTAGCTATCGAAATCGTAGTAGATATAAAAATAAGAATGACAGTTTTGGTGAAACTCCATTAACCCTTTCAATAATAACTGGAAATACTGAGATTGTTGAACTGATACTTACTAAAGCCAATCCAAATAAAAAATCCTACAATGGGTACCCTATTCTTATCGCTGTTGAAAAGAACCTACCTAAGATAGCTGAGATTCTTCTCAAAAAAGGTGCAGACCCAAATATTAAAAGATATAATTCTCCAATTTCTAAAACCATAATAAATGGAAATTACAAACTTTTCGATATACTTCTAAAACATGGAGCTAATTTTAATTCCAGTCATTTCAGAGATATTATCAAGAATAAAAGATCTGAATTCCTGAAAAGCTTTGGATCAAAGCAGATCACTAATAATGACAGAGCAAAATATCTTAACTATTCTGTTAAATATAGCTTCTTAGGTGGGGTAAAGTTTTTCCTTGAAAATGGTGGACATATTGATAATTCAGCAAAAAGTTCAAACCATCTGTATATGGCTATAAGTAAGAAAAATCTGGATATTTTTAACTACCTTCTAAAAAAAGGGGCCCGCCCTAACACTGTTGTTTATGGAAGGTCACTGCTTTTCAAAACACTATTAGAAAATAAAGATGAATTTTCCAGGGTCCTTTTAAATATAAAAGGTGTGAATATAAATTTTAAAGATAAAAGTGGATGGACACCCCTTCATGCTGCGACTTCAGTGGGTACTTTAGAAATTGTTAAACTACTTGTTGATAAAGGGGCAGATGTTAATTTTGTCAATAATTACGATATATCTCCTGTTGTTTCATCCTTTTGCAGAAGAGACAATGGCATTGAGATTTCAAAATATCTAATTGAAAAAGGTGCTGTAATAAAAAAGAGGTTTGGTAAGGGTGATAACTCTAAAGAACTTATTTTTTATGCTGCAGATTGTGGAAATTTTGCAGCGGTAAAATACCTTGCTGAAGATTTGAAGCATAATATGGATGTTAAAGATAAAAATGGATCATATCCATATTTTTATGCTCCCAGAAAAAATTCCCTTGATATGGTTAAATACTATGTTTCAAAGGGTTATGATGTTAATCATATAAACAAAAGAGGGCAAACAGCTCTTTACTATGCTGCATATTACGGAAAACTTGATATCGTTAAATATTTGATTGAAAATGGCGCTGACAGGAATAAATTCAGAGGCCTTTTTAACGCACCTCTTTTTGCTGCTCAGACTAAAAAAAGGAGTGATGTTGTAAAGTATTTCAATCAGCTTGAAGAGAAAAGAATCTTAAAAGAGATTGAAAATATAGAGCCATCTGTAAAGACAAAACAAAACGATAGATTCGTTATTAAAAATGGATATGTTGTTGATCGTAAGACAAATCTAATGTGGGCAAGCAAAGATAATGGGAAAAATATCTCTTTCAAAGGTTCAATAAATTACTGTAAAAAAGCTGTAATTGGTCAATATAGTGACTGGAGAGTACCTACTATTAAAGAACTTGAAACTATTTACAATCCAAAAGTATTAAACGGTAATGGATATCACGTTTCAAATGCTATAGATATTTCAGATTATTCTGTTTGGTCAGGCCGGTCAAAAGGCAAAAAAGGTGCAAGATATTCATTTAATAAGGGTAAGCTTGTCTGGTATGGTAAGAATAAGAGCGTTTTTGGCAGAGCACTTCCAGTGCGTGGTAAACTTGAAAAAGGTAGTTATAAAGAGATCGTTCGTAAAATTGATTTTCAGGATAAAGATGGTAACTCCTATTTGCATAAAGCAATTGGAATTGATGCTAAAATACTCATTGAATCTCTTGTGCAAAAAGGTGCAGATCTCAACATTATGGAGATATATGGAAATACTCCACTCCATAGAGCTGTGCGTTTAAATAAAATTGAATTAGCAAAAATACTTATTGAAAATAAAGCTTCGATGGAAATTAAAAATAAGAATGGTAATACTCCAGTTCTTACAGCATCTACAAGAAAAAACAGTTCAGATATGATTAAGTTGTTAGCAACTATGGGTGCTAATCTTAAAGTAAAAACTAAAAAAGGAAACTCAATACTCCATGAATTAATAGAAAAGGCTGAAAAAAGCAGATATAAAAGAAAAGAATTAAGAAAGCTTATAGAGTTACTTATAGCTAAGGGGGCTGATGTAAATGCTAAAAACCAGGCTAAACAAACCCCTCTTATGCTTGCAGATAGTAAAGAGTATATGGATATCTCAGATATCTTTTATAAAGCCGGGGCTAAAAACAAAAAAACTCAGTTACACCTTGCGCTTATTAAAAAAAACTACTCAAAGGCAAGAAGACTTATAAATGATGCGAAAACCGATATTCATCAAAAGGATCTGAATGGAAGAACAGCTCTTCACTGGGCTGTTATAAAGAATGATAGTAGTAGTACATATTCTCTTTTGAAAAATGGAGCTGATCCTAATTCTAAGGATAAAGCAGGTAAAACTCCAATTTATTATGCGGTATCAAAAGGCAGATATTATAGATTGAAAAATCTGATAGAAAATGGTGGTAAAGTTAAAACTAAATATAAAAAACAGTCTCTGCTCCATATCGCATCAGACAAAAAACAAAGCTATGTAAATAAAAAAGTTCTGGATCTTCTTATAAAAAAGGGGATCAATGTTAATTCAAAAAATGGTGCAGGTTTGACTCCACTTCATATTGTTGCAAGTGGAGGTAGTACTTATATAGCAGAATTTTTAATTAATAAGAAAGCAAAGCTCGAGATCAAAGATAATATTGGATGGACACCTCTTTTTAGAGCTGCAATGTATGGAACTTCCAGAATGGTTCTGCTTCTTATAAAAAAGGGTGCAAATAAAAAAGTAAAAGACAAATACAACAAGACAATATTACAGAGAGCAAGTAAGAAATTAAGTTCAAGAGCATTAAAAAGTTTAAGGTAATCTAAACAGAATTGTAAAAATGGATAAAAAAATTAATATAAAAGACAAATTCAGTAGACAAAGTATAATCTAATTTGCTCTACTGTTTTTGTTTATCCTTCCAAATATAACATTCTCATCAGAATTTAAGGACAAGGCAACAGATGCAATTAGAAGAGATGATCTTAAAAGTCTCAAAGGAATTTTTCATAAAAAAAACTACTCCCTTAAAACTAAAAAGGGTAGATCTCTATATTATAATGCTGTTCAACAAAATCTGAAGTCTGGAAATTCAAAGGTTTTGAATTGGTTTGAAAAAAACAGCGGAGTTAAACGAAATTTCTTTAAAACCTCAATACGTGGGAATTACAGCTATCTACCAGATGGTACTTTGTGTGTTGCCGGAAGAACTAAGAAAAAAGGGCTTTTAATGCGAAAGGATTTCGATACCCATAAAGCCGGAAATGTTGGGGTTGTAGCACGTAAAGTTAATGGAAAGAATATATGGCAGGCAGTTGATGAAATTCCCTATGGAGAAAAAACTGGTGATGGAAGTTACGCATTGGCTCTGCTACCGGGTGTAAAAAAGCATATAATTGCTGCTCTTGAGTATAGAGTTCGAGGTGATAAAGTATTGTATAGACTGAATGCCCGAACTACCAATCTTAAATTTAAAAAACATAAAATAGAAATTTATAAATTCTCACGAGAAGCATCAAAGGTTGACGAAGGGAATCTAAGTTTTTACGATGTACGCAAAATTAATGAGAAAAAAATTTCTGGTTTATATGGGTTTTAAAGGCCAAAAATCTCTAGGGAATCTCTAATAACCTCTCTTTTGGCGAAATACATTGTTATTTCCAAAAAAAACTGTAATAAAATCGGCTCGTTATTTTTTGAAATGCCTTGTATTTCATCCAAAATTTTAATTATTAGAGGTTCCCTCTATTTATATTATGACATTGAAAACAGTTCATGGAGTGAGAATGGAGTAGTAGATCTGAATGGAAAATCTAAGTTTAAACATCTACCTGTTCTTAATTCATCTGGTTTAATAACATTTTTTTCTAAAGATGAAAAATGGTTGCAAGCATATATTTTCAAGAGTGGTAAGTGGAGAAAACAGGACCTTTTTGTAAATATACCCGCAAAAGATTGCAGAGTTTCTGATATTGAATCAAATGCAAAATTACCTCTGATAATTTTTAAGCATTTAGATGGAAGACAATACCTGATTAAGAGTGTGAAAAAATATAGTAAACCTTCATGGTTGAATAAGATATGGAATAATACAACTAAAAAAATAGACGGACTGTTTAGTCGTGAAGAGGATAAGAAATGGTTTCGCTACTTTTTTGGATACAACGGAGAGGTCTATCGCAGCCGTAAAGTTAAGGTTGAAAAACTGGATAAAGGAAAACAGATCTGGAACAGGACATACTCCGATTTTTGTATAATTTCGTCATGCTATATTGATGAGATGCTAAAAGGGCCGGATTTTCTTGCCCTTTCTGAAAGAGTATGGACAATTGGTGCAGGCGCCCCTTCATACAGATATTATATATTTAACTCAACATCTCAAAATGGAATATCTGGAGAAATAATTCAATCCTTCGCTATGAACTTTCTTTCAGGTAAAAGAATTCTGTTGATTTCTATAAATTATTAGCTGTAAATACCTAATAAATCATGATTTGATTCTATTTTATGAACATTTAGAATTCCTTCTCATAATGTTTTTGATTTATTGTTTTTTGTAAACAGATGTTGTATAATTATTTAACAAACGAGTTAATTAATGAACTTTTGCAATGACTTATCTAAAACTAAATCCAGATTTGGACTCATCTCTAATTTGAACCTGAAATCGATCACTTTTGATCTGTTGGTTCAGCATCTTACTTTAATCCTTAACAAATTTTTAAGGAGGTTTTTTATGGCACGCTCAAGAGAGATGATAGTAGATGAACAGTTTAAAAAGTGGAATTTACAAAAACAGGAAAAGAGTCAGGATATACAGGTTAAATCGGTGATAACAATCTCAAGAGAGCCTGGTAGTGGTGGAAAAATTGTGGCTTCAAAGCTGGCTGAAAGCCTTGGATACGATCTTTTCAATCAGGATCTTGTTAAATTTATGGCTGAAAACTCCAATAAAGATTTCAGTATTCTTAAAACTATTGATGAAAAGGGATTAAATCTTTTAAATGAATGGATAAATTCAGTTGTAGATAAAAACCATTTATGGCCTGATCAGTATATGAAAATATATATGCAGGTTATGGGTGCAATAGCAAGTCATGGTGAATCCATCATAGTTGGTCGTGGGGGGAATTTTGCTGTGAATCCTGAGATTGGGTTAAGAGTAAGAATTGTAGCTCCTCTCGAAAAAAGAGTTAAAAATGTTGTAAATGAGTATTCTGTTCCCAAAGAGGAAGCCCTTAAAAGAATAAATAAAACAGAATCTGAAAGAAGTGCTTTTGTTCGGAAATATTTTTACAGAGATATTAACGATAATAACAACTATGACCTGATCATTAACATGAGTCATTTCAGTGTTGATGAAGCAGCAAATGTTATTAGGTGTACACTCAAAAAATAAGATTAAGAAAACCTGACAATTGACAATTGACTGAACTTTTGTGTTTTAAGATAAGAGGGAATCTCTAATAACTGCTCTTTTGGCGAAATCCTTTGTTATTTCCAAAAAAAACTGTAATAAAATCGGCTCGTTATTTTTGGAAATGCCTTGTATTTCATCCAAAATTCTAATTATTAGAGGTTCCCATGAATAACGGTAAACTTTATAAACGCAGTATTTCAATTAAAATTATTAAAGGTTTCCTTTAAGTATTAATTATTATTGTTGCTTGTTCGTAACATTTTATTAAAAAGACAGACTTTAATTTGGGATATTAATATGATTGGGATTATTGGTGCTCTTTCTGAAGAGGTGGATCTTGTTTGCGAGAGACTGATAGATCAAACAACGATTGAAAAAGCAAATTATTTATTCCATAAGGGAAAGCTTGGTGAGAAAGAAGTAATTATTGTTAAGTGTGATGTGGGAAAGGTTAATGCCGCAATCTGCACTCAAATACTGATAGATATGTTCAAATGTGAGAGAATTATCTTCGGCGGAGTAGCAGGCGCGTTATTAATGAATCTTAATCAGGGGGATGTGGTTATTTCATCCCATGCTGTTCAATTTGATATTGACCTTACAGCATTTGGCAGAAGGCATGGTGAGTTAACTGATAAGGATCGTTTAACACCAGCCGATCCTGATTTAATTAATGCCGCAACAATTGGTTTTGATGAAATGGCAGAAAACATGAGTGAGCCCCCTGCACTAATGGTTGGAACCATAGTATCAGGAGATAGTTTTGTCTCAAATCCAGATACTATAAAATGGCTACAGAGAGAATTTGGTGCCGCCTGTACAGAGATGGAAGGTGGTGCAGTTGGATTCACCTGTCATATTAACAAAATCCCATTTGTAATAATAAGAGTGATATCCGATAGCGCAGGAGATGGAGCAGTTGAACAATTTGATACATTTCTTTCAAAAACCTCACAAATGCTATGTGATCTTTTATCAAGGACAGTAAGTCATTTGTAAGTATTATATCTATCCTTTCTTTTTTTATCTCATTAAAATTCTTGAAAAAAAAGAAGTGATTCTGTTTTATAAGCTATAAATCAATTTTTAAAACTTTTTTATTTGGAGATACTATCATGCATGGATTTTATAATCTGATTATAACAATTAATTTATCTGAAATAAGTTTTAAGATTGAGAAGATCCCGGATGATATTCTGAAAAGGTATCTTGGTGGAAAAGGACTTGCCACATGGTTACTTTATGAGCGAAACCCTGAAGGTGTTGACCCTTTATCTTCAGAGAACCATCTTATTTTTGCAACCGGGTCTGTCACTGGTGGTACAACCTGGGGTGCTTCAAGGTATGGTGTGTTTACCAAATCTCCACTAACAGGTTTGTATGCTGAATCCTATTCTGGTGGAAGAGTTCCTGAGGCAGTTAGTGCAACAGGGTTTGATGCTATTATTATTAAAGGAAAAGCAAATGGTCTGAAAATAATTGAAGTTACTCCTGCTGGTGTTTTATTCCATGATGCAGAAAATCTTAAAGGTAAGGATACGTTTGAAACCGAAGTTTATATAAAAAAGAGATGTTTAGGTAGAAAGAAGAAAAACTGGAAAAAAGGTTCTGTTGTTATAGGGCCTGCTGGGGAAAATGGAGTAGCATTTTCTATAATCAAAAATGATGGATGGAGATGTGCAGGCAGAGCTGGAACCGGAACTGTATTGGGGTCAAAAAATATTAAAGGGATTATATTTTCAGGAGATAAAAAAAGAGAAGTGTATGATCCTAAAGGGCTTTTGGAACTATCAAAAGATCTTGCTAAAGAAGCAAAAGACAATCCTGTAGCTAATGCCTACAAATCCATGGGTACTTCACAGATGGTTAAGACCATGAACAACGCAGGTGCTTTTCCTACGAAATATTGGTCAAAGGGAAAAGCTGCTCATTGGGAAAAAATTAGTTCAGATGCGCTGCATAAGAGGTGTGAGGTAAAACCCCATGCATGTGCAAAGTGTTACTTATCATGTGGTCGTATGACAAAAATATTAAAGGGGAGGCATAAAGGACTTGTTATAGAGGGCCCTGAATATGAAACTATTTTTGCTTTCGGTGGATTATGTATGATCTCCTCCATTGAGGAGATCGCATATTTAAATAATATTTGTGATAGCCTTGGGATGGATACCATTACAGCAGGAAATCTTTGTGCATTTGCAATGAAGGCGTACGAAACTGGTAAATCAGGCTTTAAAATAACTTTTGGTGATGCAGATAAAACAGCAGAGCTTTTAAAACATATCTCTAAAAAAGAGGGGGTAGGAGAAATACTTGCAAAAGGTATTAAAAAAGCTGCAAAAGAGTGGAATATGGTTGATGACGCTGTACATGTAAAAGGAATGGAACCAGCTGGTTATGACCCAAGAGTTCTTAAAGGTATGGCCCTTTCCTATGCAACATCAGACAGAGGCGCCTGTCACTTAAGGTCTACATTCTATAAACCTGAACTTGCCGGTATGATAGATCCTGACCAGATAGATGGAAAAGCTGAAATGTTTATCGACTTTGAAGACAGACTAACAATTTTTGATACCTTTATTCTTTGTCGTTTTTTCAGAGATTTATATCCGTGGGAGCTTTTGGAAACACTTATAACAGCATCAACAGGGCTTGATGGCTCAAAAGAGAATCTTACCGATATAGCAAAAAATATTTCCGATAAAGTAAGGTCGTTTAATCTTCGCGAGGGAATGACAGAATCTGATGAGAAACTACCAAATATTTTTTATCGGAAACTTGAAGACTCGGGTAAGGTTTTAGATCCTGATTATTTCAATGAATTATTTGAGAACTATAAAAAAATTCGCGGCTGGTGATTTTTTGAAAAATAAAATTGTATACTTAAGGGAATCTCTTAAAAACTGTCTTTTGAGCGACCTCAAAAGCCTGATTTTTAGAGAATCCCTATATATTAAAATAGAAATTAGAATTCCTGTACTAATGTTCTAAGTGTTTGGTTTTGCCACTCCATTGGAGCTCTGAGTTTATGGATATCATCCAATCTGTTCTGCTCTTTAAGGCGATTATATATAGCTAACCAAGCACATGGTATCCCTCTTCCAATTTCGCATTCATCACGGTTTGTTCCACCACATGGACCATTAAAAAGCCCTTTGGCACAACGGGTAACAGGACATATTCCACCAGTATAGCTCAAAACACACTCTCCGCATGCTCTGCATCTTTCTTCATAAACCCCAATCTCTCTATCAATACCTATTGAAACAGTATTTACAGCTGGAAAAACCGGTGTTCCTGGAAACACTTCAGCTATATACTGGGCGCCTGCTCCACAAGCCATGGAAAAAACACAATCATATTCCGGCACCTTGTTTTCTAACTCTTCAATAAAGGCTTTGTTACATTGTCTTTCAATTGTACAACCTTTAGCTCTGTTTGGAGCATTTTTTTCTTCGAAATTGAGATTCAAAATCTCAGTTAACTTGTCTACCTCAGGTTGTCCTCCACCAAGGCAAACTGATGCGCATCCTCCACAGCCAACAATAAGAATCTTTTTATAAGATCCTGCAATATCTGTAATCTCTTCAATTGGTTTTGGTTGAATTTTAATCATAACTTATATCTCCGTATTGCTTGTGGCTATTGAATGTGGTTCTTTATCATATGAGTAGTAAATCCCCTGTGATCTTAAAACTCTTCGTGCAAGTGCAATCATCTCCGGAATATTTATTCCCATGGGACAACTACATCTTGTACATAGAACACAATCGTGAAAAACAATTTCTCTCATTTTTTCAAGTTCTTCGAACTTTACTTTTCCTTTTTTCTTATAGAGCTTACCAATTGAATTAATAATTTTCATTGATGGCATATACTTTGGATTTTGCTCTCTGCTTCTGTACAAAAAGCAGGTTTCTGCGCAAAAGGTGCATCTTACACAAACTTTAAGCATAAGCTTCATCTTATCTTTGTGTTCATCCAGAATACTTTTTATCTCTTTACTATTTACTACTCTTTCCATATTAACCCTCAGATCTTAAGATCTCTTTTCCGTTTCCAAATGTTTGTTTATGAATAGATATTAAAGGTCCAAAAAAGAAGAAAACCATATGAACAAGCTTCGTTAGTGGAAGTGCAATTAACATAATTTCACCAGTTAAAATATGAATCAGATAGATTGTTCTTGGATCAAAAAACTGCTGGCAGGATAAAAAACCTGTTACAAAAGGAGCTGCTGCAATAATAAGAATAGCATAATCAGAAAAGGATGATATGGCTCTTACTCTCTCAACAAAAATCCGTCTGAGTAAAAAAACTACAAAGCACAATATGACTAATATAGTAGTTAAATCTATTAAAGATTCAGGTAATGATAATAATGAAAAACCAAAAGATTGTTTCAAAAGTATGTTATGCGCAGGAACTAAAAGTGGCGTAAATATAATAAGCATATGGAAGAGAATAGACAGGGCTATTTTTTCCCGGTGTATGCCTACAAAAGAGTATTTAAGCATTCTGATTTTGAAGCTCAAAGAATCTTTTGTTATAAAATCGGTTTTTTCAGGAACAACTTTTTTCTTATCCGCTTTCTGAACCTTTCTTGTAAGTTTTCTTATGGAATATACCTGATAGATAGTTCCAACTAAAAAGAACAAACATGAGATCCAAACCATAGGACCTGTAATAAAATCAACCACTTCAACTCCTAACTTCAATTTACCTAAAATCTGAATGAATCAGTAAAAAAATTTAATATATAGCAAAAATGAAAATGAATCAATATTCATTTATTTACAATAATACCACAATGTAGCAAGCAAAAAATGCATTTATTGACATATTCTTAAGTTACTTAATTAAACGTTAATTTATTACGAATTTGAAGATACCTGCCATACAAGCTTTTTATATGCTTTTAAATTTATTTTTCAACTGTATATTTTTGTTATCTTTTGTACATTTATAATGTGCATTTGATAACATATTAAATTAACAAAATAAATTGATTCATAATAATATTCGATCAGGCAAATATTTTTTTTCACTAAAGCTTGTAAAATATTCTAAAAAAACAGGTCTACTCCACGTTATTTGTCTTTTTAAGATTTATTGAAAATAGGTGTAGAGGGTTAATTTTGAGATAATTGCAAATATATTAAATTTTGTTTAATCAGTACAAAGTGTTTCAATATAATGAATGATGACCCAGTAAAACTAAATTCAGCCATCCTGAATCAGTTAGATTAAAATCAATATATGTAATATATTCAACGCTTTTCTGCTATTGTAAATATGTAACAATGTTCTTAAAGTTGGGCATCTTATTCGAAAAATGAAGATAGTATTCATAATTCATTTTGACTTATTAGAGGTTCTGTCTCTATAGCAAAATTTATGCAGTGCAAAATAGCGTGTAATGCTGTTAAACAAGGGTGTTCCGATTTCGTACAACTGAAATTACATTGACAAGCCTGTCTCTATCAATATACAATGAATTTTAAAATCAACTTAATTTATTTATGAAATCAGCACTTTAAATCCTATGGTCACTGAATAAAATCTGAATTTAGAAGAGGTTTAATGTTTAAATCCCTGAGATCCAGAGTATTATTGATAGTAGTATCTATAGTGATTCTTACTGTTTTATGCACTATCTTTTTCATTCAAAGAGAGACTATGAGTACCCTTTCAAGGCTCCATGATGAAAATTCGAAAAACATGTTGAATACTGTAATGTTAAATGTTGAGAATGAATATGAAAGTCTTCTTTTCCATAAAAAAAATGCCCTTGAGATAAGAAAATCTGAACGAAAGAATATTATTATTATTGCAATTGCCATAATTGATGAGATTTATAAGAAATTCAAGAAGGGTATTCTCACAGAAAATCAGGCAAAGTCTAAAGCTATGAGTATCATCAAAATAATGCGTTATGATCAGGGGGTTGGATATTTATGGATCAATGATATGAAAAGACCAATTCCTAGAATGCTTATGCACCCGGCCATACCTGAACTGGATGGGACAATACTTGATGATCCAAAATATAATTGCGCCCTTGGTATCAAAAAGAATCTTTTGCTGGCCTTTGCAGATGTTTGTCGGGAAAAAGGACAGGGATATGTGGACTATCTATGGCCAAAACCCGCTAAAGATGGACTTACTGCTGATCAGCCGAAAATATCCTATGTGGCTTTATATAAAAAATGGAATTGGGTGATTGGAACCGGTGTTTATATAGATGATATTGAAGCTGACTCCCGTAAAAGGCTTAATGCTATAATTTTAGAGCTACAGGACACATTTACCAAGGTAAAACTGGCAAGAAGCGGGTATATGTTTATTTTCAATAAAAAAAAACAGATTCTTATTCATCCTGTTTTCGGAGGAACCGATGGTAGCTCATTAATAAATCTTTCAACCGGGAACCATCTTTTAGATGATCTTATTAATGCTTCCAAAACCCCGGATAAAGCGTACGAGTATATCTGGGACAAACCACCAAAACACAAGGGCGAATACAAATTTTATAAAAGGGCTTATATTAGACATTTCAAGCCCCTGGGCTGGTATATAGCAAGTTCCGTTTATGTGGATGAAATTGAGAAAACATCTAGAGTGTTGTTACAAAAATTTTTTTATATGTCCATATTTTTCCTCGTTGGTTCGATTTTTTTATCAATACTTCTTTCCAAAACTCTAACGAACCCCCTTCGCAAACTCATGTTTTCAGCAGAAGAGATTGAAGCTTCCGGTATCTCTACCACTAAAATACCAATTACGGGGACAATTGAAACAAAAGCTCTTGGAAAAATTCTGAACAAGTCATTCCACTCTATCAGTAAATCCATTAGTGAAAAGGAAAAACTACTGGATGCCCTGCAGGATGCCCATGATAAACTCGAACAACGTGTACTTGAACGTACAAATGATCTTGAAACGGCCAATAAAGAACTACTCCTTTCAAAAGAAAAGGCTGAGATCGCAAATAAGGCAAAAAGTGAATTTTTGGCAAATATGTCCCATGAAATCCGAACACCAATGAACTCTGTATTAGGTTTTACAGAGATTTTAAAAGACAAAATTGATAATCCCAATTTATCCTATTACCTTGAATCTATCCACACCAGTGGTAAATCTCTTCTTTCTCTAATCAATGATATTCTTGATCTTTCCAAAGTTGAAGCTGGTAAAATTGAGATTGAATATACAGAGTTAAGTATTAAAGATCTTTTCACTGAGATGGAAATTTTATTTAAGCAGATAATAGATGACAAAGGTATAGATTTTATTATCGATATTCCAATTGATTTACCAAAAACAATACTTCTTGATGAAACCAGGGTTCGTCAGATTATGGTGAACTTAATCAGTAACGCAATAAAATTCACTGAAAAAGGAAGTATAACTCTATCAGTTAAATATGAGTATGTTGATGCTAAAGAGGATAACTGCCTGGATCTATCAATATCCGTATTAGATACTGGAATAGGAATGGAGGAAACTGAAAAAGATAAAATATTTGATTCTTTTGAACAATTACAACCCGTAAAAAAAGGGACATTTGGAGGAACAGGACTCGGCCTTGCCATTTCAAAACAACTTGTTAACATAATGAATGGAGAAATCTCGGTTGAAAGTGAACCCAATAAGGGAAGCCATTTTTTAATTTTGTTCAGGGATGTAGAAGTCACAACTATAGATATACCTGAGCCTGTATATACTAAAAGCATTGATCCGGTTTCAGTTCAATTCCAGAGTAGTACTATTCTTGTTGCTGATGATATTGAATGTAACAGACAACTTTTAAGAGTCTACCTTGAAAAATATGATTTTAAGATTCAGGAAGCTGTTAATGGAAAACAGGTTATTGAAATCGTAAAGAATGCACCTCCTGATCTTTTACTTCTGGATATGAAAATGCCAGAGATGGATGGCTATGAAGCTTCACAAATTCTTAAAAAGGATGATACAACAAAAAATATCCCAATCATTGTTATCTCAGCCTCAGCTATGAAACAGGAAGAGGAAAATATTCGGGTTTTATGTGATGGCTATATTAAAAAACCTGTTTCCAGAACAAAGCTGATTTCAGAGATTATGAAATTCCTTCCCCATACAACTCCAAAAGAGGAGTTAAGTGATAATCAAACCATGCCTCTGTCTGAAAATGTAGTAAAAATTTCATACGATATAATCGCTCCATTCCCTGAAGTTATTGATCTTTTAGGTGAACAAAAAGAACACTGCGCTGCTCTGTCAGAATTAATGCCCATTGATGAAATTGAAACCTTTGCTGAAGAGTTGAAAAATATTGGGGCTGAGCACCATTGTAAACCACTTGTTAATTGGGCAGATGAACTTTATTTGTCTGCTCTGCAGTTTGACTTGGTAAAAATAAAAAAGTTGTTATATGATTTTTTGAATATTATTGATTAAATCAAGAGAACTTCTAATAAATAGAAACCCTCAAAAGAGGCCCCATGAAAAACTACAACAAACATAATAGTCGTATCCTTGTTGTGGATGATACACTTAAAAACATTCAGGTGGTTGGAAAAATTCTGAGGGAACAAGGGTTTAAAGTCAGTGTTGCCCAAAGTGGGAAAAACGCATTGGAAATTGTCAGAAAAACCCCTCCTGACCTGATTTTACTTGATATTATTATGCCGGAAATGGATGGTTTTGAAACCTGTAAACGTCTTAAAGAAGATGAGGCTAACAGAACTATTCCTGTAATTTTTCTAAGTGCACTTGCAGAAACAAAAAATAAGGTTAAAGGGTTTAAGATTGGTGCTGTTGATTATGTCACAAAACCCATAGAAGCAGAAGAGCTGTTATCCAGAATAGACCTTCATCTAACAGTAAAAAATCTCCAGGAGAATCTTGAAAAGCAGGTCGATACCCAAACCAGAGAGCTTCTTACTACAAATGAAGCTTTACGGAAGCGGGAAGATGACTATCGCTCAGTGATGAAAGCTGTCCCTGACCCTATTATTGTTTACAATATGGATATGTGCGCAATGTACTTAAACCCGGCATTTACAAGAGTATTTGGATGGTCTCTTGAAGAAATGGTTGATATAAGAGAGCATTTTGTTGTGGATGGTGAGTGGGAAAAAACCAGGGATGCTATCGATACAGTTTTTAGAGATGGGTACATAAGTGGTTTTGAAACTGGCAGACATACAAAAAAAGGAGAAATTCTTGATGTAAGCATCAGTGGTGCTGCTCATAAAAACAGTAGCGGTGAGGTTATTGGCATGGTTGTCAATTTGAGAGATATTACTAAGTTAAAACAAACCCGGGAGACTATTATACAAAGTGAAAAAAGATATAGACTACTTGCTGATAATGCCACTGATAATATCTGGATTCTGCAACTTGCAAACCTAAAGCTTTCTTATAGTAGCCCATCTGTGGAACGAATTCTTGGATATAGCGCTGAGGAGATGTTATCAATTGAATTGGAAAACGTTATTAAAGAAGAATCCTTACAAAAAATATATGACATGATAGCACTTGAACTGGTGAGGGAGAAAAAAGAAGGTTTTCATCATAACAGGCACAATATATTGGAGTTAAAACAGATAAGAAAGGATGGATCAGAAATCTGGACTGAAGTTACTGCCAGTTTTTTACGTGATAAAAATAACAAACCGGATAGGGTACTTGGAATCACCCGGGATATAACAGAGCGTAAACAGCTGGAAACACAACTCCAAAAATCTCAGAAAATGGAGGCTATAGGCACATTAGCGGGTGGAATCGCCCATGATTTTAATAATATTCTCTCCTCTGTTTTTGGTTTCGCAGAACTGGTAAAATTGAAGTTAAATGGGGATGATAAAATAAAGAGAAATGTGGATCAGATTCTGGCAGCAGGGATCAGAGCAAGGGATCTGGTAAGACATATATTAACATTCAGCCGCCAGGCCGATGTGGAAAAAAGTATAATAAAGATATCTCCTCTTATCAAAGAAAGTTTAAATTTCATCCGTGCTACAGTACCAAAAAATATTGAAATCAGGCAATATTTCGATGCTGCAGAAAGTAAAGTACTGGCTGATTCATCTCAAGTTCAGCAGATAGTTATGAATCTTTTTACAAATGCCACTCAATCTATGAAAAAAAGAGGAGGTGTTCTTGATGTCTCTCTTAAAAAGGTGGAGATCAGGGGCGATGAAGCTGAAAAGTTGAAGCAGGGAAAATATGTAAAATTGGCTGTTACAGATAATGGATGTGGTATTGATAAAAAAGATATGGAAAAAATATTTGAACCTTTTTTTACCACAAAGCCTCGGGGAGAAGGTACGGGATTAGGATTATCAACAGTATATGGTATTATTAATAATATGGGTGGGACTATTTCTGTTAATAGTGAACCCGAAACGGGCACAACTTTTACTGTTTTTTTTCCAGAACATCATGGAAGTGCAAAAGATATATATTTGCCAAACTCAATTCTAATTAAAGGTAAAGGTAAAATACTTCTGGTGGATGATGAAGAGCCAATTGTTAACTGGTGTCGTCAGTTACTTATTGCCCTTGGATATGATGTTGTAGGAAAGACAAGCAGTAAAGAAGCGCTTAATATTTTCAAAAAAAATTCTAAACTATTCGATCTTGTTATAACGGATATGGCGATGTCTGAGATGACAGGAATTGAATTATCCATGAAATTGATCGATATAAGATCTGATATTCCAATCATTCTCTGTACAGGTTTCAATGAAGAGTTAACTCCTGAAGTTTTAAAAAAGAGTGGTGTTTTGTCTGTTATTATGAAACCTATGGTGGCAAGTGAATTTGCTGAAGCTATTAATAACGCTTTGAAGGGCATCGTTGTCAGGGATATCAGTGTTTTTTAGTCATTAAAATCAAATAAAACCCTGAAAATAGTGAGGACTATTTGATTGATGGAAATATTGGTGCTATAAAACTGCAAAACATTCTTTTGTAAAAAATTTAGATAAAATGAAGGAGGTTTTCAGTGAAGGAGTTTTGCAAATTTAACCCTTTAATTTTCTTTTTGGTATTTTTTCTCATAGTGTTCAATATCTCTGAAGGCTCTTCAAAAGAAAAAATTTCCTGGCTAATCAATCATTGGCCTCCCATTATGGAGTTAGATAAATTACATAATGAAATTACCGGAGGACAATATGGAGAACAGTTGTTATTACTCCAATCGGTTTTACCTGAATATGAGCATTTAAATATAGACATGAACTGGAAAAGATTTTGGAAGGGGTTAAAAAAGGAACTGTCTATATGCAGCTGCATGGTATACAAAAACAGCGAAAGAGAGAAAATTGCTGAATTTTCTACTCCAATGACTGTGGTTCTTCCAAATCAGATTATTATGAGAAAAGAAACAATTAAAAACCCAAAGTCATTATCCCTTGTAGACCTGATTAGAAATAAAGAATTAAAAGGAGTACTTATTGAGAACAGATCATACTCCAAAGATATTGATAAGATTTTGCAAACCTACGAAAAAGATTCAAATATAACCAGATCCGTAATTAGTGAAAAAAGTTCCATCAAGATGTTAACCCATAAAAGAATGGACTTTATAATTGAATATCCTTTTGTTATTAATCATGCAATAAAGCAATACCTCCCTGAATATAAAAGAGTATTAGGATCTGTTCCAATAAAAGAAACTTCTCTTTTCTTCTATGTTTATGTAGCATGCCCAAAAACGGAATGGGGGAAAAAGAAAATCATTAGAATTAATGAAGTTTTAAAAAAAATCCGACCAGATAAAAATTTTCGAAGTAAACTGGAATTAATGTATGACAAAGGTCAAATGAAGTTAATTTCAAAATTTTATGATGATTATTTACTCAATGAACATTGACTTGGTTTTTAAGTCTTTGAGCGAAGCTAAACCAACTTTTATGAAAATGCAAAATCCGTTTTAGTCCATTTGCCATAAGGGAATCTCTAATAACCTCTCTTTTGGCGAAATACATTGTTATTTCCAAAAAAAACTGTAATAAAATCGGCTCGTTATTTTTTGAAATGCCTTGTATTTCATCCAAAATTTTAATTATTTAGAGGTTCCCATAAGAGAGTTAATTAAGAGGTTATCCAGGAACTGTTATTCTTGTTTTATAAGTTTGTATTTAATCATAAAAGCTAATACCCTTTTTCTATATTCAGCACCAGCATAATTAAAAATATCAACATGCCTTCCTCCTTTAACTATCCAGAGTTCTTTTGGTTCAGAAGCTTCATGATAGATACGAAATGTCTCATTAGATAATGTTCTTCGATCATCACTACCTCCAATTATAAAAATAGGGCACTTAACTTTCTTTACAGCTTCAACCGGCCTTAGTTGTTCTTTTGAAATACCTAATCTTAGAGGTATTTGACATAATAAAAGCGGTGCTACATAGCGCCCTATCTGCCCAAGGCGTATTGTGAGTCGATTAATAACAGCTTCTTCAATAGATGCATAGGCCTGTTCTATTATTAACATATCGGCTGAAACCGGTTTCTCACCTAACAAACAGGCAGCACCACCTAAAGAGACACCTATGATTGCAATTTTCTCTTTTGGTAATATACTACGCATAAATTGAACAGCCGCTTCCGCTGATTGAGATTCATAATATCCAAATGATATTCTTTCTCCGTCACTTTCCCCATGAGCCTGTAAATCAAACAATAAAACTGCAATACCCTGCTCTTGAAGAAAACGAGTTCTACTTAACATCTGTAACCGATTACTACGAATTCCATGAATCAGAATTACTGCTCCATTGTTTAATTGTCCTTCACCATACCAACCACGAATTTCCTGTCCATTCTTAGATTTGAATTTAACATTCGTAAGATTTGAGCCAGATGGGGGAGGACCAATTTTGACAGGGGCTGCGTCAATTAGTATCGATCCTGCGATAAATGAGCCAGTAAATACTATTAAGCAAAAACATGTGAGAATTATAGAAATTTTGACTATCCGGTTACGGTTCAATGTTACCTCCAATAGCTATAAGGAATCTCTAATAATTAGAATTATTATTGAAATTCAACGTTTATAAAAGCTTTAGTTAGTGAATCTCCCGGTACCGAGACCTAACATATAAATAACTCTATAAAAACAAAAAGAGTTACTTAGGAGAGATTTCCTATAAAAAAACATAATCTTTTTAACCATTAATAATGGATAAATGTTGAGGGGTTGTTTCGTCAACATATATGGGAACCTTAATAACTGATCTTTTTGCGAAACACAGATATAACAAAAATAAAACTGTAGTAAAATCAACCCGTTGTTTTTTGTTATGCCTTGTTTTTCATCAAAAATTTTAATTATTAGAGGTTCCCATATTATTGTTATTGAATTTATTATTAGAGATTCCCCTATTGTTTTATGGTATTATTTATTAAATTAAAATGTTTTTTCCCATGAGTTAGAAAAACTTTAAACTTAAGGATTATATGGAGAAATTATGAAAAATAAATTTCATATTATACTTATTTTTCTTATTCTATATTCGTCAACAGCTCTTGCTGCAAAGATCAAAGTTACCTTTATTAATCCTGGTGTTTCAGAACGAGTTCATGCAACAGGCGGTTTTTGGGCTAAAGTGAGTTCTTTTATGAAAGCTGCCGCCACAGATCTAAATATCGAACTGGAAGTGCTTTATGCTGAAAGAAATCATTTAGAACTAAGAGAATTAGTTAAAAAAGTTGCTGTCAGAAAAAATAAACCTGATTATTTAATCATTGTGAATGAAATGAGACAAGGAGGGGTACAATTAAAAACAGCAATGGATGCCGGAATTAAAACTTTCATGATACTTAACACCTTTATCAGGAAAAAGAACATACAACTTTATGGGGTTCCCCGGGAAAAATATAAAAACTGGATAGGGTCATTAATTCCAGATAATCACTATGCAGGTTACAGGATCGCAAAATCAATAATAAAGAAAGCAATTAAAAATGGGGGGGTGGCGAGAAATGGAAAATTGCATATTGTTGGTATGGCGGGAGATTTGGTAACCCCTGCTGCTATTGAACGAAACATGGGATTAAAAAAAGCTGTTGCTGAGTTAAAAAATGTTGATCTTAAACAAATTTTTGTATGTCAATGGTCAAAAGATTTAGCTCATAGTAAAATTTCACACATATTTACACGTTATCCGGAGGTGGGAGCGATATGGGCTGCAAATGATCCAATTGCCCTGGGGTCTATGGATGGGACAGTTGCATTAGGTAAAAAACCAGGAAAAGATGTTTATTTTGGAGGCCTGAACTGGGATACTCCTGCTCTTGCAAAAATTAAGGAAGGCTCTTTAACAATTTCAATGGGTGGTCATTTTATGACAGGTGGTTGGGCTATGGTTTTACTTCATGATTATCATCACGGTAAAGATTTTAAGGAAGAAGGAACTGATCTAAAGATGAAAATATTTGATGAAATTAACTCCTCAAATGTTGATAAATATATAAAAAAATTTGGCGATAAAAAATGGGATAAAATTGATTTCTCCAAATTTTCAAAAGTATTAAATCCCAAAATGATAAAATATGATTTTTCACTAAAATCTATATTTAAACAAGGAAATTGATAACTCCCATTCAAATACGATTGAGTTTTTTTATACTACTTGCAACCCGTTGTGAGCAGATCGTTATAGTTTAATTATTATCCTGAGTTTGAATAAAGAAGACACATGCTAAATCTCTGAAATAGTTTGCAATGTTTTAAAAGCACCTTCATAATGATAATAATTTCTTTAAGGGAACCTCTAATAATTAGAATTTTGGATAAAATACAAGGCATTTCAAAAAATAACGAGCCGATTTTATTACAGTTTCTTTTGGAAATAACAAAGTATTTTGCCAAAAGAACAGTTATTAGAGGTTCCCTAAAGACTAAAATCTAAATAAGAAATACTTGCCTTCTTGTATTAAAATTTTCAGTAAGAAATAAAAAAATTATAACTGCTTAATATGACTCAATTAATTAGGAGGGATTTATGAAACGTTTTTGCTTAAGAAGTATTTTAACTATGCTTATCCTTGCATTTTTAATTCCTGTTGGTAGTTTATTTGCATCTGATAGTATTCTTAGAGTCTTCACCTGGGAGGGCTATGTAATACCAAAAGAAGTAGAAGCTGTTAATAAAATACTTATTAAAAAAGGATATAAATATAAAATTAAAGTAATAAAACCATGGGCAGAAGGGCCTGAACAGATGTTTAAAGTTTTAAGGTCAAGTGCAGATATCAGTTTTTTAACTTTGAACTATATAAAAATGCAAAATAATAGAATTGCAAGGGTCATTCAACCAATTAATATAAAATCACCAAGACTTACAAATTATAAATATCTTCTAAAGTCTCTAACTAATATTGGTATTGGGATGAAAGGTGGAAAGCATCTCTATGTCCCATGGGGAGGAGGAGCTTATGGTTTGTGGGCCAATATGAAAAAGTTGAAAAAAAATGAACTACCGGTTTCTGTTAAAGATTTATGGAAATCAAAGTGGAAAGGCAAAATCTCCCTTGCAAAGGGTCAGGTCCAGCCAAACTTAGCTTTGACTATGCTATCATTGGGAAAGACACCATTTTATCTTAATGATATAGTAAACAACAGAAGCAGTCTTATTCGTGAAGGTTCGAACAGTGGGAAAATTCAGAAAAAAACAAATGCACTATACTCTCAAGTAGGTAAATTCTGGGATAGTGGACCTGAATTTACGGATCAGTTTCTTCTGGTAGCTTCATATGGACCTGGAGCCTCTGCTGAAAATGCAAAAGGGGGAAAGTGGAAGTTATTAAAGTTTAAAGAAGGTAATACTGTATGGCTCGATACAATTAACTTTCATAAGAACTTAAAAGGAAAAAAACTTGAGGCTGCTGAAATATTCTTAAACTATTTTATTGGAAAAAAAGTTCAGACCAGGGTTGTGAAAGGATTGGGAATGGTTGCAACGTCTTCGTTGGTTAAAGACAATGTTTTTATCAATGAAAACCCTGATTTTTTTCAGGAAAAAATGTTCTGGCCTCCATATGATGTGAAAGCCGATAATGTTATGCTAAGAATCTCAAAGCGTGCCATGAAAGCAAATAGGAAATAATAAACAATAGATGCCTTCAGTTCGATATTTCCCTGAAGGCATCATTTGGAGTTCGTAAGCGTTTATCATTCATATCAACGAAAACTATTAAACTATTTTTTACTTTAGCGGGAGGTAAATATCAGTTATTAAATCATGTTCAGGAACTTCAGGAAATAGATTTATATAGTGAAAAAAGCATGGGAAATCGCGTAAAGTCTCAGGGCTTTCCGGCAACCAATCAGAATATAGATAATGAATTTTGTCATTCATCTGATCATGTGAACCTGTATGACGAATTACTGCACAACGGCCTCCTGGAATAACTTTTTTTATTACATTTTGTGGATTCACGGGTACTTCAGTATCTATGGAACCACAAATGTCAAATCTAAACTCTTCAGGTTTAGTTTTCTTAGGATCATCATATGCAAGACCATAAGTATTACTACTATTTACAGGTGATAAATTACTTTCTTTGCGCCATTTAATAAAAGTTCTGATTGAATCATTTAAAAGCTCAGGGGCGGCCCGGTGTTCAAATACAGCTATATTAGTTTCTTTGAATTCAATTACATTAACTTGCATGATTTTCTTATCCTTTCTTTTTGGTAATTGATAATTATCATGCCAGGTTTTCCATTCTGGTTTTTTTCTGAATTCAGAAGGGGTCTGCCCAAACATCTTCCTGAACGCCCGTGAAAATGATTCAGGGTATTCGAAGTTTGCATCCATAGCAATATCGATGATCTTTATATCGGCATCATAAACAAGCTGATATGAAGCCCGCTTCAACCTCAATTGCTGAATAAATTTAAAAACACTGATCCCAATGTATCCAGAAAACTGCCTATGGAAATGGTATTTAGAAAAATCTGCAACTTCACTTAAGATTTCAACAGTTAGATCTTCATCCAAATGTTCCTCAATATATTCACAAACCCTTGAAATTTTCTCTGAATAATCTTCTGCTACATCTTTTTTCACAAATACTCTCCTCGACATGACAAATCATGCACTATTTAAGATGTGAATTCCTGACCAAAATTGCTATTTTATCAAAAATATTTCAATCCACCAAGTTTATATAACCTCTAATAATTAGGATTTTCAGTTTGTAGGTCATGTAGAGCGAAGCGAAACACGACATTTTTGAAAAATAAATTTAATTGGAGATCAGCTCATCAATATTTAATCTTGACTAAAATGATAGTTTGTTTTATATATCGAAATATGTCGAAGTATGAAATGGATACAGATGAAATAGAAAAATTTTCCAGAATGTTCAAAGCCTTGTCTAATCCTGGAAGGCTTAGAATTTTGCTTGAACTGGCAAGTTGTATACCAAAAGAAGGTTTTAGCGGTACACAGCAGGAACAGGAGAATTCTCAACAGAACTTTGCTCAATGTTTAGGGCTTGCACAATCGACAGTATCACATCACTTTAAGGAACTTAGGCAGGCAGGTTTGCTTTACATGAGACGTGACGGTCAAAAAACTATTATATCTGTGAATTTTGAAGCACTTGAATCGATACAGAAACTTTTAAAGTAGTTTTTTTTTGGTTTGATAGATCGATAGTTTTCGATATTGAAATAATTAAATAGAGAGGCATTAAGATGAAAATTGTAAACATTACAGGAAGTCCCCGTAAAAAAGGTACAAGTATCAGAATCGCCAACAGTTTTATTGATAGTTTGAAGGATAAGGGAGTTGAAACTAACACCTATCATCTTAATCAGATGAATTTCAAGGGGTGTCAGGGGTGTGATATCTGTAAGCAAAAGTCAGAAACATGCATTCAGAAAGATGACCTGTCAATTGTTCTAAGTGATATATTCAATGCAGATATCGCCGTATTCTCTTCTCCGGTTTATTATGGAGATGTAACAGGTCAGTTCAAATCATTCTTTGACAGAACATGGTCATTTGTAGGAGCAGACTATAGATCAAGCCGGGTACCATCCGGAAAAAAAGCAGTTCTTATACTTACACAAGCTGATGTTGAAAGTGTTCATTTAGATGTGGTTGACAGATATACAAAATTTCTCACATCATATGGATTTGAAATTGAAATTATCAGAGCAACAGGTTGTGGGATGGAAAAAAATGCGGATGTAAGTTATGAAATTACTAAAGCCTCTGAGATTGCACAGAAGATAGGCTTGTAAAATTCCTTCATTTGTTTTGTTGTAACGATTAAATCAGATAATGTATTGGAATACGCCTCGTATCTGATTTATCGTTAACGCCTTGCAAATGAAGTTTATTCCAGCGTTAGAAGAATATTGTATCGTATCTTTAGTCACACCCTGCTTATCATATCATTCAAAATCTGAGTAATGCACTTTTATCTGGCGTATTAAACAGCAGATGATAATGATTGGACATAAGGCAATAACCTGCAATTCTCAAATTAAAAATAGATGAAGTTTCATTCAGTAGAACAGATCTTACGTGATCGGTTCATCACATAATATTCTATTTTTAGTGGTGTCATAATGCTACAAAGGGCAAATGAAGAAGATTTGTCCCCTTGTCTCTCTTTTGAAATTTTGATATAATCTTTTTTAATACAAAAACACATCCCGCAGAACTAAAAATATTAATGTGGTCAATAGACTTAAGGGAACCTCTAATAATTAAAATTTTGGATGAAATACAAGGCATTTCAAAAAATAACGAGCCGGTTTTATTACAGTTTTTTTTGGAAATAACAATGTATTTCGCCAAAAGAGAGGTTGTTAGAGATTCCCTTAATTTTTTTAAATAAAAAT
>JAAELO010000507.1 GCA_024226555.1 Desulfobacterales bacterium | reverse complement strand
TTTCTTCCCGTATTTCCCTAATTCGATATATCGAGTTCTCTTTTCTTCGACATATGGGACGCCATCGATTTCACATAAGGGGATTAGATTCTTGGAAAACATAATATCTTTTCCATCTTCTCTTTCCCCTACTTTGACAAATTCTTGTTGGTAAGTGCGATTTGTTCGTAATACGGGGTAACCGTCCTTTCCCATTTCCCAGGCTAACATCGGGTTGCAATCGCCGTGTAAATTTAGTTTCTCGTAGTTTGCTTTCGTCATTTGCGGGTAATCTTTGATTCCAAAAGAGTAACCTTGCGTTCGACTCGTTTTGTCCGTTTTCTCGTCAGCCAAACGGGCGTAACGTCGAGGACCGTCTTTTTGCTTTTGACGACACTTGTTCGGGTTACGGGCGTTGCCTCTTTCGTAAATCTCGTCTAATTCATTTGTTGACAATTCCACATAATATTCTTCGTACGCGGCATCGAACTGTTTGTTGTTTTCGTGATGTGGGTGTGTTTTTCTTGTTGGGGGTTGTTTTTCGTGTTGTTCGCTGGCTTTTATCGTTTGGGGGAGTTAGTCGTTTGTTGGAGTTGGGGAGTGGCCAACATTCGAATGTGCGCGTCCCCTTTTTTCTTTTTTCGCGCTCGTCGTACGTTGCACGAAGTGACGCAAGTGGGTGACTTTTTCGGGTGAGTTCGGTTGTTGACG
>JAAELO010000506.1 GCA_024226555.1 Desulfobacterales bacterium | reverse complement strand
CCTATTTAAAATCAATTTATTTTTTTTTATAAAATTTTTTTTCATAATTACGTTATAATTTTTTACTATTATTATTTAACCATTTTTTATGTGAATAATGAAACATTTCAGTATCTCTATGTTTTTTGAGAATAGCATTTACTTTCTTAACAAAACCCTCTCCCCATTTGGTTTTTGGAAATACAAAATGAAATAAAAGATAGTTGTACATGTCTTTTATAGGAACAGAAATTATATCTTCATTTTTTTTATTCATTTTTAAGAAGTAGGTTAATTCACAGGAATATCCGATGATGTAATCAAGATTATTTTTCAGTAACTCTGTAATATGTGTTCTTGAAATATTTTCATAGTATACTTCTATATTTTTATTTCCTTTATATTTAAGTAGAATATTATCAACAGGACCACCATAGGCTCTATCAACAGCGACGCCTAATTTAAAGTCACTTTTTCCAAGTGCCTTTTCAAGTAAAAAAACACCTTTATTTATATATGGTTTGAAAAGCTTAAGTTTCGATTTTTTTATTAATATGGAATTTGGAAGTGCGAGAAAGTATGGAATTGAATAGATAACATTCTTTTCTCTTTCTTTTGTTTTCAAGGCTGCTGCAAAAGTTATCTTATCCTTTCTTTTAAGTTCATAAAAAACTCTCTTGGCATTTGCAACCACTGATATATGTTTATAATCACTAAGAGAATTTTCAACTAAATTCTGGATATAATCGGTATTTCCCATTCCTTTAAAAGTACCGGATAGTATTATATATGGTGGAAATTCAGCTTTTAGCCATATCATTTCTTTCTTTTTGGCCAATGAATTTTCGGTAAATAATAATATTATACTTATAAAAATATAAAGTATTTTTTTGTTATTTTTCATAAGGTCCCCCAGATAATTATAATGAAATAAGAAGAACTATAAACGTTTTGAGTTTTGTAAAAATCAAAACTATTTAAAATAATTGTTTATTCATAAAAGAGAACATTGTTTACAATAACATAAGGGAACCTCTAATACCTACGATTTTTTATTGATTTACAAAGCTGAGAAAAAAACAACGTATTGATTTTACCAAAGTAGTTCTCTGAAAAGAAAGTTATTAGATTCCCATAAAAAAAACAAAATAGCATTTGCAAAAAATATACGAAGATATAGAGACCTCTAAATAATGAAAAAATTAACAGACTTTTTTAAAGGCTCTCAATTATTATCAAGAACTTCACGTATCTTATGGGAAAAATCTTTCAAAGCTACCGGTTTTAATAAAAAACCTTTAATACCCAGAGACCTCGCCTTCTCTTCTGATATTGTTTCACTAAAACCTGTACAAAGTAGTATTGGAATATCTGGACATATTTTAATCACTTCAAAAGAAAGTCTATCTCCTGGCATCTTTGGCATTGCCGTATCGGTGATAACCATATCAAATTCATCAGGTGCTGCCCTGAATGTTTCAAGGGCTTCAATACTGCTGGTGTATGAAATAACCTGATATCCAAGTCTCTCCAATAGCATTTTTTCCATTATAAGAATCTCTTCTTCATCATCTATGAGCAGAATCCTCTCTGTTCCATGTTGGAAAGGTTTTTCAGGTTGTGTATTCATTTCATCAGAAGAACTCTTTGCAAGGGGTATGTAAACGGAAAATTCTGTTCCTATGCCGGGTTCACTATAAACATGGATAGCACCTTCCATGTTTTTAACAATGCCGTGAACAACTGACAATCCCATCCCAGTACCTTTGCCTATTTGTTTGGTAGTGAAAAATGGATCGAATATTTTCTTTATTAAACTTTTATCCATCCCCTGTCCTGTATCAGCAACAGTTAAAAGAGCATAAGCACCTGGTGTCATACCCATTGTTGTTATTTCTGAATCTTCTAATAGTACTTCTTTGAGGTTTACATTTAATTCACCTCCTTTTTCCTCCATAGCGTGGAAAGCATTAGTTGTAAGATTCAATACAACCTGATGAATTTGTGTGGGATCGCCTTTTATCAATCCGCAATTTTTCCGGATATCATGTTTGATTTCGATTGTAGTAGAAATTGATGACCTGATAAGTTTTAATGCTTCTTTGACAATAGGTTGCATCTTCATTAATTTCAACTCACTACTCTCCTGACGTGAAAATGTGAGAATTTGTTTTACCAAATCTTTGGCTCGAAGGGCAGCAGAATAAATTTTTTCAAGTTTCGTATGAAATATTTTATCATCAGAGGTATCATTTAATAACATCTCTGTATGACCAAGAATAGGAAACAGAATGTTATTAAAATCATGAGCTATACCGCCAGCCAATCTTCCAATGGATTCCATTTTTTGTGCTTGTTGAAGATTCAATTCCATCTTTTTTAATTCGGTAATATCTTTCATATTTACAACTATCCCGACCATATCCCCCTGATTTCCCATGATCGGTGCGGCACTCAATGAGATATTTAAAAGTGATCCGTCTTTTGTATATCGGGTTGTTTCAAATCGTTTTGCTGTTTCTGCAACCTCATTACTTTTATCTTCAAAGAGATCACAGGAACTCTTTTGCTGGCCTTCCGGGATAAAAGGAATTCTTTTTCCTTTGACATCAGATAGGCGCCAACCAAAAGTAGCTGTAAATGCATTATTGAGATATTGGACATGGTCAAGGTTGTTATATACAAGGACCGGATCAGGGCTGGCTTTTAAAATGGCCAGGAACTCCTCATGTTTTTCCCTGAGTTCACTTGCTGTTTTTTGTTCTCTTGTAAGTGCTATTTTTAAGCTGTTTAACATGATCGCAACAATCAAGGTAACAAGGATATTGACCAACATGAAATTAGCAGTCATCACAATCCATTTTTGAATCGCATTCTCAATAGCAGAGGCCCATTCAGGTGAACAAACAGCAATATAAACTCCGATTGAAACCAAACTCAAAAAATTTATAAACAATGCTATGTTTGCTGCTTTGATTCCTATCATTGCCCCTACAATTAAAGAAGCTCCAAAAAGCCAGATGTATCCGGCACCATAAAGGCCAAGTATGAATAAAAGTCCGGTGCCAAGAAAGTAAAAAATTGAAAAGGCTATCCAGGTTTTTTGTTTAAGAGAAATATTTTTGGAAATTAGAACCACTACAACAATTATATATGCAACAGAGTCCAGAATGAAAACGTTTAATAACCCTTCCTTAAGAGATAAGATCAGGGAAGGTATTAAGGCAATTGGTCCAAATACAGCCGCAATAAAGAAAAGGAAAAAAAGTATTCTTTCCCGCCATAGTGTTAAGAGATCATTTTCCCAGGCTTGCTGAGGAATAAATTTTTTTTCTAAATTATGCCAGTGTTGTAATAGTTTTTTTGAGTGTCTCATATCATCATTTTCAGCCATTTACTGGTGAATCTCTACTAATTGTAGATTTATTCCATATAAATGAATCTACATCTCAGTACATCAAGCTGTAAGGATACTGCAAGTAATTAAATCATTTCCGATAAAAAACAACTTCAAAAAGAGAAATTTATAATTTTATAAGAGTTTCAACCAAAATCCTAATTATTAGAGGTTCCCTTTATATTTAAATTTATGACAGATTGTTTGTTCTATGCTAAAATTATTAAAATTCTATGCTATATCTCTTATCGCTGTAAAAATTCATGCAGGTGACAAACGGAATAGGAGCATCCCTATGAAAAGAAATTTAATATTCGTTTTTTCAACTATATATTTGATAATAGCTTTATCCTGCCCATCCTATGCCAAAAAAAAAGAGATAGTATGGCTAACAGCCGATTTTCCACCCTATGAGATCCTTTCAGGTCCTTATAAGGGTAAAGGAAATATTGGTTATATGAAAAAAAATGTTATTGAGTCCCTTAATGAATATGAGCATATAAACATGGTTGCAAATTCCAAAAGAATTTTCCATGAACTAAAAAACCGGGATATGGTAGCATATGCCTCAGCTCTGAAATCAAAAGAGAGGGAGAAACATGCCATCTTTTCAGTGCCATTTCTACTTGCCCGACCAAACCATGTAATTGTTCGTAAATCTAAGTTTGATAAATTCAGACCTTATATCAGAAACGAACATATACAACTTGACAGCTTAATAACAGAGAGCGACCTGATGCTTGGACGTTCTGTGGGAAGATCCTATGGAAGAGTAATTGATAAAATTCTTAAAAAACAAAACGGACACAAAAATATTTGGATTTTTTATGATGATCTGTTTAAAAGATCTATTACAGAGTTAATAAAAAAAAATGTGGATTACATAATCGGATATCCATCTGAGGCTTTCTATTTTCTAAAGATAGCAAATAAAGAAGGTTATATTGTTCCTATACCAGTGGAAGGGACGCCACGTTATCATTTAGGATATTTTGCATTTTCAAAAACTCCATGGGGAAAAAGTATTGTTAAAAGGGTTAACACTGTTCTTAAAAAACACCGTAATAGTGACAAGTTTCACAAAACCTTAGAGTTCTGGTTAGATAACAGTGGGAAAAAAAGATATAGAAGCTATGTTAAAGAGTTTTACAGCAATAAATAGCTAAAATTGATAGTTTATAAATTGAGATAGATATTAGATTCTTTTTTAGGTGCTTTTAACCTAAGGGAACCTATAATAATTAAAATTTTGGATGAAATACAAGGCATTTCAAAAAATAACGAGCCGGTTTTATTACAGTTTTTTTTGGAAATAACAATGTATTTCGCCAAAAGAGAGGTTGTTAGAGATTCCCTTAATTTTTTTAAATAAAAAT
>JAAELO010000505.1 GCA_024226555.1 Desulfobacterales bacterium | reverse complement strand
GGAAGGACGAAGCTGATCTGCACAGAAAAAGTCGAACTCTCCAGGGAAGATCCCGTTTCCTCCGGTCGTCGAAAACCAGGATTTCTATCAAAATCTACCATTTTCTCCTCTCTTCGATCTGTTCAGTCTAGCTTTGACATGGGATTATTTTCATTCACTCAACTCAGCGAACTCGGGGATTTCATGTTGCTGCACGTTCAATGCGCTGCTTGTTCTACCCAAGTCAATGCTGATTGCAAGTATTCCCATGTCTATGCTGAAGGTTGAAGTTTTAACTATTTGTTTGTTTTTCATGCAAGCAAACTTAAAATTTATATTTAGAGAAACTGAAAACAATCATCGGATTTTTCATCGGAAGACAAAACATTGCATGAGAAAGTCCTGCCATTTGCTCCAAGGACATTTTGGTATATCGAACCATTACATACATTTCTTTCCATCGTCCCAATTGAGCTATTTGAGTATCTTGGACATTTCTTTGTGCCAAACTTGACGCACCTCCCTCGCGTAATGAATGAGAAGTGTATTTTTCCTCTAATTTTAGATTCTTAACGCAACCTTGGATAACAGTATTCACATCTCTCGAAGTGACAAGAGAACCATTTTCCCAAACAAATAAGTGGGAATTTTTTTTCAAAGATAACGACTCTAATTTCTTTTTATTAAATAATATTTTCCTTCGATGAAGCATTTGTTGTAGAAGGCGAATAGCGCAAGCTCCAGAGGGATGACCTGTTCTTCCGATTGAGATTTTCCTTCCTGTGGCTCCTCTTGCTGATTTTTCAGTCTTTAATTCAATTATCGCCATGTGTGGAATAACGGGCCCGTCAGGTTTAAAATGAATATGTCCAATTCTCAGAGGGCGGTTCTCCGAGGGATTTCCAGGGACTTCCGTATATTCACTAACTCTTAATAAGGCTTGCACTGCCAAGGTTAGAAAGGTTGCAGAAACAAGATGGTCATATTTAGTAGTATCTAGAAGACTGAGAAATTTTAATAATATCTCAACGGTTATTGGTCGTCGATCACTAAAAGATTGCCCTGATTCTCTGAAAAGTCCCTTGAACATATTTTTCAAAACGGGGAACATATCTCTTTCCCAAGGAAAACCTCTTTCTATATGATATTTGCGAATAGCAGAAAAATTTCCGGAAATTGTAATATATTTTACTTTATGTGATCTCCTAGAAATAAACATACACATATCATGTTCCTTGAATGGAAGTTCTAGGGATACCCCAGCCTCTCGTGCCCACTGGACGTATTGTTTCATACCAGATGAATAGGTTCCTCGAGTTGTTTTGCTAATAGCACTACTTAGGAGCTCTTCGCCCCTCTGGACATCGTCTGGAAATACTTGAGCTGCTTTGCTGTTCTTAAGAATGGTTTCACCGAATGGAAAGGCACAGAAATCTGTGTAGGTTTATAATTATTAATTAAAGGAAATGAACTCTTTTATCCCAAAAAGGCTTATCAGGCAACTCATTTGCAACTTGACCACGTCTTTTTATTAAAAAACGAAATTTTTTATCCCAATTTCTTGAAAGGGCGTCAGAAACGCTATTTTCATCAGTTGGAATCCATTGCACAAAATATCTACATTTCAACTCAAGTGCCATCATTGCAACTAATCGAACTAATTTCATGACATTTTTATTTTTGCTTTTCAAATCTCTCAAACCATAAGCGGCAACTGTGTTGTCTATGCGAATAACAAACGATTTTCCTCTTAGCTTTTCTTTCCATGTTGAAATGGCTAAAGTGATCGCGTACATTTCTAAAACTGCTATATTTTCATTCTTCATATGAAGAGGAGTCTCGATTTTTAAGAAATTTGGTTCCATAAATGCTCCCATTCCAAATCCCGAAGAAGCGTCACTTTCAATAATAAAAGAAAAAGTTTGTCTTTTAACGATTTGATTTATACGAATGTCTTTTGCATGAACAAAATATCCTTTCCACCAAAGCAAATCCTTTTTCATTTCCTCGTCGATTGCAATTCGTTTCACTTGAGTTTTTTCAAAAACTGATAATTTTTCATATAAACGACGAAGAAATGCTTTTCCAAGGAAAAAGCAGTTGAGAGCACCATCCAAAATAACCTACTAATTTTTCTAATTCGTTTTTAGATATAAATGTTTCTTTTAATATTTTTTCGAGATAACGGAAGTATTTGCAAAACTTCTTGTCATCTACTCCACATGTCATAGAAACAAAATTAAAATGAACTCCTAAAATTGTTATATCTTGCGTAGGTTTAACTGATTTTTGTTTATTCAAAAGAATCCCTAGATTTTTCAAAACTGTTGTTAACGTTGAAAACATAAGCTCTGCTTT
>JAAELO010000504.1 GCA_024226555.1 Desulfobacterales bacterium | reverse complement strand
GTGCTCCTACTCCGGCACCGCCGACACCTTCCCTAAATTCGGGGCAAGCACCTCGTTTTTATCTTTATGGTTAATTCACTGATCCTGTCCCAATTATCGCTTTCATAAACAACTCTTAAATTAGCAATTTGTTAAAAGCCAATTTTTGTCCATCGCTGTCCACTTAATTTCTCCAGGGAAATGGATTTCAGCGGCAGAGCCGCGAAATATTTATAGAAACATGATAATCAAACGCTTTATTATTTCTTCTGACGGTTTCATTTCTACAAATATTAGCGGTGCTCTGCACCTAATATCCAGGTGGCTGGGATTATTCACATTAAAAGTGTTTACGGAACAATCCGTAATTTTAAATGCCAATTAACTTTACTGAAATGAAAAAAAATTATCTTCATTTACACATTTTTATGTTTGGTTTATAGGAAACATTTTCGAGCTTTACCCTTTCACCTTCATCCAAAAGCCTGAACTGCCTGATGCCAAAATCTATCTATTGGTTGGGAATAACCAACAGGATAAATTGTTGTTCAATCCTCATTTTGTAAATGAGGAAAAATTAAGATAATCCGGGAATTGTGTTATTTTTATCATTTTAATGGGTCAGGTTCATTTTATGGGGAGAGTTGTATCTTAGCTGCCAAAAAACCACAAGATGGAAATAGGATTAATCAGCTATATTTTACCTGCGGAGTTATTGACACATTTCGAGATCACATCAGTACAAGAGCTTGGTGAATTGGTATCTAAAAAGATGATACTTGAGATTCATTTGGAAGAGAAGAATAATTTACCATCAGGGTATTTGTCTAAACATTATGAGTC
>JAAELO010000503.1 GCA_024226555.1 Desulfobacterales bacterium | reverse complement strand
TCAGCAGCTACTTCTCTTTGCACTCCTCTGCCAAAAATTTTTGTTTTTTATTTTAAGTTATTTAGTGTCCAGAAAGTATAAATGTATTTACATGAATTTTCATAGTTGTGAAATCATTTTAAATGGTAACGATTTTGAATTGATTTTTTGCTGACGTCATCACTCTGTCAACCCCAATCTTGCAAAAAGAGAATATTATTATTTTTCTCATTTCACATTACTTTTAAGTGCCAAAAATTCAATGTACGCCAATTTTAACACCTCTATCCTAGCTCAGGGTACCCAAAAACGCAAATAATTTTTTGCTGACGTCATCAGTTTTGCCCGCCATTTTGCAAAGAGTGGTTATCAATGCTTTTCTTGTTGCACATAAGTTTGAGATGAAAGAAAATTTAAATCCACCAATTTTCAAACCTCTAACCATCTTCTGAGTACCTAACCAAATCAAATACATTTTGGATGATGTCAGCATTTTGAAACTGCCGCCATCTTGTGAAAACGTAAAAATATTTGATTTCTCCCATCTTAATATTAATCAGGAGGCTAGAAAGTATAAGTGTACCATATTTCATGCTTTTATCCACTTTTTAACAATTCATCTAAAAAGCCTTAAGTCACCAGACTAGTGTCGATTGTGCTAACTTGAAGTCTCTTTGCGTTTAATG
>JAAELO010000502.1 GCA_024226555.1 Desulfobacterales bacterium | reverse complement strand
GCAACAAATTTAACTACATACTTAACTACTAGGATAACAACAACTAAACAATTCTAATGTTAAAACAAATTTACCTAAATAACATATTATAAAACTCAATTCTAATTAACAAAGTCTACTGTACTAAAAATATAACTGATAAAAATAAAAAGAAAAAAGTAAAAACGTGAAATCGAGGCTAGTCTCATGGGATGTTTATTTTCAATTTTCGATTATCAAGAGAAGCAAGGACGCCATTTTGACACCATCTTTGTTCGAAAAGACTGAGGGTTTCAACATCTTGTGCAGCAAGGAAATGCTCTTCTTTAAGCTTGGACATTACTTTAAAGATGAATCTGTTTTTCAAATCATCTCGTTTGTCGTCAAAAATGATTTCATTGCGTGTTTTCCAAATAACCGAAAAAGCAGCATCTCTGAGGAAATTTTCAACAGGTAAGTCTGTTCGGTACTCGTGAAAACCAAGGATTACAAATTTACATATGTTGTTTAAGTTTAATGAGCGGTTAATTTTTTTTACAAGTTTGAATACAAACTTCCAAAGTTTACTGACAGGGGAACAGTTGAAAAAGACGTGAATTGACGTTTCATCATATAAGTTGCATCTTTGACACACAGGAGTTTGAACGACCCTGCGTCTATACAATCTGTCATAAGTTGGCAAACAAAGTTGAATAAACTTCCATTGAAT
>JAAELO010000501.1 GCA_024226555.1 Desulfobacterales bacterium | reverse complement strand
TTCCACGCCCTCTTCGCCTTCCTACTGGCCGGCCCTGGCTCCGTCCCCGGGCTCTTCCTCGGGCCCTCTGGACGCCCCCATCCCTCACGCCGTCGACGGGTGGGCCGCCGCCGTGTCGCCATTCCGCCCTGTGTCGCCATCCCGCTCGGTGGATTCCCCTTCCCAGTGGCGTCCGCCCGTTTTTAGCCCAGTGGGCCCGCGGGGAACCGGTGGCCGCCAATACACCCCTACTGGGCGCCCGGTCGGGGCCTCTGGCCCGACCCGGGGCTGCCTCAGATCTACCTCTCCTCGAGATGTGTCCGAGTGGGTGCCGGGTCACAGCCCGTGGTCTACCGACCCTCTCGGTCGGTATAACGATTGTGGTGGCAGTGCGGGCTTTTCTCATTGCGCCCTTGGACTTTGCCCCGGCCTCGACTCTCCTCCCGCCCTCCCGCCTCCAGTGGAGGAAGTGGCTCATTACCACTCTTCTTTCCTCTCCCCCGCTGCCCACCCCCGGGCCCTCCGGGCCGAGGCGGATTGGTCGGCCTTCCAGCCCCTTCCTTCGGGCCTCATCGCCTCCCACCCGTCCTCGCCTCTGATTGCCTCGGCCCGTGGCCTGCCGGATCGTCCCTCCCCGGCCCTCGCTCCCGACATCTCCCTCTCCTCCATCTCCTCTTCCTCTGCCTCCTCTGTCTCTCCCACCCTCGACCTCGACTTCTCCTCTCT
>JAAELO010000500.1 GCA_024226555.1 Desulfobacterales bacterium | reverse complement strand
TATGCGATTTCAACAGGACCTTTAGAAGGAACCAATAACAAGATTAAAACCATGAAACGAAAAGCATATGGATATCGCGATATGGAGTTCTTCAAACTGAAACTTTTAGACCTTCACAACAAAAAGTACGCGTTAATCGGATGAACCGTTCTTTTTTACCTTTCGTTATAACAACTCGAGAAACACCAGATAGTTTTGAAATTTTTGGTTCATCCGATTAACGCGTACTTTTTGTTGTGAAGGTCTAAAAGTTTTAGTTTGAAGAACTCCATATCGCGATATCCATATGCTTTTCGTTTCATGGTTTTAATCTTGTTATTGGTTCCTTCTAAAGGTCCTGTTGAAATCGCATAGTCATAATAAGAAAGAATCCTGATTTTATGCAACCCTAACGTTTTGGCAAATTTTTTGAGCATCGGAATATTTGAGGCATTAGCCAAATTTATCCAGTTATCGATGACTTTCTCCCCAGTTGCCTTGTCCCGCTGATTCCAAATTTGCCGAAGTTCCTCCTTCATATAGTATACGGTCGATAGTGGCTGGTTGATTTCGAGAGCCTTTCTAAGTCGTTCTGGTTCATCCCTTCTTTGCTGAAGATTTTCAGGATTTTTTAATAGAAGCCAACGCGTTCCCTTTATCAGTTCTTTGTCATCTGGTTTTGAAAGGTGCTTATATAGAGCTCTTCTAAAATCAGATAATTTTTCATTGAACAATTTTACAACATGAAACTTGTCGAAAACGATTGGTACTTTGGGAAGGTTTTTAATAACAGAACTCAGATAAGCCGGTGACATATCAATGCTGACAGCTTTAATTCGGGCTTTTGAATTTTTTATCTTTTTCCAGAATTTTTCCAAAGCATCACCGCCTTTGCCATCACCAACATGCAAAATCCTCCCGGATTCCAAATCCATTACAATGGTCAAATATTGATGTCCTTTTCCTATCGAAATCTCATCTATGGCAATCTTTTTGACTTGCTTGAGAGGTATGCTTTGATAGCGTTTCTTTAAATGCATTTTTTGGATTTGTTTAATCGTATCCCAACTGATGCATAGATGATTGGCAATGTCTTTTATTGTCATAAACTGGGACAGTTCCAAGGCATACCGCTCAAAAGCCCGAGTATATGTTTTCCCCTCCTTTGAAAAGGATAGTTTAATTTGCCGGACAAATTTGCAAAAAGGACACCAAACTCTCTGAATGATTGTCCTGAGAATCACAGGCTTCGAACCAACTGGAATAGTTCTGATATCCCTTTTTATGGAGCCTCTTTTTATCACAGCTCTGGTATTGCATTCAGGGCATTTTATGGCTTCAGGTTTCGGGAAAATTTCAAAGGTAAGTGATCCACCTAAAAAACGAGTTGTTTTATAATAATAGTCACGAAGACCAAAAGCATGGTATAGGAAACTTGTGGACATTGCTTCATTCTCCATTCTTGTACGGCTAATACAAAAAAATTGGATAATGAGCATGTCCACCTCTTATTTTCAAGATTCAATTTATTTTTTTAATTTCAAATCCACCCATAGCTTCATTTTGCTTGAAGTACGCGATTTCTTGATGAACCACTTTTATATCCCCTTTGTGGCTGTCAACGATCCCGTGAACCACTGACAATCCAAGACCTGTGCCCTTTCCTTCATTTTTGGTCGTATAATATGGATCAAAAATCTTTTTGACGATAT
>JAAELO010000499.1 GCA_024226555.1 Desulfobacterales bacterium | reverse complement strand
TCTTTCATGATTACCATCATGGACCAGGTGTCCACACGAGGGGAATACGGGCGAGAAGTTTGTTGAATTTTATCTCCTGTTGGCAAGGAGAGCTCCTACGCATGGGCGATTTTTGGAAAATGAGGGGGTATGGTAGAGCGCAAATTATATGTTTCAAGAAAAATTTGACTTCCTATCTCTTTCTTTCATGATTACCATTGTGGACCCTGTGTCCACACGAGAGGAATACGGGTGAGAAGCTTGTTGAATGTTCTCTCTTTTTGGCAAAGGATCTCCATGCAACGCATTGGGAGATTTGTGAAAATGAGGGGGTACGTATGGTAGAGCGCAAATTATATGTTTCAAGAACAATTTGACTTCCTATCTCTTTCTTTCATGATTACCATTATGGACACGGTGTCCAGATGATGGGAATATGGGCGAGAAGTTTGTTGAATGTTTACTCTTTTTGGCAAAGAGAGCTCCTACGCATGGGAGATTTGTGAAAATGAGGGGGTATGGTAGAGCGCAGATTATATT
>JAAELO010000498.1 GCA_024226555.1 Desulfobacterales bacterium | reverse complement strand
ATAAGCGAATTATTTCGAGCAACCCACAAAACCGGAGAATCTTTGAATATTAATTAACTGTGGGATGCTCGAAAAATCTACTTACAAATCCCATCACACATTTGAAGAAACTAATTTTGTATGCTTTAATTTTTTACAAACATCACTAAACTTTGGGATGTTCATATAACAATACAAAATATCAACTTCCATTGTTGCATCATCTTTCTTTGCGTTATTGCAAATATCTCCTGCTGGCTTAAATAACCGATATGTATACCGCACATTTAAACTGAAAACCTTCGTTTCCTACTCGAATAATTTTGGAAACATTTTCGTGCAACAATCCTTTTTTTGCCATTAATTTCGAGTATTATATTCGATTTTTTTGTCGTTTTTAGTATTCATATCTCGTATTCCATTGCATAACAACTTGTTATGTGCTCGAATAACTTTAGATCCCATTTTGATAAGTGTCTGCATTTTTAAAGACGTTATGCGAGTCATGCTCTATTTTGTTTTCCGTTTTTTCCTTTCTTATCATGCATTTATTTTGTTTGCAGGTTGATTTGTTCTCGCTTTTTGTTCTTATGAATTCGAGTGCGTGTTCGTTTTGTTTTTAAAAATTTCGAGCGACGTTCTGTGTTGTTGATTTGCAATAGTGAACTAACTTAACATGTGCTCTCTTTCTTGTTCGTTGTGAGACATGTTCGTAAACGAATGTTATTCCTTGTTGTAAATGATTGTTTAAAGTGCTTTTTATCTTATATTGACACAAAATATGCTTATATAGTCTCTAATTTTGCACATGTTTTTTTCTTTCTTGACATTTTTTGGTTTTGTGCGTTGTTTTTTTCTATGCCCTTTTTACCTTTGCTTTTTTGAAACTGAAATTATTCGTCAGATGACCACTCGAATAATTTACAAAATAGAATAATTTGGATACATTATTCGTGTGTGGTGACTGATTTGTCTAAAATAGCTCCCTTTGCGGTTTGTAGGCATACTGTATGCCTAAGACGTACGTTAAATGACGTACGTCATGTGCGAAATTGCGAATGGTTCTAAATTAATCGAGCTGAACACTAATGACTTGTATTTTTGGGTACTTCATGACTGATTTCGCACTGATTTATTCGATTATAACTCGAAATAATTTAAGGGTCCTTACAAATTTTTTCATACTCAGCACAACCACTCCTCAAAACACACTAGCAGTGCTCCACAAGCATAATTTTCAAGCCTCGATTTGTCCTTGCATTCGGATAATCTTTCCAATATGGATGATGGATTTCTCCTATGCATACGGACGTTGAAGAAGAGTGCACAAAAAACCCCACGGTGCGTGGGCACTCATAAAAGCGCCGCACATCCAATACGATGTGAAAGAATAAAAATGCATTCGGAAAGGATCCCAAAGGAACAAAATAAATTTATTATTACTTTTATTTATTATTACTATTATAAATAGAATCGAATAAAATAATATTT
>JAAELO010000497.1 GCA_024226555.1 Desulfobacterales bacterium | reverse complement strand
TTTTTTCAAAAATGCAAACACTTCTGTTCGAAAACGATCTTCCAATGGTTTTAAGTCAACATCTTTCATGACATAAAAGGTGCCATTATGATTGAAAAGTCCGTCTGTAGCAAGAATATGTAGGTGTGGATGCCATTTTAATGTGGAGTACTTCATTATGTTGAGTATCAACTAAATCCTGCCTACAAAACCAATTTTAGTTCTCATGTACTTCACATAATCTCTACGGTATTCTTTCATTTTAAACCTTAAAAATGGAGGACTGCTATGCCAATACACGATTTCTTTTTTTGTCAATCAACGCTGAATACCCACATGAATTGCGGGATATTAAGCTCCTATCTTGATTCCTTTACCGACTGGCTATTAAAGCAAGGTTTTCCCAAGAGTTCAATATGTCTACATGTTTCGAAAGTGTCTCATTTCAGTCATTTTCTAAAAGAGCGGTCTATTACGAGCATCGAGTCAATAGACGATCATACGAATGATTTTATCCACATCCATTTACCCAGTTGTAGTTGTAAGCTATAGAAAAAGCCAAGCAAAGGGCGTCGGTATCTTTGGTCCATAAATCGTTTTAAGAAATTCTTGTCTGAAAGTCACAGAATTCGTTTTAAAACAGAAATATGTGCCCATAAAACAGAAACATGTGCCCATGCTAAAATACATGATGAGTATTTACAATGGCTTTCCGAGAAACGGTT
>JAAELO010000496.1 GCA_024226555.1 Desulfobacterales bacterium | reverse complement strand
TTTTATGAGCAGGATTTTTGTTTTAATTTCAAGGTTTTTGAAAATTATATCTCGCAGGAATATGGTTTTATATTTCGAGATATATAATTTGAAGAAAAACGAAGAAATTAATCAAAAGGACAATCATAAAAGAAGCTACTACTCAAGGGGAAAGGGCCTATGAGCATTTAAAAAAGTCTAAGTCCTCAGGGTTTTTAAGTATTACTAAATGATTGAGCACAAAACCTCTGGATTCCTGATACCTGATTAAGAGCAAGCTTTAATCAGGTTCTGGAATGACAACCATTGGCGCTAATATTTCCAAAGATCAAATTACAAAATATTTTCACTCTAAAGAAGAGAAATTGATTTATGACACAGCCTCACCGAGCTAAAAACAAGTTTTTAGTTCGATTCTGGAATGACGACCAGTTGAGGTTTTTTGAGTATTATTTAAATAAGAAATTTAATAACTATTTTTTGGTAATCCAACAAGCTTTATTAGACCACGTTTTTATGATTCGGAATTTTGTTTTAATAGCAACGTTTATAAAAGCTTTTAGTTTTACAAAATCTCTGCTTGCAAGAGTTTTCCCCCACAGGAATATGGTTTTATATCTCGAGGGGGAAAATTTGAAACATAACGAAGCAATTAATCAAAAGGCCAATCGTAAAAAATATTACTTAATATATTTCCTTATAATTTGATCATATTTGCCCCTTTTTTTAAGGTCTTTCAAGCTTTTATTGAAGATCTTAACAATATTTAGACTTGTGGATTTTTTACTGAACATGACATAAATATTGTCAGAGTATATAAGGATCGGATGAATTTCTACTTTACTCAGGAATTTCAGCTTTTTAAGTTTTGCAGTGGCCGCAACCGGATCCATTAAAAAACCGTCAAGCCTACCCCCAACAAGTTTTTTAATGTTAAGTTCATCGGCACGTGTCGGTTTAACATTGGCTTTAAATTTAGAATTTTTGATTAATTTAGCATAGTTCTTACCATAGTAATATCCATTGACCACACCCACTTTAAATTTTATGTTGGAAAGCTGCCCCAGCTTTTTGAATGATTTGTAATTATTAGCTTCACCTTTACGAATATATAGAACAACTGATTCGGTTCGATAAGGGGCTGTAAAATGGGCATATACTTTTCGCTCAGGTGTTTTAGATGCGCCGCCGATCAGATCCGTTTTTCCCTTTTCGACTTCATACAACAGGCGTTTCCATGGCCTTTCTTTGTATGTTACCGAAAATTTGACGTTTTTCATGATTTCTGTCACGAGTTCAATGTCCAGACCTGTTATTTTTCCCTGGGTATTTTTATACTGATATGGTGACCATGGTTCCCAACCCATAGAATATGAGGTTTTAGCTATTGCTGACGGTAGATAGATAAACAACAACAGACTAAATACAAAGAGAATAATAGAAAAATATTGGATTTGTTGTTTGAAACTTTTCATGCTTAGCTCCTTGATATTTAATTTAAGACGAAAAATTCTGAAAAGAATAATGATTCAAGTATATTAGAACAAACTCCAAAAGACAAGATTAATGAGGTTAAAGACGATGACATCTTTTCAAAGAGAAAGGTTATTTTGGTTAAGATAAAAAAACGGTAAAATCATGATTTGATCTTTTTTTCAACATAAAATGATTCTTCAGAATATAATTTATCATTCCCATGGATGTATAAACAACTTCCCTCTTTGATTGTATCGATAATCTGTTTTGAAAGTTTTAAAGGTAAAGCAGGACACCCCCAGCTTCTTCCGAGTCTACCAATTTTTTTAATGAACTCATAATTTGCATAAGAAGCTCCATGAATAACAATTGCTCTTTTTCTTGCAAGATTATTTATATTTTTTTCGATGCCGTCCAAACGAAGAGAATATCCATGTTTACCGTTATAAGTTTCAGAAGTAATATAAAAACCTAAACTACTCATCTTTGAGTTTCTTTTGTTTGAAAATACTTTTGCAAATTTTCCACCGGAATTCCTTCCATGTGCTACAAAAGTTATAAACAATACTTTTCTCTTTTTTAAATCAATGACAAATATACGTTTTTTAGAAGATGATTTTGTAAAATCAATTATAGTAAGAATCTCTCTGTTTTTCAGTTTAATATTCTTCTGGCCTGCTACTGCACGTCTGAAAATGTTATATTTTAATTTTCCAGAGAGTTTAGATTCAGAATATATTGCTTTGATCTCAATCTCAGATTCAGGTGTAAGTGGTGGAATCTTCTCTTTTCGGTAGTCTGACCCGCATCCATAAAACAGAAAAAAAATTAGTACTAAAGATAGAAAAGTCCTCATAACTGCACTGTTAAAAATAATATTCTTCATAATATTCAAAAGAACCCCTTTTTATTGTTTGACACTAAACTGAATAATCAAATACTTCTATTCTTTAATTTGTATTATTAGAGGCTCCCTTTAATCAGTAACAATTCTCCTGAATAAATTTGAAATACAACCTTGCTAATCAATATTTAAAAGCATAATCGCCAAACCATCAACAACCTTGGCCATATTATCGAAATTTAAAGTGTCGATGCTATCAGTTGGTTTATGATAATTACTATTTCTAAAAAACGCTGTATCGGTTATCATCATGGCATCATACCCAAACTTCCAGTAATTCAGATGATCTGAAAAGTCTACTCCTGGCATAAAGCCGGGAGCTATCAGTTTTTCAACTTCCAAATCTGTATTGTTTTCCATGGCATCTTCATATAAAATACATAGCCATCTTGAGCCGAGGTTTCCAACTGAGGCAATAAAGTCTGCTTCATCCGGATAAAACAGAGACAGTCCTGTTGGATATCTTTGAATCTCTTCATTTGAAAAATAACCGATCATTTCAAGGGCAATCATTCCTTCAATATCTTTTTTTTTGTCGGCTAAACTCTTGGCGTGTATATAGCTACCCATGTTTGAGGTTCTGAAAAATGGAGGTTCTTCCAAAGTATATGCTACTAACTCAACTCCGATTTTTAAGGATTTTCGGTTCTCATTAAGTACTCTGGAAAGTTCTATTAAACCTGCAACACCGGAAGCGTTGTCATCAGCCCCTTCCTGATCTCCACAGACATCATAATGTGCACCTGTTACTATCTGTTTTTCTCTCTTTTCACCCATTGAACAAACAACATTTTTGTATTCACGATTATTAACTATATATTTCTGGTAGTAACAATTAAAACCATTCTTCTCAATTTCTGATTTAATGTAACCTGCAACCCGATTCAACTCATTTAAATTCTGAAAATTTCTAAATTCATCATCATGTACAAGAGCTTCAACATGTTTTTTTAAGTTCTGTGGTTTCGATGGATAATCAAGAGTAACTGGTTTTGGATTACTGCAGCCAGACAGGAGTAGAACTAATATAAATATCAGTTTTTTCATTTTAACCGTACTCACCTCAGAATTGTTAATAAATATAACTTTGCTATTTTAACCATATTTATTAGAAAATTAAAATGAATTAGGTCATATTCGAAACTAAAGTGGTGGAGATTGAAGAGTATTACCTGATTCTACAAAAAATGATCTGAGAACTCTGAAATAAATGTTAGTTGAGCCCATTTGTTCTTATTCGTGGGATTTTATACTGTTTTTCCTTAAATTTCCTAAGGAGTATACCATAAAGCTCTTTCTTTAAGGGGCGTTTCAGGCGGAAGAAGTGGATTTTTAAGTTTAAATATCTTCCTGTTTTTCATATTTGCCAAATCAAAAATTTCCTTGTTTGCAGGATGATTACGAAACAATCGGTCAAAAGAATTATCCTGAATTGCAAGACGCAATCCCCTCTCTATTCTATCAGCAAGTTTTAAATTTTGCTTATTCACAAAGAAATATAAAGGTGCAGGATATTCAAGAAGAAGGGTTGTTTCTACAATCAGACCTTTATTCTTGTGTAGTCGTATCTCTGCCCAGGGTTCGTTGACTCCACGTGGAAAGTAATCAAATCGTCCGTGTTGCAACATGTGAAATAGTCCATCATAATTTGACCCAGCCATAACCTTTAAACCATTAGCTTTTAGAATTACAGTGTCAGGCCAGTCATGTCCCTGACCAGCTGTAAGTTTTTTCAGATCTTCCAGAGTGTTGATTAAAGCAAATTTTTCCTTATCCTGTTTTCTAATGATAAAAACTCTGTGACCCAGCAATCCTTTTAATATAGGAATGCGAATCGGCAAGAGTCTTTCTTCCCTTTTCTTTGAAGTCATTGTCCACATTACATCAATTAGCTGGCCTGTTGCCAGGCTTTCAATTGAACGTCTCTGTAGCATTGCACTTTTGGCCATTTTAAATTTATAAGGCCCATCTGTATCGATTGTTTTATCAAGGGCTAAACGTAGCACATCAAAATAATAGAGATTACGTTGATCTTGTTTTTGTTCAGGGCGAATATGCCTAACCACTAACCCTTTAGAATAAGAGAAGTTCCAACAAAGGAGTAACATAATAGTAATACAGAAACTACGTTTCATAACCTTCTCCTTTATTACCGATATTTAAATTACACTACTGTTATAGCGTTATCAGAATACAAACAATATTAATCTAAACATAAAATCAGAACCTTATTTGACATATTTATTGGCAATTTCTTGAATCTCACCACTTTTATACATCTTATAGCTCAGAGATCAGATAAACGTCTGTGGAATAAAAGAGCATATAATTTTTATTCTTAAAGGGATGCATGGCATCCCTTTTAGCATACTTCTAAAATAGGATTGATTCATCAATGGCTGCTACATCTTTGCAACCTGTAAGAACCATTGTGGCAATCATTTGAGATTTTAAAGTTTCAATATAACCTGCAACACCTTCTCTTAAACCACCTATGGCTGCAACAGAAAAGGGCCTTCCTATCATTACTCCATCTGCACCAAGGGCAAGCATTTTAACAATATCACCACCTGTTCTTATACCACCATCAGCAAGTACTGTGATTTGTTTATTAACAGCTTTTGAGATTGCAGGTAGAACCTCTGCGGCACCTGGAGTATGATCTAAAACCCTTCCACCATGGTTTGATACAACAATTGCAGATGCTCCTGCATCAATTGCAATTTTAGCATCTGTTTCAGTCATTACACCCTTTATTATAAAATCCACAGGGTATTTTGAAATTATATCCTTAAGTTCTTCAAGAGGTTTTGGAGTGACAGGTCTACCCATAAGCTTCAAAGTTACAAGCCCTGCAGCATCCACGTCTATTCCAACAACCTTTACACCAGTTGCAACTGCTTTATCAAGCTTCTCAAACAGCTCAGCATCTTCCCAGGGTTTAATGAAAGGAACTCCTTCACCTTTTAACTCTTTCAAAGCAAAAAAAGCAGACTCATGAATTACAGGGGGAACACCATCACCTGTACATCCTAAAATTCCTCCCTGAACACATCCTGAAAGAACAGCATTAATGTATTCCTCTTCGCTTCTTTGACCACCCATATTAAAAGAAACACCACCAATGGGAGCTGCAAGAAGTGGCAAATCAAATTTTCTGCCAAAAAGGTTAGTTTCAGTTGAAGGATCTGTACAATCGTGTAAAACACGCATATTGAACTTTACAGATGCAAGAGATTCAATGTTTGAGATGAAAGACTGTGCTGAACCTACTCCACCCATACCCGGGACTTCATTTTTACAAACTTTACCATTACATTCAGGACAAACTCTGCAAAAACCTTTCATCAATTCTCTTGCTTTATCTCTAATTTCAATATTCATCAACATCTCCATCCAGTTCAGGGAAAAATTGTATTGCCTCAGCAAGGGGGTTAAAATCCTTTTTTTCTATTTCAGTAACCTGATTAACATACAACAGAGGAGGATCTTCCTTTTTATTTAAAACAGATCTTTTTAAAAATTGCTCTTCTCTAATAAGTTCTATAGCAAGTTTCTCTGCCTTTTCTTCATTTTCAGCATTCATTAAACGGATTGTTTTAAATCCCTGTTTTAGTCCTGAATCATTTCCACTTTTTAATAAAAAGTTGCTTCCTTCAATAAAAACCTGATAAAATTTCATAATAACTTTAACTTCCTTATTGTCTAAATAGATATTATCCTGTGTAATATCTATTTAAATGATTGATAAACATATTTTTATAATTAGTTTTATAATATTAGCACTTTTAATTAAGTGTCAAAAATAAAATAAATACGATATAATATCATATAAGAACCTCTAATAACAGCCTTTTGACCGAACTACATCGTTTTTCGAGAAAAGTAACCTGTAAAACGTTGGTTATTTTATCTAAAAACAGAGCTTTTATAATCTGTATTTCAATCAAAATTCTAATTATTAGAAGTTCTGGACATAATTTCAACCTTATAACTGAACTAAACTGGAATTTTTTATGTTTGCAAACTATCTCTACTTCATACTCGCACTCTTAACTTATGCCACATTATCTGAATCAAAATCTAATTTTTCGTTTTCTGACAGCTTATTTGGCTCAACATTGGTCCTGATTCTGTATGTCCTTTTGGTACTTATTTCATTTCGTGTACTTGAAAGGTTTTTAAGATCAAAAAGTTACCATAAATCTGAACTGTTATTTGGAAGAATCAAAGTGATTTTAGCAATCTCTGCCATTATTTTTTTTGGGGGGATGGTTAACTATTTCAATGCTTCATATCACTTAAATCAGCTTCTTTTTTTTAAAACATTTCCAACAGCTACAGCAACTATCTTTCTATCGATTTTTATTTTGATGCTGGCTTTTCTATGGGCAGTTGAAAACAATTCTCAGAAGAAAATTTTTTCAGTCAATATTCCTGCTAAGGACTATGTTAAATCAAACCTATCGTTTCCTGCAGTTATTTTAGTTACATGGATCTTAATATTCCTGCCAATGGATATTATTAATTCACTGCCATTTGATACTATAAAAATTTTTTTTAACTCTTTATTAGGGCAGATTTCATACAGTATTATAACCTTTATCTGTGTTCTAACCTATGGTCCTTTCCTGGTTCAGAAAATCTGGGGATGTTCCCCTCTTGAAAAAGGGGAAGCAAGAGATATCATCGAAAAGATATGTATTAAAAAAAAAGTGAAATATAAAGAGATTCTTATCTGGCCTTTTTTTGGAGGACATATCATAACCGCAGGCGTGATGGGTGTATTTGGAAGGTTCAGATATCTCCTTGTTACACCTGCACTAATTAAATATCTCACAAATGAAGAACTGGAATCTGTAATGGCCCATGAGATTGGTCATGTTAAACACTGGCACCTTGCGCTGTATCTGTTCTTTCTATCCGGTTTTTTTCTGATAATAAATTTGATCATGGAACCTTTAATAGGATTATTCAAAATAAATAATGCTGAAATTGTTGTTGTCATTATGGTTCTTTCATTTGGACTATATTTCAGATTTTTCTTTGGCTATATCATGAGAAATTTTGAGAGACAGGCTGATGCTTTTGTCCTGACAGTTTTTAAATCTGCAGAACCAATTATTCAGACATTTCAAAAAATAACCTCCATCAATAAACAACCCGAAGATAAACCAAACTGGCACCACTTCAGCATTAAAGAGAGAATAGACTTTTTGAGAAGTGTAGATCAGGACAGATCTCTAATAGAGAAACATAATAAAAAGGTTAAAAAAATAGTTGTTTCATATATTCTTGTTTTTTTTGTTTTATTTGGATTCAATATATACAATTTAACAACTTTCAATCATTCAGCTCTATATAAGCAGTATATTTTAACAGATAATTTAATAACTGGTAATGAGGTTCAAATTGCGAGTGCTCTTGGAGATTTTTATTATAGAAACGGAAATTATGTAAGAACAGTTAAATCCTACTGGAAAGTCATAGAAGCTGCGCCAACAAATACACATGCTCTGAATAATCTTGCCTGGCTTTATCTCACTTGCGAGGAGGAACGTTTTTTAGATTTTCAAAAAGCTCTGGAACTTGCAGAAAGGGCTTCAACTCTTAAACAAAGCAAGGAGATTATGGATACACTTGCAGAAGCATTCTTTAGAAACAAGATGTATAATGAAGCTGTTGATGCAAGTAAAATTTCTCTAAAACTTTCCGGAAATGAAACCTATTATAAAAAGCAACTCGAAAAGTTTGAAAGGGTTGCAAAACAGATTCGTATATAGGGAATCTCTAATAACTGCCCTTTGACCGAAATAATGCGTTCTTCAAAAAAAAGAACTGTAGAGAAATCGGCTCGGTAAAGTTGTTTCAGTTACCATGTGTAAATTTCCTATCATAAATAATTCATATTGAGAGGTGTTATGCTGTACAGAGAAGTTCCTAAAAATGGTGATAAACTATCAATCCTTGGTTTTGGCGCGATGAGACTTCCAACAAGAGTAGCTCAGATCAATGAAAAGCTCGCTGAAAAGCAGATTCTTTATTCAATAGATAAGGGTGTGAACTATCTGGATACTGCTGTTCCATATCACAATGGCAAAAGTGAGCCATTTCTTGGAAAAGTTCTATCAAAAAATGGCTATAGGGATAAAGTTAAAATTGCCACAAAACTTCCCCACTGGTCAACAAACTCAGTTGCAGAAATGGAAAAGGCTTTATCAGAGCAGCTTGACAAGCTAAGAACAGACAGAATAGACTACTACCTCATCCATAATCTAAATGGTATCACATGGGAAATAGCAAAAAACAATGGTGTTCTTGATTTTCTGGACAGGTCCCTTGCATCGGGAAAGATTCTTAATGCAGGATTTTCTTATCACGGACTTGCAGATGATTTCACTCAGGTTGTAGATGACTATGACTGGACATTTTGCCAGATTCAATACAACTTTCTCGACACCAAAAATCAGGCCGGGAAAAAAGGCCTGAAATATGCTGCATCAAAAGATCTTGCAGTAATTATTATGGAGCCTCTTAGAGGTGGAAATCTGGCTCAAAGCCCTCCTCCTGCCGTTCAGAAAGTCTGGGCAAAATCAGACAAAAAAAGAACACCTGTTGATTGGGCTTTAAGGTGGATCTGGAATCATCCTGAAGTTACAACTATACTATCAGGCATGAATGATGAAAAACAAATAGATGAAAACGTTGATATAGCAAACAGTTCTGAACCATCCTCAATGCCGGATTCGGAAGTAAAACTCGTTAGGGAAGCAGCGAATACTTTCAGATCTGTTATGAAAGTGGGTTGCACTTCCTGTCAGTATTGTATGCCATGCCCATCAGGTGTAAACATTCCGGGATGCTTTGAATACTACAACTCAAGACATGCATTTAAGGACAAAAGTGCTAAAATGTTTTATCTGGGAATGTTGGGAGGTATTTTCACAGGTAAACCAGCATTTGCTTCGGAGTGTACAAAATGTGGTCAATGTGAAGAAGAGTGTCCCCAGAGCCTTCCCATTCAGGATCTGCTTGAAGATGTAGAAAAAGATATGGAGGGTATTTTTACAAAACCTCTGCTTTGGATTATAAAGAAGGTGATGTCCCGAAAGAAAAGAAAGGTGTAGAATAATTCGATCAAAACAAACAAAAGGGAATCTCTAATTATTGGAATTTTCTTTAGAATGCTTTTTTTAGGTGGTTTATAGAGAGGGTGTGGGATTAATCAAAATAGTCATTAAAGCCGCCCCATTTCGGTAATAAATGACTATTTATCCTAACCCCACTATCAATTAAAACCCGGTATGGGAATTTTCATTTTTGTGAATTACTTCAGCAAAAAATCTTTTTCCCGGTATTAATTAAGAATAGTTATAGGTATTTTTACGGACTGAAGCAAATCTAAACATTGTGAATTGATATATCTGAATGATAAAATGATTCTCTTTGGATCTTAATTGAAACTATCTGATAGTTAGAATAAATTTTTGAGCAAAGAAGGTTTCGTTTTCATTGAATACTTTTATATTGTTTTGCTCAAGCATGGTTGTTGTAACTCCTTTACCTCTTATTTTCCTGTCTTCAAAAGTACCGTCATATATATATGAACTACCACAGGATGGGCTTCCATTTTTAAGTACTGCAGCAACAACATCCTGATCCTTTATTACTTTTACTGCCATCTCGGCACCCTTAATAAATTGATCGGTAAGATCATCACCATTTTTATCTATAACCCTTGCTTTACTTTGAAGGACATCTTTACCATTTCCTCCGCATATTTCACATGGGGGTCTTGGGACAGGAAGGCCAGCTTCAACTTCAGGGCAGAAGGGTACGATTATATCTCTTTCCTTCCAAAGCCTTAATAACGGAATTTCAAGATATATTATCTTTCCATTATAACGAACTTTCTCGCTAAGTAGACAACTACTGACAAGGATTTTTTTCATAAAACTCCTGCTATGATAAATCTAAAATAAAATTATGTTAACTTATTTTAATAAATAGGCAAAGAAAAAAGTTGAAAATGAGTGTAGTAAATTTAGATATAATTCAGAAACTTTAATCTATTTGAATAGCTATTCCATTGGTATTATGTTAATTATTTCAAGAAATAGCAAATTGATCTAAATTATATAATATTTTGGAACAAATGAAAATAATAATTGATGATTTAAAAAAAATAAAAGTATTTCGACTTCTTGAAGAACATCTCCATGGAATGGCTGAAAATTCTCCTGCAGAAAGTATGCATGCTCTTGATGTAAAATCTTTGAGAAAACCTGAGATAACGTTCTGGACTGGATGGGAAAATGACGAGTTGCTCGGTTGTTGTGCTCTTAAAGAGATCGATCCTGTGCATGCAGAGATCAAATCCATGCGAACATCTTCGAAACACCTTCGAAAAGGTGTTGCTAAAAAACTCCTAAAACATATTCTTTTAGAAGCTGAAAGTCGTGGATACAAGAGATTAAGTCTGGAAACAGGTTCAACTGAAACATTCGAGGCAGCACGTATTCTCTATACCGATTTTGGTTTTTCAAATTGCAAACCTTTTGCAGATTATAATATCGATAACCACAGTGTTTTTATGACGAAAATTTTGTGATTTTTTTTACAAAACTACTTTTAGGGAACCTCTATTAATTAATATTTGATGAAATACAAGGCATTTCTGAAAATAACGAGCCGATTATATTACAGTGTTACTATGCAGTAAAAGAGGCTTTAATATCAATCAAACTTCAAAAAGAAAAAACAAAGAGTAAGAGAACATCAAAATGTTCAAAAAATAAAGCTAATAAAAACAATACTTCCAAAAATGGAAATAAAGAAACTATAATTGATATTCATGTGCATACTAAAGAGGCCTATCCCTGTAGCAGGGCTGAAATTAATAATGTTATTGTTGAAGCAAAAAATATAGGTCTTGATGGCATTTGTATAACCGATCATAATTTTCTCTGGTCTGAGAAAGATATTAAAAAGCTTAGAGATAAACATAAGGGAATCTCTAATAACCTCTCTTTTGGCGAAATACTATGTTATTTCCAAAAATAACTGTAATAAAATCGGCTCGTTATTTTTTGAAATGCCTTGTATTTCATCCAAAATTCTAATTATTAGAGATTCCCATAATTTTCTAATCCTGAGAGGTAATGAGATTACTACTGACAAGGGGGATATGCTCGTATTTGGTTTTTATGAGGATATTAAGGGTATCATTGAACTTCCTGTTTTACGTGATAAAGTAAACCCGAGGTGGTGGGGTAATAATTGCTGCTCACCCATTTAGAGGTTTTCTTGCATTCAGTACAGATGACATCGGTCTTACAGTTGATAACGCTTCTGAAAGAGAACTTTTCAAATATGTTGATGGAGTGGAAGTCCTAAATGGAAAAGTAACATTGAAAGAGAACAATTTTGCAAGTGAGGTTACCGGTATTCTTAACCTTCCAATTACAGGTGGTAGCGAATGTACATGAAACTGTAGAGGTTTGAAAATATGCTACAAAATTCCATGCTGAGATCTTTGATGAAACAGACCTGATTACTGCCATTAAAGAGAAAAGATGTGAAGCAGTTAAAATATGAGGGAAAAATGAAAAAAAATGTATGGGAAAAAAAGTCAGACGTCTCGAACAACTTTTAAAACTTTGATCATTTCCAGTGGCTTTTATGATGCTCAAAGAAAAAGAGATGTTGGAAGATATAGCATTTCTTCGTAAACCAGATTCCAAGAAAACTCTTTGCCAGTTAATCACTCTTATAAGGAATTTTGACTGGACAATAGGTGCTGATTCTGAAGATTTTTTTTCCCTACCTGCCCTTCAATTATAGGACTTGAAGATCTACCTCAAACACATGTAGATGGAACTTTCAGAAATATTATATGGTCAAAGAAAAAAGGTGATGCGATAAAATTTGAAGCCTCAATTCCAAGGCTCAAAAAAGGTGATTATGAAGCTGTTGCTTTGGCACTGGAGATAAAACGAGGAAATGTATAATAAATTTTAAGAACTTTGGTTTCCTAAAGCTTTGGATTGTTTTTATGACGATCCTTATCCCTTAGTGTCTTCTTCTCAAAGTTTTTCTTGATTGCCTGAGTCAGATCTACTCCAGTCTGATTCGCAATGCAAGTAACTACAAAAAGTACATCTGCTAATTCATCCGCCAGATCTGATGAATCGTCTCCCGGTTTAAAACTCTGATCTCCATAGGTCCTTGTCATAAGCCGTGCAACTTCCCCAACTTCCTCCATAAGAATGCCAAGATTTGTCAATTCACTAAAGTAACGCACACCTAAGGTTTTTATCCACTTATCCACCAAACCCTGATAACCTTTTACTGTTAATTCATCAATTTTTTCTTTTTTCAAAAAAGAACACCTTTGGTTAAAATAGTATTTTACTTACTGAGCTCCAATCTGGAAATTCCGGACTGCCGAAGTGAATAAGGTCTCCTTCAAAACTCTCCTGGCCCTTTCCAGCAACAATATCATCGATTAATATATCACCCTTCAAAAGTCCCTTGTTTGGACAAATTATTAATTTCTTAGTGAAATTGTAATCAAAATGGCTTTCTATCCAGATTCGTTTTTCCATATAAGAGTGGGGATTGCGTGTGGATGGAGCTGTCAAAATGTATGGATTATACTTTTCTGATGATATCATTTTATTCACTGTCGCAACGCCATTTTTGACAGGAGCTAAATCATTGAAAAACCCCTTTATACTTTGTGGAAATTTAATATCCGGATATTTTAATTTATAATATTTGTAACCCGATTGGTAGTCACATAAAACATCATCCATATCAATATATATAATTTTACTTTTCATTTAATTAAAAACCTAACTGTAATTAAGCAGGATAATAAAATATTAAAAACCTTTTGAGGCAAAACGAACACTTTTACTATGCTTCAATTATTAGGGAACCTCTAATAACTGATCTTTTTGCGAAATACTGCTTTTTCAAAAAAACAACTGTAGTAAAATCAACCCATTGTTTTTTTCTCAGCCTTTTATTTCATCAAAAATTCTAATTATTAGAGATTCCCTTTAAATACAAGACAAAAAAATAAACTTCTTCAGAGCCTTTAAAACGTAAATGTAACATAAGAACCACAGGACAAACAATCGCATTTGTACTCAGCTTCATATGCTGGTGTGGAGGGACTTCCACTAATATGTTTACTTCCTTTTAGTTTTAAAGTATCCCGGCCGCAACTGTCACATCTTTGTGTAACCTGCCTGTTCTTGTTTTTCCCGATTTCAGATCCTAATTGTCTGATATCCTGACTTTGACCATGGGATAACAAATTTATTTCCCGGGAAGATATTGCCTGCCAAAGCTTTTTATTCTTTTTAAGTATTTTAGCAGCATCTGCAATTTTATCAGGTGTTGCTCCAGGTTGAAGTAATGATACAACGGATTTTAAATCTTTTGTGAGAAGATTGGGTTTACATTTGATATAATAAGACAGGGAATTATCATCTAGTACATTAGCAAGTTCTATTGCGGTTTGACCCTCTGAGTTTTTAATTGAAGGGTCTGCACCGCTCAAAATAAGTGTTTCAATTAAATCGTTATCTTTTTTTCCCACAGCTATATGCAGAGGGGTTTTACCATCAGCATTTTTTGCATTTATGTCGATATTGCATGAATTTATAAACGATTGTGCATGATAACCAGGTTCATTAATAATCTGTTTAAAAAAAGCATCTTCTAAAAATGACTTTCTTAATGCAAACATATCATCAATTGTCATTGAAGTTTTCTCTTTAAAATACTCAACAGTTTTTTCAAGTTCATTTTTATATGCAAGCTCAAATGGAGATTCTGCTCTATACATTTCTCTTCTGGCGTGTATATCTGCCCCGGCCTCTACAAGTAGTTTTACTATTTTTAATTCATCTTCAGTCTCTTCCTTTATTTCAACTGCATTATACAACGGGGTTTTACCATCATCATTTTTTTTATCAACCAGCAGATTATGAGATAAAAGAAGTTCCACAACATCAGGAACCCGATAAAAGGAAGCTCTGTGTAAAAGTGTATCTCCTCCAAAGTTTGCATTCAACTTAAGTCCTTTTTCCAACATTCTCTCAACCAGAGCTCTATTGTTCTGAACTGCATAAAATATGCTCCTTCTTCCAGGTTTTGCACCACTATCTATCAAAAAATCAGCCACATCAGAGTGTTCATTGGATAGAGCTTCATCCAATATTAATTTACTATCGGATTTTTTATTAACATCCATACCTTTCTCAACCAGCTTTTTTACAACTCTTAAGTATCCAATTCTTGAAGCATGGAGTAGTAATGAATCACCATTTTCATCTTGTATTGTTAAATCAGCTCCCTTTTCAATCAGAAGCAAAGCAATTTTTTCAGCATCTTCTTTTTTCAGTATTTTTAAAGGGTATTCATCAATATAGTCACATTGGTAAAGATAATCCTGTAACCTTAATATAAGAGGAGTGTGGTTAAATTCATCAATCGTATCAATTTCTGCACCTGCATTAATTAAAGCATCAACTATTTCGTATGTCCCATAAAGCACAGCATAATGTAATGGTGTTTGTCCGAATTTATTCTTCCTGTTTACGCTTATTTTTTTCTGTATAGATGAAAGAGTTGCTTCTAAATCTCCGTTTTTAGCGGAAATATGCAAAATACCATTTTTATATTGCTTATGTTGTTCCTCTTCTTCCTTATTTAAATCTCTTTTCATCTTTTCCACCTCTATTGTTTTTATAAGGCTTTAATAATTTGCTATTCCCCAGAGTAATGTTATGAATTTATGGATTTTTTCTCTTTTAGTAGTTTATTAATTATCCATACTAAAATAAGGGATAAAACGATGAATACTGTAGCATTTCCAATAACAGCTCCTTTTGAGAGGACCGTTTTCCCACCTTCACAGATACAATAATCGATTTTCCACGGAAATGGAAAACCATATGCTTTAGTAGTACAGAATTCAAAATATGAATTTCGAATGTTTAAGCATACTGTGAATATTAATCCGCTGATTATAATACTATAAAGCCAGTAAGTTCTGTTTTTCATCTATTTGTCCTCTTTTTGTAAAAACACTTTAGATCTTCTTTTAAAAAAACACAGAATTGAATTTTAGCACAATATTTTTTTTACAAAAGGAACTGGTTCACATTTTGAAAATTTTTCCTATAGTTTTGATCTGAGCCAAAAAAACTTTTTTAGTATGAAATAAAGAGGTTTTCTCTTTTTATAATTTAAATAGAGCATATTATTTTGTAATGGTGCGCCTGAAGTCAAACGCACCTATATCTTAAAAGTATTACAAACTGCGAGTATATTCGATTATCTTATTTGTTCCCTCAATATCGCCTAAAGCCATGATGTGGATTCCATCTATATAATCTTTGATATCTCTTATTACATCGCAAACGATATCTATTCCGGATTCACCATCTTCCATACGGGCAATAATCTCTTCAGGAACATCTATCCCATCAACTTTTTCCTGCATATATTTTGCCATTTTTACACTTTTAAGTGGCATGATTCCCATAAGAACAGGTTTTCCAATTTTTTTTGCCTCTTTTCCAAAAGTAATTGCTTTTTCAACATCATACACTACCTGGGTCTGAAAAAAGTCTGCACCAGCTTTAATCTTCTTTGACATGCGTTCAAGCTCGCGATCTAAATCACGGGCTGTGGGCATAGCAGTACAAGCGATATTAAACTCCGTTTTTCCACCAAACTCTTTCCCGTTATAATCAAGCCCATCATTCATTTTTTTGATAAGCTTAATAAGGTCAAATGTGTTGTAATCGAAAACAGCTTTTGATGGATATGGTCCATGCTTTGGTGGATCACCAGTGGTTACAAGAATATGCCTGAGGCCTAATGTATGTGCTCCCAGAAGATCAGCCTGGGTTCCCAAAAGACTTCTATCTCTACAGGTAAAGTGTGGAATAGCGCATGTTCCAAGTTTATTTTGAACTAAAGACCCCATAGATATTGTATTTATTCTTAGATTTCCCATGGGACAATCATGAATGTTTATTCCATCAAGTGTGAGATAGTTCTTTGCCTTATCAAGAGATGCATCAACCATAACACCTTTAACTGGTCCAAGCTCTGTTGTGATAACGAATGATTTACCAAGTTTATCCATTAAGCCCATTTTTTATGCTCCCTATATAGTCTTTAATTTTGCCTCTTTAGCTTTTTCCAACTCTTTAAGTTTATCATAAACTTCTTTTGGAACCTCTTTCGAATCAATCTTCAAATCGCCATACTCTTTTAATGTCTCTTTTATTGTCAGACCTTTTGCAATAGTCTCTTTAAAAAAGGCTGTACAGCAGTGCCCTGTCGGGTTTGTGACCTGACACTTATCACCAATACTTCCATGGAGATATATCATTATTGGTTGAAGCTCAGTAAGATCTGTTTCAATAACTGCCTTTATAACATCATCCTCTTTAATATTCCCGCAGTAACAAGCTATTACAGGATCTGATCCCTCTTTTATCCAAATGGGTCTTTTGAAATCATCTTTATTAACGATGACGTTGGTGTCGGTATTATAATAACCAACTATGCAGGATGGATTCCTGCATAGATGAAAATCTTCATCGTTAAGATCTTTTGAAATATCTTTTTTTACTATATGCTTAACCGTAATGTTTTTAACAAACTGCCCCTGTTCACCACATTCAGAGCATCTTTGTATTTTATGAAATGAAATCTGCATTTTATTTTATCCTTTAATTGTCATTAATGGCTCTAATTCTACCACAGGGTTTGCAATACCGGAACCAGCCAGAGTTTCAATAACCGGAGTGATTCCTTTATATGCAAAAGGTGCTTCCTTTTTTATATCAGAGAGCGTTTGTTTTACAATATCTTTTCTTAATTTTATGTCCTGTCTTCGAAGATCAACCGGAGTCACAACTCTAAAGTTCTCCAGAAACTTTTTAAACTCCTTTTCATCGGCATTTAGAGCCTTACCCCTTGATAGGACTCTACCGGCACCATGGCTTGCACTGCATTCAGACTCGCTATTTCCCAAACCAGCCAAAAGATAACTACTCGCCCCCATTGAACCCGGAACTATAACAGGTTCCCCATAATATTCAAAAGGAGTATTTTTCATATCGATCAGACCTCCTGCCGGACATGCTCCTTTCCTGTGTACAAAAGTGGTTTCTCCATCCACATCCTTTTTCCATACAAAGTTGTGGGGAGCATCATACAGCAGATTAAAATCAATACTTCCAAATTTTCTTTGCAAAGATTCAAGAGCCATAATTGATAGAAACATTCTGTTTGCAAATGCAAAATTTCCTGCATTTGACAAACTATCCCAGAACAAATTCAGATCTTCTCTGTTTTCATCACTGCACATTAAAGGAAATACACCGTTTGAAGGATATTTCAAATTAGGATAGTTCCTTCTTACAATATCTTTAAAGAGATTTCCACTCAGATGACCGATAGCTAACGATCCTGTATGAATCATTACCACAACCATTCCTTTTTTAAGACCCCAGGCATGAGCGATTTGTCCATCAACAATATTTTTAACATACTGCAACTCTACAAAATGGTTACCCCCACCAATGCTTCCTATCTGGCCATCCCTTGTTATTCGATCTTCCGGTCCTAAAAATTCATCCAGTCCATAGGTGGAGTCTGCTTTCAAGCTTCCTTTTTGGGAGATGTTATTAAGCTCTCTTTCTATGTTCAAATCATGGAACAGTGACCATAATCCCTCATTAAAACCTGAAGTGGTATCAAGTAGTCCTGTTATGCCATTCCTAAACAGAGCTTCCCTTTGAACCCTGGACATGGGTATGTTACGGCCGCCCTCGAAAAAGATATGCCTGAAATTTTTTTCAAGACCATCAAGGTCTCCTTTTATCTGGTCTTTTGTAAGAGATGTTGTATGCAAACGCATACCACAGTTCACATCATTTCCTATTGCCTGGGGGATGAAAAATCCTTTTGTTGTAAGAACAGTTCCAACGGGAACTCCTTTTCCCTTGTGAAAATCGGGTGTAAGGGCAACATTAATTATTTCAGGATTCCCGGAAATATCATCAAAAATTTTGATTGTTTCTTTTATTTTAAGAAGATCTATCAGTTCATCTACTGATGAAGAGTCAACAGGAACATCTTTGTTGGCAAATAATGTAAGGTCTAAATTATATGGGTTTGTTATATTGATTTTATTTTTATCTATGCGATTTAAGCGTGAATCGGCTGTCATGGTATTACTCCATTTAATAGTGATATTTGTTTTATTAGAGATTCCCTAAAGAGAGTTTTAAAAAAAATGATATAAAAGGAATCTCAAAAATTATTAGTATTTTCTAAATATACTAGATGCTCGGGTGAAATATCTTTAATTAATTACCAAATTATCTTATAATTCTTTAATATATACCCTACTCATTTTCAAACTCATTTCATATTCATATTATAGTATCATTAACATAGAAGAGGTGAAACATGGATAAACCAAAAATAGATGTTAGTGGGAAATATCTGACATTTGAATTAAAAGATGAAGCTTATGGTATTAGTGTGCTCAAAATCCGTGAAATTATTGGAATTATGCCTATTACATCAATGCCTCAACTTCCCTATTATGCAAAAGGTGTTATAAATCTTAGAGACAAAGTTATTCCCGTAATGGATCTTAAGGCTAAATTTGGTATAAATGATAACAGTGAAGATTCATGCATAATTATAGTAGAAGTCTCAAACACTGATTTTCCATTCTGTAATGAGCAAAAAAAATGTGACAAAGTGGATTGTCCTTCATATGAAAGTCTAGATCGTCAATGCTGGAAAACATCCGGTACATTCTGCAGAAATGAAATACAAGGGACATTTCACTCAAAAATCGAAGCTTGCAGGAAATGTGATTATTACATAGATGCTCATGAAAAAGGTGGTATAATTCCAATAGGTTTTATCGTTGACAGAGTTTCAAACGTTGTCAGTATAAATGATGCACAAATCAGTACAACACCTTCTTTTGGTGAAGCTACTGTTGATATAGAATATATACTTGGTATAGCAAAACTTGAAGAAGGTATAAATATACTTCTTGATGTTGAAAGTATTTTTTCAAATGAAAATTGAAATATATAAATAGAAAAGCTCTCTGATTTTATGACATTTAAAATAAATGGTGTTTTAACTGAAAAGCAGAATAAGGATCAGTTTCAAAAACGTGCTTCAATACCAGGTTGTAAAAACTGGATTAATTACCACCCATCTTTACCGATAAGATTTACAAATCTGCAAGCCCCAAGGTTCCTTTCATTGACAGAACTTCCATTTTTCTCAAGTAAAAGAAGGTTCTGGGTTCTCTTATCACCCACAGGAATTACCATCTTACCACCATCTTTCAGTTGATTGATTAGTTCATCAGGAATTTTAGGAGCACCAGCAGTTACAATTATCGCATCAAAAGGACTTTCCTCATTCCAACCAATTGTCCCATCAGTATATTTCGTAACTATGTTATGGTATTTTAATTTATCAAATAACTTTCTTGCATTAACATAAAGGGAATTAATTCTCTCAATAGTATATACCTTGTATGCTATCCGGGATAATATGGCAGCCTGATAACCGGAACCAGTTCCGATCTCAAGAACTCTTGAATTTTTGTCTATTTTAAGGGCCTGAGTCATCTCAGCTACAATTCTTGGTTGTGAGATTGTTTGTTGCTCACCAATTGGAAGGGGGAAGTCACCATAGGCCTGGTCCATCAAAGCCTCTTCAACAAAAAGATGCCTTGGGACTGTTCCCATAGCTTTTAAAACTTTTGGGTCATTAATTCCATATGGTGCAAGCTGACTATTCACCATATCTTCTCTCATTTTTTCGAAATGCTGCTCTTTATTAATCATCTGAAAGACCCCTTGAGTTTTTTCACCAAATCTTTTTTACCTTTACAACAGGGTAAAAATCAATATTAAAAATATAAATTGATGTTAAAAAACTGCAGTTCCTTCATTTTCTCGAAATAATAAAGTTAATCCTCTTCAGAGGCTTTCCAATCATCTTCAACATCATCGCGATGCCATAATGGATATTTTTTAGTACTATCAACAATGATAGATTCTATCCATGGACCATGAACAATACCCTTCTTTTTGGAAAATTTATCAACTCCGATTTCAGTTCCGAATTGTGCATATCCTTTTACAGGTCTGTTTCCTGATACTTTATTAGTCATGGTAATAAGCATCTGGTCGGCAATTTGACCGGCATCCTGGATTGAAAGTGCTCTAATCAAAAAATTAGTATCTTTTCCGTCCGGCCCATCTTCTTCGTATGGATTTCCCCACCTTGTAACAATAAATAGCTTCACTTTTTTAATCTTTCTTTTTAAAATATTAAAAACAACAAAACTGATTACATGATCAATATTATTTTTTCAAGACAGGTATTTAATTTATAAAGTAAATGGATTTTTTATAATTATCTAAAGGGAATCTAACCTTTTTTTGACCGAACTACCACGTTCTACAAAAAAAAGAACTGTTGTATGTTTATAAAGTTAAAGCTTTTTTATAAACGAATCGATTCGTTGTTTTTTTTCATCTGAGGTTTATAAAACTATGATCTGTATTTCAATCATAATTCTAATTACTATAGGGAATCTCTAATAATTAGAATTTTTGATGAAAAACAAGGCATAACAAAAAACAACGGGTTGATTTTACTACAGTTTTATTTTTGTTATATCTGTGTTTCGCAAAAAGATCAGTTATTAGAGGCTTCCCATAGTCATTTAAATATTATAAAAAAAAAGATGCGCTTAATCAATAAAAAAAGCGCATCCTAATTTCTATCGGACTTAATATGGGAGCTTTATACCAAGTTATTCAGGATACATCTCACCAATTTTTTCATCATATTCTTCAATTATAACATTCTTTTTAATTTTCATTGAAGGTGTCATGCAACTATTCTCAATAGTCCACTCTGGAACAATGGATATCTTTTTTATTGTTTCAAAAGAGGCGAACTCTTTATTTCTTGATTGAACCTCTTTGGTAATAAGATCGACTATTTCAGGGTTAACATTTAATTCATCATAATCGTTGTACTGAATATTGTTCTTTTTAGCATAATCTTCAATATTCTCTTTTTCCAGAGTTACCAGAGCTGAAAGGTATTTTCTTCTATCACCTATTATACAGACCTGTCCTATATATTTTGAAGTTGTCATAACTCCTTCAATGACAGACGGTGCTATATTTTTACCACCAGCTGTTATTATTATATGCTTCTTTCTGTCTGTTATTTTTAAAAAACCCTCATCATCAATCTCTCCAATGTCTCCAGTATAAAGCCATCCATCTTCAGCGAATGTTCTCTCAGTTGCTTCCGGGTTTTTGTAATACTCCTTCATCACATTTCTACCGCGAAACATAACCTCACCATCATCTGCTATCTTCTGTTCAATGCCAGGACCAGTTTGGCCTACCCATCCAAAACGATAGTTGTCATATCTGTTAATATTGGTAAAGGAAGTATTTTCTGTCATACCAATACCTTCAAGGATTAGAATACCTGCAGCATGGAAGAATTTCGCAATCGAAGGATTTAATGGAGCTGCACCACTAATGCACCATCTCACATTTCCCCCAAGAGCGTTCTGAACTTTTGAAAAAACAAGTTTCGTTGCTACCGCATATTTGATTTTCAGAGGCAATGGAACAGGTTTTTTACTTAATTTAATATCACTGACTTTCTCACCAACATTGACCGCCCACCTGAATATTTTTAAAGCCAAACCACCTTTAGACTCGGCTCCTCCAAGGATTTTTGAATATATTTTTTCATAAATTCTTGGGACACTCGCAAACCAGTTAGGTTTTGCAACAGCGATATCTTCAACAACAGTTTCAATTTTCCTTGCAAAAGTTAGCGGAACTGCTGCGATTATAGATGAATACATTACCGATTTTGCAAAAATATGAGCAAGTGGTAGAAAAAGAAAGGTTTTATCGCCATCCTGAAATTCACCGGATAATTTTACAGATTGGGCTGTAAAAGTAATATTATCGTGAGTTAATACACTTCCCTTTGGAACTCCTGTTGTACCGGATGTATAAACAATAGCTGCAGTATCTGTACTTTTAGTATCAGCAACACGTGATTCAACCTCTTCATCTGGTAGACTTTTCCCAAGTTTAATAAAATCTTCATAGGAAAGAACCCAATCATCATCATGGTCACCATTTAAAAGTATAACCTTTTTAACATCAGGAATTTCAGATTTTATTTCAAAAAGTTTATCAAGTTGAACCTGATCCTCGGCAAATATAGCGACCGCATCACAATGATCTATAATATACTGACAATCCTTTGGAAGATTTGATTGATAAATCCCTACTGTACAACCTCCTGCAGTTGTAATTCCCAAATCTGAAAGCGCCCATCTATAACATGAATAACTGATTATATTAACTTTATCATCTTTCTTTATTCCGAGTGCGATAAGACTTTTCGCAACCTCGATTACCTGATCATAAAACTCACGCCAATTAACAGATTCTGTCACTCCTGGTTCTACAAACCAGGAATAGGCTGTTCTATCAGGGTAACTGTCAACCGTACTTTTTAACATTCCATGGGCACTTGAAAAATCTACAAACTGCATTTAGCTAACCTCCTAAAATAAAAAGTTTAAACCTTCAGCTTATACTAAAAATACTTTTAATACCTTATTTGTGATACAACAGGGCATTTCAATTAATATGCCATTCACTGTTATGTAGCCATATCAAATACTTAAGATGCAGATGGTAATTTAGCTCATCATATTTGATAATGTAAACGCCAAATATGGTATCATTGCCACATTTGACGGAGTGAAATATTTTATGGAAACAATTGTAACTCTCTTAAAAAAGAAAATCGAATTATATTTAAATAAGTTTATATACAAGTTATCAGATAAATAATCTATATTGTATATTAAATCTAAAATACAATTAACTTGCAAAATCTTTTAATGACTTGTATTTATAAATAAAAATTTTATATTTTTAATAAAAAATTTACATTGAAAGGATATTTGTAGTGAACAATGTTAAAAAAAACTTAATTATAGTTTTTCTTTTTTTATCTTCGACAATGATTTTAACAGGTTGTTTTACAACAAATACTTTTAAGAAAGATCTGTCCTTTAATCTTTATGCAAATTCAGAAGTTGATGTACAAAAAGCCATACGACAAGGTTGTGCTGATCGTGGATGGAATTTAAAAGTTGGAGAGGGAAGTGAGTATGAAGCCCTGTTAATTGTAAGGTCCCATGAAGTTAGAGTAAAAATATCATACACGAATGAGACACTTAAATTCACTTATATTTCCAGTAAAAATATGAAATATAATGGAAAAATAATACATAAGAAATATAACATGTGGCTTGAAAAACTTTATGCAAGTATAAATCAAGCTTTAGCTCGAAATAGTTCTAAATAGATATTTTTATTGGGATTTGCTCAAGGGAGCCTCTAATAATTAGAATTTTGGATAAAATACAAGGCATTTCAAAAAATAACGAGCCGATTTTATTACAGTTTTTTGGAAATAACAAAGTATTTTACCAAAAGAGCAGTTATTTGAGATTCCCTCAATAGAATTATAAATTACCCCATTAACAAAATGGGTCATTAAAATGAAAGGTTTTTTATTTAATGACTGTGCGTAGTGTTGTAGAAAATGAAGTAAAAGAGTTGATCGTTCAAATTCTGAATCAACCAGAGATAACAGTGGATGAGGTCGAGGATGAAATGCCTCTTTTTTCAGACGGCCTTGGACTTGATTCCATAGATCTTTTGGAATTGGTTGTAATGTTAGACAGAAAGTATGGACTTAAAATCAAAAATGATGAAAAGGGCCGTAAGATATTACAAAATGTTAATACAATAGTTGAATCTATTGAAGTTGTGCAAAACTAACCAGGAATTGAAAGTTCTATGTTACCAAAAAGAACAAAAATTACTGGGGTCTCAGCTTCTTGTTGCCTTGGTTCAAATATTGATGAAATAATAACTAAACTTTATAGAAAAGAACGTGGTCAGACATTTAATCATAGATTTAAAAAATGGACAAAATCTCCTCTTGGTGAAATGAATTTTGAAAGTTTTGGTCTTGATAAACCTTCTGAATCTGCATGTGATAAATCCGTTAACCACATTATAAGCCACTGGATTGAAGACCTTCAGGAACAAACAAGGCTTTTCGACCGATATCAGCCATCTGAAATAGGCTTGATAATTGGTTCCACCACATATGGTATAGAAGAAACCTTCAAATCTTATAATACCAGTAAAGATAACCCCAGTATTTTTAATTTTGCAAGCAAGATGATGCAAACAGGTAAATTGATTGAAGAGATTGCCAGTCGCTTTCCAATTGAAGGTTTTTCAACTGCTGTTTCAACTGCTTGTTCTTCTGGTGCAATAGCAATTGGCGAAGCTTACTTAGCCGTTAAATCAGGAATGTTAAAAGCCTGTATTGCAGGTGGGTTTGATCTTTTAAACACTGTAACAATTTGTGGTTTTGATTCCTTGCAGGTTCTGGATAATGATCTTTGCAATCCTTTTCATAAAAACAGAAATGGTATTAATCTTGCCGAGGGTGGAGCTGTAATAGTTATTGAGGCAGACGAAAATGGTCATGAACCAATAGGTCATATAGTAGGTTATGGTGTTAGTAGTGAAGGATATCATCCAACACACCCTGAACCAAATGGTAAAGGTATGGAATTTACAATGAAAATGGCCCTTGATAATAGTTCGTATAAATCAAGTGATGTACGATTCATTAACGCCCATGGAACAGGCACAATACCAAACGACAAGGCAGAAAGATTATCAATAGATAATATGTTTGAGAATATCCCCTATTATACAACGAAGCAGTACACTGGCCATTGTTTAGCTGGTGCTGGTGCTCTGGAGGCTGTTCTAACCCTTAAGGCTTTAGATGATCAAAATCTCCATACAGAAATATTAAAAGAAAAAAAAATGAGTATAAATAGTGATAAACCAGTTGCACTTAGTAACTCTTTTGGTTTTGGTGGAAGTAATGCATCTTTGTTATTAACATCTTCCAAAGGTTTTAATGAGTAAAAATATGGTCGCGGTTGTATATTACAAAAAACTAAGTGTAAAAAATATAAATGAGATAGATCTTTCATTTAAACTTGCAAGACGCATGGGTATAATGCAAAAAACATGTATTAAACTTTGTCTTGAACTTCAGGAAAAAAGACCTGACCTGTTTGAATTGTTGAAAAGCGATTGCAATATCCCTATTGTTTTCACAAGTGCTTTTGGAGAAATAGAAGCGATCTATAATACAGTTAAAGATGTTTCAAATGATCTGTTTCCTGTATCTCCCACAGCATTCCAGCACTCTGTGGATAATGCCACTGCTGGATATATTGCATTGGTTCTTGGGCTTCATAACAGAAGTCTAACAATGTCCAAAGGATATTTATCTGTGGACAATGCCCTTTATTTTGGAGCTAAAAATGTTGAGTTTGGTTTAGCCCCATTTGTTATAATAATCAATGCTAATGAATATATATGGCCAAAGGGAGATATCATAGCTAAAGCTGAGATAATAGTTCTGGGTAATGATAAAATAATTGGTAATGAACCTGTTTGTAATCTTGAAAAGATTAAACAGAGTCCCGATCTATTGGATAAGATTAAAAAAATTGATACTTTGTCAAAAGAGGTTTTTATAGAAAGTAAGGATCCTGACAAAGCGTTATACCTTGATTTGGATAACCACTTTGAAAATTATACAAGATTTGCATTATCAAATAGTTCAGACGGGTTTCTATCAAAATGGGACTTTGAGCATAATTAGGAATTAAATATGGAATCTGTTAAAAATTATATTCCTCACAGTGGCTTTATGAAGCTAATCGATAATTATATATCTATCGATTTTGATCAGAATAAAGCAACAATTGGTTTAACTCTGGATATCAATAAACCATATTGGGATAAAAATAGTTTGTTCAAAACATATTGGTCAATTGAAATGATGGCTCAAGCGGTTGCAGCTTTCCACCAGAAGCAAACTAATGCAAATGATAAACCCCAGATGGGTTATTTAATTTCTATTGATTCTTATGAGTTATTTGAATCCATGAAACTAAAACCTGGTGATAAAATTAATATTATTGCAACAATGGAGATGGATCTTTTTCCAATTGGAGTTTACTCCTGCAAAGTTATGTCCGGAGATACTCTAATATCCGAAGCTTCTATGAAGTTTTTAATTGAAGAAGGAGAGTTATTATCAAAAGAGCACTGATAACAGGCGGAAACAGAGGCATTGGAGAGGCTATAGTTCGTAAACTTCATAATGATTACGAGATCACTTTTACGTATAACAGTGGAAGTGAAGAAGCTAATAATCTTGTGGATGAGCTATCTGGTCAAAACAAAATTTCTGCAATCTGTATGAATCTTTTAGATATTGATGATATAAAAAGTAAAATTTCAGAAATTTTTACAGATGATACTGGTTTTGATATTTTAATTCATAACGCAGGAGCAATGAGTGATACAGCATTCTATTTTATGTCAGAAAATCAGTGGGATGATATTATTCAAATAAGTTTAAACTCATTTTTTTATCTTAACCAGGCATGCCTTCCTCACATGATAAGTAACAGATGGGGACGTATAATTACAATTTCAAGTGTTTCAGGAGAGATGGGTAACCGAGGGCAGGTTAATTATTCAGCAGCAAAAGGAGCTGTCATTGCGGCTACAAAAGCTCTTTCAAAAGAGGTTGCCCGTAAAGGAATTCTGGTAAACTCTGTTAGTCCGGGGTTTATTGACACGCAAATGACAAAAGATCTTGAGCACATAAATATAAAAGAGATGGTACCTGTTGGAAGAGCTGGAAAACCTTCTGAAGTTGCGGGAGTTGTTGGTTTTTTGGCGTCAGATGATGCATCCTACATCAATGGGACTGTAATTCAGGTTAACGGGGGACTTTACTCATGAGTCGCAGGGTAGTTATAACCGGAGTGGGTTTACTTTCTCCTTTAGGAAATACGTTTGAAGATTTTATAATAAATTTATACAAGGGAAAATCCGGAATAGAATCTGATACAGATTGGGTGCCTTTTGGTCTGGAAACCCATCTTAGAGGATCTGTAAAGGATTTCTCAGAGAAAAACATCCCAAGAAAAGAACGTCGTTCAATGAGCAGGGTAGCTCAACTTGCTGTAACAGCAACCAAAATGGCTTTTGATGATGCATCTTTATCAAAAGAACTTATTGAAAACGAAAGAACCGGAATATCCTATGGATCAACAATGGGTGGAACAAGTGCAATACAGGATTTTTTCGGTTCGACTGTTGATGGAAACGTAACAAAAGGGGTTATGTCCACAACTTTCTTAAAGATAATGTCCCATACATGCGCAGCAAATATAGGAACAGCCTTTAAAATACCAGGCCCTACAATGGCGAGTTGTACTGCATGTGCTGCCAGTACACAGGGAATTGGATTTGGTTATCAAGCCATTAAAGAGGGGCGTCTTGATGTAGCGGTTTGTGGGGGAGCTGAAGAACTTCATGTTTCAGTGGCGTCTGTTTTCGATACATTGAGATCAACATCTACAAAATATAATGATAAACCCCATCTATCACCGAGACCATTTGATGAGAATCGCGACGGCACTGTTATTAGTGAAGGAGCAGGAACTATAATCCTTGAAGATATGGAAAATGCAATAAACCGTGGTGCTATAATCTATGGTGAAGTTGTTGGATATTATACCAATAATGATGGAGTTCATATGACAAACCCATCAGAAACAGGACTTAACAACTGTATGAAAGGTGCATTAAGAGATGCTGATCTTACTCCATCTGACATCGACTATATTAATGCACACGGCACTGCAACACTAATTGGTGATATTGCAGAATCAAAAGCTATTGAAAATATCTTTGGAAATAACACTCCTGTAAGCTCATTGAAAGGCAATATCGGTCATACCATGGGAGCTTGCGGCGTTTTAGAGACAGCAGGTTGTATAGCAATGTTACGTGATCAGAAACTTGTCCCAACTTTAAACCTTGAAAATCCTGATCCTGATTGCGGTGATCTGGATTATGTAAAAGGAGAATGTAGGGAACATAAGATTAAACATATATTAAAAAATAGTTTTGCTTTTGGTGGAATTAATGCATCATTAGTGATATCGAGGTTTTAAAATGGAAATTTCAGTTGAGTTACAGGAAAAAATTGTAGTTAAAACAAATGAAATCATGCGTGATCTTTTTGAACTTTCACCTGATGAGTTGAAGCCCGAATCAAGACTTTATGAAGACCTTGATTTAGATAGTCTTGATGCGATAGATCTAATTATTGCTTTTCAGAAAGAGTTCGGTTTCAAACCTGAAAATGAAGAGGTTCAAGGAATCAGAACAATGAAAGATGTATACGAAATGGTATACTTATACCATGAAAAGCGTTAAAAAAATTTTCGGGCTTTTTTTTATTGTTTTTCCTTTTATGATCTACGGTTTTGAAAAGTACCATGCACCAGCATATTGTAAATATGTATTACTATTTGCAGCTATGCTATATATGCTTTTTAATCAAAGAAAGAGATTCTGGATGACAGGAACCCTTTTGTTTTTTTCAACAATAGCTGTTTCTTTTGTAGAACCTGATAACCTTGTTAGGCTCTATCCTTTTCTCATGTCCACAACTGTTCTGGCTTTTTTTATTACTTGTCAGAGAAAAGAGATCTCAGCTCTTGAATTCTATTCATCAAGGTTTGTTAAAATAACACCTGAAAAACAAAAATATCTACATAAAGCCAGTGTATTATGGATAGTTGGTCTTTCTGTAAACTCTTTTATTTTCTTTATTTTACTTTTTGCTTTTCCACTTAAGATATGGCTTCTATATTCAGGATTTCTTTCATATATATTTTTAGTTCTAATGTTCATCACAACAGTTGGTGGAGGATTAATCTATGAAAGAAGATAATATTTTTTTAAAAACTACCTATGTTTTAAAGCATTGCTTTTGCTTTTCAATATTTGTTTTTATGAGTATTTTTTATTTAATCTTTATGCCACTTATTTTTGTTTTGTCCCTTGGAAGTAAAAAAAGGTATCTAAAAATATGTCATATAATTAATTTGTATGCATTCAGATTTGTTCTGATTTATACCAGATTTTTTCGTTTTATCGATATTCGATATGAAGATTTGGGTGGGCTAAAAGGTGGGCAGCTATTTGCATGTAATCATATCTCGATGTTTGATATAGTCACGATTTTAGCTTCTGTTCCAGATTGTTACACCCTTGTAAATGTTAAATTTGTAAGAAATCCACTACTACTTCCCATAATAAAATCCTGTGGTTATATCCCTGTAAATAAAAATAACCCGGCAAGTGTCATAAGTGCCTATGGTAAAGTAAAACAACTGCTTAGGGCCGGTAAAAAAGTAGTGATCTTCCCTGAGGGAACAAGGTCAACAAATGGACTACTTCAGAAGTTACAAAGGGGTGTATTCAGAATTTCAGTTGAAACCAATATACCAATTGTTCCTGTTTTTTTAACTACTAACAGGCCTTTTATTAATAAAAGAATGTTCAGGTACGACTTAAGTTGTGTTCATTATCGAATGTTCTTTTTACCACCACTGAAAATCCCAAAAGCCAGTAAAAAAGAGAGTGAAAAAAAACTAATGTGTGAATTTCAAGAGAAAATGATTAATACATCTAAATCTGAACTTTCTTTAGCCTGGCACAAACAGGCATATAGTAGTGAAAATGATATTAAAATTTGTTCAAAAGATAAAAATGGAATTAAGGCTACCACAATAATAACTAAGAATCACGTTCATCTGGATGGCCATTTCACAGAATTTCCAATATTGCCCGGGATTAGTCAGATCGAAATAATTAATCAGTTAATCTCAGAACATCTGGGGTATGAAATAGTTGTTACAAAACTGTCCCGTGTAAAGTTTTTAGATAAAATACTTCCGGATACCAGTATTGATATTACCATAAATCTAAAACAAAAGGGATTTGCCCACTGGGAAATTACTAATGGTGAATCAGTTTGTTCAAAAGGAAAATTTTACTATTCGGAGAGTGATTAAATGAAAAAAAATGATAAATATTCAAATATGTCTGTAATTGAAGCTCAATATGAGGCTCAAAAAATAGCATTTGCTCCATTTGTTTTTCAGGTATCTAAAGCCTTAAGGGATCTTAAGGTACTGGAAATCTTAAATCCAGCCCTTGATAAAGGTTTAACTTTTCAGGAGCTAATGGATAAGTTGTCACTTTCAGAGTATTCCCTTTCAGTTATGTTGGAAGCTGGCGTATCAATTGGTCTGATATTATTTGAAGATGATCATTACTCCCTGTCAAAAGTAGGATATTTTATCAATTCAGATGAGATGACAAAAGTAAATATGAATTTTACTCAGGATGTCTGCTATGAAGGATTAAAAAATCTTGAATCATCTATTGTATCTGAACGTCCTTCAGGTCTTGATTTTTTTGGTAAATGGAACACTATATATGAGGGGTTAACTACTTTACCCAAAGAAACGCAGAAGAGCTGGTATGAGTTTGATCATTATTACTCAGATCTCGCTTTTGATGAAATACTTCCCATAGTATTTAAAAACAATCCTCTGAAGATATTCGATTTTGGTGGAAATACCGGCAGATTCGCTAAAAAATGTCTGAATTATGCAAACAACTCTTCTGTAACCATATTTGATCATATCTCTCAATTGGAAAAGGCAAAGAAAAATTTTGCTGCTGATGATTACTCAGACAAAATAAACTTTATGGGGATAGATTTTCTCGATATTAAATTAAAAACTGACGAAAGAGCCGATGTTGTCTGGATGAGTCAGTTTCTGGATTGTTTTTCAAAAGATCAGGTTAAAGATATATTAGGGTTAGCAAAAGATATATTGAATCCTGGTGGTGAGATCTTTATTATGGAAACCTGTATTGACCGTCAGGCTTATGAAGCAGCATCTTTTTCACTGGCACAAACATCACTTTATTTCACATGCATGGCCAATGGCAATAGTAAGATGTTTCAATCTGATAAATTGATTTCATATATCGAAGAATCAGGTTTTGAAGTTACAAAAATTGATGATGGTGTTGGTGGATTTCACTCTCTTTTCTCCTGTAAAATGAAGTAATTAATGGATAATATTACTGAAATAAATGAGTTGTTTAATAATTTGAACGTTCTTGTTGTTATACCAACCTATAATAACGAAGAGACGATTCAGAACGTTATAAATGATTGTAAAAAATTTACTGATAATATCCTTGTTGTAAATGACGGGTCAATAGATCAAACCCCTCATAATATAAAAAAAGCTAAGCCAAAGTTTATAATAAATCATGGGAGTAATTCAGGTAAAGGTTCTGCAATAAAATCATCATTACACTTTGCAAAAGAAAATAATTTCAAAACCATAATAACCTTCGATGCAGATGGACAACATATTGCAGAAGAGTTGACTGTTCTCATTCGCTCAGTTCAAAAAAACCCTGATAGCATAATAATCGGTGCCAGAAAATTTTCATCACAATCTTCGGGAGATATTCCGAATCAAACCCTGTTGGGTAATTCATTCTCAAATTTTTGGGTTTTTATGGAAACAGGATTAAAATTAAAGGATACTCAATCAGGTTTCAGAGCTTATCCTGTTTTAAAAATACCTTTTGAAAAACTCACATGCAATCGTTATGATTTTGAGATAGAAATACTTACAAGATCTAACTGGGAAGGAACGCCTGTTATTAGTTCCGATGTTGAAGTGTTCTATCCTCCTCGACACCTTAGAGTCAGTCATTTTAATAAAATAAAAGATAATTTTCTACTTAGTATTATACATACAAAACTCTGCACCATAAGAATATTATATATTATAAGTTTTGGTATAATTTACTCAGGCCATTTCAAACAGGCTGACGAGCGAAAAGGAAGCCATATACTCCACTTTTTTATGAAGTATGGAGGTCAAAAGATTAGCTACCTCATCGCCTTATTCCCACTGCTTTTTTACTTTTTTACTGGAAAAATTGCAAGACTTGGCTTAAAGGAGCTATATAAGAACCTTGGAAATAAGAACCATGGCATATTTACAGGCTTCAAAAATTTCTGGTATTTTGGCTGTTCTCTTATAGATAGAATGGCTACAATAAATGATCCTGAATGGGGAAGTAAAGTATTAAGCGTTAAAGATGAAGTCAGATCAATGGAAGATGACCTGAAAGGTGGGTCAATTTTAATAGGTGCCCATTACGGAGACTGGTTTTTTTGTGGACTGGGTTTAGCCCAAACGGAACTTTCAATAGCACTGGTTGTTGACCTGGGAAATACTCCCATTTTTCAGGGTAAAGTAGGTCTGCTAAACAATAAGGAATTAAAAATAATAGATTCTTCAAGGGATGCAATGGAGGTTGTTTTTGATATCAAAAATTTTATCGATGATGGTGGATGCGTATGCTTTTTAGCTGATAGGGCCGGCATAAATGATAAAACAATAGATATGAATTTTCTTGGTGAAGAAGCGACATTTTCATTAGCACCTTTTGAAATAGCGCGAATTTTCAAAAAAAATGTATATCAGTTTTCATGTTGCAAAAAAGGACCTCTGCCACACTCTCCATATGAGTTAAAAGTTATCGAACTGTGGGATGGTGTTGAAAACAGAAGTGCAATTGAGTTATCTCAATTATATAAAAATAATTTAGAAAAATGGGTTAGGAAAAAACCATATAATTGGTTTAACTTTTATCCTTTTTGGAAGAGACAGGAATAGTTTTATGGTAGAAATTTCAAGTTTTAATCAGATGGATATAGATGATATAGCTGAATTTGCTTGCAATAAACAGTCAGAGTATAATCTCTCAAAGGATGATGCTTATAAATCCTCAATAGAGAGTAATCACAAGTATTTTATGGATCTGATTTCTGAAGATTGTCCAATTTATGGTGTGACAACAGGTTTTGGAGGATCTTCTACAAATAGATTTGATACTCAAAAGAGTATGGATTTACAGAAAAACCTGATAGAATTCCATGGATGCGGAGTTGGGCCCATTTTAAGTGAAGAGGAATGCGCAGCCAGTTTATTAGTTAGATTGGTTTCACTGGCACAGGGAAGTAGTGGTATAAGTTTTGAACTACTTGAAAGCTTTGACTGTTTCATAAAAAACAGAATTATTCCATGTATTCCAGCACAGGGTTCAGTTGGAGCAAGTGGTGATCTAACTCCACTCTCATACATCGCTGCAGCTCTTTCGGGGAGGCGTGATGTTTATTATGAAGGAAAAGTTTGCAAAGCATCTGACGTGTTAGAGAAACTTAAAATCAAACCATACATATTTAAAGAGAAAGAAGCTCTTTCTGTTATGAACGGAACATCCGTGATGACAGCTATCGCTTCTTTGACTATCATAAGGGCTAAACAACTTGCTAAAATAGTAGCTTTCAATACTGCTCTCATGGTTGAACTATTTGAAAGCAGTCATTCTCCATTTGCTGAGGAACTGCATTTAAGAAAACCCCATCCTGGTCAAATTGAAGCAGCATCAATGATAAGAGGGTTGTTGAAAAAAGATAAAGTTGATTTACCAGCAAAGGTTGGGGCAATTCAGGATAAATACTCAATTCGTTGTACACCACAGGTGTTAGGTGTCTTAATTGATTCTATCGAGTGGGCAGGTAAAGTTGTGAATATCGAGATCAATTCAACAAATGACAATCCTGTTGTTCTTGATAAAGAGGGAATGGTTCTTAATGGAGGACATTTTTTTGGTGGTCACATAGCCCATGTTATGGATAATCTGAAAACTGCCATGGGGACAGTAACAAACCTGATTGATCGTCAGATGGCTTACTTAATGGAGTGTACCCAGGTAAGCTGGTTGACTGAAAATCTTACAGCTCCTTCATTGGGGGATAACCAGCTTATAAACCATGGCTATAAAGCTATGCAAATAACAGTTTCAGCTCTAACAACTGAAGTGATAAAAAACTCTTTTTCAGCCGCTGTTCTATCAAGAAGTACAGAAAAAAATAATCAGGATGTTGTTAGTATGGGTACAATTGCTGCGAGAGATTTCAGAGATCAGCTTGTGATGTCAGAGCAATGCGCAGCTATAAACACAATGGGATTGCTTCAGGCTTACTATGTTTCTAAGGAATCTAATATAGAGTTTGATTTCAGTCCTGAATTAAAAGAGTTATTGGATAGTTTATCTGGTGTTTACAAACCTGTAATAGAAGATCGGCCGATGGATCAGGATATTAAAGATATGGTTAACTTTCTTTTTGTTGAAAAGGGTATTTAATTATGAGCGTATCAGCAAGCGTAACACATGAGATTCCATTCCATGACATTGATATTATGGAAATTGTCTGGCATGGACATTATTTTAAGTATTTTGAGATGGCCAGAACCAAACTTATGCAAAAATTTGAACTTGACTGGACACAGTTGAGAGATCTTGGTTATGCTATGCCAATAATTGATTGTAATGCAAAGTATAGACAGTCAACGCCCTATGGAACTCTTATAAATATTGAAGCTAAAGTATCTGAATTTGAATACCCCAGTTTAGATATTGATTATAAAATCAGTTCACCATTGCAAGAGATCCATGTAACCGGGAAAACAAGACAGATTTATCTGGAAATTGAAACTTTAAAACCCTCTTTCAATGTACCCGAAGAGATATTAACAAGATTTCAGATGGGATTTAAAAATGAATAAAGAAAAACTAATAAAAATAAGTCTGACCTTTTATTTTTGTATTTTATTTCTTTGTATATCTTTCTATAATAATGCTGAATGTTCTGCCTCAGAGCTAACAAAAAAATCTATTATCTCCTACTATCAGAGCATTGAAAGTATCAAAGTAAAATTTAAGCAGATTAAAAAAAGTAAACTGTTTATAAGGCCTGTTAAATCGATAATACACATGAATTATCGGCCAAACTATATCGAGTGGAGACAAAGTGGGAGCAAACAACCAGGTCTGATAATTAAAGATAAAAAAATAAAAGTTCTTGATCAGAAAACAGGAGAATATATATCCTTACCTCAAATGAGTAATACTACTACAGACAATATAATACAGTTTATTCTGTCGATTATGGGAGGTAAGCTTGAAGTTATTGAAAAGAATTTCCATGTTAATTTAAAGAACAATATTCTTTCAGCAATACCAAAAGAGAATCCCGATCGATCACCTATGAAATATTTTAAAATTTATTTTGACAATTCATATAAATTTAACAAAATTGAGTTCCAGACAAAAAATGAAGAGATCACACTTAAAGTTCTTGATATTCAATTAAACAAACTGAAATAAGAAGGCTCAGGTATAAATGATTCGTGCAATTATTGTTATAATACTAACCACAGCATTAACATTTGTTGCAACAAATGGGATGAAACTTGAAGAGGATATAATATCATCTCTTGTAGAATCAGACAAAACCAGAAAAGCAGTATTTGATAATTACCAGAAGAGCTCTTTTTTCAGCAGCAGAGTTTATGTGGAGATCCCGTCAGGTTCTAAAATTGATATTAATCTGTTAGATAAAATTTTTACAGATAACAGGTATAAAAGAGTTCCTTTCATTGACCATCAAAAGTTCAACAAAATTCCACTTAATGTTATTACATCATTAACATCAAAAGATGATTTAGAAAAAATTCTTACTGATGAGAGAGTGGAACAATCATTTGAGACAATAAAAAAATATATTAATTTACCTGGAAGCTCCGGATTAGTTGAGAATTATCTGATCGATCCGTTCTCGTTGAAAAGAGAAACCTTTTCAAAATTTAAAGGTGTAAAAACAAATAACAGATCCAATATTGTTGTTTTTGAAAGAGTTGGAGCATTGCATTTCGAATCAGTTGGAAAAGTATATGATTATCTTATGGATCAGAAAGAGATAACATTTCTTGGAAGTGATTTTTTTGCATATGAAAACTACAGGTCTGTAAGGGATGATATCCCATTTTGTCTATGGATATCTATTCCACTGAACCTTCTGATATTTGGGCTGCTATGCAGGAATTATTACTTAATTCTTTTTCTTATTGTTGGAACATTTGTTTCCTATGCATCAGGTCTTTCAGTAGTGCGAATATTCTATCCATCTTTCTATGCGATTGTTCTTGCTTTTACTTCTACTTTTGTTGGGTTCAACAATGAATATCTTATACACCTGTCAGGTATTGGAAAAAAAGATCGCTTAAAATCTTTAGTAGGTCTTGGATCAGCAATTGGAACGACACTAATTGGATTTATTATACTTCTTTTTGGAAAAAGTATAATTTTAAAACAGATAGCTCTCGTATCCATAGGTGGGATGGTAGGATTTATTATATTCCTGTTAATATATCAGGACCACTTATCAAAGGTTCAATACAGAACCTTTAATATTCAAAAGTTTCAGATTAAACCTGGAGTAATGGCGACTTTCTGGGTTGGTGTTATTATATTTTTTCTTATGGTTCCAATTCCTTCAATGAAAACCAATATTAAAGATTTTCAATTTAATTCATCCACTCTACAGAAAAATGCAGATATTTTTTCAAAGAAACTTGAAGCGATGTCACTTGGTCATATCTATTCTGTTAAAATTGAAAACGAACCTCTTATGACTTTTGAAATGCTTAAAAAGGAGAAACTTACAAAGGGGTTTCATCCACTAAAATTTTATAAAACAATTGAAACCCAGAAAAAAACTATAAAGTACCTGAACAAAGAGTACCCTGAAATGCTTGAGAAACTTTCAAAAAAACTTGTAAAAATTGGTATTAATCCTGATTATCTAAGTTCAAAATGGGTTAATGAGCTAAAACCAATGACAGGTTTTGATTATCTTTCACTTTGTAATGAAGTATCAACTTTGCCCTGGTTCTTTAAACATGGTCAGGATAGTTATCTTTATTATCCTTCAAACAATATGATTGAGAATCAGGGAATCGATAAAGGTTATCCTGTTAACCCTAAATTTTATTATGATACTCTTTTGACTTCTATCCAAAACAACATATTTAACCTGTTTATGATAGGGTTGGTTATAATGATGCTATATATCATACCACTTCAAAGAAAAATTATGAAAATTGCATATATTTTTGCACCTCTTGCAGTCAGCCTTATGATTCTTACTTTGTACTTTAATTATATCGGGCAAAATATTAATTTCATCCATATTGTGGGCCTTTCCTTAGTAATTGCAGTTGCACTCGATTATCCTGCGCTTGCAGTATCATCCAACTTTGGAAAGAGTGAGCAAAGTAAAATTCTTTTAACAGGTTTAAGTACAATTTTCTCATTTGGGGTATTGGTTCTGGCCCAACATCCTGTTCTAAAGCATTTAGGTTTGGTCGTTGTTATTGGTGCAACAAGTTCTTTAATAACCTGTTTGTTCACAAATATTCCCCAGGAGTAGAATTAAGTTGAAAGCATATAAAACAATGAATATCATTATTAAAACTTTAGTCATCGCTTTAATGATTACTCCAATTGGTTGTTCTTTTAAGAATAAAAAAACAGATTCAACATATCTGTTCCCCAAAAATTTCTATGCCTATCAGAAAGTAAAAGTTGTAAATAACAATAAAGAATTTATTATGATGGCCCAGCTTCAACGCTCTAAAAGCGAAGATAGAGTTGTTTTTCTGGATTCAATAATGCTTACACCAATTCTAAGTTATAGAATGAGAGATAAAAAAGAAAATATTAAATGGCATATTAAAAAGCCAAAGGAGTTACCACTTCCTGAAGATAAACTATTCCATTTAATATTTTATGTTTACAACCAGAATAGAGATTCAGAAGAGCAAATAAAATTCACAGAGTTTAAGGATTTTTCCGGTTGTCTTTTTCCAAAAAAAATTGAGATTCGTTGGACTAAAGCCCCTGGTATTTTAATTCAGATCTTTACGGAGGAGTTAGATTGTTTAATGAACTGAGTGGTTCTCAATTATCTGAAAATAACATTAGCATAAGTTGGGATGAATACTTAAAGCTTTGTTATATATTATCTTTAAAAATCCCTGACACTTTTTCTCAAAACGATAAAATACTACCTTTAATTCACTCAAATATTGAAGGACTTATAGCTATAGGTGCGTCATTGCTTGCAGGATTAGTTCCGGTTTTAGCACCAGAGATTAATAAAACAGCATGTTTGTGGGACCCTGGAAAACTTGATATAAAAACCATGCTTGATGAATCGATATCTGAAAACATACCTGAAGACTCATATTTTATAAAAAAAGGAGTTTGTCTTTGTTTTTTAACATCCGGCTCAACAGGCAATGCTAAACAAATTGAAAAACACTGGTTTCAATTATTATCTGAAGCTTTAGTATTACGCGATCTATATAAAATCAAACCCTATGATCAAATATTAAGTCTTGTTTCTCCTTTTCATATATATGGTTTTTTACACGGCTTTTTACTTTCAGTTCTTAGTGGAGCATCTGTAACCTTTGCCAAACCAATAGGTGGATTATTTAATATGGATGAAATTAGCAATGACATAAAACTATTAGTATCAGTACCTGCCATGTGGCCCTTAGTAGAAAATCTGTTAACAAAAAACAAAATAGATTCTGTAGTAAGTTCCAGTGCAAATTTTGGATCAAAGCGGGAGAAACTTTTGCTTGAATACAAAGACACAGATTTCTACGAACTTTATGGCAGCACTGAAACAGGAGGGATTGGTTATCGTATTATTGAAAAAGATAATCCTTTCAAAACTCTAAAGGGAGTTCGACTGAAAAAGTCTTCCGAAGATGAGACAATGATCATGTCTGAATTTATTGGTAAAACCTGGGTACCTCTTGCTGATGACCTAAATCTAATTAATAAAAGTAAGTTTATTTATAAAGGTCGTAACGACAGAATTTTTAAGTATGGTGGTAAAAGATTCTCTTTAGATAAGGTTGAGAATAACTTAAAAAATCTAATAAGCTCTTGTCAAATAATATGTCACTTCAAAGAGAATGATAAAAGTTTAAAAGGTGGTTCCCTTATATCTTATATCGAAGGAGATGAATTAGATCTGATTGGGCTGAGGAAATCATATGAAAATAAATATTCTGAACCATTTCCTTCTAACTTTTATTTTATAAGTAAATTCCCCACCGGTGTAAATGGTAAAGTCTCGATTGATATGTTGGAAAAAATTAGAGAAGTTAATGCTTAATTTTAAAAAAAGTTTGTTATAAAGTAATCTAAAGAGAGTTTTCGTTTTTTGCCCTAATACTTATTTTTAAAGACTTACCTATCAACATCAATAGGAGAATCTATGAAAAGGTTATTGATTATTGCATGTTTATTCACAACTTTTGTCTCCGGATGTCAGGCTCTGCCGAAGGGGATTTCTAAGAATGGAGAGTTATTTAACTTTGTGGTAATGGGCGATAACAGGCCTGCTAATATTTTCAGACCAGAGCAGCCATACATTTATTACAAGGTTGTTGAATATGCTGTTAGATTAAACCCTGTACTTATCCTGAATACAGGAGACATGATTTTAGGTTATGATGCCCATGATAAAAAAAAGGCTGAAGAAGAATTTAATGACTTTGAAAAGGTAACAGCACCAATACGAGCAAAGAATATACCCCTCTATATCACGATGGGAAACCATTCAGGATATACAAAAGAGGTCCGTAAAGTCTTCCATTCAAGATATAAAAATAAAGAAACAGATACGTTATACTACTCAGTTGATGCAGGAAACAGCCATTTCATTGTTCTCTGCAGCGAATTAGAGAACGAAAAAGCCATAATTACTGGTAAACAGTTTGCCTGGTTAAAAGAGGATCTTAAAAAGGCTGCTGATAAAAATATCTTTGTTCTGCTTCACAGACCATTATATCCAAAAATAAAGCATTTGACTGACTCAATGAACAAGTTTCCTGAGAAAAGAGATGAACTGGCAGATCTTTTCAAAAAATACAATGTTAATATGGTATTCACAGGACATGTCCATGTTTACAATTACTCTGTAACAAACGGATTGAGCCAGATTATTGCAGGGGGGTCAGGTGCGCCACTTGCAGGAACCATTGAAGAGGGTGGGTTTAACCACTTTTTCAATGTGATAGTAAATGGGAACGATGTGGATTACAGGTTAATACCTTCAGAATGAAGTTCAATTAGCAACACAGCTATTGAAGGAAAAAAGATTTATTACTTCAATAGGCATAGCTGGAATTGCAATTGAAGCTGTTCCAGATCATCCAATGGCACATATCATTGCAGCGGTGGGTTATAAAAAAATTGGTAAAGTCAGGGAATTCAATAATGAAATTTCAAAACTTCTACCCATATTGAAGAATAAAATGGAAGTTAACTTCCGGTTAGGTGAGTTTTGTCTGACAAATGAGCTGAATAATCTTTGTGATTTTTTTCTTGCCAAAGCACTTTCTCTGGATGCTAATTCTTTTAAAGTCTTATACCATTATGGGAAGCTAAAAGAAAAACAGAAAAAAAACTCAGAAGCAATTGCTATCTATAAAAAAGCATATCCATTAACAAAGGATGCTTATTTTAGAAAGGATATTAAAGAGCGTATTTCGAAATTAAGTAAAGGAACCAATTAGAGATACCCTAGAGTGAATCTCTTCTAAGTAACACTTTTTATATATTATGTGTTATTAGGCAGTTAGGTTCCAGAGTATCTATTCTGGAGGAGTCGCTAATAACTGATCTTTTCCGAAACAGTTCTTTTTTTTCAAAGAGACTTTGTTATTGACCTTTAGTTTCAAAAATACTGTTTTTTACATCTATTTTACAACATTTTTACCCCCTTATTACAACACATTTCCCTTCCTGTGTTTAAATTCATTAATGGTTTTGCTTGATAAGGAACCCCTAATAATTGACTTTTGACTTACATATTTTGGCCCAAGTCTATTTTAAAATCAAAATTCTAATTATTAGAGGGAACCTCTAAAAACTGATCTTTGACCGAAATACTGTGTTATTCGAAATAAAAAACTGTTGTAAAATCGCCTCTTTATTTATTTCTCATCAGATGTTTTATAAAACTAAAGCTTTTATAAACTTTGTATTTCAATAAAATTTCTAATTTTTAGAGGTTCCCTATAAATTCCTATAAATGAATTTTACCCAACAAATATTGAGGAGTATTTTGATGAAATTAAGAATTAGCAAAAAATTATTTGTTTTAGTCTTTGCTATGATGTGTGGTGTCTTTTTAACGACTCTCACCATAGCTGGTGACAAATCTGAAAGCAAAAATGATTTAAACGGCTTTCAAATATCAGGGCCATATGCCCATGAAAATCTTTCAATTTTCCTGATTCAAGGTAAGGATTCTTTTTCAGCAAAAGAGTTTATAACACTAAAAGAAGCATTGGATACAAAAGTAGCTGTACTTCATGAAACAAGCAATGTTAATAATCTCAGCATTGAAAATCTCTCCTCTGATAAGCATATCTACATTCAGTTGGGTGACATTGTAAAAGGTGGAAAACAGGATCGTGCTATCTCTATTGATATAGTTATACGACCTAAATCGGGTAAAATTTCGTTAAGTGCATTTTGCGTTGAGAAAGGGCGATGGACAAACAGAGGCACTGAAGCAGTTAATAAATTCTCAAGTTCAAATGACAGGCTTAGTTCTAAAAAATTAAAGCTGGCAGCAAAGTCCCGAAAATCACAAAATGAAGTTTGGAAAGAGGTGGCCAGTACTCAGAAAAACCTGAAACAGAAAATTGGTAGAAATGTTAAATCACGAAGATCGGAAAGCAGCTTGCAGTTGACACTTGAGAACAAGGAACTAAAGAAGGTGGTTAGTGAGTATATGAAAGAGCTATATCCAATAATTACTAAATACAAAAACACTGTTGGATATGCTTTTGCCATAAACGGAGAATTCAATAGCTCTGATATTTATGGTTCTGGTAAGTTGTTTAAAAAACTTTGGCCCAAGCTGCTTAAGGCAAGCGTTGTTGAGGCGATTGCTGCCAGGGAAAAAGGGAAGAACTCTCCAAAGGCTAAGCTGAAAGACATTGAACTAAGCTTGAAAGATGCACTAAATGGTAAAAAGAGTGAAAAAAAGGTTGGGCAGGGGACAAAAATTATAACCCATGAGAGTGACAAAAATGTGTTATTTGATACTTATGATGATGAATCAAAAAGCAAACAGCCTGTTCATCGAAATATCATAAAAAAGTAAAATCGTTTTAATTGTTTTCACAAAATCAACAGGGCCGAAAAGACTGTTTTTTCGGCCCCATTAACACTATTGATCTTTTCTTTTTCATGTTATTGGTTTTTTATCCCATCCATCAGTTTGCACATTTCATCCATTTTTACTGCACAATTATATGTTTAATTGTTTTTTAGGAAAAATAATAGGAAATCTCGAATAACTTCCCTTGATCAGAGGTTCCCAAGAATAACCAAAATGAGGAGACATATAAATGGGAAAGACTAAAATTTATGTTATTTTCGCTTTAATTTTTATGACCACTGCTGTTTTTGCACAGAAACCGGATTTTGGTCGTGATCGTTTTAATAGCAGAGATAATCAAAGTACAACGAGAGAATTAGAACTGGAATCTTTGGATTTAACAGATGAGCAAAAATTCAAGTTACAAGTTATTAAAGCTGATCAAAAAAGGAAAATAGTTCGAATTAAAGCTGATATATCCGTTATTGAGATCACCAAAAAACAAACTGTAAAAAACAGAGAATTTAATGCTGAAGTTGTAAAAGTTCAGATAAAGCAGATAATGGATCTTAAAACCAATGTGGAGATGGTAAAATTTGATTCATTGGATCGAACCAGAAAAATTTTGACAAATGAACAATGGAAAGCCTATTGCGAAATTTCAAAAAAGCATAGATATCCCCGGAACAGAAATAGAAACAATAATAGGAGAAGACCTCCACGAGATTATTCAGAGCAAGAGATGGAGTATTAATAAATCATCTTCTCCCCTTATCAGATTTGACAGAATTATTTGTCAAATCTGGGTCAATTCCATTTCAGTTTTGACACTCCATATTTTTCATTCAGAACTTTTTTAAATAACTTTGCGCCTTTTATAATATTCTTTTCCCAATCATCTTTAGCTTTGGAATCTGCGGAATCAGATACATTTTTATAGCATTTAAATTGAATTTTCATGTGATCAGCAACTTCCTTTAAAGCGTATCCTTCCATATCAACAAGGTCAATACGAACTGTTAAACCTTCCAGTTGCTTTTTTGTATTTGTTACAAAAGAATCTCCTGTTCCTAAAACGATACCTTTAATTTTTGGTAACTTTCTATTTGAAAAAGGGGTAACTCCTCGCTTAAATCCTAAAGCACGCACATCCATATCCCTCTGTACAAAAGTTTCAACATGAAAAAGCCCACTAACTCCTTTTTTTACAGCACCTGCTGTTCCGTAATTAATTACTAACTCTGGTTTGTAATCAAGAATAGCTTCATATAGTTTTATGGCTGCATTTACTTTTCCAAGACCAGTATAAATAACAGGAGCGTATTTATCTATACCGGAAGCTGCTATTTCAGATTTCATAGCAACAACAATAATATATTTTTGGGGTGTTATTTCTCCGGCATTAATGAGTACCGGAGATATTAAGAAAAATATAAGTGCCATTAATTTATTAATTTTCATATTTTAATTTCTCCTTATAAAGTATAAATAAAAACTTCAGCTTTTCATGTGTATGCATTATATATTAGAGGTTCCCTTTAATAAACCGTAAAGACAACGTAAAGCTGCAAAATCGTTTAGAACAAAATTTAGATGCAGTAAACAAAGCAACAAAGATATCTTCTTCTCTGAAGATCAAATAAAACTGGTACCCATAAATATCTAATTTTGTGGGAAAAAACATCATTGTTATTGCAATAATAAAAACTTTCAGTATAATAAATGCAAAAAAACATAGGAGACTTTTATGACTGAGGAGTTAAGAGGGTCTACAGGCAAATTGTTGGACAAAGCCAGCATTTTAAGTGATTTAATCGGGGCTAACAGATTAAATGAAAACTTTGAAGAGGGTTTCAGAGTTGTTACTTTACTGGATAGAATTTTCAATGAATTTGATAGTTGGAAAACTACAAAATTAGGAAGTGATTCAATACTAAAGGCTTTTGAGTTTGCTCTGGCTTCAGATGATATTGAGATAGCCCGTAAGGTTTTTGAAATAGCAAATGGCTGGTTAAAATATAATGATTCATTGGGTTTTGATGGATTTGAAACAGCATTTAAAGCAGCAGAAAAATGCTCTATTAAAGAATATACAACAGATTACAAAAATACAGATATATTAAGTGAAGAGAAAAATTAATTTATATAGGATTAGTATAAAATGTTTAAGCATATAGTTATGTGGAAGTTGAAAGAAGAAGCAAATGGAGCAACAAAAGAGGAAAATGCAGTTAAGGTCAGGAATATTATTGAAGCACTCAAGGTACAGATAAAAGAGATTAAACATATTGAGATAGGTTTTGATGTTAGTTGTTCTGAAAACTCTTATGATATTGTTCTTTATTCAGAATTTGACAGTAAAGGTGATTGTGAAATCTATATAAAACATCCTGAGCATCAAAAAGCTGCTGTTTTTCTTGGTTCAGTGGTATCAGAACGAAAAGTTGTGGATTACGATATATAGAAAACTTATAAAAAATTTATTATAACGAGCCTTTCTTACTACTCTGGAGAAGTTAAGATAAAAGTTCTGATAATCAGCTTGATTATGGTTTTATCAATAGCGTGTATCATCCTTGTACGTGTTAGAGCCATTAAAATTGTTGGATCAGCTCATTGCGATCGAAGTTTAAAAAAATATATTAAAGAATCAGGGGGAGTAATTCAGAAGGTTTCTGACAATTACTATCCCCTGCAAACCCCGCTATTGAAATCGTAAATCAGTATTTAACAGTCTCATAAAAAATTAGAAATAACACTGTATTTTGCAAAAGGGGAGTTATTAGAGATTCCCTTAAAAAATAAGTTTCCAAACAGTATTTAGCACCTTCTACCAAACTCGTAATCTATTGACAATACACAGAATCAACTCTATTATGAATAATACGTTTAATTATTCAGATGCAAATCTTACCGATATATTCCAGTAAAAGTATATTAGGGAAAAGTATGGCGATAAACCTATCAGAATTTCTTTTTGCTAAATATGAAATACAAGGCTGAGAAAAAAACAATGGGTTGATTTTACTACAGTTTTATTTTTGTTATATCTGTATTACGCAAAAAGATCAGTTATTAGGGGTTCCCTATTACTGGTAACTTTAATAGCTGTGAATTTTGTTTGAGTTGCAATTATTAGAGGCTCCCATTTATCTATTACATAATAGGACTATTTAGGATTAACTCACCTCTTCCTTATAAATATTCATTCCCCTTGCGAGATAGTTATTTAATGAATTTGGGTGATCAAGTGTACATGTATGAACCCAAACTCTTTTTCCACCCCATTTGAATGCATTATCTATAGCATGACTTAGAAAAAAGCCACCAAGACCTTTACTAATAAATTTCTCTGCTAAACCGAAATATGCAATTTGAACATCATCTTCTTTTTTCTGAAGTTCGTAGTACCCTGCTGGTGTTCCAGAAAAATATCCAACAAAAGTTCTAAGATCATCAGACTCGGCATATTTTTTCCAGGTCTCATCTGACCAGGAGTTATTATCCTCCCACTTCCAGTTTTCACCAACAAGTTTATAAAGAAAACGGTTGTATTGATATTGCTTTATAACACACTCATCTACCTTGAACCCTTTATTTTTATTATCCTTAAAATGAAGTTCATTTGAATTTAATATTTCAAGATAATAGGTTCTTACTTTTTCCATAAACAGCACCTTTATAATTTGATATTTGAAAATATGTTAGTTAAGACTAAGATATTGTAATGTTTAATATTGCATCTATATTCACTGAAATTAGGTATCTTCTTATATATGATAAAATAGGTCAAGATTAATAATGTTTTTTATAAAGTGGTAGTTAAAATGTTACGAAACAAAGATGTATGTCAAAAAAAAATTCACTGTTCCCGGATATTAAATGCGTAAAAGATGGCTGTTAGCTTTGATTCAGTTAATAAAACATGGGTTGTTGACCTTAATAACAATAAACGTCACTTAAAAACCTTTATTGAACCAGAAGGTGTAAATTCCTGCCTGATTGATGGAGAATGCATTGGTTTAGGATTAGATATCCCAGTTGAAATATAATCTTATAAGTTAAAAATTTCTAAAAGGGTGTCTCTGGTCCCCTTTTTTATAGCGACAAAATTTCTCAATAACCCCACTTGACAACACTTAAATAGAAAAGTATTATTCAGATTTAAAAATTCACCAGGAGTTGTTTATGGATTTTGATCTCATAATGGCATATTTACTTTCAGTTGTTATTATAGTTGGGACTCCAGGCCCAAACATTATTTTGATAACAAATGATAGTGTTAAATATGGTTTTAAAAAGAGCGTGTTAACTATACTGGGAATTAAAGCAGGAAGTTCGCTACAATTTTTAATATCATTATCAGGCCTTGCAACATTGCTTGCATTTTTCTCCTCGCTGTTTACAGTGATTAAATGGATTGGAGTTTGCTATCTCATCTACCTTGGTGTCACTCAAATAACCTCATCAATTAATAAAAGCAGTAGTTCAAAAGATGAAATCGAAAATAATAGCTTATTTGTAAAAGGTTTTCTGGTTTCAGTGACAAATCCGAAGGGTTTACTTTTTGCGGGAGCTTTTTTCCCTCAATTTATAAATAGTAGCGAACCAATTGGTTCACAGGTTTTAATACTTTGTGGCAGTTTTCTTATTATTTCTTCTGTAATTGAGATTTTATATGCATATGCAGGCGATAAAGCAAGGCGATTGTTTAAAACAGACAGTATTAAAAAATATTTTGAACAGATTTCAGGTGGAATTCTTATCCTTTTTGGTATTGGCCTTTCACTGGTAAAGAGAAATAATTAAATAAAAAGGGGGTTAATTATGAGTAAGATAAATGTTTATACAGAAAACAATGTTCAAATGATAGGCATAAACAGGCCTGAAAAGCGAAATGCATTTGATCTTAATATGTATGGTGACATAGCACTTGCCTATGGTGAACTGAATGAGAACCCTGATCTTCGCTGCGGCCTTCTCTATGCTGAGGGGGATCATTTCACAGGAGGTCTTGATCTTACAGAATGGGCTCCACTATTCAGTGAAGGACGATTTCCTGACCTTCCTGCTGGTTCAATTGATCCACTCGGACTTGATGAAGATAACAGACTCAAAAAACCTGTGGTTGTTGCGGTTCAAGGTCTATGTTACACCATTGGAATTGAACTAATACTTGCAACTGATATAAGGGTTGCATCAAAAGATACTATTTTTAGCCAGCTTGAGATCAAAAGAGGGATTTACCCTGTTGGCGGTGCAACAGTTAGAATGATTCAGGAGATTGGATGGGGTAATGCAATGCGATATCTTTTAACAGCTGATGAGATTACTGCAGATGAAGCATATCGTGTTGGGTTGGTTCAGGAACTCACCAAACCGGGAAGTCAGAAAGATAAAGCTATGGAGATAGCTACAACTATATCAAAAATGGCACCATTAGGAGTTCAGGCAACCCTTGCTTCTGCAAGACTTACAAAGTCAAAGGGAGATAAAGCTGCGATAGAAAGACTTCTTCCTGATCTTTTGCCAATAATGAAAAGTGAAGATTTTAAAGAGGGAATTCAATCCTTCATTGAAAGAAGAGAAGCTAATTTTAAAGGGGTTTAATAGGGTTCTACTCTTTTGGCAAATAACAAGGCGCACGTAAAAATTGGACTTTTTTTGGAAGCGCACTTAAAAAATAAAGAAACAACTTCTTTTTTACTCAAGATGCAGGCTGTATGAGAATCTAAAATATTGAAAGACTCCATAAAAAATTAGAAGATCGTTATTTTTTTATTTAAGACTTGACTTATAAAATTACAATGCTAACATATGAGCATGTGTTCATGTGTTAAAAGGGAAATTTTAAATGGAACAAGATAAAAACGATACATGTCAGGAACTTTGTATAAACGCTTCAATTGTTGAAGAGGTGAATGAAAAGATGATGGAGAATGCAACCCATCATGATTTAGCATCTCTTTTCAAAACACTTGGAGATCACACAAGAATCAGGATAATTAATGCATTATATCATTCTGAACTTTGTGTATGTGATATTACAGCAATTCTTAAGATGAATCAATCTGCTGTTTCCCATCAATTAAGGGTTTTAAGGGCAGCTAAAATTGTAAAAAACAGAAAAGAGGGCAAGAACGTTTATTACAGTTTGGATGACGAGCATATTTACAATCTTGTGAGTCTTGGATTAGAGCATGTGAGTGAATAAAAAAAATTTCATTTACATATGAATAATTAATCATATGATAATATATACATAATTGAGGTTTTAATGGATATTTTAGGGGAAGTTTATAAAGTTGTGTTAGCAGTCTGGGGGATTTTACTTGAATCGTCACCATATGTTCTTTTAGGTTTTTTTGTTGCAGGACTTCTAAAAGCTTTTTTACCAAAGGATTTTGTATCTACACATCTGGGTGGAAATGGAATTAAAAGTATTGTCAAAGCATCAGCAATGGGTGTTCCAATACCTCTTTGTAGCTGCGGTGTAGTTCCAGCTGCTGCCGGCTTAAAAGAACAGGGAGCTGGCAAAGGAGCTGTTACATCATTTCTAATATCAACACCAGAAACAGGCGTGGATTCTATAGCTGTTACTTATGCTCTATTAGACCCCGTCATGACTATTATACGGCCGGTCTCTGCATTTGTAACTGCAATAGCTGCTGGTATTTCAGTATCTTTTTCTTCAAAATTTGAAGATGATGAGCAAAAACCACAGAGCCCATTTCCAATGGCTCAGGATACAGGAGGATGTACAGATTCTTGTTGTGGAGGACATGCTCAGGCAGATGACAACAGTTTTAAGGGAAAATTTAAAAGCGGAATGAACTTTGCCTTTGGTGAACTTTTAAACGATATAGGAAAATGGTTTATCATAGGTATTATACTTGCTGGTTTAATATCGGTATTTCTATCACCGGAAATAGTTAGTAAATACTTTGGAAATGAGTATCTATCTATGATTATTATGCTTGCAATTGCTATTCCTCTTTATGTTTGTGCAACAGCTTCAACTCCAATTGCAGCAGCCCTTGCATTAAAAGGTATATCTCCTGGAGCTGCCTTAGTATTTTTAATGGCAGGGCCTGCTACAAACGTTGCTTCATTAACAGTAGTTTCAAAAATTATCGGTAAAAAAGCAACTGCAATCTATCTTTTTGTTATTATAGTTATATCCTTTGTTCTTGGTATTGCAGTAAACTATCTCTATGGATATCTTGGAATAAGCATTTCTTCATGGGTACAGGGAATCCACCATGAAGAGTTTGGCATAATAGCAATAGGTTCATCAATTTTATTACTTCTTTTGATTGGAAGAACTTTTCTACCATCAAAACATGCCCATTAAAATTTTTTAGAATTGTGAACTGGTTCATATGATTGTGTTAAAAATAAGCTTAAAATATTTTCTAAACATTTAAGGAGAATAAAAAAATGGGCGCATGGGATGTAAACCCCTGGGATAATGATAGTGCAGCGGACTGGTTTTCATTAGCTTTTGAAGGAATGAGCATAGACTCTAAAATAGAAAGAGCATTGAAATACAAACACGACAATTATGATGAGGTAAGAGCTGCTGCATATCTACTTGAGGTTTTGGGTATTTCATATATATGGCCGGGAGAGTTAGATAAACTTGATGGACACATTAAAAAAGCCCTTGAAATTTTAAAAGCAATGATCGACACAAATTCAGATGATAAGGATATGGACTTTTTAGAACTTTGGGATAATGACCCTGAAATTATCAGTTCTGTTGAAAAACAGATTGGAAGACTCGAAATTTTATTAAATTCTAATCCTGATTATTAGGATCTTTTGAGCCGCTTATTTAAGTTTTAGCTTTATAAATAATAAGAAAAGCCCTGAACCACTTTACACGACCCCCTCCTACATCCAGTGTAAAGTGGTTTTTTAACATCTAAATTATTCGTATACTTTTTCATCAGTTTGATCTGCATTAGGTGAATCCAGCTCCACATCTCTAACATCGCCCTTAACTGTCTTAAAAAACTCCTTATACCACTCCATCTGTATGATAAGTTGCATAATCTCATTTGTTCCAACCCATATCATTGATAGACGAATATCACGAAGAATCCTTTCAAGAGGATAAACATTTGTATATCCAATACCTCCAACGACCTGCATACATTTATTTGCCACATCCCATGCAGCCTCACTAACATATTTTTTTGACTGGGAAATCATACGTCTTATTCTTCCAGGTGTTGCATTCCCGGAATCTATTGCAAGACAAGTACTGTAAACAAGAGATCTTGCGTTATCAAGAAGCATTACTGAATCAGCAACATTGAAACCAACTGCCTGAAAATTCATTATTGGCTGGCCAAAAGCTTTACGCTTTGAAGAGTAGCGCGTTGCTATTTCAAGGGCAGGTCTTACAGCACCTATGGTCATAGCCGATGTTCCAAGTCGTTCAGGTATCATCATATGCTTAAAAACTGCTGCTCCACCATTTATTCCATTTAATGCAAAACGTTCAGGAACTCTTACGCCTTTGAGCATTAGCCTGCCAGCACCTCCCCCACGAACTGTTTGTCAAATTTTTCAAAAGTTTGTCTTAAGGGAACCTCTAATAATTAAAATTTTGGATGAAATACAAGGCATTTCAAAAATTAACGAGCCGATTTTATTACAGTTTTTTTGGAAATAACAATATATTTCGCCAAAAGAGAGGTTATTAGAGATTCCCTTAAGGTTTTATACTTTCATTTATATTCATTAAATGGATTTAACTCTTTCGCCATTTTCATAAAAAATTCTCTCTCATTTCCGGTGACAACTTTTGCTTTAAGGTAATAGATATAGGCAAGATCGCGTTTAGTCAAAAAATCTGTCTTTAAGATATAATTTAGCTGATCTTTTGCTTCGGCATGATTTTGTATTTTTATGTAGCATTCAGAAAGATCCAGAAGGTATTCTGCATAAATTTTCTCATATCTCTTTAAAGAGTCAATACTTTTGTTTAAAATGGAAATTGCTTTTTTCGGGTTTCCAAGTTGATTGTGTAACCAACCCTTGAGATGATTGATCTCAGGGGTATTATAACCTAATGCTTTGACTTTTTCTATTTGATCAAGTGCTTCCTGAAACTCCTCTTCAATGATCCAGTCTCCTATTTCGCCATACTCGCGGACATAATAGGAATATGATCCTTTCAGATCGAGAACATCTTCAAGAATAAGTTCGCAGAGATTTCCCTTTTCATTTGGGAAGTTTTTTTCAAAGTAGTTGATGAAATTATATCTATCATCTTCACTCTTATTTACAGAAAAGGTTTCATTTTCTATTCGGTATTCATAGATCAGATTATCCCAAATAACAAAGAAAAAAGAATCTTCAATGTATGCTGATATTTCTTTTAAAAGGTCGTTGAAGTTGTTTGCAAATCCATCCTTCATTCCGCTTCGAATATATAAATACGAAGTTTTGGTCTCAAGATTAAGCCTTAGGTCTCTTCCATAATCCTCTTTCTCTTCAATATACTGTTGTGGATATTCAATATAGGTATTCAAATTGAATGGAGAGTCATCTCTTTTTACAAAGCTCTCATATATCTTAATGAATTCTTTGTAAGATTTCACCTTTATAAAAGCACCATTTGTAACAACATATGGCTTTATCTGGATTACTTGATGTAATTCGCCCATTGATTCATTCCTGGTAGCTTATTAGAGATCCCCTTATAATTATTATTTTACTGCCGTAGGATAACTTTATTTACAACCTATTGAAAGAAAAAAAAGAGATGGAAATAATTGTCATTTGAATGAGTGGATCAAAAACTTGTGGAAGATTTTAAGGTTAAAGCAAAGAAATGAAATCATCAAAAAAACAATCAGTGGGAAATACTCACCCACTGATTTATTTATAGATTTGGAATATTATCAATTACAAGGAAGACTGGAAATCTATAATAACTGTCTTTTTATCGAACTACTTAAGTTGTTTTAAAAGAAATAAAAACAAAACAACAGAGTATCGTCAAAATAAAAAACTGTAGTAAAAAACGGCTCGTTATTTATTTCTCAGCCTTGTATTTCAATAAAAATACTATTTATTAGAGATTCCCTAGTATTAATCCTTTTTATTGGTAGGTCTCCAAATGTTCATCTCTTCAGCCTTTTTAACAAGCTCGTCCTGGAAATCAGGATGTGCAATGTCGATAAGTGCTTCAGCTCTTTCCCAGGTTGATTTACCTTTCAATTGAGCAATACCGAACTCAGTAACAACATATTGAGTCATTGTACGAGTTACAGTAACAGGTGTTCCTGGTGTGAAGTAAGGTACGATTCTGGAATGAGTCTTACCTTCTTTGTCATCGTATGTTGATGTCATGCAAATAAAGGATTTACCACCTTTAGAGTGATATGCACCATGAACAAAATCCCATTGACCACCAGATCCGGAAATCTGCTTAAATCCTTTTGATTCAGAAGATACCTGTCCATATAGATCTGTTTCGATGGCATTATTGATAGAGATAAAATTATCAATTTGTGAAATGATACCTGGATTATTTATCAAATCAACCGGATAGGATGCACAAGCCGGATTCATATTTACAAAATCATAGAGTTTCTGAGTTCCAAAACCGAAAGTATAAGCTATCTTTCCCTTGTAAATATTTTTTTTCTGGTTAGTGATGCAACCAGCTTCATACATATCCACAATGGAATCAACTATCATCTCAGTGTGAATTCCCAGATCTTTAAGTCCTGATTTAGCAATTAATGCTCCAAGAGCATTAGGCATTCCTCCGATTCCAAGCTGAAGACAGGCTCCATCATTAATCTCTTTGAGCAAAATATCTGCAATTATCTTTTCGGTATCATTTGCAGGTGCAGGGGTTGTTACAAGAATTTGAGCATTGTCAGATTCAACGACATAATCAACTTCTGAAATGTGGACATTTTCACCCAAACCTCCAAGGCAATAGGGCATGGTATCATTAGTTTCAATAACAACTTTCTTAGAGTTATCAATCAATCTACGGATAAAAGTAGTTGCAATACCAAAATTGAAAAATCCATTTGCATCTATGGGTGCAGTTCGTAAATACAAAATATCAAAAGGTTCGTTAAAATCAAAATATGAAGGAATCTCACTGAATAAACTTGGTACATGGCTACAAGTACCCATTTCATGTAAAATTCGGTCCCCGGGGCTGAAAAAAGCATTTGTGTATCTAATGTGCTCCGCCTTAGGATCTGCAGCGGCTGCCATGCAAAAGCCAGGATAACACATACTCAGAAGTTCGACATCCGTTAGCTCTTTCTTTTCGACACGCTTAGCGATCAGTCCATCTATAAAGACCGGTTCCAGGAGAAATCCGGCATAAAGCATCCTGTCCCCTGATTTAACCAGCCCTGCGGCTTTTTCGCCGGAAATCAACTTTTGTCCATACTGCACATCGTAACTCATAATTAACTAACTCCTGTAAAAAAATATTAAAAAGTTCTAGGGAAACCCTAGCAGTTCTATTTTTTACCGTTGAACCTATATTGCAAATATGAGTTCTCCGATGATTCCATAGTAACCAAAATACAATTATAACATATTATTACCCGATTTTTTCAAGGGAGCTATAAACTTTAAAAAAAACAATGTCAAGATGTTGAAATGTATAGTTTTTTGAGACCAACCACCATATACGATTGATAATATTAGATATAGCAAAGGGGTATTGCCTACCACCTCTATACTACGCTGTTCAAAGGAGTAATCAGGTTTACCTTGTACTTTTGACTTGCAAGCAAGCTATTTAAAGATTTCAATTGAATTTTATTATGATCAAACAATTAAAATAAAAGTGGTGTTCCTGCTTTTTTTCAATATAAGGAAAACAAAACCATAAATAAAATACATTTAGTTTATGTAATACATTGCATTTGTATACGCATTATATTTTCTGTTTCAATTAACACAGACAATTGATAAACTACAGAAACGGCAATTTTTAACGATCTATAAAAATTTGAAAATTCTGTTTTGAAATATATGTTGACAATTTTAATTGCATGCATCATTGTGCATGTATGAATGCAATATTATCGAAAACACCATCTCAATCCGTTGATGAACTGGTTGATACACTTGATTCCAGGTTTTTTAAAGCCCTGAGCGAACCAGTACGTGTCCAGATTCTTAAATTTCTCATATTAAACGGAAAATCTGATATAGCAGCGATTTCTGAAGATCTTCCCCAGGATCGTTCCGTCATCTCAAGGCACCTTCAATTTATGTTTGACGTTGACATATTAGATTGTGAGAAGATAACACGTCATAAACTTTATGAAATCAACGGTGAAGCATTTATTTCCAAACTTGAGTCCATTCTTGGAAAAATCAGGGAATGTATGCCTGAGTGCTGTCCAGTAGATAAAGAGATCTAACTTTGAAGTGACTTAAACAGTGGTTTTAATGTTATAATTTCCGTAATCTTTCGTTTCTCAATGATTGAAATATTCAAAACCTTGAGTGTAGGTCGAACTGACCTACATTTATTTCTTTTAAAATCCACAAAGTTCATTACCAAAGGCCTTGAATGAAAACGTATAAATTGTCATAAAAAAACGATGAAAATCATTAAGACTGAAAACCTATCAATGTGCAACCTGGATTTTAGGGAACCTCTAATAACTGCTCTTTTTGCGAAATACGTCGTTATTACCCAAAAAAAACTGTAGTAAATTCGTCTCGTTATTTTTTTTATGCAGAGATTTTATAAAACTAAAGCTTTTATAAGCGTTGAATTTCATCAAAAATTCCAATTATTAGAGATTCCCTGAATAAAAAATAATTTTCATAACCATCCTTTTGGATGGTGTTATTTCAACCACCATCTTTTATAGTTTAATCATGACAGAATCTCAAAAATATCAATTAACCATAGAAGGGCATCTGGAAAAAAGGTGGGAGAACTATTTTCAAGGTTTCTCTCTGGATTTTACCTATGATTCAAAGATGAATCCTGTTACAGTTTTTGAAGGTTTTATAACTGACCAGACAGAACTCTATGGTTTAATTAGTAAGATGAGAGATTTAGGATTCAGCTTGATAAAATTAAATCGATTGGAGAGGGATAATGGAAGGATTTGTAACAAAACTAAATAGTTTTTTTGAAGGATTACCTGAAAAACTTAGAAGAAATAAAATAGCTGTTATTTCTGCTTTTGTTTTAATAACGGTTTTTCTTGGTTATGGTATGGACCGTGTTGTTATTGATAACAGAATGGATTCTTTCTACAAAGATGGAGATCCGGTAAAGGTAGAGTATGAGAAGTTTAAAAAAATATTTGGTGGGGATGAATATGTTTATATCGTCTATAAAGCTAAAGATGGAGATATTTTTTCAGACAGGTCTATTAATGCCTTAAAAAATCTCCATGAAGATTTTGCAAACTACCGCTTAAAACTAAAGGCAGACGAAAAGTCATATCTGGATCATATCAGTGAAATCAAATCTTTGATCAATGTAAAGATCATGGAATCATCAAACGAAAAACTTTACTCAAGAAGTTTTATTGGTGACAGAATTCCCAAAAACAATAGCGAAAGAGAAGCTCTTCGTAAAAAAGCTATTAATCATCCTGATTATCCACATCTTTTTCTTTCAAAAAACTCTGTGTATGGAGGTATCCTTCTAAGAACAGATTTTAATGCAAAACAGGTTACCGATAAAAATGGAGAATTAAAAGATGGTGCTTTTGATGATGATGACTCCATGGAAGAGATCGGGGAATTTACAGAAGCAGTAGATATTGCAAATATAGAATTAGTAAAATCAGATATCACTGAATATGCTCTTTTAGTTAAAGATATAAATACCATTTTAGATAAGTATAGAGATGTTTTATCATTCTATCCTGTGGGAACTCCTGTAATAATGGATTTCTTTCAAAAATTATTAATTCAGGATTTAGGAAAAATAATGGGTCTGGTACTGATATTGATCGTTGCCATGCTTTTTATATTGTTTAGATCACTTAGCGCTGTTCTTTGGCCTATTGTATTAATTGTTACAACTATTGTCTGGGTTGTTGGAATAGCAGGCTGGAGTGGTGTAGTAATGTCCATGATGTTACAGATAATAATTTTTCTGGTCCTGTCTGTGGGGGTTGCAGATTCTGTGCATATCATGTCCGGCTACCTGTTCTTTAGAGAGAAGAATTATGAACATAAAGAAGCATTAAGAGCTGTTATGAAAAAATCAGGGCTTGCCTGTTTTCTGACAAGTTTTACAACCGCTGTTGGTCTTGTTTCGCTGCTTTTTGTGCCAATACAACCAATAAGTGTTTTCGGTATTTTCTCAGCAATTGGTGTGATTATAGCTTTCATTTTTACTGTTTTTTTAATGCCTCTGATGCTTGATCTATGGAACCCTGTTCCTAAAAAAGGTATGGAAGGGAAAAACCATTTTGCCCAAAAACTAATAAGAAAAGCAGAAAATACTGGTGTGAACAATCCCCTCAAAGTTGTTGTTATTTTTGCAGTATTTGGAATAATTTTCTTCATTGGTTTAATGAATCTTAAGGTCGATTCCGATAATATATCAATAATGAAAGAGGATCTTCCCATAAGAAAAGCATATGATCTTGTTGATCAGTACATGGGTGGAACCGGTAACATGGAAATTCTGGTTGATCTTAAAAAAGAGAACGCCTTTAAAGATCCAAAAGTTCTTCTTAAGATTGATAAACTTCAGAAGTATATTAAGGATCTTCCCAAAACAAAAGTAGTTACAACCATGTCTATGGTTAATGTTACAAAGGAGTCGTATAAAGCTTTAAATAATAATGATCAAACCTTTTACAAAATACCTGAAGACAAAGGAGTCCTGTCAAATGTCCTTTTTTTGTTTGATAATGCAAATCCTACAGACAGAAGACGTCTGATAACAGATGATTACAGCCAAGGCAGGGTTGGCATTAATTCTAAAAACATAACTTCGATTGAAGCTAAAGATTTTAAGAGTAAAGTTCAAAATTATATAGATCTGGACTTTAAGGATCTTGAAAAAAACTATCCTGATATGGAGATAAAACTCACTGGTAATGCTGCTATGATCGCAATCTTGCTGGATTATATAAGCTGGTCCCAGATAAAGAGCTTTGGTTTAACTCTTATCGTAATTTCAATAATACTCCTTGTTGTCCTTGGTAACTATAAAGCAGGAGCAATTGCAATTATTCCAAATGTGTTTCCAATACTGACGACTTTTGGGATTATGGGATTTTGCGGTATTCCCCTTGACGTAGATACCCTGTTAATTGCTCCTGTCATAATCGGACTTGCCGTAGATGATACTATCCATTTTCTCACACACTTTAAACTTGAAGTTCAGAAGTCAAAAGATATTAAAAAAGCTGCAATAAGCTCAATAAGAGAAGCCGGTCAGGCAATATTTTTTACTTCAATAATTTTATCTGCAGGCTTTTCCATGTTTGTTCTATCATTTCATAATGGACTAAGTCATTTTGGAATATTTTCAGCAATAGCTATTATGACGGCTTTTATCGCAGATATATATCTGTTGCCTGCTCTATGTAAACTATGTAATCTGGATTTTGAAACCAGTCAGGATATGTCTTTAAAACTTAATGAAAACAGGGCGATATAAAAATGAAAAAATTATTGATTTTAGTAACTATGATTTTTGTAAGTTCTTTAACTTATGCAGAAACAGCAAGAGAGATTATGCAAAAGGTTGATGATAGGGATAATGGTGATACTATGATCTCAAGAGTCACCCTGACAACGTTCAGATATGTGAAAAAGGGCAAGAAAATGGCACCGGCTGAGAAACCAAGAGTTAAGATGATGGATACAGTTTTGAAGGATTATGGTCCAAAGGGAAAAGATCATAAATCAGTATCTATCATTTTAAAACCTCAGAGTGAGAAAGGGATAGGTTTTCTGCAATATGACTGGGATGACCCAAACAGGGAAACTGACCAGTGGTTATACCTTTCAGCCATGGGCAAAATAAAAAGAATAGTTTCAGGTAATGATGATGAACCAAAAACAGGTAGCTTCTTCGGTTCTGAGCTTAGCTATGAAGATATGGAATCCATAAATATAGATGAATATAAATACAAAATACTTGGGAGTGAGAAATACAGGAAAAGAGATTGCTGGGTAATCCAATCTGTTCCACTTCCTAAAAGAGCAAGAAAGAGTAACTATAGCAAGACTATGATATGGGTTGATAAAGAGAGGTTTATGGATCTTAAAGCTATTCTTTTTAACAGGAATGGTAAAAAAGTTAAGAAGATATATTTTAAAAATATAAAAAAGATAAATGGTATCTTTGTTGTTGGAAAAATAGTTGCAAATAACATAGAAACAAGAAGGGTAACCAATATGGTCTATAACAATATAAGGATAAATTCAAAGGTTGAAGATAAGTTCCTAACGCAAAGAACCCTTACAGATAAGGGCTTTAGAACCAGAAATTTAAAGAAGTATCAATAGGATAGACATATAATGAGAAAGATACTCCGGATATTGATGCTACTGACTTTTATTTTTTGCTGCCAGGTTGCACTTGCTCAATCCTCTTTTGATGATGATACAGATGTTGAATCCTCATTTGATTCTGAAGATAGTTTTGATGATGAGGATATCGAAGAGGATGAAGAAGATGTAAATAATAATGAAAAAAGTAATGAATCAGACAAAATCAAAGAAAAGGGCAAATCAGACTTTTTTAAGAATTTTAGATTTACTCTTTCATACAGTTTTTCATATGGAACTTCCGATCCTGATACAACAATTATGGATAGAGCATCTTTAAGGTGTGAATTTGATAAATCTCTATCGGATATTTTTCTCATTAAATTTGATGGAAAAGGTTTTTTATACTTTGGAAATGATCATATTTCAGAAGCTGAAGATGAAGGTTCACAAACAGATGCAGGCATTAGAGAGTTTTATATTGCGGCTGGTTTTGAAAATTTTACAATTAAAGCGGGAAAACAAGTGGTTGTATGGGGTGAAACAGATGGAGACATAGTAAATGATGTTGTTTCACCCAGAGATCTTTCAGAGTTTATGTTTATAGAGTTAGAAGACTCAAGGCTTGGGCAATACATGACCTCCCTTGATATCTATTCAGATTATGGTGATATTTTACTTTTTGTAACGTATAAACCATTTCTAAGTGAAACACCCGAAATTGACACAAGATATTACAGGTCTTTAGGAAGCATATCCATTTTGGATGATAAGACAGATTTTTCTAATAATGAAGTCGGATTTAAATGGAAGAAGATTTTTGGGAAATTCGATTTTTCCTTAATGGCAGGTTCTTTTTATCAGAACAGTACGATTCTTGAGCACCAGTCCGGAACAACATATAAAAAAGTTTATGACAGGTACGGATTTTATGGGATTGGCGCAAGCTATGCCTTCAGTAATTATCTTATCAAATTTGATGGTTCATTAAAAAAAGACTTCCCTCTTCAGGGGCAGGATAGTAGCAGCAGGTTTATAGAAAATTCAAAAGATGTTTTTGATAGTGCTTTAGCCATAGAGTTTGATGCCAACGGCAAATATTCAATGAACTTTGAATTTTCCAACAGGCATATATTTGATTATCAGGGTGATGTTTATGGTTCCAAAGAAAGCAGTACACATTTTTATTATCTGCTTGGTAAAAAGTTTTTAAATGAAACTCTTAATACTGAATATGTACTCTACTACCAGTTCCATGAGAATAACTTTTTTCATAAAGTTTCTGTTAAATATGACTTCACAGATGACATTAACTTTACAATCGATTATACTTATTTTGATATAAGGGATGAGGATAGTTATCTCTGGAACTACAAAGATGAGGATAGAGTTGGAGTTGAACTGAAATATTTTTTTTAGTGGAGGTATGCAATGTTAAACGGAATTCACTTCTTACTCAGTTATGCCTGTAATATGGAATGTGACCATTGCTTTCTTTTTAGTGGCCCCTATGCAAAAGGGACAATGACAATTGAACAGATTAAATCCATCTTAAAAGAAGCGAAAGAACTTGGAACTATCGACAATGTCTATTTTGAAGGTGGAGAACCGTTCCTGTTTTATCCTGTTATGATTGAAGCCATAAAACTTTCAAAAGAGATGGGGTTTAATGCCGGAATTGTTTCAAATGGATACTGGGCTACAGATCCAGATGATGCAATGGTTTGGCTTACGCCTCTTTCAGATCTCGGAATATCAGACCTCAGTGTTAGTAATGATTCTTTACACTATGGAGATTCTAAGGAAACTCCTGCAGAGATTGCACTTATCGCAGCAGAAAAACTTAACATTCCAACATACAGCCTGTGTAAGGAAAAACCTGAGATTAAGGAGCATGAGGATAAGGACCATAAAAAAGGTGCGCCTGAAATAAGTGGAGGCATCAAAATTCGTGGACGTGCTGTTGAAAAGTTTGCTGCTGACCTCCCCAAAAGAAGTTGGGAGGAGTTTAACGAGTGTCCCTATGAGGAACTTGAAAATCCTAAGCGTGTCCATGTGGATGCATATGGTAATCTTCATATGTGCCAGGGAATAAGTATGGGAAATTGTTCTAAAACTCCATTTTCAAAAATTGCAAAAGAATATAATGCAACAAAACACCCAATTGCAGGACCAATACTTAGTGGAGGACCTGCTGAACTTGTAAGAAAATATGACCTTAAAATTGAAAATGAATTTGTGGATGCTTGTCATCTTTGCTATACAGCCCGAACAGCTTTGTTAGACAGATTTGATGAATTTCTTGCTCCAAAACAGGTCTATGGTTTGTAGATAACTGTTGGAAATAAAACACTATAAAATTTTGATTAGTCAAAAACCATGAAGTTTCTTTATTTTTTTAAATGTGCCATCCTTTCTCATGGTTTTTAAGCCTTTATTAAAAGCATTTAGTTTTAAAAAAGCATTTTCAGCCTTTTTTGAAACAGCTAAATACTGATTTACTGTTTCAAGCACAGGGCTTGCAGGAATAAACTTGTTTGAAAATGAATGTTCCTTTATTATGTATTTTGCCTGAATTTTATCTATGATTATAATATCTATCAGATCCCTGGATAAATTGAACAGATTCTTATAATCATCAACAGCTTCAATTTTATGAAATGTCTCTATCTTATTGGAAATATCAGGATATTTGTATCCTCGTACAATGCCTATCTTGTGGTTACCAAGATCTTTGTAACCAGAGAGAATTATGTTTCTATTCTTTTTTTTATAGAAAACAAGTTTATTTGCAAGTAGTGGAGTTGAAAAAAGAAACCATTTCCCTCTCTCCCTGTTCTTCCATATTGTGTAAATTGCATCATTATTACCATTTTTAGTTGTTATCAAAGACCGCTTCCATGGGTAAAAATCTATCTGGGCCTTATATCCACCTCTTCTGAAAGCTTCAATAACAACCTCAGTTATGAAGCCCCTGTTCTTCATCTTCTCCCCATAATATGGAATGTATTCACTGGTCGCTATTATGACTTTTTTATCAATGGCATGGGTCGATTCATAAAAAATAAACAGACAAAGTATCAATATACTTATTTTTTGATATATTTCCATAGTTGATCTGTTAATTTCAAAAAACAACTGGGTAGAAAGGATTGATTTGAATAAAAATTAATGTATTCTTTAATATTAATCATGAAGGTAAATTAAAGTCAAACCCTGATTTTATATCATTCGTATTATTGCAGTTCCAACTACGATCATTAATATTATCTCTATAACTTTCTGACTCCAGTAACTCCTCATGTTTCTTTTTTCCTTTCTTGTATCTTGATAATCTTGTTTTTATCTTCGGCGATAAACTTTTTGACCTTCTAAGCTTTACTCGTCTTTCTTCTAATTTTACATACTTAAAGAGGCATATAAAAATATAAACTACATATTTTTTTTATATAAGGGAACCTCTAATATCTAATATTTTGTTTGAAATACAAGGGTGAGAAAAATGTAACGGGCTAATTTTTAAACAGTTATAGTTTACGAACAACGCTGTAGTTCGATCAAAAGGCAGTTATTAGCGACTCCTCCAGAATAGATAATCTGGAACCTAACTGCCTAATAACACATAATATATAAAAAGTGTTACTTAGAAGA
>JAAELO010000495.1 GCA_024226555.1 Desulfobacterales bacterium | reverse complement strand
CGTGCCTGTTAAAATAAAGTATAGATGAGTTGGAATCTCACCTTTTTTTAAAATCATGGAGCCCGGTTTTAAATCAAGGACACTGGTGTTCAATAGTATGTATAAATCTTTCTTTTCAAGAAAGGGGAAAATGGATTTAAAGAGTTGAGCGGCATATCTATTTAGTGTTTGACCGGAACCTCTAAAGCCCCACTGTGGCAAGGGTTTGATATGATTTTTAAATATTAAAAAAATGAAGTTTTACCAACTTTTGTCTTCAACTTTGCGATCAAAAATGTTACTATAATCAATCGCAAAGCCTTTATTAACAAGTGTTTTGCCTGTATTGACTACGTCGTAATATTTGAAGCAAAGGACAAACGAAGTAAAAATCTTCGTTGAAAAAAATATGCGAAAAATAATAGAACCGCAGTTGGAACTTGGCCAAACCCCCATCTCAGAAATAAAAATAAATCTTAAATCTCGGGATGAACTTCCAAAAATTCTTATTGGTCTGCAAGCTCTTTTTTGTGATCATAAATCTCGAACAAAAATTTTTGATCTACTTGAAAATTTAATTCCGCCCAATATAAACTTGAAAAATGGTCGAAAAGGAATGCATCTGTGGAGAATACTTGTCCTGGGTATGACCCGGCTGGGATGCAACTGGGATTATGATAAGTTGTTGGATATTGTCAACAACCACAAAACATTGCGCTTGATGCTCTGTCATGGTGGTTTAAGTGATGAATATGAATACAAACTCCAGACATTAAAAGATAATGTCTCTCGTTTCACACCAGAGATTCTTGATCAAGTAAATAATATTGCAGTAGAGTACGGTCATGATTTTTTTTTGCGAATTCGGACACCAAAGAATTAAAAGTAAGCTGTGATTCCTTCGTCACCGAAACGGATGTACACTTCCCGACAGACATAAATCTCTTGCTGGACAGTCTACGCAAGGTAATAACTCTGATAATGTCTTTATGCATTAATTTGGGGATAACCGAATGGCGGCAAGGAAAATGTAACTTTAAAAAGACAAAGCAATTATTCCGAAAAGCCCAACAAACAAAGCGTTCAACCTCCAAAGATCCAAAGAAGAAGGCTAAACGTGATCAACTTATTATTGGTGCACATAATGAATATTTAGCAATTGCAAAAACTATTATTGAAAAGGCTGAACAATCTTTATACTTCATCGATACAGATGATATTTGTTTGCAGATAAAGATTGATGAAATTTTAAAGTATATTGGCTATGCTGAGAAATTTATTGATCAAATCAATAGACGGGTAATTGATGGCAAAACTATTCCCCACAATGAAAAAGTATTTTCAATTTTTGAAGAACATACCGAATGGATAAGCAAGGGGAAAGCTGGTGTGCCCCAGCAACTAGGCATACGAGTTTGTATAGTACGTGATCAGTTCGGTTTTATTCTTCAGCATAAAGTCATGGAAAGCACAACGGATGACAAGGTAGCTGTTTCCATTATTTTTGATGCCAAGCAGAAGTTTAAAAATATTAAAAGCTGTTCTTTTGATAAAGGCTTTCATAGCCCGACAAACCAAAAAGAACTGGCAGAAATATTAGATACGGTAATACTCCCTTTTAAAGGTAAGCTTTCTGAAAAAAGAAAGGCAATTGAATATTCTGAAGAATTTTTAGAGGCCAGAAAAAAGCATTCAGCAGTAGAATCATCAATAGGGGCATTGCAAAACCATGGATTAAAAAAATGCCCGGATCATGGTATTCACGGTTTTAAGAGATACGTTAGCATGGGTATGCTGGCAATGAACCTTCAAATTCTTGGTCATGCAATTCAGCAGAAAAAGCTAAAACGACAAAAGAAAAAATGTAAGGGCTGATAATATTATTGCGCAGTCTTTGCTGCAAAAAAAATGAAGCTAAAAATAAGGGAGCACTACGTTCAATTTTTAAAGGAAATGGGATTTATTTTGTGAATGTCATTCATGCTATGTTATTTCCTGTAAAATTCCTCCTCAAATTTAAGATGGTCGCAATTTTTTTTAGAAAAGGGCGGTTTCCGGTCGGGCACTAATTATAAAGAAAATAATGTCATCAAAGGAGTGGGGACGGACGTTGTAGTAGCTATATTGAAAGAAGCTAATCTCAAAGGTACTATTAACATTTATCCATGGGCTCGAGCCCTAACAATGGCTCAACAACAAGAAAATACTTTAATTTACTGTATAAGTAGAACGAAAAAACGTGAAAATTTATATACTTGGGTTGGAGTGATTGCCCCCATTGATTTTTATATTTATTCCTTAAAAAATCGAATGGATATTCAAATAAATAAGTTGGAAGATGCCAAAAAATATTCAATTGGTATTGTAAGAGATGATGCCTTGGATGAATTCTTTGTTAGCAATAAGTTTCAAAGACTTCAGAGAGTAAGTTTAAATGAAATTAATATGAAAAAATTGATATTGAAACGATTTGATCTTTGGCCAATATCTGAGTTTACAGCAAATTATCTTTTAAAGAAGAATGGTTATAATCCTCCAAAAACTGTAAAAAAAGTATTTCATATTGAAGGATTTGCAGACGGTGATCAATACCTTGCTATAAGCAAAATTACATCTAAAGAGATAAAAGATCAAATTCGAAACGCTTTAAAGCGAATTAAACAAAAGGGAATTTATCAAGAAATTTTGTTGAAATATCAGTAAAGTACTCTGCATTAGTGGCAACATAACTGCTATTACGGAAGAGGATCGGACCG
>JAAELO010000494.1 GCA_024226555.1 Desulfobacterales bacterium | reverse complement strand
GGATTATTATTGATTCTTTCTTTAACAGGTAGCGTATAAAGAGACTGGCACCCGGATGAAAATTCTAATATGACGTTGTCATTAGTTTCCCTGTCATAGTTTGCAAGTGTATTAAGATGTGATAAATTTTTTCCATCAACATAAAGGTTAATAACTTCTATTTCTCTTTTGTTTTCTATGGTATCGATTTTTTCCCAGAATAAATATTTCTCTTTAGAAGGAAGTGGCTGAACAGCATCATAAAAAGCATTTCCCAACTTTTCATTTTTTTTAAGTCCTTCACCTTCTGATAAAAACAAACCAGGATTTCCTTTCACAGGACCATTGAAACCGCAATAGAATCCTGGTCCTCCGCAACCTGTTTTCCCCTTGGAAAAACATACCCGAGTGCTTTTCTTTGTCACTCTTTTTAAATGCATAACCATGCAAATCCATTTTTCCTTTTCAAAAGTAATGGAATCCTTTATTTCTTCTGATGAAAAATACCAACCGGTTGCTGGAAATTTGAAAGATACTACTTCTGAGAGTTTTTCCAGGTTTTCTTTTATTACTTCTGAGTTCATCTTATTTCCTTTTCCTGATCATTACGATTAGAGGGAATCCCATAAGTGAAATTATGGCTATATAAGGTTTTTCTTTTATTCTTAAGTAGATAGTGATTTTTTTAAATATTGGAATTTTTATTTATTATCAGTAAGCATTCATAAATATATGAATAATATAAATTTAAGAGAACCTCTAATCACAGTTCTAATGGTTTCCTGATACGCGAGGGTTGTGTCAGAAATCATAATTTAAGCTAATTTAAGTTTCTTCTTTATCTATGGTCGGATTGTTCTTGCATACTCCAAAATAAATTCTCTATTCCAGCCTTAAACCAGCCCAGTCAGTATGCCCTGAAATAGTTTTCATTTTAGGGTCATATTTTATCCAGTTTTTTTCAAACGCCTTTTCAACCGTTACCGGATACGCCTTTTTGCCTGAATAATCATATCCATTAGGTCTGGTGTAGCAGTAACCACCATTATCACCAGATTCTTCTGTATGGGTTGCCAAGTGTTTGTTTTGACCAGCTAACCAGCCTTTAAAAAAGGAGATAGCTGGTTCATTTGATTCTGACAGTTGAACTAAAAGCTTTGTTATTTGATCATCGGAAAGTTTTTCTATCTCTTCAAAAAGATTCTGCCTATTGTAATCTATAAATTCGAACATTCATAAACCTTTAATAAAATTAATAAATCTCTGCTATTTTATAGAAAAAATGATATTTTTACAATTTAAAACATTTGAGCTTCAGCGATCTCATGTAAAAATCTGCTTTTTTGAGCTGGCTTTCCCCTTCTGAAGCTTGATGATGTTATATAAAGATGTGTTTCAGCACGTGTTACAGCAACATACATCAGTCTTCTTTCCTCCTGAAGTTCAGAACTGCTCTCTGTGGATCTCCAGTGTGGGAAAATATCCTCTTCACAACCAACAATAAAAACTGCTTTATATTCAAGACCCTTACTTGCGTGAACTGTGGAAAGACTCACTGCATTTCTTGTATTTTCTTCCTCATCATCCTTGTCTTCTCTGATTAAAGCGGCTTCCTCAAGGAATTCTTCAATAGTATCTTTATCACTGGCTGCATAGATCAATTCATCAATATTCTCTTTTCTTAAAGTGTATTCCATCTCATTACCCTTGGCTTTGTCTTTAAGATATTCAAGATATTGAAACTTGTGTAATATCTCTTTTACAGCTTCATCAGGTCTAAGGTCTCTTACCGCATCCAAACCTTCAAGAAGAGTCTTTAACTTTTCATGGACTTTTGGAGAAAGAACCCTTTCTTTAAGGACTTTTCTTGCTGCATCCTGAAGGCTCATATCGCCGGTTCTGGTTGCACCAATCTTTTTAAGCATTGATGGACCAATACCTCTTTTGGGTGTATTTATGATCCTGTCAAAGGAAACATCATCAGTAGGAAAGACTGCTGATGCTAAGTAGCAGTTGATATCAAGTATCTCCATTCTGTCAAAAAAACCTTTGGATCCCATCATTTTATAAGGAATTCCGTATGCTCTGAATATTTTCTCAAAACCAAGAGATAGTGCTTTGGTTCGATATATAATTGCAATATCGTTATAATAGATGCCCAAATTGTTTAAATGCCTAACTTTACCAGCAACCCATCTTGCTTCTTCACTATCATTATAAAGATTAAATGTTTCAACAACACCACCGCTTTTTACTGAGAAACATTTCTTATCGATTTTGTCTTCATTGTAATCTATCAGTTCATTTGCGATCTGGACAATTTCATCTGCTGAGCGATAGTTTTCCTCTAATTTGAATATTTTAGAATTATTATATTTCTCTTCAAAAGATATGAAATGGTTTAAATTGCTGCCCCTGAAACCATATACAGACTGCCAGTCATCACCAACACAGAAAAGGTTACCGCCTTTTAGAAAAAGCCGGGTTAATTCCTCCTGAAGATCATTTGAATCCTGATATTCATCCACAAGAATAAATTGAAAAAGGTCTCTGTAATAGTTCCTTACATCCTCATTATTTTTTAATATGTTTCGTGTATGGAGAAGAATATCATCAAAATCGACCGCATTTTTTTCGAGTAGTTCGGCCTGATACATATCATAAATTTCACTGATTATAACGTTTGAGAGCTTTGTTTTGCTTTTAAGATAATCATGTGGAGTACCTGAGTTTTTAGCCATAGATATTGCTGAGGCTATTGCAGGAACAAATTTTTTGTCATAATTAAGTTTTACAGTTATCTCTTTCAGCGTTTTTTGCTGATGATATGTGTTGTATATCTGTATTGGTTTACTTAAGCCAACAAGCTGTGCATGTTTTTTTAGGATCAAGAGACAAGCAGAATGATAGGTTCTAACCCATGGGAATTGGTCGATGGATTTACCAGTTATCGAAATAAGCCTGTTTTTCATCTCTTCAGCGGCTTTATTTGTAAATGTTATTGCAAGCAATCTTTTTGGATCATAACCTTTAGCGATCAAATATGAAATTTTTGCAGTTAGAGTTCTGGTTTTTCCTGATCCAGCTCCTGCTACAACCAATGCTGGTGATCCTATATATTCAACGGCAACTTTTTGTTGTTCTGATAGTTCCAAAGCTTATTAGTACTCCTATAAAAATAATGATTCCATTAAAAATTCACTCAATATTTACTTGAATACGATTCTAAATACAACACATAAAAAAACCACACTTGAAATGTTTACCATATTGATATATTTATTTTTAAGTTATTAATATTATATTTAGGATATTTTGAAATATGAGGCACTTATACATTTTACTAATTTTTTTTATAATCAGTTCATTAATTTTTTCCTTTGCATTATTCAGAGATAACAAAACAGAGGGAGTTCCAGCAATAATTATAAACGATAAAATTATAACAAAAACAGAACTGAAAAAACTGATTGAACTAAAACCTCAGAATGTTGATAGACTGGAATTTATAGATTCTGTTATAACCAGAGAAATTCTAATACAAAAAGCGCTGAAAGAGAAGATTCATAAAGAGGAATCTTTTAGAAAATCTATTCAGGACCATTATGAAAATTTATTGATAAACATTTTAAAAGATAGAAAATACAGGTCTTTAAAAGTTAATGTATCAAATCGAGAGATATACAGGTCAGCTCCAAATAAGAAGTTATCAGATGATGAGATGGAAATTATTAGACAAAAACTTGCTGATGGAAAGAAACTGGAACAGTTTGATAACTGGATAAAAGACCTGAAACAACAAGGTAAAATAGAAACTATAGAACAATAAGGTATAATAAATGAGATTAAGAAGACAGTATATTGTAGATAAAGAGTTTCAGGGAAAATTTGTTGTTAGAAACGTGATTATTTCTATCACTTTGCTTTTCATATTCTCTTTTCTATTAAATTATTTTTCAGAGGATTCAATATCAATTTTGTATGAAAACTACAGAATAAATATTGGTGGAACATCAAGTGTATTATTTGATAAATTCCTTTCAGCTCAATGGTTAATGTTTCTGCTTGGAGGAATAGTCATAGTCATATATTCAATTCTGGTTAGTCATAAAATTGCAGGTCCCATGTATCGTTTTGGAGTTACAATGGATGAGATGATTAAGGGTAATCTAATCACAAGTGTAAAATTGAGAAAAACAGATGAGTGCATGCAGTTGGCCGATAAAATGAATAGCTTTAATTCTGGTCTCAGGGAAAAAACATCAGAAATTATGAAACATTTGGATGAGATGCAGAATGAAGATCAGAAGACAGATGAAATAAGAAAAATTTTAAAATCAATAAATAAAGATTTATAGAGATCATTATAAAATAAAACCTTTTTATAAACGAATCGGCTTATCATTTTATTTATCAGGCAAAGATTTTATAATCTGAATTTCAATCAAAATTCAAGTTATTAGAAGGTTTACTATAGACTAATAAAATATACTATTTTTTGTATCGTTCCCATAACCAGATATCGATTGGAAGTTCATGGTATTTGATGGTTGTTTTTAATCTGATCCAGTAGCTTTTCTCTTTTTTTTCATTAATGATCAGAACTATACCACCCCTTAGACCCGTACGCATTGAATAATTCATTGCCGTCCCTAAGGTGTCCATCCAGTTTTCCGGTTTAAACTGAATTTTTATGCCATTCTTCCATGTGAGACAGTCACATCTTGATGAATCATTAAGTTTTGCATTGGTTGTACCCTTATGCTCTCTACACCATTTATCCTGAAGCCATTTCTCCAGTGAACTTTTTCTTGCATCAGCTGTTTTTATAAAAGGAACCCAAAAAATCAGTAAAAAAATATAGAAAAGAGTGAGTTTCGTATATTGCATAGTAATTGACCTTAAATTATCCTTTATTATTTATATCCTTAAACGCATGAAAAATAACACTCTGGTATAGAAATTTGCAATGAAAAAATTACCAGTTGAAAGTATCTTATTATATTTTCATGAAAATCATAATTTATCCTGTAAAAAAAAAGCATTTTAATGTAATAAAGAGTCTTGATTGAATTTTTGTTGTAATCTTTACTATATGAAATAGGTAAATATAGAACTATATTGATAATTCATTTGGGCTTTACATTAAAAGTCTTAAGTTTTGGGGTTATCATAGAAAGGAATTAATCTTTTATGTCAAAACAATATCCGGAATGTCCTCTTTACAATCACGCAAATTGTAAGGAGCTACATAATCCGAAAGTGTGTGCATTAGCAAAAAAAGATAAAATTTGTCTTAAAAAAACACCCAGATCAAAAAAGAAAGTAAATGAAGAGTAACTTTCTTTTAAATAAAATTAAAAAGGCCTGATTAAATCAGGCCTTTTTTAGTTGATACTTATTTATTTAGCTTTGTTACTGATCAAAATTAATTTTTACACCTTTTCTAAAACCAAAAAGAAAATAGACAATCCATCCAATAAAAGGAAAAATTGCTATTAGTGACCAAATAGCTCTTTTTTTAGTAGATCCATAATCTTTTTTTACAGCATGTTGAAATGCAGTAACCGATAAGACAGTTAACACAAGTACCAATATTGCTCCTATTGAAAAGAGCAGCATATTATCTTGACTCATTTTTTTTATCCTTTTATAACCTTATCTCTTTTCTTTAATATTTCTGAAATTTCAAGAAGTGTTTTAACATATGGGAGGCTATGATTATAGCGAAATAATACTTTTTTTGCTTTTTTATTCTTTATATTTTTTTTCCATCCATAATGCTTAAGATAATTTGCTATACTTGCCTGGGAATCTTCATGATTTAAAAGGTTTACTTTACCATCACCGTTACCATCTTTAGCAAGCCTCATAGCATTACTTGGCATGAATTGAGGAATCCCAAAAGCTCCGGCATATGAACCTCTAATCTCAAACATATTAAGCTTTTCTCTAACAGTATACTTTATAAATGATTTAAGTTCTAAATAAGCCCAATTAGACCTTCTTTTAACTTTTAAATCATATTTTTTTTTGCGAAGACGTTTCTTTTTAGGTATTTCTTTATAAAAATATTTACATGTTTTTTTATCCTGAAGTGCCGCCATAGTTGCCAAAACATTAAATACGGATAATCTTCCTGTGAAAGTTCCTAATCTTGTTTCAACAAGTGAGACAGCTGTAACTATTGTTCTGTCTACTCCATATTTTTTTTCAACTTTAGATAGATTTATTTTATGTTTTTTAAGGTATTTACGTGCATTTTTTATGGATTTAGTGGATTTGAACTGATTGTAATTGAGTTTAAACTCATTATGCATGAAAAAACTTGAAACACCATCTTTTTCAAACTTAACGCCTTTTTGTGAAAAATACTTACTTATTTTATCTTTGTCGAATCCATCTTTTATAAGCTTTTTCTGGAGAGATTTGAAATTCAGTTTATTTTCTGCATAACAAGGATTAGTTAAAAATAAAACCCCAACAAAAAACAATATAATAATATTCCCAAAACCTTTAATCATAATACCATTATCCCTATATAATTAATTAAAATTCAACCTTTTTATTAAAAAGAGTCTGTAATAATTACAAAGTCCCCTTTTTTACATATATCTTTTAGTAATATTTTTTTGTTCATTTTTGAAATAGTTGTAATTGTTAATATTTTTATATTTTTTTTGTAGTATCTAAGAGAATCCGGTATTCCCATATTATCTTCGCTGTGGAATTTACCATTAATATGATAGATTAAAGCTCTGTTATGTTTCTTTAACTGCTCAATAATTGAGTAAGCCATTGTAATATCCCAAACATGTTGAGCATCTGGATCAACTCCTTTAATCTTCATAGGTTTTCCGCTAACTTTTGAATGTTTTTTCAATATTAATTTATTCAATTCTTTAATTTTTTTTATATAATCTACATTTTGATTTAAATATGGAAGTGGAGCTATCCATTTTTTTTCAGTTTTAGAAAGTTTAATTAAAGAATCTTTACCTTTTCTTGCAACTAGATTGACGTATCTTCTTGGAGCGTTTGAAGCAATTACAGGTATTTTATTTTTCCTGGAAAATTCTATCATTGGTCTGTAATCTCTTCTATAATTACCCCAGGCCCTCGAAGAATTGATAAAATGTCGCTCTGATATCAAACCTGTAAGATATTCATTCATTACAACCTGTACATCTCTTTCAAACATTTCAAGGGAGAGTACAATATTTCCCGTACGTTTTTTATGAAGATGTTCAAGTATTTTCATCTCAAGTTGATGGGCAACTTTATTCCCATGACTTTCACCAAATAAAATCACATCAACATTCATCGCAGCTTTAATTATATCATCAACCTTATTCTCAACGCAGGAACTGTTGTATACTGTATATGACCGATTTAATTTTTTAACCTCACTTTTTTGAGAGTAGCATCCTGAAAAAAGAAAAAATATTACAAAAAATAACATAGAAAATTTGAAATTTGACATATACGCCTATAATTTTATTTATTAGTTAGGGCAAACAGTAGAAAGAAACTTGTGATCAGATCAGCGATTATTGGGAAAGATAAGCAACCAACAGGCTGCTTATCTTTAATTTATATTTTCAAAAAACATATATATTTAAAATAAAATCAACATGTTCTATTTTACTTCTTATTTCCTCTTAAAGCAAGAACACGTTTTCTTAAATCTTCAGCATTGATACTATCCACAGTAACAGGCGCACCTACAAACACGTCAACCCTTGAAAATACACGTTTCAAGAAACCCTTGAACATACCTTGTCCGGAGTGGCTGAAAAAACTTCCCCATAAACCACGTAAGGCCACTGGGACAACTACGGTTTTAGGGTTAGTTTGTACAATTTTTTCTATACCTTTTTTGAATTCACCAATGTCACCATCAGGAGTAAGAGCACCTTCTGGAAAAATGCATAACAATTCATCTTCTGACAAAGCTGTATTAATACTTTCGAACGCTTTATTATAGATTTCAGGATCTTTATCCTTAGATGTTATAGGAATTCCTTTAGCTGTTCGCATTAAAAAAGACAGAACCGGAATCTGGAAAAGAAAACTACCCATTACAAATCTGGCTGGTCTTCTGCAGACACCGGCAAGGATAAGACCATCCATGTAGCTGATATGGTTAGAAACCAGCACAACAGGTCCTTCTTTTGGAATATGTTCAAGATCTTTGTGTTTTATTCTGTAAATAAGATGGGTTAATAACCAAACAATACATCTCATAGTAAATTCAGGAACAAGTGAATAGATATAAACTGCAACTATTATGTTACAAAGCGCAAAAATAAGGAAAAACTGAGGTATGGTAAACTTTAACCATGTTAATATAATAATCCCTGCCACAGCAGCTAATACCATAAAAAGAGCATTAATAATATTGGTTGCTGCTATAACTCTGGATCGTACAGCTTCCCTACTCCTTGTTTGAATAATTGCATATAAAGGTACAATATAAAAACCACCAAAAATGCCGATAAGGAAAAAATCAATTAATACCCTTACATTTGATATATCACTTAGAAATTGAACAATATTTAATAGTTCTCCGGTTGGAACTCTACCTAATCCGGCAAAATACAGATCAATTCCAAAAATACTTAATCCAATTGATCCAATAGGAACAAGACCAAACTCTATTGTTTTTCCGGAAAAATATTCACATAATAAAGATCCTGCACCAATTCCAATGGAAAAGATTGATAAAATAAGAGTGTATACTTCTGGTTGAGAAAACAGATAAACCTTATTGAAATTTGCCATTTGTGTGAGATAAGCCGCCCCTAACATCCAAAACCATGAATTTCCTAAAACAGAGAGAAATACAACTTTATTTTCTCTTGCAATCTGGATTGTCCTGATAGTTTGTGTGAAAAAATTCAAATCTATTTTCAAATCAGGATCTGATGAAGATGCTTTTGGAATAGGAATGCTTGTTAACCATCCTATAATTGCAAAAACAATAACTGCTAATCCAACATAAAGTTCACCATTAGGAAAGTTGATAATATTTCCTCCGGCAATAGTACCAAGTAAGATAGCAACAAAAGTCCCCATCTCTACCATGGCATTTCCACCTGTGATTTCAGCTTTATTAAGATGTTGTGGAATCACGCTGTATTTTATTGGACCAAAAAAAGTTGATTGGGTACCCATTAGGAAAAGAATCAGTATAAGCAATGGTACTGATTGGAAGTAAAAGGAAATCGCTCCTAAAATCATAATGCAAATTTCAAGTATTTTGATATAACGCATAAGCATGGATTTTTCATATTTATCTGCCAATTGACCAGCAAAAGCAGAAAAAAGTAAAAAAGGTAAAATAAATAATCCTGCTGATAGATTTATATATAAATCAGATTGGGCTGCAATTCCCTCGCTGGCCTTATAAGTTATAAATATTATTAATGCCTGTTTAAAAACATTATCATTGAATGCACCGAAAAACTGTGTCCAGAAAAAGGGTGCAAATCTTTTTGTTTTAAGAAGTCCGAACCCACTTCTTTCTTCATTTTTACCTGAATTATTTTCTTCCATTTATTAAATCCCTTTTTTTAAGTCAAGATATGTGGAAATTTCTGAAATTATTTTCTCTTTAATGTCAGAAGTTTCATTTAACAAATGATGCTTGCCTTTTTTAAAGTAAACCACATCAACTTTACTGACTTTTTCTTTAAAAAAATTAATATTATACTCGTAATCAACGACTGTGTCACTTTCTCCCTGGAAAATCAGAACTGATTTATCAATTTTAGTAAAGGACTTAACACGCTTATTCCAGTTAAACATTGCATTTAACCATCCCAGTGGAATTTTTCTTGCCTGGAGAGGATCTTCAAGTTCAATAAATCTACAGTAATCAGGATCACCTGAAGGTCCTTTACTAAAATTTCTCGAAATATTGGAAATAAATATTTTTGAAATGAACACTCCAACTTTTGAAAGCTTATACATATAGGATCGTACTAAAGGTGATACAAAAACAACTTTACCAAATCTCGAGCTTTCGTATCTGTTGTGATGAAGATAATCAAATATTACAGAACAACCAGTACTATGTCCTATAAAATTGATATCACCTTTGAAGTTTTCCTTAATAATAGAGCAAAAATCATCAAGAACAGATACATATTGTGTAAAATTACCTATATCAGCTCTCTTACCACTAGACAGCCCATGACCAGGAAGATCAAAAACAGCAACAGCAAATTTTTTCTTTGTTAATTTGTTTATTAAGTTTTTTAAATTGCCGGAATGGTCAAGGTAGCCATGAATTATAATAACTATTGATTTGTAGTTTTCCGGAACAAAAATTTGTCCAAAATTTGAAAACCCTGTAGAATTAAAAATTCCATAATACATGACTAATGATTCATTATATAGATTATAAAAATCCAAATACTTTTTATATTCATTATCTATACTCTTTTTATTGAAATTCAGGTCTTTTATTTTTGTACTGAAAAAGGCATTAGAGTTTTTGATTTCCATAGATTCATTGTTCCCGTAAAGAGGTTTAACAACAATAGCAAAAACTATTACCATATATAAAAGCTTTAATAAAGGAGCTTTGTTTATTCTTATGCAATACTTATAATTCATCTCTATATTAAACATGGAAAATTTCTTTCTATTCAATTTTTAGTTAGTTTTTCTATTACAATTTATATGCCAGTTTTTTAAAATATATCCATTCGCATTTCCAGTGCGGTTCAATCATATATTTAGTTCTGTTAAAAAACATATTCTTATAAAATGTACATTCTAAGTATGTGGTGTATGCAACAGGTCAATAATATATATGCTTAAAAAGTAAACTTTAATCTGAAAATATGAATAAAAGACTCGTTTCAACGGCATTCATTTGTTATGCAATATTTCATTTGTAATTATCCTATAAGGATAATTTTCAGGTTGAAAAGCAAATTGATCATTTCCTCAGAAAAAAAAGGTAAGACCATTAAGATGTAGAAATATCAACGCAAAAAGCTAATAAAAAGCAATGAACCCTTACAAATCCATGTAGCGATAACTATGTTCTGTGTTTATAACATTTCTTTCAATTGAATAATATTGTTTTATTTAATAAACAATATCCAAATAGTATGTTTATTTGAATACAAGGGAATTAATAAATTAGTTTTTAGAATTGCTTAAATATATGTATAAAAGGGTTTATACCTACTTCATCCCAATGTAAATCCTAATAATATAGCCTAATTATCATCAAATTAATTGACATATAAAATATATTATATTACTGACCCTTCCTTATGTTAAATCAATTACTAAATACACTAATTTTGTTACCGTTGGCTACTGCATTAGTTTGTTATGCAATCAGGATAACAATCGTAAGGCAGTTTTTCGTACTTGCAACTGGCATCATTCTTACTGTATGCTCCCTAATGTTGATGAGTTATGTCCCAGTAACCTCAGCAATAAGAGTATTTTCAGGTGTTGATGTCAATTTAATCGTACAAATAGCAGATTTTGTGCTCCTTGGTGCTATTATTCTAATAGCTATTCAGCATAAAAATCTAATTATTGCTACTTTGTGTGCAGCACAAATGGCAATTTTAGGCTATTTTGAGTTCTACATGATGGGACCAGATCACGTTGCAAAGGCTACACTATTTTGTGATAACCTTTCATTAATACTAGTTCTGATCATCTCTATTGTAGGTTCGATTATTTGTATTTACGCAATCCCGTACATGAAAAATCATGAAAATCACCTAAAGGTTGATAAATCAAAACAACCAAGGTTTTTTATGTTACTTTTCGTGTTTTTAGGGGCAATGAATGGGCTCGTTCTTGCAAACGACCTGTTACACCTTTACTTCTTTTTTGAAGTAACGACTCTTTGTTCATTCCTTTTGATTGGACATGACGGGGACGAAGTTTCTGTTAAAAACTCCATCACAGCATTATGGATGAATAGTTTAGGGGGTCTTGCACTTCTTGCAGGAATAGTCGCCATTTACAACATTGATCATACTCTGGATATACAGAAAATTATATCCTTAGGTGGTGTTGGTCCAGGAATACTTATTCCTGTTGGTCTACTATGTCTTGCCGGGTTTGTTAAAGCTGCTCAATTTCCATTTCAAAAATGGTTACTTGGTGCTATGGTTGCACCAACTCCAACATCAGCTCTTTTACACTCAAGCACTATGGTAAAAGCAGGTGTTTATATTGTTATCCGATTTTCTCCACTATATCAGGATACCTTGTTAAGTACAGGTATTGCCTTATGTGGAGCTTTTACATTTCTGGCCGGAGCCGCTCTTGCTATGGGACAAAGTAATGGTAAAAAAGTACTTGCTTATTCAACAATAAGCAATCTGGGACTTATCATTGCATGTGCTGGTATAAACACTGAATCAGCAATCACCGCGGCAATCTTATTAATCATTTTTCATGCAGTTTCAAAAGCACTTCTTTTCCTATGCGTAGGTTCAATCGAACAGCATATTGGAAGTCGTGATATTGAAGATATGCGTGGTCTTTATGGCGAAATGCCTAAGACATCTATTATTATAACATTAGGAATTCTTACCATGATACTACCACCTTTTGGTATGCTTCTTGGTAAATGGATGGCTATCGAATCTGCTTCAGGAAACCTGTTTATAATTTTACTACTTGCTTTAGGAAGTGCCATAACAGTTGTTTACTGGGCAAGATGGGCAGGAATTTTGATGGGGTCCTCATTTGATGGAAATTCGAAACCTGAAAAACTATCTCTAATGGCATTTATGCCGCTTGCAGTACTTTTGATTGCTGCTATTCTTTTAAGTTTTACAGCACCTTTAATTTATTCCAGTTTTATAATACCAGATATGTCAGGAACTGAGCCATTTTCGGTTCTAAATGGTATATTTGCAAATCAATCAGGTAGTTTTGTTTTATATCCACTATCTGTAATCAGTATGATAGTTTTTCTCTTTGCAATTTTAAGATCAAGATCTGTCAGCAAGAAAACAAAAGTTGTTGCACCATATATGAGTGGAATTCAGGCTGAAAAAGCAGGTACTTATATTGGTCCAATGGACAAGATAGTTAGCGCAATTCAAAGCAATTACTATCTTAATGCCTTTGTTGGAGAAAACAGATTAACAGGTTTTGTTAATGCTGCTGCAGGTATATTGATCGTATTAATGATAGGGGGTGCATTTTGAATCAGACTTTTTTAATTGCAATTGCAGCTGTAATTTTGGCTCCACTTGCAGGTGGAATTCTATCTGGGATAGATAGAAGGCTCACAGCAAGGTTTCAATCAAGAACCGGACCACCTGTGATGCAACCAATTTATGACATACTTAAACTATGGGCAAAAGAACCAATGATTGCTCATAAACTACAGCCACTTTGTGTATATATATATCTTGCTTCTGCTGCTGTATCAGTGGGTCTGTTCTTTGGACAGTCCGATCTGTTACTCATATTTTTTGTTCAGGCAGTTGGGGCTGTTTTTCTTGTAATTGGAGCTATGATTGTACCATCACCTTATAGTCAGATTGGTGCAAACAGAGAACTCTTACAGATTTTGACATATGAACCACTGATTATTTTAGTTCTTTCAGGAATTCATATGCAAACAGGTAGTTTTGAAATTTCAAAAATCTATGCGATGGATAAACCACTTCTTTTAAGCTTACCATTACTGTTCATTGTTTTAGGTTATGCCCTGACGATCAAGCTTAGAAAATCACCTTTTGATATTTCAGCATCTCATCATGCACATCAGGAACTTGTTCGTGGTGTATACACTGAATATTCAGGGCGTATGCTGGCTCTTATTGAGATTGCCCATCTTTATGAAGTTGTTCTTATTCTTGGGCTATGTTCATTGTTTTGGTCGACTGGTGTTATCGGTATGGCAGTACTGCTTTCAATAACATACTTCATCGAAATAATAGTTGATAATGTCTATGCAAGAATGAATTTCAGATGGATGATCAAATCTGTCTGGTCAATTGGTATCATTCTTAGCGTAGTTAACCTTGTCTGGTTATATATACAAAACTCAGGCGGTAAAATATGATAAAAAGTCTAATTAAAAAATCACAACTTAAGTCACCATGGTTAATTCACTATGATTGTGGAAGTTGTAATGGCTGCGATATAGAGACACTGGCATGTTTAACCCCTCTCTATGATGTTGAACGATTCGGAGTTATCAATATTGGTAATCCAAAGCATGCAGATGTTCTTATCGTCACAGGAACAGTGAATCACCGAAACAAGCATGTCCTAAAGAACTTATATGACCAAATGCCAGCACCTAAACTTGTAATCGCGTTAGGTGCATGTGGACTTTCAGGTGGAATTTTCAAAGATGCTTACAATGTTGTAGGTGGTATTGATAAGGTTATTCCTGTTGATGTTTATGTACCTGGATGCCCGCCAAAACCCGAAGCTATAATCGATGGCGTTGTGGAAGCTCTTGGAAAACTCGCTGAATTGCAGAAAAAGAGTGCTTAAGAAAAGGAAAGTAAAATGAATTTAGAAGCAGTATCCATAGATCTTGATGCAATACCTTCAAAGGTTAAAGAGATGAAATCGAGTGGATACAGGTTTGTAACAATAACCTGTGTTGAGATTGATGAGAACAGCTTTGAGATGCTTTATCACTTTGATAAGGATCTTGAACTTGTCAATTTCAGAACAACCATTGAAAAAGGAAAAAATGCACCAAGTATTTCCGAAAACTTTTTTGCAGCTTTCCTTGTTGAGAACGAAATAATTGATCTTTTTGGGATTAAGTTCGATGGGTTGGTACTGGATTTTGGCGGAACTCTCTATCTTGATGAGAGTGATGATATACACAGAACTCCTTTCTGTAGATATGGAGTTAATAGAAAATAATACTATTTTATGTATTTTAGGAAGAGATAATGTCAAAAACAATTGTACCATTTGGTCCACAGCACCCAGTGCTCCCTGAGCCTATACATATATCCCTGACAGTTGAGGACGAGATAGTAAAAGAAGCTACTCCTGCTATCGGTTATGTTCACAGGGGATTGGAAAAATTAGCTGAAATTCGTGATTACCATCAGATGATACAGGTAGTTGAACGTGTTTGCGGAATTTGTTCTATGCTTCATGCAATGTGCTACTGCCAGGGTATTGAAAAGATGATGAAAGTTGAAGTTCCTGAAAGAGCTCAATATTTAAGAATTATCTGGTCTGAACTTCACAGAATCCATAGTCATCTCCTGTGGTTAGGTTTGTACGCAGATGCATTTGGATTTGAATCTGTATTCATGGAGTTTTGGAAAGTTCGTGAAAGAATTATGGATATCAATGAGGCAACTGCTGGTAACAGAGTCATTGTATCAGTAAATGAGGTTGGTGGCGTTCGGGCAGACCTTGATAATTCTCAGATAACATGGATTCTTGATGAGCTTAAAACAGTTGAAAAAGAACTCCAGGCTTTAAGTACAGTCATTTATGATGATTATACAGTTAAAAAGAGAACTGTTGGTAAAGGAGTTCTTACAAAAGAACAGGCTTATGAACTCGGAGCTGCAGGCCCAACCCTTAGAGGTAGTGGTATAGCTCAGGATATGAGAATGCTTAAGTATGGTGCTTTTGATAAACTGGATTTTGAGCCTGTTGTTGAGCAAAGTGGAGATGCATACGCCAGAGGTGTTATACGTATGAAAGAAACTTTCCAATCAATAGATCTTGTAAGACAAGCAATTTCAGGATTACCCGCAGGGGACTTGAGTGCAAAATTTAAGGGAAAACCAGAGGGAGAAGTAATTGAAAGAGTTGAACAGCCCCGCGGGGAATGTATGTATTACATTAAAGGAAATGGAACCAAACACCTTGAACGTGTAAGAATACGTACTCCCACCTTTGCAAACGTTCCAGCCCTTGCAGCAATGCTTCCTGGAAATGAGCTGGCAGATGTTTCTGTTTTGATACTTTCAATCGATCCATGTATCAGCTGTACTGAGAGATAAGGAGAAATTTATGCCTAAGATGCTATCAAGTGTTCTAAAAAATTTTATTGGTGGTAGTGCCACAAGAAAGTACCCAATAGAGATTAGAGATGTATTCGAAAATTACAGAGGAGAACTTATAAACTCTGTGTCTGAATGTACTTTCTGTGGAATATGTCAGAAGAAGTGTCCTTCACAATGTATTACAGTTGTAAGAAAAGAAGGTGTTTGGGATTGCGATCCCTTTCTTTGCGTATATTGTGGAATATGTGTAGATGCATGTCCAAAAGGATGTTTAACACAAAAAAATATACACAGAAAGCCATCAAGAAATAGGGAAATGATCTCCTTAAAGGGAGAACCGCCAGTAAAGAAAACGAAGAAAGCCTAATTAAATAAAGGGGTGGAAAACCACCCCTTTTTTATGACCTGTATTTATTATCAAATTTCATACAATAATTTCATAGTTACTAAATATCGATATTTAAAATAGTTCCTTTAACATATTCAATTTTTAGTATCGAAAGCTGATAATTATACTTTGCATTTATTAGTTGCCTTTCCGTTAAGTAGAGCTTTGAGTCCCTTAATCTGTTCTTTATATTGAATATTTTCAGTTCATTCTTTAATATTGCCAATGAGTTCCGGATTTCCATTAGTTCTTATTTAAATAACTTATAAGAGATTCATTATAACTCATAATCCTGATAACTTTCTCAATAGCTCCAGTACTTCCATAGTGTGAAGATATAAAGAGGTAGTTATATTTCTTTCCAAAAACCATATAGTGATCAAAAGTCAATTTTCCTACCTGATAACGCCATCCCATTGTTTGTTTCTCAGAACTCTCCATTGAAAAAGGAACATATTGTTCATGTTTTTTCTTCATTAATGTGATTTTGCCAAGAATTTCTTTAACAAATTCAGGTGATCTGTAAGGCAGTATGAACATCTTCGATAAATATCCATCTTTACCCGGAATAACCTGTTGAATATTCCCTTCCTGTATTTTAACTTTGTTAAACTTAACTAATGAAATAGCAGTTGCAAAATAAGGTTGCTCAGGCTTATCAAAGCCAGGTTCCTTTATTAATATCTTTTCATTAAATTCAATGCTAACTTCTTCATTACTATATTTTGTAATCGCCTCTGGTGATGTTGATGATGAATATGAGATTAGAAAAAAACCAAATATAAAACATATTATAACCGAAATTAATTTAACCATTTTATTTTTCCTTTCTTTAGTACATGGGATCTTTTAGAACAACGCTGTAGTTCGATCAAAAGACACTTATTAGAGGTTCCTATAGGCGGGGTTTAAAGCCCGCCTCTTTATAGAACCTAAGCCCATGCTTTAATTTTACCTTTAATCTTTTCGCCATATCTGTTGTATAAAAATGAAGCAATTGTTCCAATTACTATACATGTTATAATTTCAGTCCATGGCATATTTGAAAGGTATATAAAAATACAGTTTAGAGCGATAAAACTGACCCTAATACTGTTTTTTCTTATAAGAACATATCTGATTAAAAATCCTGTCACTATGAAAAATATCACAAGTAAAAAAGTCACAATCACATATGTTATTTTGTTAGTTGTGAAAAAACTTAGTACAAGTTCTTTGTTCACAGGAACATAAAGAGTATCAAAAGAATACACTCTCCCATGTTTTGGCAGATCAATTTTAATGGATAGGGTTCCACCAATTTTTTTCTCTTTTACAAGTGCTTTTTGTTGCTGTTTATTATTAACTATTCGATTTGGTGCCAAATTAAATACTTCTGTGTCCAAATCGTCACTGATTTCATCTTTTGGAACCAATCCATCACTTGCTCCCCACCCAATAAACCTCATACCCTGTGTTTCATTAAAAACTGATGGTAGTATTGATAATTTAATATCTTTTGGTACATACAGGATAGTTTCAACAACAGAAGATGCAATATCAAGAGATGGGTGAACTATTTTAGAAAAGGATGAGATATCACCAATGTCAACAGAGCCTCCATTGTATACAGCTTCTAAGATAAAAGGTCTGCCTGATTGCCTTTTTAAAGGTAGAAGAATCTCTCCTTTTTTTCCAAGAGATGGTTTTACACTTCTACCGTCAAGATAAGTACTTAAAATTTTACCATTTTCAGGCAACTTTACTTTAATAAATTGCTTCCGGCTATTTCTAACCCACATTCTAATTTGAGACAGCATTTGCCCTTCAGGAGAAATTACATGAATATATTCAATCCTGTCACAAATTGCAGGGTCCATCTGAAAGTTCGTATATCTCTTAGTTTCAAAAGTAATTTTATATGGAGTCTCAATATATCTTAAGGCATAAACAAATGGCGAATAGGCATCCTCTTTAATAATTCCGGGAAGCTCTTTAATATCAATAACTTTTGCTTTATCAATCTCCTTTAAAGTTATCTCTGCCTGTGAGAGCATCTCAACTCCGATGTATCCTTCATTTCTGGCAACACCAAATATCTTCAGCTCAGGAACTTCAAAATCTGAACTTTTATCGATCGCTTTCTCATATTGGATTGAAAGATCATACTTTCCAGTTGCAGGATAAAGAACTTTCACAAGGTACGTGCTAACACCCTTCTCCTTTTTTAAAAGGTTCCACTCCTCAAGGTCATCTCCGATAATCTCATTAACAGTAACATTATCCGGTAGGCTAACCTTGAACTCTCTGATTTGATCATTCAGTATTTTATACCTTACAGAGGAGTAAAATGTTGCGACTTCATCCTCAAAAGACAGGAGTGTATATGTTTTTGAGTAAAGCTTTTTAACTCTTTTTGAGTTGTCAGCTATTGCATCATTCTCCCTTTTAAAAGTTGCAAGTTCTCCCCGAAGTGTTTTAAATCTTCCAAGAGCAGCTTTTATCTTTTGACCAGTTCTTGTTTGCCAGGTAACGCCTTTAAGATTGATAGATTTAATCTCCTTTTCAAAGCCAAATTCAACAGTTCCACCTCTTAAAAGGCTGGTATTTAGAGCAAATTCATGGACTCCGCCTTTCTCTTTAACAGGAACTATTAAATCAACTTTTAGAAGTCCTTTCCTGCCTTTTAATTTCCGGGTTTCAAAACAGATCTGATTATTTTTGTTGAAAAGAGAAAGGGGTCTTCCGCGAAATGTTGCTTTCATAATAGATATGTCAGATGAAAACATTGGAACAATAACATAATTATCTGAAATGATACTAACAGGAACAGAAAGATTCATTTTTGCATATTTTTTGGAGATGTGCCCCTTTATCGCAACATTTCCAAATATATAATCTTTATCTATTTTAGTCAGATCAGCTCTTTTTTTATCCTCAATTTTCTTTAGCATTTTCTCAACAGTTTTATATGAAAGAGTTACAGTTCCTTTGTTTGCAAAGGCATTTTCATTAAATAGAAGAGAGCCGCATAGTACAAAAATAATTAAAAGAGCTGGTGGAACAGCCTTACTGGGTTTCGCTCTGAAAATTGACAGGAACGAATCTAAAATCTTTGATAAGATTTTGATAAGAACAGGCAGAAGGATATGAAATGTTATAGATAATGTGCAAAATACCAGTTGAAATGTATTATTACTTGAGCTTAGCAGAGTTAAAATTAAAACCACAATATACGCATCAGCTATAAATCTCTTAAATCCTGAAAACTCAGTTTTCATTCTTTTAGATACCAATCTGTTTTGATAAATTGTAAATACTTTAAATGCATTAACAACACTGCTGTATAGCCACCAGTATATTCCAAATGAAAAAGTCATTAGAACTACTAAAATTAAAAAAGCAATTCCACATAAAGATATATATATTTTATTATTCTTAAGATTTTCAGGAATTGAAGCTCTCTCAATAAAAAATATCAGTGTAATAAAGGTGAAACAGAACATGAAAATACTTACAAAAAAGGATATAAAGTTTTTTATACTATCATTAATATAAAAAAATGATATCTCAGGAGAAAATCCATTCACAAGGTATGATGAAAATCTATATTTAGTTCCGGTAACAGGAATACTAACTTTAATCTGATTATTTAACGATTCATTTTTTTTGCTAAAATATCCAGCCTTTGATTTGAATCTTTTCCTAAGTCCCTTTGTGTTATATTCATAATTCTGACTTTCAAAACCACCACCTGCATAGGCAACATTTGATGTTTCAGAAGAATTTTGAACAAAAAATGCGATATTATCAAAAAAACTGTGTTTTCTTCTAACTATATTTCCACCAAAATATATTGGTTGATAATCCGATGGGGTGTATAGATTCCAGTAGAGTTCACCAACAGGAATGTCTTTTAACGGAAGGTCGAAAGAACAATAACCAATTGAACTAAAAGCCTTTTTTTCAGTCAAAAAGGCAATTTCAACCGGAAATGTCTTACCCGTGGATTTTGTAATAGGGATTAGATAATAGTCATCATCAATTGTAGGTTGAACCTCTTTTCCACTTAAAAATGCAGACAAAAGCTTTGATTTTTCGGGTATCTGTATTTTTAAATACTGTTCCTGGTTGTTTTGAACAGAATATTTAATTTTTGTCATTACCGTTCCCTCTTTGGTAATAACACTATCAACATCAACTCTTTTGACTCTCATTTTTAAAACAGGAGCATTTTCATGACTTTTAACATTAAATTTTAAATTGAAATCCAAAGCTTTTGCTTTGTAATAAAAAAGAGCATTGGATTTTGCAACCCGTTGGATCTCAGCAGGTAAAAACCGAACATCACGCCTTTCAATTTTTTCACCACTCTCTTCTCCAATCTCAACATTTGATCCAGAACCAACAGCAATAAGCTCTTCAAAGCGTTCAACTTTTAAAGGTTTTATATGAGCGGTTTCATAAATAAAATTAGCTTTTGTTTCTGTTTTTTCGTAGTAAAGCCTCACTCCAAAAGATCTGTTCTGCTTATATGATGAAAAAATATTTACTATTGTATCATCGCCGCTTTTCTCTGAGAACCACTGGGAAACAGGCTTACCACCATTTTTTGGTAAAATATTCAAAATGTCAACCGATGATGGAACACGTATTTTAAAAAAGTTTGTTTCACCTTTTAAAACCTTGAAATTTACCTCACTAACACTCGAAGCACCTTTTTCTTCAAGGGATATATACGTATGAACAGTAGCATTCATCTTAAGAGGAACTTTTTTCTTCGTTGTATTTTTCTTTAACCATTTGATTGTTACACCAGAAACAGAAGGGATATATCCATTAATCTCATTACCAAGAGCACTTTCAAAAGCTATTCCCCTGTCAAACTCAGCCGAAATATTCCTATCAGGAACCTTTATTTTTATCCTGCTTCCAGGTATTTTTATTAGTGGCAGATACAAACTTCTTGGCCAGACCTTCGCACTTAGCTTTACTGTAAACTTAGCCTTAACAACATGCTTTCCAGAACCTTTAATATATACCTTGTAAGATTTTCCCTCTTTGATCCAGGTAGATTCAAATCCATCAACAGTCAAAGATTCAAGGTTTAGATCTGAGGATAAAAATGGCACCAGAATGTCTCTGTCTTCATGGGAGGTAACAGAAATATTAGAATTAAAATTAATAAAATATTCACTTTTCTTTATAAAACCCTTTCCCGTTAGTATCGCCTTCTCATAGGAAAAGAGCTTACTCCTTTTAATCTCCTTATCTTTCGCCTTCTCTCTCAATTTCAGAAAATCTTCAAAGGACATTGTAACAGTGTCTACGTTCTTTGCAGGTGCTGAAAAAGCACTGTATGAAAATAGTAAGAAAAGTGTTGAGAAGAAAAAACACCTTAATATTAACTTCATAGTTATCTCCCTTAATTTATTGATGATTATAGGTAGCCCTTTAAATATTTACCCGCTTTTGTCAACTATGTTACAAGTTTAAAGAATAAAGATGTCATCTGAAAGTAAAGCAAATGTAAAATAGTTGTAAAAAACATAATAACTTCTTTACAACCTACATGAAATGATAAAGACAAATATGAAGGTTTTATGTTTTTTTGGTGAATAAAGGGAAAAGCAATTAATGATAGGGAAAATGGTTTTTTTAGTCAGCTAAAATACAAATAAAAAAATGTCATTCTTTTATATTTGTTTTATAGCTGACTTCCAAAAGGTAGTTATTATACATTCTTAGTTAAAATAAATTTCCTATTATGTTAAAGTTTCATTGTCCCAATCATCTATATATTTTTTAACAGTTCTTCTATCTAATTGTGTTCTTCTGGCAACCTCACCATAGGTTCCATATCTTTCATAGAGCATGAAACAATAGCCCTTGGTAAGGTTTAAAGCATCAATCTCTCCGCTATCCATCTTTCGGGATAACATGGAGTTGCTACCCTCACTATGAACTGTTCCCCTTCCTTCATAGGATTTTTTTAGAAGGATTCTTCTAACAGCCTGAGCAAGTTCCCTTACGTTTCCAGGCCAGTTATAGTTTTTTCCAGGGGTTTTAAGCAGGGATGATTTAACCTGTTTAGACAGATCCTTTGAATTTTTACCAACAATTTTATGAACTGTAAAATTTACCATATCTGTAAGTTCCGATGAATTTTCTCTAATTCTTTGTGAGAGTTTAGGAACTTCAATAATATCCGAACTTAATCTATAGAAAAAATCATCTCTCATATGCCCTTTAGATAGTAGAGAATCAATATTTTTATTTGTTGCAGCAATTATTCTTCCTTTAAATCTTTTTTCAGTGTGACTACCAACCGGGGTGTAAACTCTCTCTTCCAAAACCTTTAGCAGTTTTATCTGAACAGGTTTGGAAACATCCCCTATCTCATCCAGGAAGATAGACCCATAGCTGCTACACGTTTCAAAAACTCCCTGATGATCACCAACTGCACCAGTAAAAGCTCCTTTTTTATGGCCAAAAAGTTCAGATTCTATTAAGGATTCAGAATATTGTGAAAGGTTTATTGAAATAAATGAGTTATTAAAATTCTCTTTAAATTTCTGTTTTCTCTCATCAAAGGGGATATAGCCTGACATTCCAATAGCTTTTGCAGCAGTACCTTTTCCTGTGCCTGTATCTCCTAATATAAGAGTGGAAAAATCTTCCATCCTGTTCCACAGGTAATCATTGTAAAGATCAAGGTCGCATGTGAAAACATTATCCCAGAGGTTTCTCCTGAACTGTTTCATACTATCACTAATACCAACCAGATTTCTGTCGATAAAGTAGAATGCTCTTCTTATCTGAAATGACAGAGAGAAAAAGTGTCTTGATTCATCAGTTGAAAAACCTTTATCGTGTAGATAATTAAAAGCATTATCTGAAAATTCCACCAATTTATTTTCTGTGTTGTCTACCTGATCCAATATGAATTCATCAAACTCATCTAAAAACAGATGGAAAAACTCAAACAAATAAAGATTTTGAAGAAGTTTGCGATCTTTTGTAGAGATTCTTGTAAGTGAGGTTATGCCTCTTTTGGCTAATTTATATATCTGGTTATTAACCTCTACAACAGCTGCTTCATAAGTTTCTTCATACCCTTTATTTTCAGAAAGACCAGCAATTTTAAGATCCAAAGCACCTCTTTCATCACTAAACTGATTTACAAGGATAGCTTTCTCAACATTTTGACAAAATTCTTTCTCTTTGGGTGTTAGTTTATTTTCTTTATTCATATGTATCCAGAAAGTTGAAAGTTATTGGTGGCCTTAAATTATTAGAAATTTTGCATGAATATAAAAATATATCAATAATAATTCTGTATATTAAAGTAACAGGTCGTTTTAAATGATCTTTCGACCTTGCTTTTTAAAGCTGGAAAGCATAATATTTTTAGAAACATTTTTTTCTCAACACGGAGCCTCAGCAGATGAAAAAAAAAATTCTCTCAATTATAACATCATTATTCATAGTTTTAATATCAGTCTCAAGTGTCTATGGACAGGAGCAAACCAAAAAAATAGCTGTTGTACCAGTATCCGGAAAAATTGATTCAGCAGCTGGCTCATTTATACAGAGAGCTGTTGATGAAGGAATAAAAAACAAAGTTTCCATGATTATCTTTGAAATGGATACTTTTGGTGGGGGTCTGAATGCTGCTTACAAAATAGTAGATACTATTGTAAATGTACCTGATGATATTAAAACAGTTGCCTTCATAAAGACAAAAGCTATTTCAGCAGGAGCTTTAATCTCTCTTGCATGTAATCGAATATATATGAAGAAAAGTACAACAATTGGAGATTGTGCTCCAATATCTTACTATAATAATCAGGTTCAAATGTTAGGCGAAAAATTCCAGTCTCCTCTCCGGGCTAAATTCAGAACACTTGCTAAAAAAAGTGGGTACAGCGAAAGTTTAGCAGAATCTATGGTAAGTGAAAACATAGAAGTGTATGAGATAAAATACAGAGATGGTAGTAAAAAATATATGGATTTGAAATCCTATAATGGACTCTCTAAGGACAAGTTAAAAAAGATTACATCAAAAAAAGTAGTTGTGAAAAAAGGTGAGCTTTTAACAATGGATAACTCAGAAGCTATTAATCTTGGTTTTTCAAAGAAAACTGTTGAAACAAAAGATGAAATTCTTTTTGATATGGACTACAAAAATACAAAATATTACAGTTATAAACTAAATTGGTCTGAGACCCTTGTTAACTATATTTTACCATTTACTCCTGTTTTAATAATAATTGGTTTGATAGCACTTTTTACAGAGTTTAAAATGCCCGGTTTTGGTTTTCCCGGAATTACTGCTGCTATCTGCTTATCTTTAGCATTTGGTAGCCAGTTTTTAGTAGGCCTGGCAAATTATACTGAATTTTTAATAATAGCCGTCGGTTTAATTCTATTAATTCTTGAGCTCTTTGTTATACCAGGTTTTGGAATAGCTGGTGTTGCTGGTTTTTGTCTTATAATTACAGGGATGGTTCTCTCCCTTCAGGATTTTACAATTCCAACCTATCCCTGGCAAAAGGAGTTGTTATTTAAAAATTTAACATTAATTGTTAGTTCAGTTGTGATCGCTTTCATATCTGGAATGCTAATATTAAGATATGTGTTTCCAAATCTTTCTATCGCTAAAAAGGGACCTTATTTAACTAAGACCCTTGAAGATTCAAAGGCTGATTCATTTGAAACCTTATCTGTAAAAGTAGGGGACACAGCAGTGGCTGAATCATATTTAAGGCCTTCGGGTAAGATCAAAGTTAATGATGATATCATTGATGCAATATCTGAAGGTGAGTTTCTTGAAAAAGGAACAATCGTTGAGGTTATAAAAATAAGTGGGAACAGAGTTATTGTCTCCAGAAAGGATCTGTAAATGGGAAAAGATCTAATTCTTCCTATAGTTTTGCAAGTAATTGGAATTGTAGTTGTTTTTGCAGAGGTGATCATACCATCGGGAGGACTTCTTGCAATAATGGCAATTGGGCTTTTTGGTTATTCTCTTTATATGGTTTTCACAGGGATCTCTACAGCAATGGGGATGGGTTTTGTTGCAGCAGATCTTGTAATCCTGCCAATAGTGATAGTTTATAGTTTCAAGGTTCTTGCAAAATCACCTGCAACATTAAGTACTGAGCTTTCCAGTGATAAAGGCTTTACATCTCAATCTGTGGAGCTTGAGGAACTTTTGGGCCTGGAAGGTGTTGCAACATCAGATTTAAGACCTTCAGGAACTGCATTAATAGATAAAAAAAGAGTGGATGTTGTTTCAAGGGGAGATTATATCTCCAAATCAACAAAAATAGTTGTCCATAAAATAACGGGCAATCAGATTATAGTTAAAAAACTTTAAATTAAAAAGGAGAATAAATTATGGGTGGATTGGAAACAGGATATATTGCATGGGGAATAGCAATAGTTGTCCTTCTTATATTGGTATTTTTTGTTATGTCATCTCTTCAGCTCTGGATCCAGGCACTGGTTTCAGGTGCAAAGGTTGGACTATTTAATATTATCTTTATGAGATTTAGAAAGGTTCCACCAAAGCTTATTGTTGAATCAAAAATTATGGCTGTTAAATCTGGACTTGTAATTTCAACAGATGATTTTGAATCACACTATCTTGCTGGTGGTAATGTTGGAAGAGTTGTACAGGCACTTATTGCAGCAGATAAAGCAAATATTGATCTTGAATTTAACCGTGCAGCAGCTATTGACCTTGCAGGTCGTGATGTTCTTCAGGCTGTACAGATGAGTGTTAATCCAAAAGTTATTGAAACACCTGCTATTACGGCAATGGCAAAAGATGGTATTCAACTTAGAGCACTTGCCAGAGTTACAGTTAGAGCTAATATTGACCGTCTTGTTGGTGGTGCCGGTGAAGATACTATTCTTGCAAGAGTTGGTGAGGGTATTGTTTCAACAATCGGTTCTTCCCAGTATCATAAAGATGTACTTGAAAATCCTGATACTATTTCCAAAACAGTTCTTTCAAAGGGTCTTGACTCAGGAACAGCGTTTGAAATTTTATCAATAGATATTGCTGATGTTGATGTTGGTAAAAACATTGGTGCTGATCTGGAAACCGACAGAGCTGAAGCCGATAAGAAAATAGCACAGGCAAAAGCTGAGGAAAGACGAGCTATGGCTATTGCTGTTGAACAGGAAATGAAAGCTAAAGTTGAAGAGATGAATGCTACAGTTGTAAAAGCTGAAGCTGAAGTTCCTCTTGCAATGGCTGAAGCATTTAGAAGCGGTAATTTAGGTATTATGGATTACTACAAGATGAAGAATGTTGTTGCTGATACTCAGATGAGAGAAAAAATCGGTAGTGATGATGAATAGCATAAAATATTAAAACTCAGGTTTTTATGTCTGTAAAATTAAAAACCTATGGGGTTAAACATGGATACTTTAATAACCATACTAATAGTTATTGGTATAATTGTTAGTATTATAAAGAGTGTTGCTAAAAATTTACCTGAAGCTTCTACATCCGATTCAGAGTCAGATTATGATTACGACGAAGATGATTATGATGATGACGACTATGATTACGATGATGAAGATGAAGAGTTAGAGGAGATGCCACAATCTATTAAAGAGCTGTGGGATAAGTTTCAAACTCCTAAAACAGTATCAGGGGGGGCGCCTCCTCCTATTCCCACAAAAAAAACAATTATTCGTGAGACAATAGTTCATGAACCGATTGTAAATGAGCCCATAAAGTACGAAACTATGGGGCAGGGAAAAATAGATCATAAGAAAACATCATCTGATTTTAAGGAACCCTTTCATCATAAATCGATCGAAAATATTGATGATAGTGATGCTTATGAATTTAAAGTCAAAGTACGTAATGAGTTGCTTAAAAGTTCTGTATTAAGAAAAGCTGTTGTCTGGTCAGAAATTCTTGCAAAACCTGTAAGTATGAGAGAGTAAAGGGATTTTCTAATAAAGGCTTTTATTAGAAATAGCTTATAATTGAATACCGGGGATTTTCCCCGGTATTTTAATTATTTTTTTGACTTTTCCCTCCAATTTATTCTATGGTTTCCTTCACAAAAATTTAATTTAAGGTTTTTTTATGTTTATTCTTGGATCAAAATCACCCAGGAGAAAAGCTCTTCTTAAAGAGGCAGGATTAAAATTTGAGGTAATATCCGGAGATTTCGATGAGGCTATAAATGAACCAGATCCAAAGAAATTAGTAGAGAATCTCTCTTATTACAAAGCTCAGGAAATATCGGAAAATAATCCTGATAGATGGGTACTGGGAGCTGATACTGTTGTTTATATAGATGGAACTATTCTGGAAAAACCTGAAAATAAAGATTATGCAAGGGAAATGATTAGTAAGCTTTCAGGTAATAAGCATACAGTTCTAACTGGCTATACAATCTATTCGCCTAAAAGACATATTACAAAATCTGTTGAAACTTCTGTTTACTTTAAAGATCTTACTAAAGATGAAATTGAATGGTATATCAGTACAGAAGAACCCTATGATAAAGCCGGAGGATATGCAATACAGGGCCTTGGTACATTTATGATAAAAGGAATAGAAGGATCATATTCAAACGTTGTTGGGCTTCCAGTAAGTTCTGTAATAGAATCTCTCATCTCTTTCAAGGTTGTTAAAAGAGAGATAGGAAAAGAGAATTATTCATCCTATTAGAAGTTGCGTTTTAAAAAAAAAGATATATTATTCAGACGATAATCAGTTTCAACTTTATCCGATACTTTTAGAGCAAATTTATCGACGTATATGGAACTACCAATAATCCATCTATCACCAAAGTCATATCCAATTTCAAAAAAAATATTATCTGTTGAGCCATTAGTGTCTTTTTTTATTTTACTACCATCAGAATAATTAACTTCGTTTCTTTGAAAATTTCCCCCTAAAAAAAACCTGATTGTTGAGAATAAACCAAAAGTTGTTTTTCCTGTATAACCATACCCAATCATTAAACTACCCATATTTGCAGAGATATCAGTAATATTTGAAGAAAGACCCAGTTGGGATTGGGTACTACTGTCTAAAATACCAGTATCATTTTTCAACGTACGTCTTGATATGGAAGTCATAAATATAAAACCGTGTTCGTGTACTCCCATTCCAAATTTGGCGGGAGACTTTAATCTATGTTCCTCTGAAAGTGAATAAGAAAAATTTAGTGTATAGGATTCAGATTCAAGATCTTTTTCAAACTGATCATTTGTTTTATTTGTAAATCCTTTTGTTGTTTCATAACCAAAATCAAATCCACATCTGTTTCCAGCCCATCTTAACAGAACAGCAAAACCATCAGAATTTTCTTTGTTCTCATCATATAGTGAAATTGGTGCAAGTTTAAACTCAATATTTTCAAAACCATATATAAAACCTAATTTTCCTGCTAATTTTCCCTCAAATTCCAGGTCAGTATCAACAAACTCTATAGTTGGGTTAGTATTAATAAAGGTCAAACCAGCTACGTTATCGTAAGCAAATGCTTTAAGCGGAATAGATATCAATGTAATTAAGATGATTAGTAAATTCTTTTTCATACAAATTCCTTTTGATAAACTTTAGAGGCTTGTTTCTAATAGATTTATTTTGATTAATAGAATAGATTAGAGTTTAAGAAAAAGATATGAAAGGGATCACAGTTAAACTAAGCAACAATCTATAAATTATTAAATTAACAAATCTTTTTACCATGATAGGTAAATTATTGGAGGATCTCATAATTAATTTTTTATCGATTTTTTAATGATATTTTAGTAATAAAGTATTGATTTTAAATTTTTAAAGACAGGAATTAATAAAGTGATAGATAAAATTAAAAATATAGAGAAGAGACTCATTGATACTGCAAAGAAATGTGGTAGAGACCATGATTCTGTAAAACTTGTTGCAGTAAGTAAGAAAATGTCACAAGAAAGAGTTAGAGTTGCAATTGAATCAGGTGCTAAAATTCTTGGAGAGAACTATATACAGGAAGCAAGAGAGAAGATTGAAGCTTTAAAGGAATATGATGTTTCCTGGCACTTTATCGGTCATCTGCAAAGTAATAAGGCAAAATATGCTGTAAAAATTTTTGACATGATCCACACTGTTGATTCAGTAAAATTAGCAAAAGAGATAGATAAACAGGCTAAGAAAATTGATAAAATACAGGAAATTCTGATTCAGATAAATATCAGTGAAGAGGAATCAAAATCAGGAGTTTCAGCAGATAAGACAATTCAGATTATTAAAGAGATAAGCAGATTTGATAATATTCGGATAAAAGGGTTAATGGGTATGCCTCCATATTATGATAATCCTGAAATGGCAAAACCTTACTTTGTAAGAATGAAAGAGATACAAGGGATGATTGAAGCTGAAAAGATAGAAGGTGTTTTAATGGATGAACTTTCAATGGGTATGACTGGTGACTTTGAAGTTGCAATTCAGGAAGGTTCAACTTTGGTTAGAATAGGAACAGCAATCTTTGGAGCAAGATCTTGAAGGTTTTATTACACACATGCTGCGGACCTTGTTCAATTTACCCTTTAGAGATCCTGAAAGAGAAAAACTATTTTGTAATGGGATATTTCTACAGGGATAATATACACCCTTTTCAGGAGTGCATACGTAGAGAAGATAATTTAAAAGAGTATAGTGAAAAAATAGACTTAAAAGTTATCTATCAGGAGGGTTATAATATTGAAGTTTTTTTTCGGGATATAGCATTTCGGGAAAAAGAAAGATGCAAAATCTGTTACTACAAAAGATTAAGACAGACAGCACTTGTAGCAAAGAAAGGAAAATTTGATTATTTCTCAACCACCCTTTTATACAGTAAATTTCAAAACCATGAACTAATCAAAGAAACAGGTATATCTGTTGGAAAAGAGGTTGGTGTAAAGTTTTTATATGAAGACTTTAGACCTGGGTGGAAAGACGGCATCGAACAGTCAAAAGAGATGGGGATGTACAGGCAGAACTATTGTGGTTGTATATTTAGTGAAAAAGATAGATTTTATAAGAAGACCAAATCCTAAAAAAATCCTTTACAATATTAAAAACCTGGGGTTCAAAAACCCCAGGTTGATTATCTATTCAATATCGTTAACTAAATCTCTCAGTTGGTTTGAAAGTGATGAAAGTTCAGTTGCATTTTCATTTATAGTAACAGTATTCTCAAACATTTTTTCTGTAGATCCATTAATTTCAGAGATATCCTTTGCAATTTCCTCAGCGGCAGATGAATTTTGAGTTACGTTTACACTTATTTCTCCAATACCTGTGGAAGCACTTTTAACATTTTTTGCTATCTCTTCAGTTTCCTTTTTTTGTTCATCTGCTGAAACTGAAATTTCATACATTATAGTGTTAATATTTTGTACAGTGTCAGATATATTTGAAATCTCTTTAACAGTATCTAAAGTAGAAGTTTGTATTTCTGAGACTTGTCCTTTAATCTTTGATGTTGCTTCTGAAGTTTGTTTAGCAAGATCTTTTATTTCATTTGCAACAACGGAGAATCCTTTACCCGCATCTCCTGCCCTTGCTGCTTCAATTGTGGCATTTAGAGCCAGAAGGTTAGTTTGTTCAGATATATCTTCAATAACCTGTGTTATTTGTCCAATATTATTAGCAGAAATATCAAGACTTCCAACATTGTTTGAGGCTTGTGTTGTTTGCTCAACTGCTTTTTGAGAAATTTCATTTGCCAGATTTGTTGAATGGGCAAACTCATTTATCTTATTATTCATTGTCATTGCAGAATCAGCGATTACAGAAATATTATCAGAGGCCTGATTCATCAACTCTGCAACAGAAATGAAACTCGTACTCATTTGCTCAGAAGCTGCTGCTACGTTTTTTGAACGGCTCGACATATCACCAGCACCATTTGACATAACATCTGAAAGATCTGCTAATTGAACAGAAGAAAGATTTAGTGTTTCTGAATTTGTATTAATCTTCTTTATGATACAGTTCAGATTTTTACGGTTTTCATTTAAAAGTTCAATATTTGTTGAATTAGTATAGAAAGATTTAGCGTTATCACGGCTCATTTTAACTAATGCAACAAGGTAAAGAAGTATCATAACAGTCATTGTATAGCCTTTATTCGTACCATCATATAGACCCCAGGCTGGAATAGGGAATAATAATAATGCATTATACACAATGGCCAATGAGTAATTTGGTGCAAATGTATTTGTTGCCCCTGCAGCAAAGCCTGTAGTTCCGATAACTGTTATAATTGTAGTCCATTCAAATCCATATAAATAGATAGTAATATTAATAAAAGTAGACCATGATAAAGCCATCAATATAGTATTGATTTTGAACCTTCTCTCCCAGGCCTTTGGGTTATTTTTGTAATTTTTCTGAAGCATTGTACCAGTAACAATTCTTGATATTATTACAACACTCATAACGGCAAAAATTGCTATTGAAAGAGTAAGGTGTTCTTTAAAATAGGATGTTAATCCAAGAATAAAACCTAACATAACCAGGACAGGTATTGCAGTTGTAGAACGTCTACCCATTTCCAGATATGAAGCCGTTCGAATTCTGCTTTTGAGTTTATCGGAAATTTGAGCAAAATTAGATACCTGATCTAAATTGGAGAATTTTTGTTCATTTTGCATAGAGATCTCCTCATTTCTTAACCTCTGTGAGGTTTGATTTATGTTGGATTTAAATTGATCTGATTAAAAAATTTCTAATATATGGTAATGAAATTTTCAAGGTATTTTCTATAAGATATGAATAATATATGAATTTTCTATTAATAATTTTGAGCGCTTAATAATTAAAATTTTTTTTAATCAGATTTTAAAGGGTTGTATCAGTTGTCAGGGTTTGAAAAAGGTCAAATACTATTCATAATATAAATAAAATTTATAGAATTGAACTATATTTAGATAAGGTTAAAATAAAAAAACAAAATCAGATAGTTAAGGGGTACTAAAATTTGTTTTTTATATCCAAAAAAAAATATAAATATTAGGTATAATTCATATTGTTTCCCTTAATAGAGATGTTGAATCACTATAAAAATATACAAAAAGAACTCTATTAGAGTTTCCCTTATTATAAATATTTATGTTATAAAACTTATCAAATCTATGGAAACTCGAATAAATCGATTTTTGATTTAATTACAGCATTTATAAAAGCTTTTATTTTATAAAGTTTGCATTTTTTTTATATACTTTGATTTCTTTTAAAAGTAGTTTGGTCAAAGTTAGTTGTTAGAGCTTCCTCCATTATGAATTTATAATTTTTTATAAAAAATAAAACTGGTAAATTCTCTAATGTTTTCAGACTTAAGCATATTTAAAAAAGAATTGATCTATCAAAAGGGTTATAACAGTATATATCGGGCCTTTCATTCAGGTAAGAGCTATATAATAAAAGAAAACAGATCCGGATTACACAGTGACATTATTAGCCATGAGTACATGATATCATCATCAATTGATCTGAGATGCATTGTGAGGCCACTAAGTTATCAATCAAATGATAATAAAACGTATATAGTATATGAAGATTTATTTGGAGAACCTCTCTTAAACATAATAGAAAAAGTACAATTATCAATAAAAGAAAGATTGATAATCTCTGTTAAGCTATCTAAAATATTAATTGAACTACATGATGTTGGAATTATACATAATAATGTAAACCTGAATAATTTCATTTATAATCCTGCAACAAAAATAATCAAAATTACAGATCTCACTGGGACAAGTCTGTTTTTAGAGGAACACAAAGCATTTGATAATAAAACTTTAATGAAAGCAGTTGATTCTTTCTACATATCACCGGAACAAACAGGCGAGATCTCAAAACCTATTGATTACAGAACTGATCTCTATTCACTTGGAATTTCATTTTATAAAATTTTTACAGGTGTTTTTCCATTTAATGAGAATTTAATTGAAAATCATATTAATGAAAAGCCTCTTTCTCCCAAATCTGTAAACCCTTCGATTAATAGTTTCCTATCCGAAATCATATTAAAATTGATTGAAAAAGATCCGTCTAAAAGGTATCAGAGTGGAACTTCGTTGAAGTACGATTTATTGAAATGTTTGAAAAACAATTCATCTTTAAAACCAGGCTCTACTGATATAAAAGCTCAGATAAATGACAATTACATATATCCAAGGACTAAATTAATAGCTCCAATTATAAAATCATTCCGTAAGAGTAGAGTAAAAGATTTTTTCCTTTTATCTGGTAATTCAGGAATAGGTAAAACCTCAGTAATAAAATTTTTTAAGAGAAGACTTTTTGAAAGAAAAATCCTTTTTCTTCACTTGAGTAACTCTAAAACAACTAAAAACATTCCATATTATTCATTGGTTTCATCCTTCAAAGATGTAAAAGATAAAATTCAAAATCTTGAATTGCTACCAAATGAATTAAAAGATCTAATTGGTTTAAAATCAAAAGAAAACTCAGATGTTTATGTGGAAACTGAAAATGGTTTTATATATATTCTGCACAACTTGATAAAAGACCTTTTTAAAGAAAAAAAAGTAGTAATATTTATTGAAGACATAGAATCTATAGATAGTGGCTCCAAAAAAGTGATTGGTTCTGTTTTAGAAGATGCAAGGTTTGATAATTTGACAATAATTGGAACTATAGACTCAAATCATAAACTATCAGAAAAAATTTCAGAAATTATTGAGAAAAACAGTATAGAATATAATATTTTAATGATGAAAAAACTTTCCTGTGAAGCTGTATTGTCGTTAGTTTCAGGATCACTATTTTCAAATAAGATAAGGACAAGGGAATTAACCAACTATATTTTTAGCGTAACAGATGGCGACCCTCTTTTTGTGAATATACTTTTGAAGTACATTCAAAGAAAAGGTTTAATAGAATATAATTGCCACAGAGGTATTTTTAAGTGGAATTTAAACAGAATAAAATCATCGGAGATTCCGCTAAATCTCGAATCTTTATTATCAAAAATTCTCTATGAGTACACAGAAGATGAAAAGGTTTTTATTCAATCAGCAGCCTGTTTTGGCTATATCTTTAAGAAAGAGATTGTATTAAGAGCAACTAACATTAAAGAGGAGTTTTTAACTGATAACCTGAATCTGTTAATTACAAAAGATGATAAAGGTTCAGAATTATGTTTTAGATCATCGAGGCTTCAAAATTTTATAATATCCAATATAACCATCGAAAATGTAAGGATTTCAAAAAAGAATTTTGCGAGAGTATTATTAAATGAACTTACAAAAGAGGATATTTTTAAAATATTTCAAATAGTTTATTTTCTAAATGATGCCAGGGAATTTATAATAAAAGATCATGAAAAAGTAAGCCTGGCAGAGCTGAATCTTTTTTGCGGAATACATCTGAACAAATTATTCAGATTTAAGGATGCTCTTTTATATATAAAGAAGGGACTTATAACTGACAAAACACTATGGGAAGAGAATTATGGTATAACTTCAAAAATACATACTGAATTATTAAGAACTTCTTTTAATGCAGGTGATTTTAATACAATGGATGAGATAGCGGAACTTATTGTAGATAATGATAAAAATGAGAAAAGATCTGTAAAGGATCTTATAATATCGACCATTTCTCAAAATAATGTAATTAACCAGAGTATTATTGATATAGATAAGTTTGATCTGCCAGAAAAAAGATTAAATATAAAAGATTTAAGTAATGAAATTGTCGTAAAAGCTATGGACAAATTTGATGGTAATAAAACAAGGGCTGCCAAATATTTAGGAATATCCCGGCAAGCCCTTTATAGAAGGTTAGAAAAAGTATAATTAAATATTTAGGGAACCATAATAACCGCCTTTTAATCGAACTACTGCGTTATTACGAAAAAAACACTGTTGAAATGTTTATAAACTGTATTTCAATCAAAATTATAGTTATTAGAATTCCCTTTAATCAAAGTATTCTACCACTTTTTGAGCTGCTTTCTTTGAAACACCTTTAATCGCCTTATGTGCAGCTTCATTTATAGTTAACGCACCTTTTCTTGTATCTTCTGCAATTTCAGCAATTTTAACTTTTGTTTTCACATCATAGATGCTTAGAAATAATTTTGCCCTTGCGAATACAAAGTCTCTGTTATTATTTCGTACTCTTTCTGCTTTTGATTTTCCATAAATAATAACATCAGCCTTTTTACTGAAACCAGTAAATTTAAAATTTGCTTTTGTAAGGTATTTGGAAACAATATCTCTAATTTCCTGTGCTCTTAAACCCTTAACAGTTACATAAATATTGATATCAGCTTTAATTGCAGGAATTTGTTCAAAAACAGATTTTATATTGTGTTTATTAGCAGAAGGAGCAGCGTAACCAATAACTCTTAATCTGCTAATTATGGCCTGCTTTTTCAACCAAAGGTTAACGATGTTTTTAAGTGGTTTTAATTTAGTAACTTTACTAACTTGTTTTTCCACAACTTTAAATTGAGCATCTATTTTATTATCAACCTGTTCTATGTCAGAAAACCACTGATCCTTTGCTTTTGCTTTTTCAAGAACAGCAACAGCGTAATGTTGTCCGCCATCCTTCCATGTTTTTCCTATGGTAAGGCCTTTCAGCTTAACACTGGATTGAACATTTATATTTCTTCTGACAATCTTCTTCATTGAATCCCCAGCTTTTGTATCTACAATTGAGGTCGTATTTGAAGAAAGATCACTTGAAATTTTAGCTTCAAAGATGTTTGAAATTTCAGACTTGGCATTTCTCGAAGCTTCTGATTGAGAATCACCAGATCCTGTTGCAGTAAGATATCTACCTTTTGGAAATTCCATCTCAACAAAATTTGCAGTGCCTTTTTGTTTTTGATCAGGTTTTTCGGCTTTTTTTCCAGTGCAACTATTAAAAGCTAGCGCTGCTGAAAGTAAAATTACAAGTAACAGTTTATTTTTGAACATTTTAGATCTCCATTTTACTCATATATTGAGTTATAAATTACAAACCTTGTTTCACCGGCTTTAATTGAAAAGTTTTCAAGCTTCTTATTGAATCCGCATTTAGAAACACTAACTTCAATGGGGCCTGGTTTAACATAAGCGCGAGTCATATAAATCTCACCTGGCAAGGTTCGCCATGTTCTTACATCAGCTTTTTCAAGTACTGTTGAATTAAAAACATTAAACCCAACCCTGAAAAGTAAACCACCAACACCACCAATTTTGTCAGAAACACCTTTGTTAACGACTTGCTTTATAGCAGCACGTGCTATAGCTTTAACCATAATTCTTGCTTTTCTGTCAGCTAAAGCTTTAACAGCTATCTTATTAATATCTTCTACAAGGTAAGTTTTTTTTGTGATTGTTTGATTTCCAGAACTGACAACCATATTACTGTTTCTGCAATCTGCATAGTCAACACTATATTCAGGAAATGCAACGCTTACAGGCCCTTTAGGAGAGGCTACTGTAAATTTTTTGTCAATTTTTATAGGCGAATGACCATTTAAATGAATAAAAACAATTTTACCAAGTTTTCTTGCTTTTCTGTAGTCAACGACCTTGAAGCTTCTGTAGTTTCTGATCAGCCTTTTGGCTTCGCTTAATCTGTCAGCAGCTTTAGCAACTCTGAGAAGATCTTCAATCAGTATTTTTGGTATTTGGGTTCCGTAATGTTTGGTGTAATTCCCATAAATTTTGAATGCTTTATAGTAGTCTATATATGCATCATCCACTTCACGATCAGCTTCATTCAAAATCGCACTGATATACCGTCCAAAAGCATCTTCTTTGTATACATTCTTATTTGTTTTATATTTTTCATTATAGGTAGATAGAAGAACGTCAAGTTTACGACATTCAATGAGCGCACCATCGAGGTCTTTGGATTTCAAATAGGCAATAGAATTAAAAAGGTTTATCATTGCACGTTCAAAATCTTCTCCTGAGTATGAAAGAGCATTATCGTTGGTAACCATTGCCGCTGCATTTTGAGAAATGCTTTCTGACCAGAGTTCCTGAGCAAGAGCTTCTGCATCCTGAAACAATTTATTTGCTTCACTATGATTACCACATTGCATATTAATCATTGCAGAATCCAAAAGAAAAAGAAGTTCAGCCTTACTCCCATAATCATCTTTGCTCTCTTTTAAGAGTTCAATGGTACTGTTACAATCCCCCTGAGACATAAACTCATTAATTTGCTTAAAATCTGTGCTAACCCCACAACCACATAGAAGAAAAAGAATTAAAACAATAAGTATGTTTTGTTTCATAATTTTTACCTTTTTGATATTGACTATGAAAAAGTTAATTTATTTGATGTTTTGCTTGAGGAGATAAAAGGGGTTGAAAATAGTATTCAACCCCTCAAAAATTAATATCTAAAACCGCTTTGCTTTACAACTTTTTTTATTTTTTTCTCACCAATCCAAACTTTTCTATTGGACTGTAAGTCTATTAGCTCGAGATTTACCTGATAAAATTTCAATTGCTTCCCACCGGACTTGTTGATAATGCTGTTTAAAGATCCCACAAGAATATAATCAGCTCCAGTCTCTTCTCCAACGGCTTTTGCTGTATCTTCACTGGAATATGATTGTTGGTCTTTTCTTTCTCTTCTTGTTTGAGATCTTTCACTTTGTCCTGCAACAAACTCAACTTCACCTGAGTTTAGAAGAGCTCTTTCAATGTTTTTAGCGAAAGTTTTAACATTGATATGTTCGTGACTTCTGTTTCTGATTCTTCCAATTATTACAACGGGAAGTTTGTCATTATGCTTTCTTAAAAATTTCTTTAACCAGGGACGTTTTAGGGAATCTGTAATCATCTCTTCAGCAACAAGTCTGGAATCGGTATCATTCCATTTATCTCCAACATCAATTATCTCATCATCAGCAACTCTTTTTGTTTTTGTTCCTGTACAACCTGAAATTACTAATATCGTACTTAGTATTAATAAAAAAATTAACTTTTTTTTCATTTCAATTACTCCCTTGATAGAATATTGAGAGCCTCTCATAACTTTAAAATTGATTGTTAGATCAAAAAACAGTTAATAGAGTTTCCCTATTTAAATTTTTACATACTGAAGTTAAAAAAGAATTACTATTTTTATAAACTCCAGTCATTTTAGCGAACATCAAGCAAAATTGTCAATATCAATAACTCTTATTGATACAAATTCCATTACCATATATTAACTATTATAACCTGTGTTGCGTTTCATACTCATTTAATAAAATGAGTTTTTTTTAAAAAAAAACCATGTTTTTATTAATGGGAATCTCTAATAATTAAAATTTTTGATGAAAAACAAGGCATAACAGAAAACAACGGGTTGATTTTACTACAGTTTTATTTTTGTTATAACGCTGTGTTTCGCAAAAAGATCAGTTATTATAGATTACTAATAATTTGAACTGGAAAAAATATTTACTTTCAAGGAATATAGTAATAAAAAGAGACCAAATTTAATTTTTTTTAATAACTTTGATTTAAAAATTCCAATAAATAAAAAGAAAAATATAATGAAAGAGTATTTGAAAATGAAAAGACAAAAACTGGTTCAGATTATAAAAGATAATATAAAAGAGATCTTTCTTGCACTTGTTTCCGGTATTTTACTGTTTTTAGCATTTCCTGACCAAAACTTTTATCTGTTAGAGTGGATAGCTTTTTTACCTCTTTTCTTTGCAGTTAGAGGTGCAGGTTATAAAAAAACATATTATCTTGCACTTTTAACAGGTACTGTTTTCGTTTGTTTTGGTTATACATGGATACCTTTTTTATTCCAAAAATTTGTTGGAATTCCTGCACCCCTTAATTATTTCTGCCTGTTTTTATATGGTTTTTATAATGCACAGTTATTTGGTTTAATTTTCGTTTTATTTAAATTTTTTAAAAGAAAAACCAAAATTCCTCAAATAATAATCTTTCCTTTTGTTTTAGTGACTGTGTGGTCTTTTTTTCCAAATCTTTTTTATTTTACAATGAGTAATGGTGCATCAAAATTTCTTTTAGCACTCCAGGCCACCGAATATACAGGAACTTATGGACTTGATTTTATAATAGCACTGTTCAATGTGACTGTTTATGAAGTTTTAAAACGTGATTTCACAAAGAATAAGATTGCTATTATTGCACTGTCTTCAATTATAATTACAATTTGGTTTAGCTACGGTTACTATTCACTTGAAAAATGGGATAATAAGATAGCTTCATGGGAAAAGAAAAAAATTGGTATAATACAGCCGAACAGAGCTTCTTCCTTTACTCAACTTTTGTTGGAAAAAGGTGAAACCATAGCAAGGCCTTTTGAGATTGATCATTATAATAAGCTTTCAAAATCAAACCCCGCCTTTATCGTTTGGCCTGAAGGTCAATACAGAGGATATTTAAATTATCAGGAAGTTCATGATTCATATAACAGTTTTGTGAAAGATAAAAAGATACCCCTGATTTTCCATGATCTTCCAACTATTGCTCAGGATGGAAGAACTGTTTACAGAAACAGTACTATTTTAATTGGTAAAAGTGGAAAGCTCAAAAGTATCTACCATAAAAGAAAACTGGTTCCTTTTGGTGAGTATATGCCTGTTTTAAACTGGTTTTATGGTTTGTCTATGAAATTAGGTTTTCCAAGTGTTACTGCAGGTGAGAAAAACAGAGTTTTCAAGATAAACGGTATGAAGGTTCAGCCATTAATATGTTATGAAATTCAGTTTTCAAGATTTGTTGGACATGCTGTTGGTGATACAAAAGGTAAGATTGTTGTTGTTCAAAGTAATGATGGTTGGTATGGAAAAGGCTCTCAACCAGAACAACACAGTGCATCAAACCCTTTAAGAGCTGTTGAAAACAGGGTCCCTGTGATCCATGTAATTAATAATGGTAAATCCTCTGTGGTTATGCCCAATGGAAGAATCATTTATCAATCAAAAAGATGGGAAAGAGTAAGTGATATAGTTGAAGTTCCTTATAATATAGATCGGGGAGGAAGCTTCTTTTCTAAAAATCCGGAACTTTTTATATCAATTATTAGAATCCTTACGATAATTGTTGGTTTGATGTTGCTATACAGGATTAAATTTAAAAAAGCTGTGTAAGTTTTGTTGAAGTATAAGGCGCAATAAATTGCGCCTTTTTTTCTATAAAATTACCCCTTAATTTTTCTCATAGCCTCAACTCTCTGCATAACCGGAGGGTGGGAATAGTTTAAAAATACATATAGTGGATGAGGATTTAAATTTGAAAGATTATCAACAGATAGTTTTTTTAATGCATTAACCAGATTTTTACTTTTGCTGGTTGTATCAACAGCAAATTTATCGGCCTCATACTCGTGCCTTCTTGATATATGCTGCATCATTATATTTAGAAAGAAAGATATTGGTGAAAACAGCATACTGAAAAATATAAGACCTGCGTATATGGAAATATCATTCATATAAAAGGCATTAAAAAGTTTATCATAATGTAGAAAAAATGACAGAAGATAAAAAATCACGCCCATCTGGAGAATGCTTAGAAACATAAGTTTTTTAATATGATTCTTTTTAAAATGCCCCATCTCATGAGCAAGAACAGCGACAAGCTCCTCAACTGTATGTTTTTCAATTAAAGTATCAAAAAGTACAATTCTTTTGTTTTTACCAAATCCTGTGAAAAATGCATTGGATTTAGTAGAGCGCTTTGACCCATCCATTCTGAAAATTTTGGTTAGAGGGAAATCTATGGATTTGGCGTATTCCATTAGTGATGTTTTTAAGTCCCCATCCTCTATCTCTTCAAATTTATTAAAAAGAGGCATTATGAATACAGGATAAAGATATTGAATTAGAAATATGAAAGTTGTAACTCCAACATAACAATATATCCATGCATATTCACCGCTGTATTCAAAGAAAGCAAGAATTGCAGAAAGAAGTATAGTTCCTAATATTGTTCCAAGAACAATAGCTTTGATTAGATCCACTACAAAAGTTTTAGGTGTGGTTTTATTGAATCCAAACCTCTCTTCAAGAACAAAAGTTGAGTAGATATTGAATGGTAAAGATATTACAAATTTTACTCCAAGGATTATGCCCATGAAGATTAAACCGGAAACCACAGTTCCGTAACCAAAACCCCGCACAAACTGATCCAAAAGGGGAAAGCCTTTACAAAACCAGAAAATCATAAGGATAAACAGATCTAAGAATGAGCTTACCCAACCAAACTTAGTGTTTGCTTTAAGGTATTCCTGTGATTTCTTATAAGTATCTTCATCGTAAAGGTCTTTAAACTCATCTGGAAGATTTGTTTTAACACTATTCATATTTAAAAACTCTGAATAGAAATTTAAAACTGTTTCGATTATTAAAGCAGTTAAAATAAGAATTGCTATGTTATTCATAAAATTTCCCTGTTTGAAATTAATTTAACCTATTTAGGCATTTTGAAAGACTTTGGATCGATAAAGAGAACAGATTCATTACTATTTAATTTATCCCATGCAAGTAAGTCAAAACTTGTTTTTTCAGGTATCCATACCAGCGAATAATGGAAATGAACAGGTATATTTTTCCTTGTGGAAATAGTACCAATATTATCAAAGGATCCTATTGGCCCTTCTTCTAATTGGGTTTTAACATGTCCAAATATCGAAAACAGTTCTTTTGATTCATTGAAAATCTCATGTTTTACAAACACAGATTTCCCAATGAAGTCATCAATCACTTTTATTATCGAACCATCAAGAAAATTTGAAACTATAAAATCTTCATTTATATTGCATATACCATCATCACCAATTACGTAACCGAAATCGATTCCTTCATGGGAAGCTGTCCTTTTTTTACACTCTCCCCACCATAAAGTGTTATCTCTAAAATTCATCCCATCTTTAAAATACCACTCTTTATCTATTCCGTTTTTTTTAAGAGATGATTTGAAAATTTCCTTCATTTGATTAAACCTTAATTATAATTTTTTTTAAGAGTTTTATACCAAATCTTTAGATTTAAGGGAATCTAATAACTGCCTATAAAACAAAAGGCTTTAGTTTTGTTTTATAGGAAATTTTTAAGTTGTTAAACAAAACAACGGAGCCTCTTCAAAAAAAAGAAATGTAAACTTTATAAAGGGATCCTCTAATAATTAGAATTTGGGATGAAATACAAGGCATTTCCAAAAATAACGAGCCGACTTTATTACAGTTTTTTTTGGAAACAACAAAGGATTTCGCCAAAAGAGCAGTTATTAGAGGTTCCCTAAAATAAAAGCTTTTATAAACAAAGCATATCGTTATTTATTTCTCATACCCTATTCTGTTTCAATGACTATTATGGACTATGTGATAGGTGCCAATTACTCCCTTAGTGGATACTCATATGGGCCATGGTACAGGCAAAATGATCGAACTTTTTGGAACTGATCAGCTAAAAGATATCTTTCTTGAGAATTTATATACCTCAAAGTGGGCAGGCACTATGGTACTTACTGAACCTGAAGCTGGATCGGATGTGGGAGCACTTAACACCTCAGCCAAAAAAAATGTGGATGGAACCTACAATATCACTGGAAACAAGATTTTTATCACAGGGGGTGACCATGACATGACAGATAATATCATCCACCCAGTGCTTGCCAGAATTGAAGGTGCTACTGCCGGAAGCCGGGGGATATCCATATTCATTGTTCCAAAACTTTGGGTTAATGAAGATGGGACAATCGGTGAAGATAACGATATCCAGTTCGTGGGAATTGAGAAAAAAATGGGGGTGCACGGATCTGCACCTGCTCCATGTCCCTTGGTTCAAGTGGTAAATGCCGGGGGTTTCTACTTGGAGAGGAAAACAAAGGTCTTCAGATCATGTTCCATATGATGAATGAAGCACGCCTTAATGTAGGTTTCCAGGGAAGCACAACAGCTTCATTGGCCTACCTCTATGCTTTGGAGTACGCAAAGCATAGAGTTCAGGGAAAGGATCTTTTAAGTGCCAAAGACCCTGATGCAAAATCTATCCCAATTATCCAACACCCGGATGTTCGGAGAATGCTGACCTGGATGAAAGCTAATGTGGACGGCATGAGAAGTTTTGTTTACTATATTACTGTTTTGATAAAAAGGATCTTTCAAACGACCCTGAAGAAAGGAAGCTTTGTGAGGGTATGATTGAACTTATGACTCCTGTGGTTAAAGCCTATTGCGCAAAAAAAGGATTTGATGTTTGTGTTGAAGCTATTCAGGTCTTCGGTGGTTATGGATTTACAAGTGAATTCCCGGTTGAGCAGCTGGCAAGGGATGTGAAAATAGCAACTATCAATGAAGGTACTGACGGCATCCAGGCCATAGATCTCCTTGGTCGGAAAATGGGTATGGAAAATGGTAAATTATTTTTAAATTTTCTGGGTGAAATAGGTAAAGTCATTGCTGCTGCAAAGGAAAAGGAGTCTCTGATCCCTTGCCAATATCCTTGAAGAGCAGATTGAAGAGCTTGGACTAACCGCCATGACAATTGGAAAAGCAGCCTTGAGCGAAAAATATGCTTCCGCATTTGCCAATGCACATCCTTTTCTAATGGTTATGGGAGATATTATCCTTGGGTGGATGCATCTATGGCGCGCACTTACAGCAACAAAAGCCCTTGAAAACAATCCAAAGGAGAAAAAAAGTATTTTCTACGAGGGTATTATTACAACAGCAAGGTTTTATATGGAAACAGAGCTACCTGTTACTTCAGGAAAAATGAAAGCGGTTCAGGGTTGAGTGATGCTTCCCTATTGGTGGAAGAAGATGCTTTTTGAAAGCCATAAAAACAAAGGGGCAATTTTACTACTTTATGCCCCTTTTGAATTTTTAAATATGCCTATTTCTGTTCCATAGCTGCCTGAACAAAAGCAAGAGTATCTTTAACTTCCTGGTTCATAAGAGTTGATGCCATAAGTTCCTGCCATTTAACTGTTTTAAGGTCATGGCTGATTCTGTCAGCAGTCTCTTTTTTCAATCCGGCTTTTATCTGGATAAATGGTCTGTTAGGTGTATCTATCCATAGAGAAATAATTTCTTTTGCTCGGTTTATAAGGTTATCTTGTTCAACAACTTCATCCACCATTTTAAGTTCAAGAGCTTTTTCCACCCCACCCATTCTACCAAAATACATAACATCACGGTATAATCTATCTGAGTCAAGTCCAAACTTGACTATAGCTGACTGGGCTATTGAAAGTCCAAGGCCAATCTTTATCTCACTCATACCAACTTTTATTTTAGGGTGGTTTGCTATTATTCTGTAATCTGAAGCCATTGCAAGGATAAGTCCCATTGCTGCTGAATGACCATTCATTGCACAAACAACAGGTTTTTTACAAGTGAAGTAATCTAAAAGGATACCCTCCTCCTCCTCGAAAAATGATACAACCTCTTCATTACTCTTAAAACCTACGAACATTGGAAGGCTGAATCCACTTGAGAAAAAACGTCCTTCACCTGTAAGGATAAGACCTTTGAGTTCATCCTTTTCATTAACCTCATCAATTATCTTTTTAAGCTCCCTCAAGGTCTCAATATCAATGGCATTACTGGCTCCGTCTGAGAGTTGGGCTATTACAATATTATCCTGTATATCTTTTTTAAGCATCTGTTTTCCTTTCTTTTTTATATGATAATAAATTTGCTGGAGATTTTTTACCCTAAATATAGCTTGTATGCAAGTATCTTTTCAAAGAGAAGGGCAAGGACTTAGTAGAGGGAGGCTATAAAGGTCACAGGTCAAGTTCTGATTGCATAATCATAATTCGGCTGGCTTTGTGAGGCTCTTAATAACATCGTATCAAACATTTATTAAGATAATTAACCCATGTTATCACATGCGAAGAAGCATGGGTAATTATTACATATGTCAATAAAAACTCAATATAATTTTTGGTTTGAAGATACGATCCTAAGCAGTTTTGATAAACCGCAAATTTAAAAGATTAGAGCAACCTGGGCACATCAGTATATTTGTCCCCCTATTTTCCTAATAGAATGGCCTTATATCATTTCTATCCATGCTGAAGTATCTGTTTTAGTTACATTATCTTGCTTATTAAACTAAAAATGTGTTATTTTACAACATCTCTGAATTATTTAATTTTCGTCAATAAACCCGAGAGCTGGTCGAGGATAAAATGAAGCGATTATTAATTTTTGTATTATTTTTATTCATCTTTTCATCGAATATTTTTGCAAAACAGAAAATAGTTCTCGTAACAGGCGAATGGTCACCCTATACATCATACAGAATTAAAGGATATGGTTTTTTTACAGAGATTGTATCAGCGGTTTTTGAGGAAGCCGGGTTAGATTTTGAATATAAATTTTATCCCTGGTTAAGATGTGAATATAACCTCAAAAAAGGTATTGCATTTGCTGCATTTCCTTATTTCATAAATGATGATAGGAAGAAAAAATTTAATTTCAGCAAAGGAATAGTTAAGTCAACAAGCAGATTATTTTATTTAAAAAGTAGAATAAAGTCAGATATAAAATGGATGAGGTATGAAGATCTAAAACCATATACAATAGGAGGATCTATTGGGTATTGGTATCGCACCAAGTTCGAAAAAGCGAATCTTACAATTGATTATGGTTACAACGACAAAATCGGTTTTAAAAAACTTTATGCAGGAAGATATGATTTCCTTGCAACAAATGAATTAGTTGGTTGGGCATTAATCAGGAAAATGTATCCTGAAGAAATAAACAAATTTTGTACAGTCAAAAAGCCTCTTCAACAAGATTACCTTCACTTAATGATATCCCGTACTTATCCTGATCATTTATCCATCACAAAAAGGATAAATGAGGCTCTCCTGAGCATTAAGAGAAATGGTATTTACTTGAAAATCCTTGAAAAGAATAAAATCGAATAATCCTAATCAACATTTGTCTTTTTTCAATATGGGAATCTCTAAATAAATAGAATTTTTGATGAAAATACACAAGGCTGAGAAAAAAACAACGGGTTGATTTTACTACAGTTGTTTTTTTTGAGAAAGCAATATTACGCAAAAAGATCAGTTATTAGAGGTTCCCATATGTCATTGAGGATTTTTAAAACCTATCTGCAATCTTCAAAAGTCAGTTTTTTATAGTATAAATATACTGATATGTCTCTCTCATAACTTTTTTGTCATATTTACCAACACTTGTTTTGGGTATTAAATCAGTAAAAATGACTTTTTCGGGAAGTTGCCATTTTGCAAATTTCTTTTCAAGGTGCTTTCTTATTTCATCTTCCGAAATTTCATTCTTAAATTCTTCTCGTAATACAACGATGGCCACTGGTCTCTCTTCCCATTTCGGGTGTTTTACACCAACTACCGCAGCCTCTAAAACTGCTTCATGGGATACTATTTCGTTTTCCATATCTATTGATGATATCCACTCACCCCCGCTTTTTATAATGTCTTTTACTCTGTCAGTAATTTTGATTAATCCGTTTTTGTCAATGGTTCCGGCATCCCCTGTTTTCCAGTATCCGTCTTCAGAAAAGCTGTCGCTACTTTTTTCGTTTTTATAATAGGAACCTGTTATCCAAGGCCCTCTAATATAAATTTCACCAGCTGATTCTCCATCTGCGGGCAATTCTTTTCCAAAAGCATCAACAATTTTTATATCAAGACCGGGAGCCGGAAACCCCTGCTTCTTTTTGTTTTCCCATCTTTCTTCTTCAGAGATATTTTTATCAACCCATGGACGTGGCCCGTTGAAGGCTGCAAGAGGTGATGTTTCTGTAGCTCCATAGGCATGTATAATTTCAGCGCCGGTTAAATCATAGAATTCTTTCATCATAGTGTAGGATGGTTCAGATGCCCCGCACAAAAATTTTGCGCCAGTAAGATCAGGAATTGTATCCATTGTTTTTATATATTCAAGCATTGGCATAAAAAGAGCTGGGGCACCTGCACTGCAGGTAACGTTTTCATTAATCAGTGGCTTGGCAAGATCACCAAGATTGGCAATATTATACATGCCGGGCAAAAGAAATTTGGCTCCAACCATTATAGCAGAGTGAGGCGCCCCCCAACCTAACGCGTGAAACATTGGAACAAGCTGATAAAAGCAGTCCTTGCTGGTCATACCAATAAAGGATGCCAGCGCCATTGCATGAAGATAAACGTTTCTGTGTGAATAATAGACCCCTTTTGGTTTTCCGGTTGTGCCTGTTGTATAGCATGCCCCGTAGGCAGACTTTTCATCCATTACGGGCCATTCGTCTATTTCATCCGCATCGCTCAGCAGTTCTTCATAACTATATATTGGAGACAGGGTTGTTTTAATTTCCAAGATGGGCTTGTCCGTAATAATAATATAGCCCTTTACTGCATTGCAGAGGCTTTGGACCGATTCTGCAATGGGGATAAGCGATTCATCAACAGCAATATATGATGTTTCTGAATGGTTAATAACATAGCCAAGATCAGGAGGCGACAGCCTCAGATTCAGCAAAAGAATAACTGCGCCAATGCCCGGAATCCCATAGTACATTTCAAAATGTCGATGCGTGTTCCAGTCAAGTACCCCAACCCTGTCACCAACCTGAACCTCAAGTTTTTTAAGAGCAGTCCCAAGTTTTTTTATTCTTTTGTAAGCATCAGAGTATGTATACCTCATCATCCCGGAAGAAGTCCGACAAACAATTTCCTGGTCAGCAAAAGCTTTTTCCGCGCCTTTGAAAATATTGATTGTGTTAAGCTGGTAATGATCCTGCGATGTGGATGGAAAACCCATTACTGTTTTAGTCATGTGTTTCTCCTGATTTTTGAGTGGCGATGTAAAAAGTCTGACATCAGTTTCGAGTACCTGCATCAAAATGATGATGTCAGCTTATTGTGTAGAAATTCTTGTGTCAATCATTTTGTTCCATCATATGATGTATGCCTATGAACAGGGATATACGATACTTCATCTGAATATAATTGAAATCAAACGTTCAAAACCTGTATTCAAATGTATTAATTGTAAAGCTAATAGAAGAGACATAGTGTTAATTCTTTTGATTTTAATTCATTAAAGTTCATCACTTTAAACAAAAAACGCTATATCCAATTTGGATAGCCTGAAACCTGACCTTAATTTCATATTTAATCAAATTAATTACACAATCTAACAATATTCTTTCTTAATTTTAATGTATGTTCTTAGACTTTAAAGTTAAATACATTTTCAAGAAAAGTATATTTGTTGTTTTAATTCACAATAACAATTTAATAGCCTTAACTATTTGGTAACAGAAGTTTTTGAGAATGCCTTATTATAAAATTACAATGTTTTATAGGAGAGTTGTATATGAAAAAATTAAATTTTTTTACTTATCTTTTGGCTCTAATGCTTTTATTTGGTTGTATTTTTATTGCAAAAGCAAACTCTGCAATCAGCATTTTTCCGGAAACGAACTCAATACTTCCTACCCTAAATTCTCCATTAGCAATTATCATAGGGAACCTCTAATAATTAAAATTTTGGATGAAATACAAGGCATTTCAAAAAATAACGAGCCGATTTTATTACATTTTTTTTGGAAATAACAAAGTATTTCGCCAAAAGAGAGGTTATTAGAGATTCCTCATATCTATATATAGCTGAATAATATGCTTCAAAGGTCAACTGAAGATCTTATCTTGTCTTTTTTTGGAATAGTAAAAAACATTTTTGTTCTCAGAACTAAATTTAGTATCAAAAAAGTGCATTTAAGAGTTTTTTTTGATAAAAAGATAAATAACAGTCTCATCACATATTGAAATAGTAGTCAGGAAGGTAAGAAAAACATTCAAAGTAGGAGGGGAAAAGATGAGAACTATTCTGATTTGTATTTTGTTTACCTTCCTTCTGGGGTGTTTGTCTCGTACATCACATTTCACAAAATCAAGTATCAATAGTGAAGCAATGGAACCAATTCATACAGATTATCTGAAAATAGTAATAAAAAAAGTCTTGCCAGATACAGGACCAAATACATTTGCTGGTGACTCATCGGTGAAAGATGGATATTCTTTATTAATATGGTTAGGAGGAAAGGATAAAATAGATAAAATATTAATAGGCCCCTCTTTTTATCCTCCGGAAACAGTTTTAGAAAAACATGTTAGAGAAATATTTATAAAATCTGTCAGTATCAATTCATTAGCTAAAAAATGGCATTATACCATTCCTGCATTGGGTATAATATATTTAAAAAATGGACAGAAAGTAAATTTTGAGATGTATTTTTCTACTATCAAGGTAGGCGGGATTTTATTTGCCAAACCAACAAAGTGACAAGGAGAAAAACCTACCTTTGATTCTTATGAACAGTATAGCACGTTAGCATTACAAACAAACTAACATATGGTTTTTTTTCATTCAAATAGATCATGGGAATCTCTAATAACTGATCTTTTTGCGAAACGCATCGTTATAACAAAAATAAAACTGTATACTTTATAAAATAAAACCTTTTTTATAAACGAATCAACCCGTTGTTTTTTGTTATGCCTTGTTTTTCATCAAAAATTCAAATTATTAGAGATTCCCTCATGTCACTTCATTTATAACCATCAGTTTTATGTTTTTTATTTTGATTTAAATATTTAGAGATAATGGCATAAATACCAAAGATCATAATAATAAGTAGAAAAATACAGTTGAGAAATTGTGTGAAAACAGGAAAGAATATAGATAGATAATATTCAGGGACACAAGTAAAAATAGATAAAAAGACCAAACCTGTAACTATATAAAATATAGCCTTTCCTCTATCATAATTATTTATCCAAAATCTTGAGATACTATACAGTGGTACTCCCAGAGTAGATCCAATAATCAGGATATATATTGGATACCCTATATCAAGCAGTAAATATTTTAAATAATTCGTCATTATATCATATGAGAATAGAATATAAATTAGTAATGTTAATAATAAAGTTGAGCACCAAATTATTCCAGTCCACTTAATAATTTTTATACCTTTACTGCCAAGAATAATATCTCTTAGATTTTTTGAATCCATCCAAACACCTTTACAGATATAAAAAAAATGTAAATTTAGCATTGTTTATGGGAAGTTAATAATTATATCTATACATTAATATTGGTGTGTAATCAAGGGGTTACATTTTATGTGTTAATAAAAACAAGGAACAAATCGAGATCTTATTTCAACAAAAAAAAACGTTACACTCGAATTATCGGGAATAACGTTTAAAAGGATCTGGTCAAATCTTCAGTTGCTTTTTACAAAGTGTTTGAAGGTTGGCCCCTTGTTCTAACAACCATTAAAAAAGATTATCTAAATTCATCATTAACTGTCATTATTGATAGGAAAAATAACTGCTTTTTGACCGAACTACTTCGTTCTTCAAAAAAAAGAACTGTAAACTTTATAAAATTAAAGCTTTTTTATAAACAAACCGGCTCGTTATTATCTTTCTCAGGCATAGATTTTTAAAACTAAAAGCTTTATAATCTGAATTCCAATCATAATTCTAATTTTAGAGGTTCCCTATAATCTCTTAAATATACACAAATCGGCCTACAAAATTTTTTCAGCAACAAGAACCTCAACAGGCACTAATTTTGATGGTCCCTCATATATCTTTATTTTATTCATCCCTGAAGGGGCTATGAAGTCTGACCATATTTCAGCCGAAGCATTTGCCCAATAACCCTTTTCATACATTTTACACGCCATCTTTGACCATTTTAATCCCCAGCGTAGGAAATCTCTTGCTATTGACAATTCAAGTTTTGTTGAAAGTATAAATTTTGCAATATTAAGAGGTTTAGAGTTTGCCGAAAAAGAATAATGAGATGCCATGGTAGAAGCAATTAAGTGGCCGCCCAACTTTATACTTTTTGCAATTTCTTTTAAAATATACGGCTGTTCATCTATTGTTGCATAATTTCCCGTAAGCGAAAAAACTACAATATCCTGCGTTGCTTCAGCAACGGGTGATCTTTCTCTGAAATCCCACTGACACAAGCTTATCATCTCGTCAGTTAACAATTTTTTACTTTTAAGATCATCAATAGTTTTCTTAAGCTCACAATAATTGTTTTCATCGAATTCAGTAACAATTATCCGTGCACAAGGCTTTTCAAGTCGAAAATATTTACCCGAAATCTCTTTGCAGGTTCCTTTTATCTTCTTAGGGGCAATCGAAGTCCATACTCCAGCAGCAAGACCAACTTTTAAAAGATCACGGCCACTACCTGCTGAAAAAATAGTAATATTGGGAGAATTACTCAATTGTAAATCACCAATTGCGGCCTCTATATTTCCCCAGAACCCACTCCTTTTTTTTCCTTCATACCATCCAAAACGGTACATTTCAGAATACATATTATGATTTTTGTAACCGGTTCTTTTTGTGGAAAGGTAAGTATTCCAGACTGAAGCTTCATCTTTAGCCTGTTCAGGATTACGGGATTTGAAGATTATGAATTTTTTTTTGTTTTCCGAATATACTTCCAGGGGAATAAAGCCATTCTTATTGGAAAGTTTTTCCACATCATTCCACGATTTAATAGATTTTTCCATTTTTTGTTTCCTTTTTTAAAGGCTTTAAAGAACTTGTAAATAACTACTAAAATTGTGTATATGAGAAATCGGACAGACTGAAAACATGAAAGCAAAACTACCATTAATTTTACCAGCTGTAAATATTAATATAAAATATGATGAAAAATGGATTATATTAAATTAGTTTTTAATTCACAAAGAAGTAAATCGAGATTTGTTCCCGAGTCAAGCATATTATAGGTTTTAAATAGTAAAGGTTAACTGAAGGCCTGATTTTGTCTTCCATTAATGGGTGACCCCTATTTTGTCAACTAAGTAGCATCCCACAACCAATCAACTATTTCTTTTTTTATGTGATTTTTTTTCCAGTGATCTCCTGATTTATAAAGTTTATTCAAGGTTACTTTCTGGACCTTTTAATATGATGCTATAGGGAGTTATTTTGAAATGCCTTATATTTCATTAATAATTTCGATCATATTTACAGTTAACTCATGTGGATTTAGAAAAAAAAATCAGAAAGAAATATCACAGGTTATATTGTAGATGAAAAGATCACGAATAAGCTCCTTAAAAAATAAACTTTTCTTAAGATACCTAAAGGAGATAGATTAATTTCTATCTCCTTTAGTCATGTTTACCCTGTGAATAGCTTTAAATACCCTATAATAATTGCTCCCATAAGAGATAATGAAACGTACAGGATAAAAACGCGATACTTTACAAGTGTCCATACTGCAGCCATTGCAGGTAAGGTAGTTGTTGGACCGGCAATCAGAAATGCCAGGGCTGCAGCAGGGCTCATCCCCTGGGTTAAAAGACCACTAACCATTGGTAGAGCACTCAAATTACTGGTGTAAACAGGAATACCTATAAAAGCTGCCGTTAGAATTGCCCAGGAATTGCCTTTTCCCATCATATTTGTAATCCACTCTTCTGGTACATAAAGAATGATTAATGCTTCAAGAAAAAAAGCCAGGGTCATAAACTTAATAACCATAAAGGTTGCGTCCATAGATTCTTTAAATAAACGCTCCCAGAAACCTTCATTATCATCACATCCACAGCTTTCGTTCTGCTCAGAATCAATAACATTAGATTGTGAATCTGAAATCATCTGCACACTAACAGAAGGAGAAGTCTCAGTTATTAGATTTGTATTAGTACAACAAGCAGTAGCAGGCAACATCTCTTTTGAGCCAAATAGCAGATCTTTTGTTCCTGTGACTATAGTCGATTTTATCTTTTGAAAAGTTGATATTTTCTTCTCACTAAAGCTACTATTGTATTTTAGAATATCTTTACCAATCCATCCTTTCTTAACCAGAAAATGAGTTATAAATCCAGCACTGAGGCTTAAGACAAGTGTACCCGCTAAACGCCAAACAGCTAAATCCAGACCAATAGTTCCAACACTTAAAAAGAATATTTCAGGATCCATTGACGGCGATGCAATCCAAAATGCCATTACCGGGGCTAATGGAACTCCACCTATTAAAAGGGCTGCAACAACCGGTATAACACCACATGAGCAAAATGGACTAAAGGCCCCAACAAGGGTTGCCAGAAAAATAGCGGTAAAAGGTCCTGCATCAAAAGCACGTTTTATATACTTTGATGCTCCGGACATGTTCACAGCAACAGCTATTGGAATAGTGATCACAAGGTAAGGCCATATATGAAAAAAGGCATCTATCATAAAATTTGCTATTTTTAAAATTTCATCCATCATTTTTATCCTCCATTTTTATTTTAAATCTATATTTCTAATATAATCGAAATATAAAGGTAAAAAAAATTATTTGTTACATTTGCTTTCTATACAGCACTCAGATTTAAGAAATTCTACAAGTTCATTTAATACTTCATATTGAGGTATGCAGTATAAAATTCTGCTTTCCCTAACCTGTTTTATTAAACCCACTGAAACCAATCTGCTAATGTGGTGTGAGAGAGTGGAACCCGGAATATTTAAATTCTCCTGAATTTGCCCAACTGGTGCTCCTTCATTTCCAATCTTAACAAGGTATCTAAAGATAGAAAGTCTCGTTGTATGTCCAAGTTCTGCTAATTTTTTTGCTGCTATTTCATTTTCCATAATTATAAAGTTAACCAATAAAAAGTTACTTGTCAACCATATTTTTAGAATTGTCGAAATATCACCTTTAAATGAACATAAATCTTTGAGAGGAATCTGTTTACAAAAATAAGAGGTTCAAATAACCGCCATTTTATCGAACTACTTCGTTATTAGGAAAAAAAATTGTAAACTTCAGGGAATCTCAAATAATTAGAATTTTTGATGAAAAACAAGGTATAACAAAAAACAACGGGTTGATTCGTTATTTATTCTAATGTAGAGATTTTATAAAACTAAAAGGTTTTATAAATCTGAATTTCAATCAAAATTCTATTTATTAGAGGTTCCCAAGAATTAATATCTTGCCCTATAATACAAGGTGTTCTATTATTCGCTCATGTCAGAAAAATGTTTACAATGCTTCCGGTCAACTCAAAGCTGTTATTGTCAATCAATCTCAGAGATTGATACAGGAATAAAATTTGTATTTCTCATGCATCCCCGGGAAGCATATAAACAAAAAACAGGTACGGGTAGACTGGCAAGCCTTTCTCTTAAGAATTCTGAGATAATAATTGATACTTCTTTTGATGATAATTTCCGTACACAGGAGCTTTTATCAGATCCATTATACTACCCTATGATTCTCTATCCGGGAAAAGAAGCGTTTTATACAGAAACTTTTAACTTTGAAAAATCTACTGAGAAAAAAACTTTACTGGTCTTTCTTATTGACGCCACCTGGTCTTTTGCCCGCAAAATGATGCATATAAGCAAAACCCTTCAGGAATTACCAAAATTGTCATTCAGCAACGAATATCGTTCAAAATTTCTTATAAAAAAACAACCAAAAGAGTATTGTCTCTCAACAATTGAATCATCATATTATTTGATAAAAGAACTACAGAAATCAGGTGTTTGCAATCGGGAAATAAATGTTAATGGTTTAATGAATGTCTTCAATGAAATGGTTCAATATCAATTGAGATGCAAAAAGAAGCGATTAGAGTTTATACAAACCATCTCACTTGAAAAAGAAACATCTCCCGGGTTGAGAGCTATTTAGTTTACAGGTTTCCAATTAAAATGACCTTATAATAATAAATTAAAATGGAAAATATAATGGAAACTAATATGACTATACGAGATCTACAACGACTTTGACACTCCACTTGAAGGACTACGAAGAATAAATGTAATGATGGATTTTCTTATTTCTATTAGCAATAGTAGATTTAAGGATGATCTGTCCACAACATCCCGTGAAGGGCTTTATGTAACTATTGATCTAATGCAAAGGACTTTATATCAGATTTATGATTCTATATAGTGAACTTGTAGGTTGGCTTGAGGTTCCCAATATTCAATCCAACCTACTGTATTGAGTCTTCTCAATATGATTAGTTTGAGTGATCTTTTTTTTTATGTTATCGATGTTAAAAAGACAAAAAAAGGAACTTCCAAATGGTGAGATTAATATTTGAATCTATAGCGTGGATTGTTGTTGGATTATCACTGCTTTTTTCAACAGCTCATCTGATTGTTGCCTGTAATTTATTTTCGTGGAACCCCAGATTAAATATTGAAACAATACTTTTAACAATGGCTGTATGTATAAGCCTTATTTTAACATTTTTTATAGCCAGAAAAACAGAACACATTTCAACAGTTGTTGTTTCATTAATTGTCTGTATTGTTCTGTTTGTGTTTGGTATTATTGGTTTTATAGATCTTTATGGTGAAGAGTATTCAAGTTTTTTAAGAAGTGAACTAAGCCCGGAATGGTTTCGAATATCAATACTGATAATACTATTTCTACCTATGTTGTCATGGATTTATTATCCTTTCAGGTATATTAGAAAATCAAAAAAGAACCATTTTTAAAATAATTCCTGGGAAAAAATTAAACTCAGTTTGATCCGTGTAAAAGTTTTTTAAAGAATTCAGTATACGAAAACCGACGTTTTTGAAAGGGCTGTTTTGTTGGATTATACAGAGGGAACCTACAATTACTATTGATCTTATGCAAAGGACTTATATCAGGTTATGATTCTAATGGATTTCCTGTAAGAGTTGAACCCATGACAATGTAAAACAATCGATCCCATTCATAAACTGGAAATTCGTGCAATTTATCAATTTTGAAAATATTATTAAAAATATAAATCATTCTAAAGGGGATAAGCTTCATCCATATTTAGTATTGGTTCAATTACTGTGAAGTTGAGTTCCAGAGTATTTGAATCTTTAACATTAATTATGAATGATGATTTCTGAAAACCAGAGATATCTTCAGAACATTCCTGTACCATTAGTATTCCTTAATAGTTTATACTAGTCAATCCACAATGCGGGTATTTGTATAAAAAATTAAAGCCCAGCTATCTAAAAGTAAATCTATGTGTCAGATTTAACATTCATAATTCAAAGTATTGTTGTAATATGAAAACTGAATCGATCAGATCATTAATAATCTAGTAGAAAGAAGATATCTAAAGATGAGAAAATTATTTATTCAATCTATTCAAATCGTAATATGTCTGTTGATCATTCAAAATACATCATATGCAGATGATTCCAACAGCCTGATTTCTGAGATTAAAGAAGAAATAAAAACTATTAATAATTCAGCCTTAACCAAAGATGGACATACAACCTTTGAGGGGCATATGTTTTTATACTATGATATTAAAAAAAGAATCAGAAAAGTTATCCGCAATATCCAGTATCCCGGGTCAATTGACATGCGAATTTACTATTATACTAAAAAAGGAGAACTGTGTTTTTTAACTTTCAAAGATAGCGATGAAGTATCTGAATTTTACGGAAACGCTTATTTTAAGCATAAGAAAATTTTAAAGATAGATACTTACTACAACCGCAGTTATGGTGAAAAAGATGTAAAATATAATATTCTACCCAAAACAATACTTTATACTGTTGATTCTGTTAAAAAGGAATTTGAAAGATGGATCGTTTCCGGTTCCCCGGTAAAGATGCCGGAAAAAGGATACACAGGGAACTATTCATTTATAGTCCCCAGAGTAAATGAAAGAACTACAATCAATATGAATTCTGTTCTGGTCAGAGAAGCTATATCTGCCAATTCAAGGGTGTTAAAAAAACTGAATACCGGTACAAAAATAAAGATTTTAGAGATTGGTCCAAAAGAAACAAAGAAAAAATGGGGAACCCATAACTGGTACAAAATTATGCAAAAATTTAGCTGGAGAAAAAAACCGGAAGTTGTTGGTTGGGTCTTTGGTTCTTTTTTGGAACCAGTGGAACACAGGAATTAACAGACTATTTAGCTTTTGAAAATTTGTTATTCTCTGTAACAGTAAATAAAAAAAGGACTTTAGTATGAAATGCCCTCACTGCAAAAAAAAGATAAAACCCAGAATAAAAAAGAAACCGAAACCTTTCTGGATAACACCGGGAGATTTTGAATACTACGATGTCTTTGAAAGTCGTAAATGCAGCCAATGCAGTGAGAACATTAATGTCAAATTCAGGATATGGCTTGATACTGGTACCGCTGAGCCTATTAATGCAAGCATCGACAGCCCCACTCCCGACACATCATTATCTGCCCTTAAACTCTCTTTTTCCCCTGATGGTAACAAACTCGCTGTTTTTCCTGAGAGTTGTTATATCTGGATGGCAGCTTTTGATGGGAAAAACTGGAACACTCATTTGAGTGACTGCAAATGGCCGGAGTCATGGCATCCTGATGGGAAAAGTTTTTTTAACAGAGATGGCAGTATTAATGATGCAGAAACCGGGGAGGAGATTGATACATTTGATATACCCGGATTCGATTTTCGAGAATCACACTTAACTGAGAACCATCTTTTTATTGAGTGGGAGACAATGTTATATAAACGCTCAGGTATGCATATCTATACACTTGAGAGCAAAACATGGACTAAGCACAGTCTTGATTATCACGAAGGAATAAGTGGTGGTAAGGTTTTTTTTGAGCCATTTGGCAAGAGAATGCTTCGCATCCATCCGCACAAATATGGCAGTGATAAGTATCAACTGGAAATGTATGCTTTACAGCCTGGAAAACCTGAACCCGTTATTCATGTGGCATCATATGAAGAGATATGGCTCAATGTTCAGGAGGTATTCTGGGATACAGACGGATCTATTATGCTTGGATATGTAAATAATGAAGAAGGTTTTGACGATCTTCCTGCCATGCCTTTTGGTTTCTTAAGGCTAAATGGAGAAACCTTACAAGAGATAAACAGGCACTATCCACTACCTAAGCCAGCACGTACAATAACAAGAGACAGTGATAAATTTAAGAAATTCACTGATATTGATGGGGTTTTCAATGTGGAGATGCAAGGGAAAAAAATATTATTTATAACTGACACCATTCATGTTTTAGAAGAAAAACATGGGAAAGCAAGAGCCAAATATATAAGTCCGCTTGACGAGAATACATTTGTCCCAGTAAACAGAGAATTATACGAGCATTATGTTACAGGCTATTCTCCACAAAAGAATATTCTTGCAGTCAGTTTTAGAAATGAGTTGTATATTTATGATATTTCAAAAAACAGTGTGCAAATAATCAGTAAAATAGAATGAACAGAAAAACTATTGAACAGGAGAGGATAGTTTACTTAATGGGCCTTGATATTTATCACTATAAACTAAAAAAAGAGCCACAAAAATATAAAAACTATATAATTTGTAAGGAACTGGACCTTTGCATAGATGCTGATAAATTTAATTATAAAGAATATATAAGTGAAGCAAAAGTTAGAGAGTATATTTCTTTAATAGCGATATTCAACACAAAAGAAGAGTTACAGAGAGCTAAAGATAAACTTGGATTAAATGATGGTCTGTCTGATTATAAATTAAAATTGGTTGGAACATATGATTCGTGTGAACAGGCTATTGTTGAGTTTGAAAAAAATAATAACTTGTCAGGTTTTGAGAAGAGTATTTATGGAGACAATATCAATATTAATGATTCTGATATAGGATTCATAGATATTGCTTACGATGGAATTGTACAAAATGTATATCACTGCGAGGAAGTTGGATATCAAAGAAAAGGTATGACAAGAGAGTTTTATGAATATTTCAATAATGACTTCTATTATGCTGATAAAGAAAGTTTTGAGAAATTATTGGAATTCAGTGACCCACAAGGAAACATGTATAACCTCAAAAATATTAAAGAGAACTTTATTAATAACTATGAAGAAAATAAAAGCGTATTTGTAACTTCCTGGTAATTAAAAGTTACTCTATGATTGCTTTGGGAATTTTTATCGAACTACAATAAGGGAATCTCTAATAACTGATCTTTTTGCGAAACACAGATATAACAAAAATAAAACTGTAGTAAAATCAACCCGTTATTTTTTGTTATGCCTTGTTTTTCATCAAAAATTCTAATTATTAGAGGTTCCCATAAAAGAAAAATAGTTTTAATTTTGTTTGCTTCACGTTATTTCAAGCAAAATTTTATTAGAACCCTTTAGTCAAAATCAGGCAGTGGTGTAAAATTACCAAAAATCTCTTCAATTATTCTGGTCATATGAATAGGAGTGCGATCCTCCAGATAGGGCTCTATGATTTGAACGCCAACAGTTAAGCCACTCGAAGTTAATCCCAGATGAGCAACAGTTGCAGATAAATAAGAAACAATTGTCAAACCTGCCAGAGAGGGCATCATGACATCTAAATAAGTCTGGTTCAGATCATTAAATAGGGTTTCACGTTCATATGGGTGCGTGTGACTCATACTCCGGATACGATTTTCAAGGTCCAGCATTTGATCATATAGATCCTTGTCAGTAATTTCATTCATCTGAAGTCCGATGAGTGAAATTATTGATGTCATTCATCTGAAGTCCGATGAGTGAAATTATTGATGTCAGGTTGTTTTTTACACGGTGGTGAATTTCACGGAGAAGAATTTCTTTCTCAGTTAGCGATTTTTGAAGTTCAGCCTCAAATCGATTGCGTTCAGCTATCTCATTTTTCAGTTTTATATTCTTTTCATTAACTTCTTCAGTCCGCGTCTCAACAATTAATTCCAGACTTTCTTTATGGCTGATTAATTCAGCCTCAACCTGTTTCCTTTTTGTTATGTCTAAAGCCACAAATATAATACCATCAAATTCGCCTTTTTTATTATGCATAACCGAACCGAAAAAATGAACAGGTATTAGTTCATTATTATTTTTTATACAGGTTGTTTCAATCTCGATTGTGTCATTTTTTTTGGATAGCGAAACAGCTTCGGTAGTATAACGGAGGATTTTATCATCATCAGTTATTTCAGAGATCTCCTTTCCATATAATTGACTTTCTTTATACCCTAAAAGATTTAACGTCTCAGAGTTAACCAGTTTGATGTATGAATCTGTATCGAGCACGATCAGCATTTCGTACATCGACTTTAGTATATTTTCCACATAGTCTTTTGAGATCAAAGTACTGGACAAACTTTCGGTCATTTTATCGAAGGCTTGTGATAAATGTCCAATTTCGTCATCCTGCTCGATACTGGTTTTATACTCAAGATTACCGCTACTGACAATTCTTGCACCTTTTTCAAGTTTAGCAACAGGTATGGCAATACTTCTGAATATCCATACTGATATAGAAGTGCTAAAGAATAAAAGACCAAATAAGGCACCGCCAATCAATATGCCGTCTCGCTGCTCAAGTTGTTCTAATTTTGAGTCTACTATTGCATGAAGAAGATATGCATCGGAAACCATAATCTGTGCTTTTAGCAGCAACTGATTGCCCCTTCGGTTTTCCAGCCTTTGTATAACAGAATTTCTTTCAACGGGAAAAATACGATTTTTTTCATAATCAGATATAAAGGCCTGGAAAATTTCGTTGAAAACTTTATTATTGTGACGAATTCTTTCTAAAATTAAATTACTGTCAGGGATATCAAGTGTTTTTCTGTTAAGAAATTTTGTAAAAGACTTGTGTTTAGCCTTCCACTGAGTTAATGCTCTCTCCTCGTGGTGAAGCATGTATTCCTGAGTAATAAATTTCAACTCAGCTATCTCTTTTATTAAACGGCTGATCTCTCTGTTTTTCCTGCTCTCCTCATTTTTTCTATGAATGGAAAAAAATATGACTGAGCTAACCAGAACAACCACCAACGTTGTTATTGATACACTAATCTGGAGCCTTGTTTTCAGTCGCATTAATTTCTCCGCTAACGAATTATTGATATTGATTCAGGCTTTACTGTCTGCAATGCATCTAAGTGTAAATAATCGAGGTAGTTGGGTATCTTTTTTTTTTCAGTAAATCTGTTCTCAATAGCCCAGCGAGCTACATCATCTAATCCTAACAATAATGACTGGTCCAGAAAAATTCCAAAAACGTAAGTATCCCAGATTTTACGAATATATTCTTTATCAATTTTAAAAATACCCGTTATTATTTCCTGTGATTCCTCTTTGTTTGTTTGGGTGAATATAGCTGCTTTATTAATCGCCTTCAGGAATTTTTCCAGCCTTGCTCCGTTGTTTTCTGCAAAATGATTCATCGAGGCAAAACTGAAAGTTGCCCTGTATATATCTTTGTTTGGCATTTCTACAGCATTTTTTCCTAAAAGGAGCCAGGCTTTGTGGTCATAGGGCTGCCAGACAGAAATTGCATCCACTTCATCGTTTGCCAATGCCGTCGGCAGATCAGTTGTTTTATAGTGAACAGGTATAACATCTGATATCGGTAACAAATTGTGGGTAAGAAAAGTTCCAAGGAAAAAGTGACTTGTTGTTTTCATATTTGTGCCGATTTTTTTCCCTTTTAAGTCTTTAGTAGTTTTAATACCTTTATCTTTTCTGGCAATCATTCTAACAAAATGATATGAAGCGGCAAATGTGGCAGTGATGCTGAAATCATTCCGTTTAAAGCTGTTAAAAACTACAGGAATATCAGCAACTGTTGATATATTGACTTCGCCATCGAACAGTTTCTTTGTAGCCATCTTTCCACTTGTGTATTCGTTTATTGTAATATCAATACCCTCTTCTGCAAAAAATCCTTTGGCCTGAGCGATATAAACCGGAATAGAGAGAAATGATTTTGAAATCCCAATAGATAATGGTTCCTGCGTTGTTGGAAAATCAGCTTGTTTAGTGACGATAAAATAGCAGCAAATAACCGCTATTGCTGTTAAGGTGAGAGCTGAAACAATACCTGTAGTAATATTTTTCATAGTTTGACCTTTTTGTGGTTTCAAATCCGATGGTGAAACTATATATTCTGATGATAACCTGCAAGACGATCAAAATCAAATGATAAAAATTGAAAATACAGGTAATTATAAATAATTTTCCAAGAATCAGGTCTCTGGTTTCATGACAAAGCAAAGCTGTTTTAAAAAACAATTCAGAAAAATAAGAAAGAAATTTGTTAGGAAGGTAGGGACAGTCAATATATACAACTGGCATGCTTTTTAATAGGGTCGCCATTAAAGGGTTTGTCAAATAATAACAGATACCTTCAAAAAATACCCTTTTTTGGCCTAAAAGCTATTTTTTCGCCCCAAAAAAAGGTGCTTTTAAGAGCAATTTTAATTAGGATTCCTAATATTTATAAGAATATATAACAGTGCCATCCAAATTATACATCAAATCAATTAACTTGATGAAAAATAAGATCTAAATTTTTTGGCTTCACCAAAAGGATATTTAAAAAACAGGATAATTTTGAATTTTTCATTAAAAAAATAAGGAATTTTTTTTCAAAGGATTGAATTCTACGCAATCATAGAAAAAAGGACGTGGTTACGCTCTGGTTAGATATTTTATTTTTTTTAAAGTGAAAAGACAATTTAAGGGAATCTCTAATAACCGTTTTTTAATCGAACTACTTATATTGTTTTGGAAAAACAATAGAGTATTTTGAAAAAAAGGGCTACTTCCAGGAAAGAGATTTCTCAATCGCTTTCTTCCACCCGGAATAGAGTTCAGCTCTGTTATATTCTCTCATTGCCGGTGTAAAGGTTCTGTCTTCTGCCCAGTTCTTTTTAAGATCTTCTATCCCTGACCAGAATCCTGTTGCCAGTCCGGCTGCATATGCTGCACCAAGAGCAGTTGTTTCAATTACTTTTGGTCTTACAACAGGAACATTTAAAATATCTGATTGAAATTGCATCATTAAATTATTCACTACCATTCCACCATCAACCTTAAGCTTTTTAAGGGTAACACCGGAGTCTTTTGTCATGGATTCGACAATATCCTTAGTCTGGTATCCACATGATTCAAGGGCTGCTCTTGCAATATGACCTTTGTTTGCAAATCTTGTTAAGCCTGCAATAACTCCTCTTGCATCGGATCTCCAGTAGGGCGCAAACAGTCCTGAAAATGCAGGAACTATATATACATCTCCATTATCATCAACTGTTTTTGCAAGTTTTTCAACTTCAGGAGCATCTTTAATGATCCCAAGATTATCACGAAGCCATTGTATTAGAGAACCTGCAATTGCGATTGATCCTTCAAGGCAATATACTGGTTTTTCTCCCCGGATTTGATATCCACATGTTGTAATAAGTCCGTGGGTTGAAGCTACAATATTTTCTCCTGTGTTCATAAGAAGAAAACAACCAGTGCCATATGTATTTTTGGCTTCTCCTTTTGAGAAACATGTTTGTCCCACAAGGGCAGCCTGCTGGTCACCAAGTGCACCACAAACAGGAATAGAACCTTTAAAAGGGCCATTTTTTGTGGTTGTACCCCAGGTGTTTTTATCTATGGATGGTACTATTTTAGGAAGCATTTGTGATGGAACTCCAAGGATTTTTAAAATATCCTCATCCCACGAGAGGGTTTTAAGGTCCATCATCATTGTTCTGCTGGCGTTGGATATATCAGTAATATGGCTTCCTTTTCCAGGTCCACCTGTCAGGTGCCATATTATCCAGGTTTCAATAGTACCAAAAAGTACTTCACCTTTTTCAGCATCTTTTCTTGCATCAGGTACATTATCTAAAATCCACCTGGCTTTTGGGCCGGAAAAATATGTAGCAACAGGAAGCCCTGTTATCTCTCTAAATCTATCCTGGCCATAGGTTTCAGCCAGGTCGTTACAAATTTCATCTGTTCTGGTGCATTGCCAGACAATAGCATTATAGTAAGGTTTTCCAGACTTTTTATTCCATAAAACCGTTGTTTCTCTCTGGTTTGTAACACCAATTGAATCTATATCTTTATAAGTGAGGTTTGTTTTTAAAAGGGTTTTTTCAATTACTTCAACTGTATTTTCCCAAATTTCCATGGGGCTATGTTCAACCCACCCTGGTTTTGGAAAAATCTGTTCATGCTCTTTCTGATCATATCCTATAATATTTCCACTTTTATCAAAAACGATAAAACGGTTGCTTGTTGTTCCAAGATCTATAGCACCAACATAATTTCCCATTTAAAAATCCTCCGAATTTAGTAGATTGAGTTTTGAGTTTCTCCGTCAAAAATATGAAGATGTTTTAAGTTCGCACACAGTTCAATCTTATCACCGGGTTTGAAAATTTTTCTGCCATCACATCTGGCTGTTAGAGCGGTACCCATTATATTCATGTGCATATATGTTTCACTTCCAAGGGGTTCTACAACATCAACCTCTCCTGAAAACTTCCATTCAGCAGGAATCTTCTCTTCGCCATTACCATGGAAAAGGTCTTCAGTTCTTAAACCCATTATAACCTTTGATCCGGTTTTTAGATCTACACCATCTTTATCGGGAATTGGTATTGAAAGACCACTTTCAAACTTCAGAAAAAGGCTGCTATCTTTTTCTTCAATTATACAGGGTTCAAGATTCATGGAAGGGTTTCCAATAAATCCTGCAACAAAAGTGTTTACAGGTTCCTGGAAAAGTTCAATTGGATTACCAACCTGTTCAATAATACCGTCTCTCATAACAACTATTCTGTCACCAAGTGTCATCGCTTCAACCTGGTCATGTGTTACGTATATTATTGTGGACTTAACTCTTTGATGGAGTTTTTTCATCTCAACTCTCATCTGTCCACGAAGTTTTGCATCCAGGTTTGATAGAGGTTCATCGAATAGAAAAATTTTGGGATTACGCACAATAGCTCTACCCATTGCTACTCTTTGCCTCTGTCCACCAGATAGTTCACTGGGTTTTCTTTTAAGAAAGTCTTCCAGACCAAGTATATTAGCTGCCTCTTGTACTCTTTCTTCAATCTCTTTTTTTGGAACTTTGCTAATTTTAAGTCCAAAAGACATATTTTCAAAAACATTCATGTGGGGATAGAGTGCATAATTTTGAAAAACCATTGCAACATCTCTGTTTTTTGGTTCTATATCATTAACAACCTTATCCTCTATAGTGATCTCGCCACCTGAGATCTCTTCAAGTCCTGCAATCATTCTGAGAGTCGTTGATTTTCCGCAACCTGATGGCCCGACAAAAACAATGAACTCCCTGTCTTTTATATCCAGATTGATACTATGAACAACCTGTGTTTTACCATATTTTTTGACGAGATTTTTTAAAGCAACCCGAGCCATTTTTTTAATATTCCTTAATATTTATCAATTAATTTTTAAAATTTAGGAACATAATAGATTTATTTACAAATATTTCAATAAAAAAATTTTTTAAACAAAATTAACATTGGAATAACATTAACATTTTTTTTGCAAATAAAAATAAATTACAGGCAAACTTTCATCTTGACTATTAAATGAAAAAAATCAAAAATGTCGACAAAATAAACTTAGGATATTTTGTTATTTTTTTTAATAAATTATAATTCAATTTCGGGGGAAAAGATGAAGAAACTACTAATTGCTGTTGCTTTGCTTGCTTTTATTGTTATGCCGGCTGCATCTTCAGCAAAACCTGTTAAGATATACTGGTGGCATGCTATGAGATCAGCTCGTGGCGAAGTTGCAAATACAATGATTAAAGCTTTTAACGATTCACAATCAGAGTATGAAGTTGTTGGAGCTTTTAAAGGTAATTATGATGAAACTATCAATGCTGGTGTTGCAGCTTTCAGAGCAAGAAAACAACCTCATATTTTGCAGGCTTTTGAAGTAGGGACACAAACAATGATGCTTTCCGGAGCAATCTATCCTGTTTTTAAACTTATGAAAGATGCAAAGATTGATGTAAACTGGGATGATTATCTTCAGCCTGTCCTTTCATATTATATGAACAAGGATGGTAAACTTCTTTCCATGCCTTTCAACTCATCAACTCCTGTTATGTACTACAACAAAGATCTTTTCAAAAAAGCCGGTGTAAAGCCACTTTCAAAGACAAAGGCAATTACATGGGATGAGCTTGGTGTTATTACAGGAAAACTTGTAAAATCAGGTGCTAAGGGTGGAATGGTTACTGCATGGCAGAGCTGGACCCAGGTTGAAAACTACAGCGCAATACACAACATTCCTTTTGCAACAAAGTCCAATGGTTATGAAGGACTTGATTGCAATTTAACAATTAATAACAAAATGGTTGTTAATCATATCTCAAGATTAATGAACTGGTCAAAAAACAAACGTTTCGTTTATGGTGGTCAGAAATATCAGGGACCAAAAGCCGAGTTTCTTGCACAAAATGTTGGTGTATATATAGATTCAATCAGTGGTATTGCCAAACTTAAAAAAGCTGTTAAAGATTTCTCGTGGGATGTTGCTCCTCTTCCTGTTGAAGCATCAATGAAAGTTCCACAGAACTCAATTATCGGTGGAGCTTCTCTTTGGGTTCTCAAGGGACACAAGAAAAAAGAGTATAAGGGTGTTGCAAAATTCCTTAAGTTTCTTTCAAACAACGAAATGCAGATATACTGGCATAAAGAAACCGGATATTTCCCAATTACAATCAATGCATACAAGCAACTTAAAAAAGATGGATACTATAAGAAAAATCCTCTTCAGGAAGTTGGTATTAAGCAGTTAATGCGTCAAAAACCAACAAAGATCTCCAGAGGTCTTCGCTTAGGTTACTTTATTCAGATTCGAAACATTATTAATGAAGAGCTTGAACTTGTATGGAATGGTAAGAAGACACCTCAGGCAGCTATGGATACAGCAGTTGCAAGAAGTAATAAAGAATTAAGAAAATTCGAAAGAACTTATAACTAAGATTGGACCATATGTAAGAACCGAATCATTTGAGGGAATCTCTAATAACTGCCTTTTGATCGAACTACAGCGTTGTTTAGAAAAAAGAACTGTTGTAATGTTTATAAAATAAAAGCTTTTTATAAACGAATCAGCTCGTTGTTTTTTCTTACGCCTTGTATTTAAACCAAAATTCTAATTATTAGAAATTCCCTTGATCAGGTTCTTACATTCTTTACATATGATAAAAAGATCGATTTTTAAATCCAGAGGTTTACCATACCTCTTAATACTACCCCAGATACTTGTAACAGTTACCTTTTTTTACTGGCCGGCAATTAAAGGTCTTTTACAATCATTTATGGTGACGGACCCTTTTGGCAACAGATCAAAATTTGTATGGTTTGATAATTTTGTAGAATTGCTTCTGGATCCTCTTTATCTTAAATCTGTTGGAATAACACTAATGTTCAGTTTTGGTACTGCATTTGTGTCAATATCACTTGGATTGATAATAGCAGCAATGGCAAACAGGGCTCTTAAATTCAAGTGGACCATGAGAACTATGCTGATCTGGCCTTATGCTGTAGCACCTGCAATTTCAGGAGTTTTATGGCTGTTCCTTCTCCACCCCTCATTTGGAATTGTTTCAATATTTATGAAGAAATATTTTCAGGTTGACTGGAACCCGGTTCTTGATGGTGGCGATGCGATGACTATGATTATTATGGCAAGTGCATGGAAAGAGATCAGTTATAATTTTGTTTTCTTTGTAGCTGGTATGCAGGCTATACCAAAATCTCTGATTGAAGCAGCCGCTTTAGATGGTGCAGGACCTTTTACAAGATTTTTCAGAATTACATTACCTCTTCTATCACCAACACTCTTTTTTCTGATGGTTATGAATATAATTTATGCATTTTTTGAGACTTTCGGTATCATCCATGTAATTACACAGGGAGGCCCCGGAGGATCAACAAATACATTGGTTTACAAAATCTATCAGGACGGATTTGTTGGATTAAACCTTGGATCTTCAGCAGCTCAATCGGTACTTCTGATGTTTTTGATTATAGGCATAACTGTTATTCAGTTTAAATATGTAGAGAAAAAAGTACAATATACAGGATAAAAACATGGTAGAACGAACACCCATACTGGATTTTTTAACATACTTCTTTTTGATTTTAGGAGTGGTGATTGTAGGATTTCCGGTTTTATATACTATTATAGCAGCAACTCTTCCTTTGGAAGACGTTTCAAAAGTACCTATGCCCTTTATGTTTGGAGATCAGTTTCTTGTAAACATTAAAGCAGCATGGGAAAAAGGAAATCTTGGAACCCAGATATTGAACTCATTCATTATGGCAACAGGTATAACAATTGGAAAAATTACAGTATCACTTTTAGGTGCTTTTTCAATTGTATATTTCGATTACAAATTCAGAGTTATTGCCTTTATATCAGTATTTTGCACACTGATGCTTCCTGTTGAGGTAAGAATTCTTCCAACTTATGAGATGGCAGCTGTAAATTTCCTTGAACCAGTCAATTACCTTGTAAATCTGTTCTCTAATGTGGAACTTGAACTTGAGTGGAATCTTTTAGATAGCTATACAGGACTGATTTTACCACTGATAGCTTCAGCTACCTGTACATTTCTATTCAGACAGTTTTTTCTTACTGTCCCGGAGGAGCTTTGTGAAGCAGCTAAAATGGATGGGGCTTCACCGATGACATTCTTAAGGAAAATTCTTATTCCTCTTTCAAAAACCAATATAGCGGCACTTGTCGTAATTGAATTTGTTTATGGTTACAATCAGTATCTATGGCCACTTTTAATAACTACAAACCCAAAAATGATAACAGCTGTTATCGGACTTCAAAACCTTATTCCCCAGGCAGATGATATTCCTGAATGGAATATAGCATTAGCTGCTGCACTACTTGTAATGCTGCCGCCAATTCTTGTGGTTCTATTTATGCAGAGGTGGTTTATTAAGGGGTTAGTAGACGCAGAAAAATAGATCTCAAAAATATCTTTTGGTCCAGTTTCTACGTCTAATCCAAACTTAAAATCCTCAACATACTACGAGTATGCCTGCGGTATAAAATTTGGATTAGCCTTGAACTATAACCAAAATCTTATTTTTTAGAAAAGATCTAATAATTTTTATTTAAATTTAAGGTTAATCATAACGAGATGTTTTGATTAACCTTTTTTATGTTTTTGAAATAATACTGGATTTTTATTAAACAGATTGATAAGTATTCCTGTTCTTTAATTAATAGGAACCTCTAATAATTAGGATTTTGATTGAAATACAAGGCTATAGAAAAAAATAACGAATCGGTTTTTACAACAGTTCTTTTTTGGGAATAACGCAGTAATTCGGTCAAAAGGCAGTTATTAGAGGTTCCACTTTTAAATTATGAGTGTTGTGTGGGAAAAAATAAATTAAGAAAATATAGTGAAGTTGCAACCTTTTCAAATGTTTTGCCCTGTAGAGAGGAAGAAACAGATATAAAAGAGCTTAAGGATTTCTGTAATCAGGATAGAGATATTATACTCGAGCTTGGTTGTGGTAAGGGAGACTATTGTGTAAACCTTGCAAGGAAATATCCGGATAAAAACTTTATTGGTGTTGATATAAAAGGTGCACGTCTCTGGCATGGGGCAAAGATAGCGCTTGAAGAGAATATTGATAATGCTCTTTTTTTAAGGATGCAGATAGAACATTTAGACAAATTTTTATCCCGGGATTCTGTTTCAGAGCTTTGGATAACTTTTCCCGATCCATACCTCAAAAGACCAAAGAAAAATGGAAAAAAAAGATTAACATCTGAAAGATTTCTGAATATTTACAGGAAAGTATTAAAAAAAGGGGCGACTCTTCATTTGAAAACAGATGATGATACTCTGTTTAATTTTACAATGGAGACCCTTGAAGAGACAGGTGCAAAGATCCATGCTGCAACTGATGATCTGTATAATTCAAAATATCTGAATGATCTGACTTCTATACAAACAACCTACGAAATGAAATATCTAAAAGAGAATAAAACCATAAAATACATAAGGTTTTCTATTGAATAGGAAAGCTTTTCACTTGAAGAGTTCATAAAATCAGGTTAAAAATACAAAGTATTTAATTTATATGAGTAACGGAGGAGATTAATGACGCGACAATTTATATCAGTCGAAGAACTTTTCAAAAATAAAAGTGTAGACAAAGCAATAAACAATGTTAGCCAGGAAGTTTATGAGAGAAGAAGATACAAACCTGCAAAATGTGATGCATTTAAGAATGATTTTACATTCCTTGAAGAAGCGCCCCAATACCCTTTTAAAATTGATAGAGAGGCAGAGAAAAAGCTCCCTGCTATTATAGGAAATAATGTTCAACAGGTTATTGGTTCAAATGACTCCAATTCAACTGATAAAGAAAAATTTGTAAAGCTAAGAAAAATCGGAGTGGTTTTTTCAGGTGGTCCCGCTCCCGGTGGACATAACGTAATAGCAGGAATTTTTGATGCTGCAAAAAATGCAAATCCAGAGAATAAGATATTTGGTTTTTTACTTGGACCTGATGGTATTATCGAAAATGAAACAATTGAAATAACAAAGGAAATTGTCGATAAATACAGAAATTTAGGTGGTTTTTCCATGATTAAAACGGGAAGAACCAAGATAGATTCTGATAGAAAGAAGAAATTTTCTAAAGAAACCTGTCAAAACCTTGGTCTGGATGCAATCGTAATAGTTGGCGGTGATGATTCAAACACAAATGCTGCTTTTCTTGCCCAGGATCTTTATGATTCAAATATTCAGGTTATAGGTGTTCCAAAGACTATTGATGGCGATCTTCAGGTTAAATCCGATGACGGTACAATATTATGTGCAATGTCTTTTGGGTTTCATACAGCTGCAAGAGCATTTTCTGAAAACATTAGTAATCTGTGTACAGATTGTAATTCCGATATCAAATACTGGCATATTTGCAAGGTTATGGGAAGAGTTGCCAGCCACCTTGCACTTGAAGTATCTCTTCAGACCCACCCAAATATTACTTTAATTGGTGAGGACCTTGCAGATTATACAGATACAAAAAGACTTGAAAAAGCCGAAAAGGAAGGTGTTGTCGATTACAGTGCATATGGAATGACTTTAAGACATCTCTCACGTCTCATTTGTAAAAGCATAGTAAAAAGAGCTGCGGTTGGGAAGAATTATGGTGTCATTATCATCCCCGAGGGTATTCTTGAGTTTATTAATGAAATCCAGGTATTTATTACAAAACTAAACACTATCATAGCCAATTATAATGATACACACGATACAAATTTCCATACAAAATTCCATGGACTTGATGAAAAATTAGAGTTTTTAAGGCGTTTAGAACGAGAACAGAACTCATTTTCAATATGGAACTCCAGAGACAATGGTCTTTTTAATGATATCCCGGATTTTTTCAAGGAAGGCCTTCTGATTGAAAGGGATAGTCATGGTAATTTTCAGTTTTCACAGATAGATACTGATAAAATTATTATGAATCTTGTTCAGGATTATCTGAATATTCTTAAAGAGAAAGGTATCTACAAAAAGGGTATAAAAAAATCATATTTTATAAAATTTCTTGAATCTGATGGTGTGGACCCGTCAATCTATGGACCCGTTCTCTTTGATAATTTCGATGAGAAACAAAATGATGAATATATGGTTATGAAAAAAGAGATAATGTCTAAGAAAACTCTTAGGAAAACCTTCGAAAGATCACTTGGAGAAGAACAAATTCCTGAACCTGTTTTAGGCATATACGAAAAATCCATACCCAAATTTTCCACACAGTCTCATTTCTATGGTTACGATGGAAGAGGATCTGACCCTACAAAATTTGATTGTAAATATACATATAATCTTGGAATGACAGTTTTTAGCCTTATTGCAGGAGGCTCAACCGGGCAGATGGCAGCGATCAGAAATCTGGAAAAAGGATTTGAACTTTGGGAACCGATAGGTATTCCAATAGCTCCACTGATGCACCTTGAAGACAGAGGAGGTAAACTCTCTCTTGTTATTGAAAAAAGCATAGTTGACTTAAATTCCAATGCTTTTAGGGTTGTTAAGGAGATGAGAAATACATGGCTGGGAGCAAATCCAGGGCTTGATCATTTCAGAAAATCAGGTCCCATTCGCTTCACTGGAAATATAGAAGAGGACAGGCCTATTACTCTTGTTTTAAATTCAATCGGAGCATAAAAATTAAGAAAATATTCATACTAATATTTTTCTCTTTTTTAACTTCATGTTCCTCAGATAGATCTAACCAGATAGATGTTAATAAACCATCAGAAAGACTTCATCTTAAAGGGTTTTCAATTTTACCACCTAAAATTGAAAACCTTTACTTACTAAAAAAAAATGATTTAAAAATAGACCTTATTAAAAAAGGTAAAAAGGGACAATTGATATTTGCGAAAGTATCTGTTCACAATCTACCAGGTATTTCAGATCACAAATTATACTCTGAATCAGAGAAGAGAATTATTAGTTTAGAAAATAATAAAAGGTACAAGAACATCAGAGCTTCCTTTAGAAAAATTTCTATTAATGGTTATTTTCTCTATAAAACATGTTTCAAATATAGAGACTATTCAACTGACCCAAAAGGCACTTATTTTAGATCGGTTGAATCAAACTCAATTTTTTTAAGGCACCCAAAGAATAAAAATATTGTGATTAAATTATTTATTTCACAAAAAGCACAAAAAGAAGATTTAATGAGAAATTTTGAATCTTTGACTGATGATTTTTTCAAAAGTATCAAATATGAGTCATTTTTTAAAAAAATAAATTGGTAACAATAGAGAACTCAAATGTTTAAATAACCTGTGAAATAGATCACCCAATTTTCTATTCTATTGGATAATTATTTTTGTTATAATAGAAAAAAGTTAAGTTTTTGGGAGGTTTTTTAAATGATTTGTCCAAAATGTGAATCTGAAATGGAAAAAATTGTATTTCAGACGATAGAGATTGACCGCTGCAACAGTTGTAAAGGAATTTGGTTCGATTCACTTGAATATGAAGAGTTAAAAAAAATCAGAAACTCTGAACGACTGGATTCAGGCTCGCCCACAGAAGGAAAAGAATTCAACAAAATTGACAGAATTAATTGCCCTAAGTGCAGAACACTTATGATTAAGATGGTTGATAAAGATCAACCAAATATATCATATGAATCATGTTCTGTGTGTTACGGTGCATTTTATGATGCCGGAGAATTCAAAGACTCTTTAAATCCATGTTTTTTTAAAAGAGTAAAAAACTTCTTCTTTAAGGGTTAATATCTGTCCCCAAAGGTATTCTTATTATTTACCTTTGGGGTTTTTTATTCTTTAGATACAGGGACCCTCTAATAATTAGAATTTTTGATGAAAAACAAGGCATAACAAAAAACAAGGCATAACAAAAAACAACGGGTTGATTTTACTGCAGTTTTATTTTTGATATATCTGTGTTTCGTAAAAAGATCAGTTATTAGAGGTTCCCTACAAACTAAAAAAACCTCCTGCAAAGCAAACAAAACAAAATCCTTTTTGTTTTATATGAAGCTAAACTTTTGCTTCAAAAAGCATTGCATAAAAATAAAAACCTTTTTTATTCGACTTCCTTCATACTCAGCAAAACTAAAGAGGCACATAAAAATGCTGAACAACGACATTTTTATTATTGGTTTAACAAACACATTTTAAAAATTAAGATTGGAGCTTGTTATTCCAACGGAGTCGTCACTCTATTGGTCGTCATTCCAGAACTTCACAAGAAACTTGTTTTTTGGGAAGTATCAGGAATCCATAAGTTTTTACTATCTTTTCTATGTGTGAAACATCCTAAAAAAATTTTGTTTTTTTTACTAAATTTAAGTCGCGAATTATGGTTGCCAATTGTAAAAGTTTTAATTTTGGTATAAAACATTAATATGATAACGCTTGAGAAAACAACACTTTTTAAAGAAGATACAGAAGGTTCAACTGCTGTTCAGACAGCAGATGAAACAGAACAGGAAGAAAAGCGAATCATTGCCTGTAAAAACTGTAATTATCAAATCTCAACTGTTTCTGAAAAAACAACAGTGGATGATATTCATATACATACATTTGCTAATCCGCACGGGTTGCTTTTTGAGATAGGAATATATAGAACAGCAGATGGATGTGCACTGGAAGGTCCTTTTTCAGGTGAGTTTACATGGTTTACTGGTTACAGCTGGAAGATAGCTGTATGCGGGAATTGTTTAATACATATGGGATGGTATTTTGGGTCACAATCAAGCAGTTTTTTTGGAATTATTGCAGATAGAATATTTGAAGGAATAGAATGAATAAAGATTTAAATGATAAAGATCCAAAGTACAAAAAACAAATGGTTAAAACTCCAATAGACAAGGATGAATCTTACGAAGTTACAATCTCAAAAATGCGATCCCTTCTTTCAAAACACGGTTTTGATATTGAGGAGAGATCATGGAACAATCCAGTATCTGGAATCTATTCAGTTCACATAAGAGAAAAATCTTCCCATTTCATATATACCAATGGAAAAGGTGCGACCAGGGAAGCTGCAATAACAAGTGGTTTAGGGGAATTTTTTGAAAGAATTTCATGCAACTACCTGTTTTGCGATTACTACCTTAAAAAAAACAGTTCTTTTGTTTTCCACCCTGATGAGACCTGGCTATCACAATCCTCTGATGATATTAAAAAAAGATGTTTAAATGAATCCTTATGGGAGTTCTATGGTGAGCTAAGCCCTGAAGACCTTGTTGATTACAATACAGACTCTGAAAAAATCTGTGCAATTCCTTTTGAAGCAATTAATACCAAATCAAAGGTATATTTCCCGGTTAATATTCTCGATAATCTATACGTCAGTAATGGAATGGCTGCCGGAAACTCTGTTTATGAAGCAAGAGTTCAGGCTCTGTCTGAAATAATAGAAAGAAATATTAAATTTCGAATTATCTCAAATGGAATTTCTTTACCACAAGTACCCTATGAAGTTCTTGAAAAATTCCCCAATATTCAAAAATCAATCACTGAACTGGAATCTCACGGTTTCATAATAAAAGTTAATGATGCCTCCCTTGGTGGAAAATTCCCTGTAATAAATATCAATCTGATAAACAAAGAAGGAGCTGTTTTTTCAGCATATGGAGCACACCCTTTTCTTGAAACATCCATTGAAAGAACACTTACTGAATTACTACAGGGAAGAGACCTTGATAAATTAAACGATCTCAAAAAACCAAGTTTTGATAAAGAACTCGTACAAAGCCCTTCAAATCTTGAAGAGCATTTTATAGATTCCACAGGATACATTTTAATAGACTCAATTTCAGAAAAGAAAGATTTCGAATACTCTTTCATTAATTTTGAGGGGAATACAAAAGAGCAATATGAATATCTCTTAAACACTATTAATAACGAGGATAAAGAGATCTATATTGCAGATTATGATCATTTAGGAATCTACTGCTGTCGAATTATTATACCAGGATTTTCTGAGATATATCCCCTTACAGATCTGACTTATGAAAATAAAAACAGAAGAGCTCTATTAAGAGATAAACTATTAAGAATTGATTTTGAAGATAAGGCCTCATCTAAGGAACTCTATGAGTTTATCATGGATGAAGAGTTTGATTACAATGAAAGCATATATGAGATAACAGGAGTTATTACTGACTCAAAATACCCCGTTTCAATCTGCGAGTTTTTATTACTACTTTCAATTTCTATTCAGGAATTTGATGAAACTCTAATGTGGTTTGAAATGCTTTCTTTAGATGCAACAGATCCTGATAGAGCAAAGATATATTCATGCATGGAAATACTTCTAAATATGGAAAAAGAAGATAAAAATATAGATGATTATAAAGAATACTTAAATAATGCCTATGGAAAAGATTTTTATCTGGAAGTAACTAAAATCATAAGTGGTGAGATTTCCGTTAAATCTCTTTTTAACTTCAATATTGAAAGTAATAATTATATAAAATTTATAAAACTTTACGAAAGAAACATAAGTGCTTTGATTGCTGGGGCATAATACTTTAAATAGCGTTGCTGATAAAACCTAAACTTTTTTAGAAGCTATCTCAAAAAAAAATCCTCTGCCGAGAGCTAAACATTTGAAAAGTTTAAAAAACAGATTTTATAATAAAAAAGTATTGATATGATTTTCATAGGGTGTGTTAATGGTCTTCCAACGCACCGTTAATATCAGTAAAAGTAAATAAATATAATTTCTATATTTTAGTATTTTTATTTTATAAATCTTGTAAATGTCTGTTTATAAGGCGTTAACGCTCTCTTATGGGGTTATGCATCGTCTCTTCCATACTTTCGGTAATGCTCTGCCAGCTTTGGGTTATCAGCAAAATATCTATCAAAAGTATCGATTGGCAATTTTGGTGAGCCAATCCTACAGATTTGGATTACATGAGGTGATGGTTCAGTGTTTGACCAATATGCGAGTATTTTATGATGTCCATCTAAAACGTATGATATTCGAGAACGCTCTGTATTTATTATGATACAGATAGGACGCTTTCCATCCTTGATTAAGTTGATATAGCGATTCACCTGATCTGGATTAATCTGATTGCGCGGTTGAGTAAAAAGTAGCGTCCAGTCATACGGATAGAAAGCATCGTACAAATTAGATGAATTTTGTGGTTCTTCGAAATCGATATAACAGTAGTTTTCAGGCAACTCATGATATTTTAATTCGTAATGCCCCGGTGCCAGCAGATTGAGAGCGGGATAGAGTAGTTGGCTAATTGGAGTCCCCTTAAAAAGATTACCATCCAATGTATATCTAAGAGATTCAAGTTCATCATTAAGACAAAATTGTCCTGATCGTGCAAGGTGTCTACCAATACTTCCTTGGCAATCTGCCCAGTCTATTGCTACTGGTGTATCATTGAACAGTAACAAATTCGCATAATTACCTCTAATATCAATTAGAGGATTGCTTTTAACAATTTCAAAAGATTCAAGTGCATCATCAGTAATTGATTGGGGTGTATAGCGCATTAATAATCCTTAGATAATAGTTTAACTGTATATTCTTCTTAATTACATCGATCCAGCGTATTTGAAAGAAGGTGCCTATTAATAAAAAAGTTATTAGAATCTAAAGTAATCTTAGAAGGAATCCACATTTGTTATTCTTTTACTCCAACTCACAAAGTCAATAACTACCAGCAGAGCTGGTAGCTTGAGGAGAGCCCCTAAAAGGGGCTTAGTTTATGTCAAAGTCTAATTCCAACTGTTGCTTATCGGACTGTTCTTGATGCTTTATATAGTTTCTAATAGTCTTTTCATCCAAGCCAATGGTACTTAAAAAATACCCTCGTGCCCAAAAGGACTTTCCGTCTCTCATTTTATTGTACAATTCACGGTGTAGCCTTATTGCACTTTTTCCTTTTAAAAAACCTACTATATGAGAGATACTGTATTTTGGTGGAATACTTAAGCAAACATGAACATGATCTGACATTGCATGCCCTTCAAGAATGTCCACGCCCTTTTGCTTACATAAATCTCTTACAATTGCACCAAACATCTTGCGAACTTTTCCATATAGTTTTTTCCTTCTGTATTTGGGAACCCAAACAATATGGTATTTACAATCCCACCTTATATGGGATAAACTCTGGTAATTTCTCATATTACCTTCTCCTCAAATTTACCCCGGGGCTCTCGAGGAGAAGGTATAACACAAATTACGCCTGACCGACAGAGCCTTTCAGGTTCGCACCAGCAGAGCTGGTGGTTTAATGTTTATTTAATATAAATATCGTTAAAATCAGGCAAAGGGTTTTAAATCTATTTAGCAAAACACCTACAATGTAAGTAATTGAGAAATTTGAATACAATTAATATTGTATTTTAAGTTTAATCAATTATTTTCAACTAAGGAACTGAAATATTTAGAAGGAAAAAAGGAATGTCTCAATATTAAAATATTTTTTTTGAATATAACGAAGAGCAGTGATGTAGGTCGTGTAGAGCAGCTTGAAACACGATAGTTATTATATGTCGAGTTTCGCTGCGCTCTTCCCGGCCTACGGCACTGCAAAACGGAGTGTCGCAAACTACTCCGGTTGAAAGATTCTTTAGAACCAGGCTTTCTTATTAAGAACGTAAATTTGCTCAAACTCTTCATCAGATTTTACGAGATAGAGAATAAACTCAACAAATGAAATTGCCCCTACAATCATTGATGGAATCCCTAATAATATAAATCCGAGTATAAATACTGCTAGCATAATTACACCTTGTTTTGTGTACCCAAGATAAAATTTATGTGCACCAAATGAACCAAGAAAGAAGGCAAATAATGCTGCAGCTATTTTTTTAGATGCGCCTCCAGTTCCAGCTATTGAAGATTCTTCATAAATAGCTTCAGCATTCTCTCCTTTGGCGGAGAAATCGACTTTGTTTCCTGCTTTAGGCAAAGAAGTTCCTTTCCACTCCTCAATATTTAGATTATAGCGGTTACCATCATCTCCAGATATCACCCCATTGCGAGAACTTTCATTAAACTCTAAGACTGTACCTTTCATGTTGTTACTCCTTGGTTAAAAAATGATTTAGTCTAACACATAATTATAGGCCAATTTTCCAAATAGCAAATCGGCTTGATTTGTATTATAATAATAAAAAATAAACAATAAAAAATGTTTCTTATTTATTAAACGTGTTTTAAGAATATTCCTCAATATAATTACAATTGAAGAATTTCAATTGAGTTTAATTAATTGTATTATAGTTGACTACGAAACTAATGTCTTAGCTCATCAATATTGGATAATATTGATATTTCGGTTTGTATCTAATTTGTCGGGTTTCGCTGCGCTCTACCTGTTCACGACTCATATTTTTACAGGAAAAGCGTTTGTAAAATTATTCTCGAAAATGACGTTGGTTTTATTGGTGGAGGAAAGCACCAGACAAGGTCAATCGTTTACTTAAAAACATTTCTTTAATATATGTTTGTTAAACGTTGAAAAAGAGTCTCTTTTATTCGCTTGCAGGAGATTTTTTTCTTTCTTATCTTATTTTTGAGATAGATTTTATTAGATTAGAGATTACCTTTCCACATCTTTAAATAGTTATAGCATTAAAAATGCTATGAGAGGCATGGTAAGAAATGCCAGTATGGTTTGAAATGTTATAATGGAAGACATCACTTCAACATTCCCACCAAGTTGCCTTGCAAGGATGCAGGCTGATGAGGCTGTTGGAGTCATAAAAAAGATTGTAACAACATATGCTGCAACGCCATTTAAACCTGTGAAGTAGAGAAGAGTAAAAACAGATAATGGTTTTATAAAGAACTGAGCTGTTGTTGATGCAAATATTGGCTTTATATGTCCTTTTACAGCTGAAAGATTGAGAGATGCACCAACGGCTAATAGCCCTAATAAAAGAGCAGCTCTTCCAATAATTCCAAGTATATCTAACATTATAGTTGGAAGTTCAATATTACCTAAGCTTATTGTCCATCCAATGATACAGCTTATAATTAAAGGATTGTATAGTATCTCCTTCATAAATGGTTTGAAGCCATTTGTTTTAGCTTTACCCCAGATTGCGAAAGCTGAAATACAGAGAAAATTGATCATTATGATCATAAATCCTGCGGCAACAGCACTTAAAGCAAGGCCTTCCTCACCATAAAATGAGTTAGCCACAGCTAAAGCTATGTATGTGTTAAAACGAACTCCTCCCTGGAAAATAGACGTAAATGTTGGACCTTCTATCGACCTGTCTGTTTTAAACCATATCGTCAGGAGTGATGATGAGGTTAAAAGAGTTCCTGCAATAACGATGAACATCAATGGCCACTGGGTATCTGTGATAGTCTGGTTACTAATAACCTTTACAAGAAGGGCAGGAAGAAGAATAAAATATGTTAATTTCTCAATTCCAGGCCAGGTTTCTACTGGCAAAAATCTGGAATGCTTTAGGAAATAACCTAAAACTATTAGAAAAACAATTGGTGCAAGTGCTGTAGCTATTGTAATGCCCATTTATAAATCCTATAATTGGTTACTATTGAAATCAGAGGTTAATATAAAATCTTAAATATAAATATGCAATGTTTAAAATGTGACCCTGCTCACAGAGAAATTTGTGATTATGTGGTAGCAAGTAAAAAAATATGAAAATAAAAGGCAACCTGTATCATGAAATTTATGATTAGAGTTTTATTGATTACTGTTATTATTTTAGGGAGTAATACTATTTCGTTACATGCAGAAAAATCGGAGCAATATTATGCCCCACCATCTGAGTTTTGTAAGGCAGTTCTTTTAGGAGATTTGGAGAAAGTCAGGTCCATGCTTAAGAAAAACCCTTACCATGCTAATGATGGTTATGGTTATGGGGAAACTGCACTTCAGGATGCAGCTCGTCTTGGGCATGTTGAAATTGCAAAACTTCTTTTTGAAAATAATGTCAGGATTCAAAGATCCATGACCAGATCTCCATTATTGTTAGCTGCAAGAGGTGGACATCTTGAGATGGTAAAGCTTTTAATATTAAATGGCCAGTCAATATTAAAAAACTATGGAACAGGACCGCTACATGAAGCAGTTGCTAATAACCATGTTAAAGTTGCAAGATATTTAATTGAAAAGGGTGTTGAACTAAATCTTCGTCATAATGGTAAAGATTCAACCTCTATCCTGCATATTGCAACTTTTTATGGATATGATTCTATGGTGCGATTACTTATCTCAAGTGGAATAGATATTAATGGCGTATATGGTTACAATCACAAATATACAGCCCTCCATTTAGCAGCAATAACCGGAAATACACAAATTGCAGAACTTCTGATAAAAGGCGGAGCTAAAACAGATCTGAAAGATTATATTAATAATACTCTTCTTCATTTATCATTAGAGAAACTTAAAAGTAGTAACAGGTATAAGAAAATAATAAGTTTTTACTATAGATATTCCCGGGGATATGGCATGCCTTTGAGGCAAATCGATATTAAGCAGAATGGCAAAAGAGTTGGTTCTGTTTTAAAACCAAAAGATATGTACAAAACTCTTAAATATTTTCTTGAAACCGGGGTTAAGGTTGTTAACAAAAAAAATAAAGCTGGCTATACGGCCCTCCATCTTGCAACTATCAGTGGGAATGAAAAAACAGTTGAATTACTGCTAAAATACAAATCTAAAAATAAAATAAGAGATAAAGAGGGAAAAACAGCCTGGCATTTAGCTGCCCAGAATAGCCACTCTGGTCTTATAAAGATTTTTCTTAAAAATGGAGTTGATATCAATTTAAAAGATGGAAGAGGGTGTACAGCTCTGCACTACGCCGCACGAAACCGAAATCTTGAACTGACCAAATATCTTTTAAAAAATGGGGCTGATCAAAATATAAAAGATAAACAAGGCCATAGCCCTTTATATGCAAAGAATTTAAAATGGCCGCTTTCAGAATATATTGTTAAAATTGACAAAAGTAATAGCAACAAAATAACAGATATTACTAAAGCTCTTTCTGAGGCTGTTTCTTTCAGACGAATAGTTGTTTCACTTCTACTTTTAAAAAGGGGAGCAGATCTAAACAATCCAAAATATGGATCTCCGCCTCTAATTAGTGCATTAAGCAATGACAGTAATGATTTAATGACTATGCTGATTGAATTTGGTGCAGATATTAACTATGTTGATGGTAGTGGCAATTCCACTCTTCATATCGCTGCATCAAGGGGTTTTAAAGAGGGGATTAATAAGCTTACAGATATGGGAATGGACATTAATATAACCAATTCAAAAGATGGTAAAACTCCTCTTTTTAAAGCAATTGAATATGCCCCTGAATCTGTTGAATTCATGATCAAAAAAGGAGCATCTGTTAAATCACAGAATAAATATGGAGAAACTCCTGCTTTCTACGCATTAAGATATAATAAACTTGAAGCTTTTCAGGTATTGATAAACAGCGGTTCAGATATAGACCACATAACAAATTATGGTGAAACTATGCTTTATAGTGCTGTGAATAGTAATAACCTGAAATTTATAAAACTTCTTCTTAAAAATGGAGCTAACCCATACCTTCCCAAAGGCAAATCCTCATTTGATCGTGCAAAAGAGTTAAAAAAAAATGAGATATTGAAATTATTCAAAGAAACAGATAGTTCTGCTGATTAGACGATTTTCAACAATCGTATAATTGGAAAACAGGAATTTTTCAAAATCTCATTTTAAAAATAAGTATGTTTTTTACAATCTAATTATTTCACTAAATGCCTCGTTAACTTCAATACATTAGTTCAACATTTGAGGCATCTGAGCCATTTCCTGTTGTTTTTTTGATAATTCTGAAGGCGTATCAACTCCAGGTGCATTTTCTTTAAATATCTCATTAAAACGCTCACTTTCCATTTCTGATTCTAAATCATTCAGTGTTTTTACAATTTTTTCTGGATTAACTACATGTTCTTTTTTAATGACACCAGCCCACAGTCTGCTATAAATAGCCATTGCATCTTCCACTCGATCTAATTTTATGTATAAATCTCCCTGAACCATTTCTCCAACTTTTGGTAGATCACCCACTTTTGGCAAAATGTTAAAATCATTAATTAGAGTTTGAACTTCATCATATTCCTTTCGATTCATTTTACAAAAAATTACATCAAGAATTGTATTCTGCTTAATCCCTTCTTTTAGTTTTTCAAATGGAATCTGGTTCATCATTTTTTCTTCATAGTCATAGCATTCTTTCATATTTCCTAATGCTTCTTCGCACCTAGCTATGGATTTCATAGTTGTTATAACTTGCTCATAGTTTTCATTTTTTTCGTAGAATTTCAATCCTATAAAACTCAGATTCTTGCGAGAATTCCAATCCATTTTTAACCGATAGTACGTTTCCAGAAACATCATAGTATTATTAAAAATATTTTCATCATTATTATCCTGATCCTTTATCCATGATTCCCAATATTCAACCCATTCAATGATAGAATCAGAATCTAATGCTTTTATATATCGTATACCATCACCGGCTGCCTTTAACCATGTTATTGTTTGTTCTGATGTAGAGGAATCATTAATTTTTGAGAAATCATAATTTAAGACTAATTCAAAAAGCCATTTTTCATATTCATTTTTAAGACCTGCTTTTTCAAGTAAGTTTGAAAAAAAATATCTACCATTTGTAAAAAGTGAATACTCTTCATGTTCCCACATACTCTCAAGGCTATTGAACCATCGTTTTTTATTTTGAATAATTTTATGAAAGAGCGCAGGATTTGGATTATGTGATAAAAATGGTAATAAAACATTCAACTCTGAACAAAATATTTTTTTTAATAAAAAGTTTATTTTTTCCTGTTTTTCTTCTGACCAACCTAGTTCTCTTTGCTTTAACTTCAGGTACTCAGGTGTTAATCCCTGGATTTCCAAGCCAAAAGGTTTCTGGACAAAGAAACCTGCGTTCACACCTGCTTTGAAAAGATCATACATCGGGATTCTCTTAATATCGAGTATTTCAAAAAACTCGTCACCAGATGAAAGGGCATTTTCATTTTTCATATCAAAAGCAATAGACAATGCATCGGAAATAAATCCATTTAAATCAGCAAATGCAGCCATAATATGTTGAAAATCTATTGATAGCTTTTTCCAGCCAAGCTCTAACAAAGCCAAAGATATTTCTGAAATATTAGTTGAATTTCTTTTTATTAGATCCCTTTCTTTATTGAGATCAATCAAAATATCATCAGCTTGTTTTTGTCCTAATTGAGAAAGAAGTGTTTCAGTAGCAGCAGGGTGTCCTTCCAGAGTATCAAGTAGTTTTAGATAATCTGGATTTCCTTCCTCATCCTCTTTCTGATTTTTCTGAAGAACCCGTACTCCATATTGTCTTCTTTCCTGTGTTGAGAGTCCTTCTAAATGGACCATACTAATATCATTTAAAAATTCTGGCTTGTCCTGATCTCTTTTTCCAATCAATAAACCGGAACTGCCGTTCTCAATTTCTTTGAGGAAATTTTTGAACTCTTCACTGTATTCTTTTATTTCTAACCCATCAAAAATAATAAGAAAATTTTGACTTTTTATTTTTTCTTTTGTTCTGTCAATATCAGCAGAATCACCATCTATGACTTGACCTATCAAATTAAGGATTTGTTCACTATCTATAGGGTTTAATCCAAAGTTAAAATAAAATACTTTTTCAACATTTTTTTTAACAATCGACCAGTAAGCAAATTGATGTATAAAGTGTGTTTTGCCAATTCCGGATTCTCCATGAATAACAACTGCTTTATTATTGAATAGTAACTGTTCAATTGTATGATGTTCAGGATTTCGCCCAAAGAACTCATTTGGAGGAAGATAATCAAATGTAAAGCCCACAAGATTACTTAATAGATCAGTAAATTTGTTTGATTGAATAAAGGGGACACCTTCCTGACTTTCAGAAAATAAACTTATATCCTGGAGACCGTAATGTATGGGGAGTAGCCAGTCATGAAAATCTTGTTTTTCAGCAGTAAGAGAGTTTTGCTCACAATTATCTTTCATGAATTTGCGTGCTTTTACAAGAGCTTGTGAAAGTGAATCTCCTTGAGCAATTTGGGAATATATTATTTGGAAAATTTGAGTGTTACTAAATGTATATGTGGAATTTGCTAAAGTAATGACACCTTTAACGCCATTTTGTATTAGATCAATTGCAATGTTTGACTGATTACTTAAAGAGTTGTTGGTAGCATCATTGATGCTATCGAGCATAATGATATTAATACCATTTTCAACAGCTAATTTACATATATTTTCAACCCTCTGAGGTTTTGCATTTCTGTTTTTGTCTTCAAATATTAATTGACCAGATCTGTTATTCTCTACACCTTGTGAAAGACTGACGGGTCCATCGAAATGTAAGATGTGGATAGGCTTATCTTTTTTCTTCAATCGTTCTTGAAGATTATCCATATTTGCCAAAGATAATACTTCAACTTCAAAAGACTTGTTATATCCAAGCAGATGGTTAAAGATATCATGCGATTTTGTTTTATAATCTGAATATTCATCTTTGTCCGATTTTGGTCTTGAAATAACCATCAAAATTCGTAATGGATTTTCAATATTTACTTCCAACCTGATTTCAGGACTTAGATCAGAAGGTTTTGTTCTAATAAATCCTGAACATGATGTTGCAAGATTTTGTTTTGAACCAGGTAGTGTTAAAATTTCCCAGGGTTCATCAAAAAAATCAGGATGATTCGATTCAATCGTTACGATAATATTTTGTAATCCAATTTCATCAATATCATTCAATATAGAATTTTGAGAGTTACGTTCACCAAAAAGCTTCTCACCCATAACATTACCATACTCACTAATATTACTTACAACTCGTTGAGCGATTTTTCGTTGTTTTCCATATGGTTGTAACAAGTACTCATTAAAATACCAGTTGATTTGTTGTTGAAATTTTTCACCTATTGGTGAAGGGAAATAATTTGCTATATTTGAAAATTCCTGTCCTCTCGAATGCAATCGAATTTCTACTTGTTTTAGATCTATACTTTCATTACGCTTATCAATAATCCTAAGTTGTTCCATACCTTCCCTTTCAATATAATTTTTCTATGTAAATAGTTCTGTTTAAAGCCATTTTCGTAATTCTTCACTTATTTAGTTTAGCTGCTCAAAAGGCAATTTTCAAAGGTTTTCATAAAATACTCTCGAAGTATTCCTGCAATTTTTATTAAAATTAGTAAAAATAAAACTTTTATTTGATGGATACGCATGTTTCATCTGGTTGCACATACAATGTCTTACAAAAATCCAATATTGCCTCAGATGATTTTGCCTCATTTAATATCTGAAAGTGGTTTGAAGACTCCACATCAATTAAACTGAAATTTGGAAGTAACTTTTCCCATTCTTTCCAGTAATTTACCGGGCTAATAAAATTTTTAATAAAAAAGTAAGGTTCTAATTCTCCAAAAAAACTTCCACTTTTATTACGGAAATAATAACACATCACCTCTTGAGGATTTGGTAAAATAGGAAATGGCACATTTAAATAATCATTCACCCCATAATCAGATTGTACATTTATCGATTTTTTAATTACACTACGTAAATCATCGTCGGTTTGATTTAGTTTCACACCATGTGCTCTTACACATCCAAACAGTTGTTTAAAAAATTCGTCACTAGTCATATTGAAATTCAATTCATCCCGATGAATTAATGATATTTCTTCCCCATTGTTAATTCTTCCCAATAACAAGTAATTTATTATACCATAAATTATAAGGTTACCATCTTGATCAGTAGGCTCAGTAGGCTCAATAGGCTCTACAAGTTCTACAGGAGAGTCTGTAGAGTCAATCATGACAATACTGCTAACTGTTTGACCCAATTTTTGCAACTGAAAGGCAATCTCATATGAAATAATTCCACCTAAAGAATATCCACCAATATCATATGGGCCTTCAGGTTGTACGGATTGGATAATGCTTACATAATATTCCGCCATTGCCTTAATTCCATGTATTGGTACTCGTTCAGACATCCATCCTTTTGATTGTATTCCAAAAAAAGGTCGTTGAATTGATAATGCTAAATCTATATATACTTCAACTCCACCTAACCCCCCATGAATCCAAAACACTGGACGACCCACTAAACTTTTATTAAGATGGTAAAGCTCAGGAAACTGAGGCCAGTTAGTTTTAATATCAATATTCTCTTTTTCCTGAACTAATAGTTTATCGTTAGGCTGTAATTCAATTACTTTAATAATATCAAGTATTGTTTTACATTCTTTTAAATGAAGTAAATCAATTGATTTATTTATTTGGTTTTGTAATTGACGTAATAATTGTAATAAAAGAATAGAGTCAAACCCGTAAGTTTCCAGGGGGGTATTTTTATTTAATTTTGATGGTGATATATCTAACATTGGAGATAAAATCGCAATTACCTTATTCTTTGTAGATAAATTAGAATTCCCATTGGAATGAGAATTTTTTTTAAGGGATTTGTCTTTTTCATCAACTAAATTAAATTCCACTTTGGAATCTACCCAATATCGTTGTCTTTCAAATGGGTATGTAGGTAAAGACATAACACGGACATGGTTCCCTTCATGCAGCTGTTTCCATGGAATATCAAAACCTTGTACCCAGAGAGAAGCAATCTTTTTTAAGTTTTTCTCCAATATTAATATATCAAGAACAGCTTTTGCTATATTCCCTTCTAATAATTCATTAATTTTAAAATTTTTATCTTTTAAATTAGAGGAGAATACTGATAAAGAATTATTTTCATTTTTACTGGATTCCAGATATTCTTTCATATATTTTATTAAATCTTCTTTGTTTTGGACTACTATTGACAATCGACATTCCATAGCTTCACGTCCGCTTTGAAGCGTAAAAGCAAGGTTAGATAAGGGCAATTCAACTTGTTGTTCAACAAAATCAAGCATTTGTTGAACAAGAACATATAAAGAATCTGGAGTTTTTGCCGAAAAAACTATAATTTGTGAATTTGTAGAAATATTGATATTTTGTTCATCATTAGATTCTATGTATTCTTCTATAATAACATGTGTATTTACACCACTTAACCCAAAGCTATTGATACTGGCTCGTCTTGGTGTATTATACCCATCAGAATCCTGCAAGGAATCCCAATTATGATTTTCTGCAGTTATAGCAAAGGTACTTTCATTTAAAGAAATTTGCTCATGGAGTTTAGTGAATCCAGAAATACCTGGTATAACTTTATTACGTATGGAAAAAACAACTTTAATCAATTCTGCCATTCCCGATACAAATTCCCCATGTCCGATGATTGGCTTTAGGCTACTGATATAGCATGGATTTTCTGTTGGTGGATTCATTGAAAACAATGAATTTGCAATATCATGGAACCCTGTTTTTAATGCATTTATTTCTATGGCATCAGTAAGAGGAGACCCCATCCCATGAGTTTCAATAAATGATATAGTTCTAGGGTCAATATTGGCAGACTGATAGGCCTGTTTCATGGCCGCTTTCATTCCTTTTGCATTAGGAGCAGTCGTAGACAACCCTCTTCCACCATGGGCTACTCCAGTACCTCTTACAACTGCATATATATTATCTTGATTCTCAATGGCTTTTTGCAATGGTTTTATAATCAATGCACCAACTCCTTCAGATCGTACTAACCCATCGGCATCTTCTTGAAAAGATTTAGCTTGACCTTTCAGACTTAGATATCCTTGCGACTCAAGTACAGTGAATGGCATTGGAGAAAGAATTAAGTTTACTGCACCAACAATCGCCTGTTCACACTCATTGTTCTTAATAGATTGAATAGCTCTATGTAAAGCGACAAAAGTTGATGAACAAGCAGTGTCACAATATTCGCTGGGACCTTGTAAGTTTAGAGTATGTGAAATACGATTTGGAATCATTGATGAAACCAAACCTGTAACAGAAATATTTTTATTATCTGAATTTGATAATACAAAATTTGCATATTCATTATTGGCAGCAGTAATAAAAATTCCTGTACGGTCATGTGACAGTCTTTTTGGACTTATGCCAGCATCTTCAATTGCTTTCCAAACATACATTAACATTAACCTTAATTGTGGATCGAGTGACCTTGCTTCTTTTGGAGATATTCTAAAAAATAACGGATCAAATTTATCAACATCCGTGATAAATCCTCCCCATTTAACATGGGTTTTGTTATTTTCTTCTGAAGGATCTCCATAGTATTCTCGCCAATCCCATCGCTCTATTGGAATTTCTGTAATGCAATCCTTACCATCAACAATATTATTCCAGAACTCATTTAAATCCTTGGACATGGGAAACCGACCACTCATACCAATAATCGCGACATCCTGAACATTTGGAAAAGGTGATTCTGATCTTGTATTTTCTAAATCATTTAATTTCTTAGAAGCTCTGGATTTTCTAGATATTCTTTGAGGAGTCACAAGACTTGGTTTAGGGTAAATTTTTTCTTTAGTGGAAACTTCTTCAACTAACTGTTGTTCATCAATAAGCTTAATTAATGAATCCTTTTGAGTTTTTATAAAATATCCTGTTAGTGCATCAATTGTTTGATATTCAAAAAACAGAGTTGTGTTTACATTGTCTAAAACTGTGCTCAAATTGTTTGTCAGTTGAACTGCTAAAATTGAATCTATTCCGTATTTATCCAACAATTCGGTTGAATCTATTTTATGACTTGGTATTTTTAATGTTTCACCAATCATTTTTTTTAAATATAAAATGCTCTTATCCCATAGTACTTCGTCTGTTATTTTTCCAGCTTGTGCTGTGGGTAATTTTTGTTCTGAAGACAACTTCTTCAATGTTTTCACCTTGACATTTTGCTTAATCGGCGCCATTGCTGGTTTATTTAATTGTTTTTGCCTTATCACACCATCACTTTTGGCAACAACAATCTGCTGACCAAAACCATGGGATTCCTGTTCAGGAAAAAAGATAGACCCAAAACCTTCTGTTTCCAGTACATTCTTCCATGCTTCAGGCAACAATCCCGGACTACCCTGGATTCGTAAGGCAGGGTCTTCAGACAACCACCACCCTTCAAGAAGACCAAAAGTTAAATGTACAAATAAATTATTACTGCTTATTTCATTTAATAATACAAACCCATTCTTTTTTAAAGCAGCTTTAGCATTTCGTAATGTTTGACGGATATTTTTAGTGGCATGCAGAACATTTGCAGCAATTACTATATCATAATTACCAGCTTTAATTCCCTGCCTTTCCAGGTTTTTTTCAACATTAAAGATTTTACCAATCAAATAGGGATTGTCGTGACCAAATTCTTCTTCCGCATGCATCAAAAAAGCTTTTGAAAGATCTGTATAACAATATTCTTCGATATGCTCACTGTATGGTTTAATTTTTGAAAAAACAACAGCACTCGTTCCCCCTGTACCTGCTCCAATTTCAAGTATTCTGATTTTGGCAGATTCATCCAATTCGATTCGTTTCTGAATATAGGTAACTACAGTATCAGCAAGCACTTCATTATAGTAATCTGCAATCAGATTCTGTTTATAAATACCCTCAACAAGCTTCATAGACGAATCAGGAAACATGATATCCGTTGCTGGTACTTTACCGGTAAGAATCTCCGGTAAAGCCCGGATCGTTGTCTCAACTAAATTTACCTTGGCAAGCATATCATGATTTTCCAGCCATATCTCCTTTTGCTCATCCCATTCTTTCCATATTGTGCTTATATCAACCGCTGGTTTATCAATAACGGAATATAAATTTTCACTACATGTAATATAATTTTCCAGCTTCAGAACCCTTATACTTTCTTCAAGCCATCGGTCATATAAATCCGGTAGTTTAATTGTTGTCTTAAGATCAGTTATACCCAAATTGTTTTTAGTGAATAAACCTATCGACTGTAATTGAGCACATAATAACCGGCAAAGAAGCTCATTCATCGTCTTTATTTGTGACATACTTTCTTCAATACGTTTAAGTTGTAAGTCGTGTTTTGGAATATTGTTGTATATACTCTGGATATTTATGGACCCATTTTCAGAACCGATCGTTATTAACTCATCAGAACCGATTTCTTCCATAACCTTCGGTTTAGTAATTTTCATAAAAACAGTTTGGTCCATCTGACCTGTAAGGAGTTCTTCCAAAGCTTCCATACCTTCAAACGGTTCTATAGAACCAAAACCTGCCATCTCCATGCGGTCTTGATAATCTTTAGATGCAACAATACCAACACTGCCCCAATATCCCCAGTTTATAATTTTTACGGCACATGGCAATTCCTTCGAAAGCTGCTTTGCAAAAGTATCCTTAAAAATGCAACCTGCTGCATAGTTGCTTTGTCCAGGAGATTTAGCAAATGATTGAAATGCAGAGAAAAACATTAAAAAATCCAAACTTTCCTTTTTAAAAACCTGAGCCATACGCACACTCACGTCAACTTTTGCTGAAAGTGATGATTTAAATTGTTCTTCTTCCATATTTGCGAGACTTTTATCGGACAAAACAATTGCTGAATGTATTATTCCATTAATTTTAGAATATTGCTTAATTTTTTCATATGCCCTCTGTAAGGATTTTAAATCAGTAGCATCTGCTGAAATGTAAAGAGGTACAGGACCTAAATTTGCAAGCTTGTTCAGTTTTGCCTGAATACCCGTATCCTTTTCTCGTCTGCCAATCCAAATGATTTGAGCATTATAAGAACGGATCATATATTCACTCCATACTTCTCCAATACCTCCAGCCCCTCCAATAACTACATACACACCATCATTTTTATATGATGTTACATCACTGGTTATAGGAGAATTTAATGGAATCAATTGCTGTCGATACCACTCATGTCCCCGATAAGCTCTGGCATTTCCAAGAGGATCAGTCTTCATTTTAAAAATCTCGTCAAGAGGCCACTCACAATCTGTTTCAAGATCAACAAGCCGAATTTTCCAATTATGATATTCCTTAGCCATAGAACCTATTAACCCATGGATACTTGAATGAGAAGGATTTACAACATCATTTTTACAAACAGATTGTACCTGTATCGTTACAACACTCCACCCTAAAGACCTTGCTCCATAACCAAGATTATGCAAAGCTTTAATCATTCGAAATAACAAAAGAACACCACAATTCTGTTCTTCAATTAAAGCTTCATCTGTTAAAGATTCCAGGGGGTTATGCGGAGCAATCCAGACTATATGATCAACTACACCACAATTATTTAGTTTTTCAGCTATATTAGCTACAGAATCTGAACCACCAATTTCTATGGCTTGAGCTTTGGGATACATTTGCCAAATCGTATTTTCATTATTATCACCGATAACCAAAACCTGATCTGCTTGAGAAGGAAATTGTTCTCCTTTTTCTACAGAAACTGAATCCCATACTGGTATCAGTGTAGCAAGATCAGCCTTTGGTTGAGGAGGGTTCTCAATCGCTTCAATCTGACTCTCAGTCTCGATATCCCCTTCCAGTACTCTTGCTGATAATCCTTTCATTCGTACGCAAACATTTCCACTCTCATCACACAAATCAATATCGAGTTTTTGAATTCTGTCTTCTGCACTACTCCCGGTGCTGTATCTTAACCATGCCCACATGTTGTCTGTACAATTACTATGTATTTCAAGCTCCTGCAGAGTAAATGGAAGTGCGGGCTTGCCTTGCGCTGTATTATCTGTATCAAGAGAACCAATAATAAATCCTATTGATGACTGAAGTGCTGAGTCAAGCATACCCGGATGCAGAACATATTGATCTTTGGTATCCGAAACCGTGGATGGTAGAACAAGCTTTGAAAAAACCTGATTTTCCCCTATATATACTTTGTCTATTCCCTGATGACCAGGGCCGTATTCTATTCCTGCCGATTTAAATGCTTCATAGCATTGAGCGGGAGATAAAATTGTTCGATTACACTCTTTTTGAATAGTTTTAATATCTAATGTAGTCGTACCTGCGGAATTACATAATACGGCTTTTCCCTGACTGTATGTGATGACATTATCTTCTCCTGAATCACTGTAGATTTTAAAAGCGATCTCGCCATTGTCTTCAGGAAACAATCCGATGTGTACTTGAGCTTCTTCGTCTCCTACTGTAATAGGGCGAATCCATACAACATCTTTGAGTAAAATACCAGTATCTCCTTCTCTCAATGTTGCATGCTCAATTGCAACACGAGCCATCTCTAAATATGCCACTCCTGGTAAAACGCCTTGACCCTTTACTACATGATCAGAAAGGAAAAATTCTTCTCCGGTAAATGTTGAACTGTATCGTTGTTCCTCAATATTAGATGTGTTTTGATGCAACAATGGATGGAGTTTTGATACAGAAGCACAAGCTTCTTGCGTCGGATTTTCTGTGGCTGTGGTTGGTTTCCAGTATCTTTCTTTTGCAAAAGGATAAGTTGGCAGACTAATACGACTGGGTTCCTCTGAGGGATAAAAAAGATTCCAGTCTATTTCTATACCTGAAACCCAGAGTTGAGCTACTTTGTTAAACTCTCCCTCTTCTACAACATTATTAATGAACTGTTCACCAGCACTACCTGAAACAAGAATATCATTTTTTCCTCTGTCAGTTTTAAAATTCCCTGTATATAAATTTTCAATATTAGACTCACCCTTACAATATCGAGCCAGCTTTTCAGATAATACAACTGTATTTGTTGAAACAACAGCCAGTCTACGTGCCATTGCTTCTCGACCTGTCTGCAGGGTAAAAGTAAGTTTTTTCATATCTGTTTCCGGGAACTTTTTAAGAAAACGAACAAATTTTGAAGCATAAGCTTTCAGTCGTTCCTCATTTTTTGCAGAAATAACAACAACATGATTTTCATTTATAATATGTGAATTTGATAAATTATCTTTGGGTGGAATATACTCTTGCACAACAAGGTGTACATTAGTTCCGCTATGTCCAAATGAATTTAGAACAGCTTTTAAGGGTTTGCTATTTTCAGATCGCCACTCAGACAACTCTGTATTCATATAAAAGGCTGAATTCTCAAGTTCAATAAGTGGATTCAATTTATTAAAATGAATCAACCCCGGAATTTTATGATGGCGGATAGACAACAGTATTTTAATTAAACCGGTAACTCCAGCAGCAGCTGCTGTATGCCCAATGTGGGATTTGGAACTACCCACTGCACAAAAGTTATTTTTATCTGTAAACTGCTTAAACGCCCGAACCAATGAATTTGCTTCAACAGGATCACCAAGCTTTGTTCCTGTTCCATGCACCTCAGCATATGTTATATCTTCGGGGTTTATGGAGTACCGTTTATAGACATCGGTTATTAAGCGTTCCTGAGCGATACCGCTTGGTGCTGTAATGCCGTTACTGGCTCCATCCTGATTTGTTCCTGATGCTTCAATTATTCCATATATATTGTCGCCATCATAAATAGCATCATTCAAACGTTTTAATACAACAACACCAACACCTTCCGATAAAACAGTGCCATCACCTGATTCGTCAAATGTTCTGCATCTGCCTGAATAGGATAACATTTCAATTTCCGAAAGAATAGAAAGCATTGCATGATCTAAAGTTGCAAAAACACCGCCAGCAAGAGCTAATGATGTTTCATTATTTCGTAAACTTTCGCATGCCAGATGTATGGCAACCCCTGAAGATGAACAACCTGTATTTACAACAAGTGCTGGTCCGCTTAAATCCAGGAAGTATGATAAACGGGAAGCAACTATTGCTTCTGAAGAACCGGTAAATGTTTCATGCATATATCCGGAAGGCTCTGCTCCAATAAAGATACCTGTCATAGAGCCAGACAGATCTCCGGGATTATATCCGGCATCCTCCAGAGCTCCCCAGCTTTCCTGAAGAATCAGACGCTGATGGGGGTTCATCGATTCTGCTTCACGAGGTGAAAGGTTAAAAAATAAAGGATCAAAACAATTTTTTTCTTTTAAAATACCACCCCACTTACAATATGTTTTTCCAGAATGTTTTTTCTTGTTATAAAACTTTTTCTGATCTAAATATTCAGGAGGAAGTTCCTGGACACCATCAACACCATTAACCAGATTATGCCAAAATGCATCAATGTCTTCAGCTCCTGGAAATTGTCCGGATATACCGGTTACTGCTATAGAAGTTGTTATATCTTTATTTACAGAAGGCTTTATTTTTTTTAAAAAACGATTTTCATTTATGGATAAAACAGAAGTATTTATTTCCTCTTCTTCCTGTACATACAATGGTGTATTTTTTTTATTTTGAACTGTCTTGTTTTTTAAGATATGACTTTCAATTTTCTCTCCGTGGGTTTTCAACAGATAGGCTGAGAGTTTATCAATTGTTGAATAATCAAAAATAATGGTTGTATTCAGATCAACATCAAATGCTTTTTTTAATTCTTTTATGAAAGTTACCACAAGAATAGAGTCCAGCCCATAGTCTGCAATGGGTTGATCTCCATCAATATCTTCTGGAAGAACTTTCAAAGCATCAGAAAGTTTTTTTGTGATAATTTTTTTTAAACATTCTTCAACATTTCTACTTTGAGTGCCTTTACTTTGAGATTTTTGCTTACTTTTACCTGTTACTTCTATGCTTTTTTTAATAGTCTTTCGTTCTGATATCTTTTTTAAGATATGACTTTCAATTTTATCCCCGTATGTTTTCAATATATAGTCAGAGAGTTTATCAACTGTTGAATAATCAAAAATAACAGTTGTATTCAGATCAACATCAAACTCTTTTTTCAATTCATTTATAAAAGTTGCCACAAGGATAGAGTCCAGCCCATAGTCTGCAATGGGTTGATCTCCATCAATATCACTTGAAAGAACTTTTAATGTTTTAGCCAGTTTTTTTGTGATAAATTTATTCACAAATTCTTCAGTGTTTCTACTTTGAGCACCTTTATTTTGAGATTTTTGAATCTGTTTACCCTTTACTTTTATGGCTTCTTCTCCAATCTTTTGTTCAGATACTGACTTTAGCTGCTGTTTCTTCTGCCTTACTATTCCATCACTTTCCCCAATAATAATCTGTTGCCCCATCCCATGATCTCGATGCGCAGGATAGAAAACATTTTGAAACCCTTCTGTTTCCATTACATTTTTCCATGTTTCAGAATATAAGCCAGGGCATCCTGGAATTCTTAAGGAAGAATCCTCGTAAAGCCACCATCCTTTGAGAAGTCCAAAGGTCAGGTGAAAAAACATGTTGTTACAACTCATCTCATTTAATAGAATCAATCCGTTTTTCTTTAATACTGCTTTTGCATTTCTCAATGTTTGGCGAATATTTTTAGTGGCATGTAAAACATTTGCAGCTATAACAATATCATATGCATCTGTTTGAATACTCTGTTGATCAACGGGTTGTTCCACATTAAATATTTGACCAGTAATATAAGGATTCTCAGCACCATACTCTTTTTCTGCGTGGATTAGGAAAGCTTTGGATAAATCTGTATAACAATATTCTTTCATGGAGTTTTCAAACGGTTTTAACTTTGAAAAAACAACAGCACTGGTACCACCTGTTCCAGCACCAATTTCAAGAATTTTAATTTCAGAAGAGGGGTTTTGCTTTAATCGCTCCTTAATATAACCTATTACTGCATCAGAAAGCACATCATTAAAAAAATCTGCGATAGGATTATTTTTATAAATTCCCTCCACAAGTTCCATTGAAGAATCTGGAAACAAAATATCTGTTGCCAGCACTTTTGCTGTAAGAATTTCAGGTAAAGCCCGTATTGTTGTTTCAACAAGTCCCACCTTGGCTTGAATGTCTGGATTTTCTAACCATGATATTTTCTTCTCATCCCACTCTTTCCATAACGTATCAATATCAACTTGATTATTGTTGATTATAGTCAAATCATCATCACTATTTGAAAGGTAATTTTCCCTGGTAAGAATTGCTATACTTTCTTGAAACCATCTATCATATAGAGAATTCAACTTTCCTTCTGTATTTAATGTATCTGCAATTAAACTTTTTTCAGTAAATAATCCAATGGATTGTAGCTGTAACCATAAAAATCGACATAGAAAACTGTTCAATTCGTTTATTTGTGGATCTATAGTAACTGTTTTGCGCTGTGTATCCTGCTTTAAAATATAATTTTGAATACTTTTAATGTTTGATGATCTCTTTTCAGGATAAATTGTAATTAATTCATCATGAACCAAATTGATACCCTTCATCCCAGATGGCTTTGTTGTTTTCATATAAACAACCTGATTTACCGCCCCGGATAAAAGAGTTTTTATAATATCAATACCTTCATTGGGTTCTATGAACCCGGTACCTTTCATAGCCATCCAGTTTTGAAACTCCTGGTACTTTTCATTATCACTGGAGTCTGCACTGATATCTCTATTCCAGTACCCCCAGTTTACATTTTTCACTGGAAAAGGTAATTCTAATGAAAGCTGATAAGCAAAAGCATCATTAAAAGAACAACCTGCAGCATAAGCACTGGAACCTTTTTCTTTTAAAAATGAATTAATTGAAGAGAAGAACAATAAAAAATCAAGGGGTTCATTATGAAAAGTACTGGTAATATTCACACTTACATCAACTTTTGATGATAAAGAAGTTATAAACTGCTCCTCCTTCATCTCTGCAAAAGTACTATCCGACAACACCATGGCAGAATGAATAACACCATTAATTTCAGTAAATTCAGATTTAATCTCTTCCTTTGCTCTCTGTAACTGTTTATGATCTGTTGCATCTGCGGAAATATAAAAAGGAGAAGGGCCTGAAGCAGATAATTTCTCCATTTTCTTATTAATAACAGAATCTTTTTCTCGCCTGCCGATCCATACAATCTGAGCCTTATATGTACGGATCATATATTCACTCCATGCTTCTCCAATTCCACCTGCACCGCCAACTACAACATAAACCCCACCTTCTCTGTATATTTCATGTTTCACAGGGGGTTGAGATATTGGAATCATCTGCTGTTTATACCACTCATTTTTCCTCCAGCCCCATCCATTACCCTCTGGATTGGCTGGTAATGTAAAAATATCTGCAAGAGGCAAGTCAAAGTTTTCTTCAATATCACAAATCCTGACTTTCCAGTTTGGATATTCTTTAGCCATTGAACCTGCTATTCCGTGTAAACCAGCATAAAGAGGATTTACAATATCGTTGTTACATACCTTTTGTGTCTGAACAGTAATTATACTCCAGCCCAGTTCCTTTTCTTTATATCCAAGATTTAATAATGATTTGATCATTCTATACATTTTTAAAGCTTCATTATTATGTTCAGAAATCAATCTATCATCTGTCAATTTAAAATGAATTTCAGGAGTGATCCAAACAATATGATCAATCGAATGAAAACTACTTATTTTTTCTGTTATATCGGCAATACTCACATCTCTTTGTAGATCAAGTTTATGGGCATTAATATAAAGCTCACCAACAGCTTTTTCATGATTACTTCCTCCCACAATCACAATCTTCTGTGTAGGAAGGGGAAGGAAGGACTCTTTTTTTACTGAAATCGGTTCCCATACAGGTGTTAAAATAAAATTCTCAACTTGTTTAGCTGTTTTTTGAGAAATAAAACCGGACTGATTACTAATATTATCTTTTAATAATCTTGATGAAAAATCCTTGATTTGAACACAGATATTGCCATATTCATCACATAATTCAATATCAATTTTTTGAACCAGACCATCTTTTTCAAAATTTTCAGATGGTTTTATAAAAACCCACATTTGGGAGGTACATTTGGAAAATATTTCAATCTTATTAAGGGCATATGCCAGAGCTGGTTCGAAATTTTCTTTATCAATCCCTAGAATCAAACCAATTGAAGCCTGTATAGCAGAATCCATTATAGCCGGATGAAGTGTATATTGATTCAAAGTATCAGAAACAGAGGATGGCAAATGAAGTTTTGCCAGTACTTTTCCTAATCCGGTATATATTTTTTCAACCCCCTGAAATGCAACACCATAGTTAATATCAATGTTTTTAAAGGTTTTATAACATTGATCAGATGAAAAGATATTATCACTACATTCTTCCTTTAAAGACTCTATATCCAGTGTTGGCACTTCGGTAATTGTGTTTATCTGTGCCAATCCCTGGCTGTGCACTATTTTCTCTGCATTTGTTTCTTTCGATTTGCTATAGATTTCATAGATGACTTCTCCGCTCTCATTTGGAGAAAGTTCGATATGTAACTGCGCTGGTTGGTCTCCAACAACAAAAGGTCTAATCCAAACAACATCTTTAAGTCGAATTCTGACATTGCTATCTTCCAAAGCTCCTGTTGCTCTTTCTACAGCTGCATAGGCCATTTCAAGATAAGCTACTCCTGGTAAAATTCGCTGCCCTCTAACCACATGATCCACAAGAAAAAACTCTTGGCCGGTAAACGTCGAACTAAACCGCTGCTCAGAAAAATCAGATGTGTTTTGTTGCAGCAATGGATGGAGATATGATGCAATAACAATATCACCTGTACTCGTTGTATTATCAGGTATCCAATATCTCTTGCGAGCAAATGGATAAGTGGGCAAACTAATGTGGCTGGGTTTTGCTTCACCATATAGTTTATTCCAATCAAAAATAAGGCCTTTAACCCAAAGATTTAACAGCTTTGTATATTTTCTTTTTATTATCCAGACATCTATTATCTTACCCATATCTTCATCAGCAGTAAAAACTGATAATATGTCTTTATTTCGTTTAATCTGACCACGATATATATCATCATCACTTCCATCCAAAAATCCATTTAATTTTTCTTCAAGATCTTTAATGCTTACCACACTCATTGCAAGACGCTCTTCCATTGCCTCTCGTTCAACCTGAAGTGTGTACGCTATATCAGTAAGATTTTTGTCATAAAAACCTCTCTCAGTAATCGCTTCCAGCAATTGTTTCGCCTGATTTTTTAAACGGTCTTCATTCTTTGCGGAAAGCACAATTAATGCGGGATTTTCATTCGTAACAGGAATCTGATGTTGCACGGGATTTTCTGATATATATTCTTCAACTACAACATGAGCATATGCACCTGAAAATCCAAAGGAGCTTATACCTGCGCGCCTTGGAACACCTTCTGGACTTTTCCACTCCTCATGCTCACTGTTTATATATAATGGTGATTTATCCAGTTGAATGTACGGATTCAATGTTTTAAAAAATGGTAATGCTGGAATTTGCTGATGCTTCATCTGGAGAATAACTTTCAATAACCCTACAATTCCAGCGGCTCCTTCAGCATGTCCAATATTTGCTTTAGCAGAACCTATTGCGCAAAATTGTTCTTTCTTGGTAAAACGCTTAAATGCGTTTTTTAAACTGTTAATCTCAATTGGATCTCCCAATTTTGTTCCTGTACCATGTGCTTCTATATAACCAATGGTTTCAGGATGAATCCCAGCAGCTTCCCATGCTTTTACAATTACATTTTCTTCTCCAGCAACACTAGGCGCAGTGAAGGAAGGAGTGTGCCCTCCATGTAAAGCGGATGAGCCTTTGATGATTGCATATATTTGATCCCCATCCTTTTTTGCATGATCTAACGGTTTCAATAAAATACTTGCAATACACTCTCCCGGAGTATAGCCATCTGCAACTTCATCAAAAGTATGACAGCGACCTGTGGGAGATAACGCACCAATACTGGAAAAATAACGATAATGAACGGATGACAGGAGCAAATTTACTCCCCCTACAAATGCCATATCACATTCTTCATTTTGCAAAGCCTGACAAGCATTATGTAAAGCAACCAATGAGGAAGAACAGGCTGTATCTACTGCAATACTGGGGCCGGTAAAATCAAATATAAATGAAACCCGATTTGCAATTACAGTTGATGCGTTGCCACTTCCCGTATATGGATCAACAGGAAAATTCATCTCAGCAATCTTACCGGCATAATCCTGAAAACAAACTCCAACAAACACCCCAGTGTTTGTACTTCTTAATTGGTTGATGTAGCCCGCATCCTCCCCAGTGGCATAAATGCTTTGCAGCAGTAATCGCAACTGGGGATCCATCCATTCTGCTTCCCGAGGTGATATGTTAAAAAAAGCTGCATCAAATTTATCCACATCGTCAATAAAACTTCCCCATTTGCAGTAGGTCATATTATTTGTGCTTGAATTTTCATTATACCATGGTCGATAATCCCAATGATCTAAGGGAATTTCTTTCATTAAATCTTTTTTATCACATAAATTATTCCAGAACTGTTTTAAATTTGAAGCTTCTGCAAAATTACCATCCATACCGATCACTGCAATATCATTTGAATTAGACGGTTTTAATGAACTACTCTTTTGCAATAGTTTGACTTTTTTCAAACCAGTATCTGTGGGTCTTGAACTCTCTTGTACTTCTTTGAGTGAAGTTATCTCCAGTGTCTTATTTACAGCATTGGAAACTTTGGCCTTCTTTGAAATTATTCCAAATAGATGAATAAATGAATCACGATGTTCCTTTGTAAAATACTCGGTAAGCTCTTTAATATTTGGGTATTCAAAGAATAATGTTGGATATATTTCTATCTTTGTTTCTTTTTCGATATCATTAGCCATTTCAACTAATTGAATTGACTCTACCCCGAGTTCTATTAGATTAACATTTAAATTGGATAAGTTTGAACGATCAGATACAATTTTACCAAGCTTATTGATTAAATATTTTTGAATTTTTTCGCTTAGATCTGCTACTTTTTCAATTGAATCAATATCAATTTGATTGTTAAATTCCAGGCGTTGAGGTTGTTGTTCTGTTAAAACAGAAGTTTCATATCCATTAGCAACCCCCTGACTCACAGAACGAAATCGTTTCAAAGAACAGCCTGTGAAATTGGCTATTACTTGTGACTCATCATTAATCACGTCAGCATCAAAAATAATCAACTCTCCAGAATTTTTTACCAATTTAACAAGCAACCAGCACAGTTCTATTCCATCGGCAATATTTTTTTTAAAAAAGATATTTTTGATTCCAAATGGTAAAAAACCTTCATTGTTCCCCATATGAATCAATAAAGGAGATAAAGAAAGAAAAGCACTATTAATAATAAGAGGATGCAAAACATACTTATGGTTTTCTTCCAGTGAAGTTTTACTTAAAGCAACTCGCGCAAGTACCTGATCTTTACCTGTATAAAGTTGAGAGATTGTTCTGAAGCTTGGTCCCATTCCAACCACTGAATTTCTTGTATAAATTTGATTGATATCGTTAAATTCTGTTAAGCTCTCTTTAATATTCTCTACATCAATTTCCTGGTGATCTAATATAGTTTTTTGTAAACTCCCGGTAGCAGTCAGATTCCATGTCTCTGATATAGCATGACGATAAAGAACCTGAAAATCCGTTCCCGAACCTTTTTCAATTGAATCAACAATAACTTCTACTTGTTGATCTTTTTTTACTTCAATTGGCTTAAAAAAAGTTAATTTGTGAAGATGAACACTGCTTTCTGCAGGGAATATATTGAAAAAAGCATTTATGGCTAAACTTGCATGAGTTACTCCTACAACAACCTGTTCATCATAAACAGTGTGATCATGGAGGTAAGGTTCATCATATATGTATATCTCGGGCACAGCCGGATTTCCATTCCACAAACTTAATGAATGAATAATTTCATCTTCATTCTGTATCGCAAGTAATTTAAATTGTTTTACTGCATCATCCGGACTTATTATTTTTTCTTTTATTTGTTTATATAGTTGAGTTACAGCATCATCTGAATTTATTTTCTCTTCATTTATTTGTTTATATAATTTTGTTACTGTATCTTCTGAATTTATTTTTTTATAAAGTAATTTATATTGATTATCCATTTTTTCCTCCCCCACTATTCTGACGCCATAATTATATTTTTAACTTGCTCTTCAGATAATTCATCTTTTAATACTCTTTCATAAAGGTCTCTAAAAAAATCATCATCAAATTTCATTACCCTATTATTTTCAAATTCTTCATTGAGGTTAAAATCAAATTCAATGTTATGATCAAAGCAATATTTAGGTAAAGTAATCCATTGAGTTCTTAAATCTTTATATAAATGAGTGAAATCAATTGTTCCATCAGCTACCCAATACTCTGCCAGTTTCCGTAAATTCTTATTTTCCAGAGCTTGATTAATGGATGATGAAGATATAATATTCGTATTGGTTTCTTGATTAAAAGAGATGTAAATATCGGAATCTATGAAAGTACTTCGTTCATGAAAAGAATTTATTTTTTCTAACAATTCACTTATGGATGATGCTACAATAGCCACTCTTTGATCAAGATTATGGTTGGTTTTATGCAAAGCTGCTGTTATATCAGCTATCTTCAGGTTTGAATTCTTTTCTATGAATACTCGGATTTTATCAATATACTTCATCAGGCTCCATTCTGTTTTTGCTGAAAAAACAATGAGAAATTCCTGTGAAAAAGATATACTTGATTCCTGTATTACAACTTCACCTGCATATTCTTCAATAATGAGATTTCCATACGCTCCTCCCGCGCCAAATGAATTGACCATACTTCGCCTGGGTAGAGCGCTTCCTGATAGTGGATCCTTAATCTGATTCCATGTCTCGGTTTTTTCCTGAAAATAAAATGCAGTATTGTCAATATTTATTCCTGGATTTCTGGGACTCGCATTTATCGTTGGCACAAGAGTCTGATGTTTTAATTGCATAAGTACTTTACTGAGTTGAGATATTCCGGAAACTGCTTCCAAGTGTCCCAAGTTGGATTTCACTGAACCAATGGCACAATATTGTTTTTTATCAGAATATTGCTCGAATGCATTATTAAGAGCAATAATCTCAATCGGATCTCCAAGTGGTGAACCATTGGCTGCTGATTCAACATACCCGATCGTTTCAGGATCTATACCCGATCGTTTAATTGAGTTTATAATTAGTTGTGTCTGTTGTTTCGGATCAGGAGCTGCATACATCTGCCGTCCACCGCTATGGTTTATAAAACTACTTTTAATGACAGCGTAAATTCGATCATGATCCTTAATAGCCATAGAGAGAGGTTTTAATAATACTGCACCGACTCCCTCTCCAGGAATATATCCATCTCCAGTACCAAAACTTTTACTTTTATTGCCACTTCCTAAAAAATTTAAATGCCCCAATGCGTCATATTTTGAAGGATCTAATGTCAAATTAATTCCTCCTGCAATACACATTGAACACGTTTTCTGCTTAAGGCTTTCGCACGCCAGATGAATTGCGGTTAAAGAACTGGAACAGGCTGAATTTACCGCAATACTTGGACCTGTAAGATTAAAAAAATGGGATGTTCGATTAGCAATCTGCCAGTCACTCCCATTGGAATGTAGTCCTGCCATTTCTAATGAAGGCATATTCCATGAATACTGGCTGTACATAGTACCCACAAATACCCCAACACCCATCTCATATCTGGCTTGTATATCCTGAATTGCAAGTCTTGCATATCCGGCATCCTCAAAAGTTTCCCAAACAGTCTCCAGAAACAAACGGAGTTCCGGCGATAAGTCCATAACCTGGTCCTGGCTAATTTCAAATAAACTATGATCAAATCGATTAATATTATCTAAAAAGCCACCGTAATACTTTTTTTCCGGATACTGATATTCCAATCCAGATGTTTTTCCAGATAATAATGTATTCCACCGATTGCTGGAGACTTCAGTAATACAATTGCTCCCTGCTTTTAAATTTGCCCAGAATTCTTCCATTGTATTTGATAAGGGGTAACGACCACTAATTCCAATTATTGCAATATCATCTGTTTCACTATCTATTGATAACTGGTTTGATTCATTTAATCTCTGAAAACGATTTTTTTTCTGGAAATGTGAATGTTTAGAACCTGTACTGTTTATAAGAATATTTTTTTTTGAATTTTGAGCTTCACCTTTTTCTACTTTTCTAAATTTCGAAAACTTTTCTGAATAATATTTTATAAGATAATCTGCCAATTCCTGAACAGTGCTATATTCAAATAGTAGTGATTTAGAAACCTCTCCTGTTACCTTCTCCAACTCTTGTATCAGATTTAATTGCGAAATCGAATCAATCCCGTATTTTTCAAAAGGTGTTTCTAATTGAATCTTTTCAGGTGATATCTTTATTACTTCTGATATTATTTTTTTTATAAATTCTACCACTTCTTCTTGTAAAGAATTATCAGATACACTGATTTTTTCAGTGATTTCAATATTGGATGCTGTAACAGCATGCATAGGTTTTGCTGTGCTTATCAAAAGTTGCTTTTCCTTTATCAGATCAACATTTCCTTCCAAAATAACAACCTGATCTCTGCCAGATGAAAAACTTTGATATAAAGCATTTATGCCGCTTGCAGTATACATGGGTATTATCCCCGTGCTTTGCATTATTTTCTGTTCTGTTTCTTTATCAACACTCATTCCTCCATTTTTCCACAAAGGCCAATTGATCGATAGAGTTTTTCCATGTCGAACATTTGATGATACGAGTAAATTACGATATCTGGCATAAGCATCCATGAAGGCGTTGGCGCAGGCATAATCAGCCTGACCTATGTTACCCATACTTCCGACTACAGAAGAAAATAAAATAAAGAAATCAAGGGGCATGTTTTTGCATGCTTCATCAAGATTTACAAGCCCTGTTACTTTCGGTGCTAATACTTCCTCGAACTCTTCTCTTGTTTTTTTCAGAATGAAGTTATCTCGAACCACTCCAGCACTATGTATTATGCCATTAAGCTCTCCATACTCTTCCTGTATACTTTGCTTTAGATCAATTACAGATTGCGCATTCGTTACATCAACCTGTCTGTAGTCAATCCTTGCACCCAATAACTCCTCTTTTAACCGGTCTATTACATCCTCACCTAATTTTGATCGTCCAGTGAGAATCAATGTAGTATTTTTTACTTTCGTAAGTATTTCTTTCGCAAATATATTACCTAGACCGCCTGCTCCTCCCGTGATTAAATAGATTCCTTTATCCTTCCACGGAATTTTTACTTCTTCAGATGATTCAACCTCCACAAAACTTGCTGTGTATCTCATCCCATTTTCGTATTTAATGTGCCTTTCATAGGGAGTACGAATGTTTTCCTGCAATATTTTTACTATATCTTTCGAATTATCGAGCTCAATGATCTGTCCTGTTATCTTTGGATTTTCCAGTTCTGTTGTTTTTAAGAGCCCTGATAGTCCGCAGAAAAGTTTTTCTTCAATTCCGGGAGAAATAACAACCTGAATAAATACTCTTCCACTCGGTTTTTCTTTGATGATTCTTTGTATTTTCTCAAATGTTTGAAATGCATACTCTTCAAATCTTTCAGGAATACTTTTTTCTTTTGAACACATAACAATAATGTTAACGTCTTTCATATCCTTTTCAAAACTTTCAAGTGCAAAATATTCCGGATCAGAGAGTAGTACAAGATGCTCTGTACACTCAACAACTTCTATATCCATTGAAATTTCCTGCTCTTTCCATTGTGGCTCTATCATCAATGTTCCAACAGTTGATGACGATTCTGGAAACTCAACTTCACCTACAAGTACTCTTGATGAAAAACCTTTCATTCGTACGCAAACAATTCCATTTTCATCACACAAATCTATATCGAGTTTCTGAATATTGTGTTCTGGTTTACTTCCAGTGCTGTCTCTCACCCATGCCCACATGTTGGCTGTACAATTACTTAGTATTTCAATCTCCTGCAAGGCAAATGGAAGTGCAGGCTTGTCTTGCGGTGTATTCTCTGTATCAACAGAACCCAACATAAATCCAATTGCTGATTGAAGTGCTGAATCAAAGATACCTGGATGAAGGACGTATTGATCTTTGGTGTCCAAAACTGTGGATGGCAGAACAAGCTTTGAAAGTACCTGATTCTCTCCCACATATACATTTTCTATCCCTTGATGACCAGGACCGTATTCTAATCCCATCGATTTAAATGCTTCATAGCATTTAGTAGAAGTAAAAACACTTTGATTACACTCTTCCTGTATTGTTTTAATATCTATGGTAGTTTCAGCAGGTATACACAACAGAGCATTTCCCTGACTGTATACTTTGACATCGCCTTCTCCTGAATCGCAATAGATTTCATAAGCTATCTCTCCATTGTCTTCAGGAAACAATCCGATGTGTACTTGAACTTTTTCGTCTCCCACTACAATAGGACGAATCCACACAACGTTTTTGAGCAAAACGCCAGTCTCGCCTTCATTCAATGTTCCTGTTGTTTGCTTAACTGCTGCCTGTGCCATCTCAAGATATGCGACCCCTGGCAATATTCGCTGTCCCTTTACGACATGATCTTTTAGAAAAAATTCTTCTCCGGTAAATGTTGAACTGTATCGCTGTTTCTCAAAATTCGATGTATTTTGATGCAACAATGGATGGAGAAATGACGCAATACCTGTACCTGCTTTATTACCTGCACTGGTTGTATTCTCAGGTATCCAATATCTTTCGAGAGCAAATGGATAAGTGGGCAAACTAATGCGAATGGGTTTTACATCACCATATAGTTTATTCCAATCAAAAAGAAGGCCTTTAACCCATAAACTTAATAGTTTTGTATATTTTTTTCTTATAATCCACTTCTCAATTGCTTCCTGTAATTCTTCATCAGCATCAAAAACAGTTATGGCATCTTCATTGTGCTTAAGCTGACCACGATATATATCATCATCATTTCCATCCAGAAATCTATTTAACTTTTCTTCAAGTTCTTCTATGTTTACCACAATCATTGCAAGACGCTCTTCCATGGCCTCTCGTCCAATCTGAAGCGTATACGCTATATCAGACAGACTTGCATCAGGAAATTCTCTCTCAATAATTGCTTCCTGCAATTGCTTAGCCTGTTCTTTTAAACGATCCTCATTCTTTGCAGATAGTACAATTAATGCCGGATTTTCATTCGTAAGAAAAATCTGATCTCGAGTAGTATTTTCTGATATATATTCTTCTACTACAACATGGGCATAGGCACCTGAAAATCCGAAGGAACTAACACCTGCACGCCTTGGGACACCTTCAGGACTTTGCCACTCTCCATTCTCCGTGTTTATATATAATGGTGATTTATCCAGCTGAATATACGGATTCAATTTTTTAAAAAATGGTAATGCCGGAATTTGCTGATGCTTCATCTGGAGGATAACTTTCAATAAACCTGCAATTCCGGCTGCACCTTCAGTATGCCCGATATTAGCTTTAGCAGAACCTATTGCGCAAAAATGTTCTTTTTTGGTAAAATGCTTAAATGCTTTTTTTAAACTGTTAACCTCAATTGGGTCTCCCAACTTTGTACCTGTACCGTGTGCTTCTATATAGCTAATGGTTTCAGGATCAATTCCTGCGTTTTCCCATGCTTTTAAAATAACATTTTCTTCCCCGGCAACACTTGGAGCTGTAAAGGAAGGGGTGTATCCTCCGTGTAAAGCAGCTGAACCTTTGATGATTGCATATATTTGATCACCATCCCTTTTTGCGTGATCAAGTGGTTTCAATAAAACACTTGCAATACATTCTCCCGGAGTATAACCATCTGCATCTTTATCAAAAGTATGACAGCGACCAGTGGGAGATAATGCACCAATACTGCAAAAATATCGATAATGAAGGGACGACAGGAGCAAATTTGCCCCCCCTGCAAATGCCATATCGCATTCATTATTTCGTATGGCCTGACAAGCATTATGTAATGCAACTAATGAGGAAGAACAGGCTGTATCTACTGCAATACTGGGGCCGGTAAAATCAAATAGAAATGAAACCCTATTTGCAATTACTGTTGATGCATTTCCACTTCCCGAATATGGATCAACAGGAATATTCATCTCAGCAATTTTATCACCATAATCATGGAAACAAACCCCAATAAACACCCCTGTGTTCGTTCCTCTCAACTGATTAATACAACCAGCATCTTCCCCTGTGGCATAAATACTTTGCAGTAGTAATCGTAATTGGGGATCCATCCACTCTGCTTCCCGAGGGGATATGTTAAAAAAAGATGCATCAAATTTATCCACATCATCAATAAAGCTTCCCCATTTGCAGTAGGTCATATTAGTTGTGTTTGGATTTTCATTATACCATGGGCGATAATCCCAATGATCTATGGGGATTTCCTTCATTAAATTTTTCTTATCACGTAAATTGTTCCAGAACTGGTTTACATTAGAAGCTTCTGCAAAATTACCATTCAAACCTATCACAGCTATATCATTTGAATGGGACGGTTTTGATGCAACCTTTTGTATCCGTTCAACTTTTTTCAAACCTGTATCAGAAACTCTGGAATTATTCTGTGCTGGTTTAAGTGAAGTGATCCCTACAGTTTTGTTTACGGCATCAGAAACCTTGGTTTTTTTTGAAACTCCAAATAGTTGAATAAATGAATCCTGGTGTTCCTGGTCAAAATACCCGATTAACTCTTTAATGCTTGGGTATTCAAAAAATAATGTTGGGTACAATTCTATCTTTGTTTCTTTTTCAATCTCAGTAGCCATTGCAACAAATTGAGTTGATTCCACTCCGAGGTCCATTAGATTGACACTTAAGTCAGATAACTTTGAACTATCAGATACAATTTTACCTAATTTTTTGATTAAGTATTTTTGAATTTTGCCACTTAAATTGGTTGCATTTCTGATTGGATTATTCTTTTCCATAAGTTGGGGCTTTAGCTCTGTTAAAGCAGAGGTTTTACTATCATTTGCAACACCCTGATTCACAGGGCGAAGCCGTTTAATAGAACAACCTGTAAAATTGGCTATAACTTTTGATTCATCATTAATCACATCAACATCAAAGAGAATCATCTCTCCTGATTTTTTTACTAATTTAGTAAGCAACCAGCACTGTTCTATTCCATCTGCACTATGTTTTTTAAAAAAGACATTTTTTATTCCAAATGGTAAGAAACCTTCTTCAAGTCCCATAAAAATCAGCAGTGGAGATAAAGAAAGAAAAGCACTATTAATAATAAGAGGATGTAAAGCATACCTATGATTTTCTTCCAGTGAAGTTTTACTTAATTTAACCCGCGCAAGAACCTGATCATTTCCTGTAAAAATCTGAGTGATTGTTTTGAAGCTTTCTCCCAATCCAACCACTGAATTTTTTGTATAAATCTTATTGATATCATTGAACTCTGTTAAGCTCTCTTTCAGATTCTCTACATCTGTTTCCTGGTTTTCTAATACAGTTTTTTGTAAACTCCCGTTAGCAGTCAAATTCCATGTCTCTGATGGCGCATAACGATAAAGAACCTGAAAATCAGTTCCTGAACCTTTTCCTATTGAATCAACAATAACTTCTACTTGTTGGTCTTTTTTTACTTCAACGGGTTTAAAAAAAGTTAACTTATGAAGATGAACACTGCTTTCTTCAGGAAACAGGCTAAAAAATGTATTGATCGCCAGGCTTCCATGAGTTACTCCTAAAAGAACCTGCTCATCATAAACAGTGTGATCACGAAGATAAGGTTCGTCATATATGTATATCTCAGATACAGTCGGGTTTGCATTCCATAAATCCAATGAAGGTGTGATTTCATCATCAATATGTATTGCAGACTTAATTTGTTTGATAGCATCTTCATTACTTACTTTCTGCTCTCTTATCAGTTTATACAAATCTTTAATTTTATCATTCATTTTAATTCACTCTTCCTGATATTTTTAGTATTTCTTCAAATTCATCTTCAGATAATTCACCATTTGATATTCCAAATAAAAGTTTTTGATAAAATTCGTCATTTAACTCCACTATATTATTTTCAATAGGCTCAATCTCTTTAAAATCAAACTCAATGTTATGATCAAAGCAATACTTAGGCAAAGTAATCCACTGATTCCTTGAATCTTTATAGAGTTGATTGAAATTAATTGTGCCACCAGCTATCCAATGCTCAGCCAATTGTTGTAAATTCCTTTTCTCCAATGCTTTATCAATAGTTGATGAAGATAGGGAAGTTAAATACGACCTTTGATCAGAAGATATATAGATAGATTCCGTTAAACTTTCTCTTGTTTCTAATATATGATTTATTTTTTTGAGTAACTCATTTATGGATGTTGCAACAATAGCTACTCTTTGATCCAGATTATGGTTGATTTTATGCAATGTCCCGGCTATATCAGCTATCTCAATATTTGAATTCTTTTCTATGAACTCTCTGATTTTATCAAGATACTTCATCAGACTCCATTCAGTTTTAGCCGAAAAAACAATAAGATACTCTTCAAATGAGAGCTCTGACTTCTCTTGAATAGTTTTACTTTCGAATTCTTCAATAATTATATTAGAATATGATCCACCTGCACCAAATGAATTAATCATACTTCTGCGTGGTAAATCTTTTCCTGTTTGATCTTTAATTTGATTCCATGATTCAGTTTCTTCTTGAAGATAAAATGCAGAATTCTTTAAAGTCATACTTGGATTTTGTGGATTAGCATTAATCGTTGGCACAAGAGTCTGATGTTTTAATTGCATGAGTACTTTACTGAGTTGAGATATTCCGGAAGCTGCTTCCAAATGTCCCAAATTGGATTTTACAGAACCCATCGCACAATATTGTTTTTTATCAGTATATTGCTCAAATGCATTAGTAATAGCAATAATCTCAATCGGATCTCCAAGCGGAGAACCATTAGCTGCTGATTCTATATATCCTATTGTTTCAGGATCTATTCCTGATCGTTTAATTGAGTTTACAATTAGTTGTGCCTGTTGTTTCGGATCTGGTGCTGAATACATCTGACGTCCGCCACTATGGTTGACAAAACTACTTTTAATCACTGCATAAATTCGATCATGATCCTTAATAGCCATAGAAAGAGGTTTTAATAACACTGCACCAACCCCCTCTCCAGGAATATATCCATCTCCGGTTCCAAAACTTTTGCTTTTATTGCCACTTCCTAAAATATTCGAATGCTGCAATGTATCATATTTAGAAGGATCTAAAGTCAAATTAATTCCTCCTGCAATGCACATTGAACATGTTTTCAGTTTAATACTTTCGCATGCTTGATGAATTGCTGTTAACGAACTTGAACAAGCTGAGTTGACCATTATACTTGGGCCAGTAAGATTAAAAAAGTGGGATGTTCGATTAGCGATCTGCCAGTCAGTCATATTAGAATTCAGTTTTGCCTGTTGTAATGAAGGCATATTCCATAAATACTGACTGTACATAGTACCCACAAATACTCCAACACCCATCTGATATCTGGCTTGTATATCCTGAACTGCAAGCCTGTTATATCCTGCATCCTCAAATGTTTCCCACGCAGTCTCCAGAAACAAACGAAGTTCCGGCGATAATTCCATTACATGATCCTGACTTATTTCAAATAAACTATGATCAAATCGATTAATATTATCTAAAAAACCACCATAATACTTTTTATCCGGATATTGATATTCAAGTTCAGATACATTTCCAGGTAATAAAGTATTCCACCGATTGCTGGAGACTTCAGTAATACAATTGTTTCCGGCTTTTAAATTTGCCCAGAATTCTTCCATTGTATTTGATAGGGGGTAACGCCCACTAATTCCTATTATTGCAATATCTTCTGTTTCACTACCTTTTGTTATCTGGTTTGAATGATTTAACCTTTGAAAACGATTTTTTTTCTGAAAACCTGTATTGTTAACAGAAATAGAACCCTTTGAATTATCAACTTCATCTTTTTCGACTTCACTAAATTCCAAAAACTTTTCTGAATAATTTTTTACAAGATAATCTGCCAATTCCTGAACAGTGCTATATTCAAATAAAAGTGTTTTAGAAACCTCTCCTGTTACCTTCTCCAACTCTCTTATAATATTTAATTGTATAATAGAATCAACCCCGTATTTTTCAAAAGGTGTTTCTAATTGAATCCTTTCAGGTGATAACTTTATTGCATCTGATAATATATTTTTTATAAAATCTACAACATGTTCTTGAAAAGAATTACCTGATATGCTGGCTTTTTCAGAGAGTTTAATTTTAGATGATGTAGTAATACTCATTGGTTTTGCTTTTCTTATCAAAAGCTGCTTTTCCTTTATAAGATCGACATTTCCTTCCATTACAACAACATGCTCTCTACCTGATGAAAAACTATGATACAAAGCATTGATGCCACTCTTAGTATGCATGGGTATAATCCCCATACTTTGCATCATATTTTCTGTTGCTTTATCAACGCTCATTCCTCCATTTTTCCACAAAGGCCAATTGATCGATAGTGTTTTTCCATGTCGAACATTTGATGATAAGAGAGTGTTCCGATATTCGGCATAAGCGTCCATGAAGGCATTACCGCAAGCATAATCGGCTTGGCCCATGTTACCCATACTTCCAGCTACCGAAGAAAATAAAACAAAGAAATCCAGGGGCATATTTTTGCTTGCCTCATCAAGATTTACAAGACCTTTTACTTTCGGTGCCAATACCTCCTTGAACTCTTCTCTGTTTTTTTTCAGAATGAAGTTATCTCGAATTATTCCTGCACTATGTATGATACCATTAAGCTTTCCAAACTCTTCCTGTATGCTTTGCATTAAATCATTTACAGATCCTTTATTCGTTACATCAACCTGTCTGTAGTCAATCCTTGCTCCCAATGACTCCAATGTCTTTAATTGGGCTCGCTTATCTTCATTTAACTCTGATCGACCGGTTAGAATCAATGTAGTATTTTTTACTTTCGCAAGTATTTCTTTTGCAAATATTTGCCCAAGCCCCCCTAAACCTCCTGTGATTAGGTATATTCCTTTTTCCTTCCACGGAATGTTTACTTCTTCAGAATATTCAACCTCAACAAAGCTTGATGTATATCTCTTCCCATTTTCGTATTTAATGTACCTGTCATATGGAGTTCGAAGATTCTCTATCAATATTTTCACTATTTCTTCAGGGTTATCAAGCTCAATGATCTGTCCTGTGATCTTTGGATTTTCAAGTTCCGCTGTCTTTAAAAGCCCCGATAGCCCACAAAAAAGTTTTTCTTCATTTTCGTTAGAAATCACAACCTGAATAAATACTCTTCCACTTGGTTTTTCTTTGATGATTCTTTGTATCTCCTCAAATATCTGAAGTGAGTATTCTTTAAATCTATCAGTAATACCTTTTTCTTTTGAGTGCATAACAAGCAGGTTAACATCTTTCATGTCTTTTTCAATGTTTTCAAGTGCAATATCTTTCGGGATACAGAGTACAAGGTGCTCTGAATACTCAACTGCTTCAATATCTATTGAAACTTCCTGCTCTTTCCACTTTGACTCTAAAATCAATGTTCCCATAGCTGTTGATGATTCTGACAATTCAACTTCACCTTCCAATATTCTTGATGAAAATCCTTTCAGTTGCGCGCAAATTTTTCCATTCTCATCACACAAATCTATATCGATTTTTTGAATCTTATCGTCCGATTTACTTCCATTGCTGTATCTAATCCATGCCCACATGTTGGTGGTACAATTGCTTAATATTTCAAGTTCCTGTAAAGCAAATGGAAGCGCAGGTTTGACTTGAGCGGCATTCTCTTTATCAACAGAACCCAGTATAAATCCTATTGATGACTGAAGTGCAGAATCAAGCATGCCTGGATGCAGAACATATTGATCTTTAGTATCTGAAACTATTGATGGTAGAGTAAGCTCTGAAATTACCTGATTCTCTCCAACATATATATTTTTTATTCCTTTATGGCCTGGGCCATATTCCAGCCCTATCGCTTTAAATGCTTCATAACATTGAGTAGAAGATAAAATTCTTTGATTACACTCTTTCTGTATTTTTTTAATATCTAATTTGGCAATATTCGTAGGTGCACACAACAGGGCTTTTCCCTGGTTATAAACTGTAACGTCACCTTCTCCGGAGTTGCAGTAGATTTCATAGGCTATCTCACCATTGTCTTCAGGAAGTAATCTAATATGTACTTGAACTTTTTCGTCTCCCACTGCAATAGGGTGAAGCCAAACTACGTTTTTGAGCAAAATACAAGTATCGCCTTCTCTCAATGTTTCTGTTGCATACTCAACTGCTGTACGTGCCAACTCAAGATATGCTACCCCAGGCAATATTCGTTGCCCCTTTACTACATGACCGGAAAGGAAAAATTCTTCTCCGGTAAATGTTGAACTAAACTTTTGTTCAGACAGATTCGATGTGTTTTGGTGCAATAAGGGGTGGAGAAATGAAGCAACACCTGTACCGACCATATTATCTGTACTTGTTGTATTCTCAGGGATCCAATATCTCTCGCGAGCAAATGGATAAGTGGGCAAACTAATACGGTTAGGTACTTCATCACCATACAGTTTCTTCCAATCAAAAATAAGTCCTTTAACCCACAGGTTTAGTAGTTTTGGATATTTTCTTTTTGCTATCCAGACATCTATTATATTACCCATATCTTCATCAGCTGCAAAAACAGACAATGCATCTTTATTGCTCTTAACCTGACCACGATATAGACCCTCAATATCATCACGATTTTCCAGAAATCCATTTAACTTTTCTTCAAGTTCTTTTATACTTACTACACTTAATGCAAGACGCTCTCCCATGGCCTCTCTTCCAACCTGAAGTGTATACGCTATATCAGGTAAACTTGCGTCAGGAAATTCTCTATTTGCAATGGCTTCCAGCAATTGCTTCGCCTGGGCTTTCAAACTTTCTTCATTCTTTGTTGAAAGTACAATTATTGCAGGGTTATTATCCGAAATTACAATCTGAGAAGAAGATTCTTTTTTTGATATATATTCCTCTATCACAAGATGAGCATTTGATCCGCCAGCTCCAAAAGATGATATCCCTGCACACCGCGCTACTTCATGACCATTAATAACAGGTCGTTTCCATTCAGTGAGTTCCTGCTGAACTACAAATGGTGTTTTACTAAAATCAATATTTGGATTCAGAGTTTTTGAATGCAGTGACGGAACTAACTTCTGATTCTTTAATTGCAGTACTACTTTTGCGACACCTGCAATCCCAGCTGCACTCTCACAATGGCCTATATTTGACTTTACAGATCCTATAGTACAAAACTGCTTATCTGTGGTATCCTGTTCAAAGGCTTTTGTTAACCCGGTAATTTCAATGGGATCACCAAGTGATGTCCCTGTGCCATGGGCCTCTATATAACTGATTGACCTCGCATCAACTCCTGCCTTTTCTATTGTCGTCCTGATTAATTCTGTCTGTGCTTTTGGATTAGGAACTGTATAACCATTTGTCTTCCCGCCATGGTTGATACCACTCCCGCGAATTACTGCATATATATTATCCTTATCCTTTTGTGCCTGGGTTAGGCACTTCAGCAAAACGGTCCCCACTCCTTCTCCTGGCACAAACCCGTTACCCCCAAGCCCAAAACTCTTGCATTTACCGTCTGTTGATAACATTTGTTGTGAACATAACAAAAAATAACTTGATGGATGAAGATAAAGGTTAACGCCCCCTGCTATCGCCATCTCACACTCTCCCATGTGAAGATGTTCACATGCCTCATGGATTGCTGTTAATGATGCTGAACACATAGTATCAACAGGCATGCTCGGACCATGCAAATTTAATAGATATGAAACCCTATTTGCTAATGAGCTGAATGATGTGCGAGGATACACATCCTCCCCCTGTTTCCATAAATCAGGGCCGTACAAATCAAACCCTGTTTTAGTGATTCCTGCGAAAACTCCTACTCTGTTATTAAACTGCTTAGTTAGTTGATCCCGGGTGTAGCCCGCATCCTCCAGAACCTCCCAACAGGACTTTATAAACAACCTTTCCTGAGGGTCTATATTCATAGATTCCCTTGGAGACATATTGAAAAAGAGTGGATCAAATTCAGAAAATTCTTCTATAAAACCACCCCATTTACTATAGCTCTTCCACTTTTCTGTAGCTTCTTTCTGGTCTGAATGATAAAATCCATCCAGTGACCAGCGCTCTTTTGGTATTTCTGTTATGCAATCTTTGCCTGCTTTTAAATTTTCCCAATATTCATTCAGCGTTTTCGCCTGGGGAAAACATCCGCTTATAGCGATTATAGCAATTGGCTCCCTTTTCCCATATGATGCTGTTGCTGTAAAATTGCGGCCAATTTTCTTACCTGCTTTTAATGGCACAAGTACTGGGAATTCACTTACATCATATTTTTTTTCTGTAGATTTTCTGGACAGATTAAATGTTTCTCCTCCAAGCCCTGTCCATTTAACACATTCATGCTTATGGTCTGATATAAAATATTCAGATAGTGCTTCTAATGTCTGATATTCAAAAAACAGTGTTTTTGAAAGTCCGGAAAATATATCCTCTAATTTTTGATCAAGCATGCTTATCATAACAGAATCAATACCATAGGATTCTAATGGTTCTTCAATATCTATTTGCGAGACATTTATCTTGGTAATCCTTCCAAATAAAACCTTAATTTTGTGTACTATCTTTTCTTTAAGCAGCTTTAAATCTACTTCTGGGAATGGATTGGTTTGATCTGTATAAATCTTCGATGATACGTTAAACATACGTTCACGCATCCTTCGAATCTTTCCCTCTGTAACCATTAACTGGTTATGGTCAGATATTAAACCTGTATAAAATAATTGAATCCCGTTTAATGTCTGCATAGGAATCATTCCCATACTTTGCATCAGAATCTTTTCTGTTTCTTTATCAACGCTCATTCCTCCATCTTTCCACAAAGGCCAATTGATCGACAGAGTCTTTCCATATCGAACATTTGATGATACGAGGTTGTTCCTATATCCCGAATACTCGTCCATAAAGGCGTTGGCGCAGGCATAATCTGCCTGACCTATGTTGCCCATGCCTCCAGCTATGGATGAAAAGAAAATAAAGAAATCGAGGGGTATTTTTTTGCTTGCTTCATCAAGATTTACAAGTCCTGTTACTTTGGGTGCCAATACCTTCTCGAACTCTTCTCTGTTTTTTTTAAAAATGAAGTTATCCCGAATGATTCCTGCACTATGTATGATGCCATCAAGCTTTTTAAACTTTTCCAGAATGTTTTGAATTAAATTAATTACAGATTCTTTATTTGTTACATCAACCTGTCTGTAATCTATCCTTGCTCCTAATGACTCCAGTTCCTTTAAACGGGCTCGCTTATCTTTATCTAATTCTGATCGTCCGGTAAGAATCAATGTGGTATCTTTTACTTTTGCAAGTATTTCTTTCGCAAATATTTGACCAAGACCACCTGCTCCCCCAGTGATCAGATAAACTCCTTTATCATTCCACGGAATATTTATTTCTTCAGAAGAATTAACCTCCACAAATTTTTTTGCATATCTCTTCCCATTTTCGTATTTAATTTGTACGTCATAGGGAGTTCGAATATTCTCCTGCAATATTTTTACGATCTCTTCCGAATTATCGAGTTCAATGACCTGTCCTGTGATCTTTGGATTTTCCAGTTCTGCTGTCTTTAAGAGTCCAGATAGTCCGAAGAAAAGTTTTTCCTTATTTCCATGAGAAATAACAACCTGAATAAATACTCTTCCACTCGGTTTTTCTTTGATGATTCTTTGTATCTCCTCAAATATCTGAAGAGAGTATTCTTGAAATCTTTTAGTAATACCTTTTTCTTTTGAGTGCATAACATGCAGGTGAATATCTTTCATGTTCTTTTCAATGCTTTTAAGTGCAACATCTTTTGGTTCACAGAGTATTACAAGATGCTCTGAATACTTCACTGATTCAATGACCATTGAAATTTCCTGTGCTTGCCATTGTGGCTCAAACATCAATGTTCCGATAGATGGAGATGATTCTGACAACTCAATTTCACCTTCCAGTACTTTTGATGAAAATCCTTTCAGTCGCGCGCAAACATCTCCATTTTCATCGCACAAATCTATATCGAATTTCTGAATCTTGTCGTTCGGTTTACTTCCATTGCTGTATCTAATCCATGACCACATGTTAGCTGTACAATTACTTAATATTTCCAGCTCCTGCAAGGAAGATGGAAGAGCAAGCTTGCATTGCTCTGTAGTCTTTGTATCAACAGACCCCTGCATAAATCCTATTGATGACTGAAGTGTTGAATCAAGCATACCTGGATGCAACATATACTGATCTTTTGTATTTAAAACTGTGGGGGGTAAAACAAGCTTTGAAAGTATCTGATTCTCTCCCACATATATTTTTTCTATTCCCTGATGGGCTGGACCGTATTCTAATCCTATCGCTTTGAATGTTTCATAACATTGGGCGGAAGATAAAACTGTTTGATTACACTCTTCCTGTATTGCTTTAATATCTAATGTTGTAGTATCCTCAGTTATATACAATACTGCTTTTCCCTGATTGTATACTGCTACATCTTCTTCTCCTGAATCGCTGTAGATTTCATAGGCTATCTCTCCATTGTTTTCAGGAAACAATCCGATGTGTACCTGTGCTTTTTCGTCTCCCATTGCAATAGGCTTACCCCAAACTACATTTTTAAGTCGAACTCTGACGTTGCTATTTTCCAAAGCTTCTGTTGACGCCTCTATTGCCGCACGAGCCATCTCAAGACATGCGATTCCAGGGAATATTCGATGTCCCTTTACTACATGGTCGGAAAGGAAAAATTCTTCTCCGGTAAATGTTGAACTAAACTTTTGCTCAGAAATATTTGATGTGTTTTGATGTAGCAATGGGTGAAGAAATGACGCAATTCCAGAACCTGACATATTATCTGCTATTGTTGTATTCTCAGGAATCCAAAATTTCTCACGAGCAAATGGATAAGTCGGCAAACTGATACGCCTGGGTTTTGTATCACCATATAGTTTATTCCAGTCAAAAATAAGGCCTTTAACCCATAGGTCTAATAGTTTTGTATATTTTTTTCTTTTAATCCATTTCTCAATTGCTTCCTGTAATTCTTCATCAGCCGCAAAAACAGACAATGCATCTTTATTCCCTTTAACCTTACCTCGATATATATCTTCAATATCATCACTTCCATCCATAAATCCAATAAGTTTTTCTTCAAGTTCTTTTATACTTACCACACTCATACCAAGGCGCTCTTCCATAGCCTCTCTTCCAACCTGAAGTGTGTACGCTATATCAGAAAGATTTTTATCAGAGAATTCTCTAATGGATATAGCTTCAAGCAGTTGCTTCGCCAGCTCCTTCAAGCGCTCTTCGTTCTTAGCAGAAAGTATAATTATAGCAGGGCTATTACTGGTAATTGCAATCTTAAAAGGAGATACCTCTTTTGATATATATTCCTCAATCACTACATGAGCATTTGATCCACCAGCTCCGAAAGCTGATACACCTGCACGACGAGGCATTTCATGGTCATCAATAACAGGTCGTTTCCATTCAGTGAGTTCCTGTTGAACTACAAATGGTGTTTTACTAAAATCAATATTTGGATTCAAACTCTTTGAATGAAGTGACGGTGCAATTTGACCATTCTTAAGCTGCAGCAATATCTTTGTTATTCCTGCAATTCCAGCAGCACTCTCACAATGTCCTATGTTCGACTTTGCAGATCCAATAGAACAAAACTGTTTCTCTGTAGTATCCTGTTCAAAGGCTTTAGTTAATCCTGCTATTTCAATAGGATCACCAAGGGACGTCCCTGTACCGTGTGCTTCAATGTAGCTTATCGTCTTTGCATCAATCCCAGCATCCTTAAATGCCTGCCCAATTACTCCAACTTGCGCATTGGGGTTTGGTACCGAGTATCCGTTGGTCTTACCCCCATGATTTATTGCAGTTGCTTTGATGATTCCATATATATGATCACCATCATCAATAGCTTTACTCAATGGCTTCAGCAACACTGCCCCAACACCCTCTCCAGGTACGTAACCATCTCCACCATCTCCAAAACTCTCGCATCGGCCCTTGCTTGATGCGAACTTCCCCTGTGACAGCATCAGGTATTTATTTGGATGTATTGATACATTAACTCCGCCTGCTATTGCCAGTTCGCATCCGTTCTGCTGTATACTTTGACAGGCAAGATGTATTGCCGTCAATGATGATGAACACATTGTATCAACTGCCATACTCGGTCCATGAAAATTACAAAAATATGATACACGATTGGCTATAGATGACGAACTTCCAGAAAGTGCAAAAGGCATTCCCTGGATTTGTCCCTGAGCTCCGTAAAGCTGATACTCTTCGTACATAACTCCGACATATACTCCAACGCTACATCCTGAGTTGAATCCATGATCAATACTTAACGATTTTCGTGTATATCCCGCATCCTCAATTGTTGCAAATACACATTCTAAAAACAATCTCTCCTGTGGGTCAATAAACTCGGCTTCCCGTGGTGATATATTAAAAAATAATGGATCAAATTCATCAACTCCATCTATGAATCCGCCCCATTTGGAGTATGTCTTTCCAAACTTGTTTTTATCCTCATCAAAGAATAGTTTGTAATCCCAACGCTCTTCAGGTATTTCCGTGATACAATCTTTTCCATTTTTTAAGTTTTTCCAATACTCTTGAACATTCCTCGCCTTAGGATACTGTCCCGATACTCCTATAACAGCTATATCCAGAGAACTGAGTTCTTTTTCTTTTACAGAATTTCTGCTCATGGACACAAATCGTGATCGTTTGCGAGTGCTCACAAGAGTACTTACTGGCATTGATGAATTTACATAATTTTTTGGATTCTGAATTGATGTTTGATCATTCTCTTCGGTCCCTAATAACTTTATCAACTGATTACGATACGATTTGATAAAATATCCTGTTAATTCTTCTATGTTTGTATATTCGAAAAATAAGGTCTTGGATAAAGAACCGAATGATTTCTCCAACTGACTGGTTAATTGCATTACCATTATCGAATCTATGCCGTATTTTTCCATAGGAGCACCAGCATCAATACGGTTAGCTGGGAGCTTAATAACTGATGACAGAAGTTTTTTAAAATAATTTATTGCCTTTTCTTTAAACTGATCGTTTTCCATCTCAGGGAGTGATTTCGTTTCTTCTTTTAAGGTAGATTCTTTTTTATTTTTAACTTCTAGTTGTTGTGTAAGTTTTTCTTTATATTTTTCAACCAAATATTCAGTGAAAGTTTCTATGGATTGGTATTCATTAAAACTAATAACACTAAGATTCAGATTATATTCTTTGTTAATTATACTTATAAATTCAGTTAATTTTACTATATCTTCAGTATATTCATTTATATTAGTTACAACATCGATATCTTCAATATCAATATTCAGTAATTTCGATAAATTTTGTTTTAAATAAAACTGAATATCTCGTAAAATGTGTGTATCATCTTTTCTATTAAACTCTGCTGTTAAATAATGTTTATCTTTTGAACTAAATGAAATATTCTTGTTGTTTTTCATTTTAGTTGCTAACAACATATATTTTTTAGCAGCATCATCCAAATTTATTTTTTTTTCTGTTATTTGTTTATGTAAAAGTTTTAATTGATTATTCATTTTTCATCCCACTATGCCATAATTATTGTTTCAACTTGCTCTTCGGATAATTCGCCTTTTAATACTTCTTCTGAAAGCTTCCTGTAAAATTTATAATCAAATTTATCGTGTTCTAATAAATCTAATCCTATAGAATTTCTCATTAGCGCAACATTGCCTTCCAAAATAGCAACCTGATCTCTACCAGATGAAAAACTTTGATATAATGCGTTGATACCCTTCGCAGTATGCATGGGTATCATCCCCATACTTTTCATCATCATCTTTTCTGTTTCTTTATCAACACTCATTCCTCCATATTTCCATAAAGGCCAATTGATCGATAGAGTCTTTCCATGTCGATCATTTGATGATACGAGAGTGTTTCTATATTCTGCATAAACATCCATGAATGCATTTGCGCATGCATAATCAGACTGGCCTATATTGCCCATACCTCCGGTTGTCGATGAAAAGAAAATAAAGAAATCGAGGGGTATATTTCTACTTGCTTCATCAAGGTTTACAAGACCTGTTACTTTCGGTGATAATACCTCTTCGAACTCTTCTCTGGTTTTTTTAAGAATTAAGTTATCCCGAATTATTCCTGCACTATGTATAATACCGTTAAGCTTTTTATACTCTTCCTGTATGCTTTGCATTAAGGAAATTACAGATTGCTTATTTGTTATATCAACCTGTCTGTAGTCAACCTTTGCTCCCAATGTCTCCAATTCCTTCAACAGGGCTCGCTTATCTCCATCTAATTCTGATCGTCCGGTGAGAAGCAATGTAGTGTTTTTTACTTTAGTAAGTATTTCCTTCGTAAATATTTGACCAAGTCCCCCTGCACCTCCGGTAATTAGATAGATCCCTTTATCCTTCCATGGAATAATTACTTCCTCAGAAGATTTGACCTCCTCAAAGCTTGCTGCATATCTTTTCCCATTTTCGTATTTAATTTGCATGTCATAGGGAGTTTGAATATTCTTCTGCAATATTTTTACTATCTCTTCCGAATTATCAAGATTAATTATCTGTCCTGTTATCTTTGGGTTTTCCAGTTCTGCTGTTTTTAAGAGTCCCGATAATCCGAAGAAAAGCTTTTCATCATTTCTATTAGAAATCACAACCTGAATCAATATTTTTCCACTTGGTTTTTCTTTGATGATTCTTTGTATCTCTTCAAATATTTGAAGTGAGTATTCTTGAAATTTATTAGCAATACCTTTTTCTTTTGAGCGCATAACAAGCAGTTGAACGTCTTTTATGTCCTTTTTAATGCTTTCAAGTGCAATGTTTTCAGGATCAAGGAGTATTATAAGATGTTCTGTATACTCAACTACTTCTATATCCATTATGATTTCCTGCTCTTTCCACTTTGGTTCTATCATCAATGTTTCAATAGATGATGATTCTGACAATTCAACTTCATCTTCCATTACTCTTGATGAAAATCCTTTCAGCCTTACACATACAGTTCCATCTCCATCGCACATATCTATATCGAGTTTCTGAATTTTATCTTCCGGTTTACTTCCAGTACTGTATCTTATCCATGCCCACATGTTAGCTCTACAATTACTAAGTATTTCAAGATCCTCAACAGCAAATGGAAGTGGAGGCCTGTTTTGTGCTATATTCTTTGTATCAACTGAACCCAGAATAAATCCAACTGATGATTGAAGTGCTGAATCAAGCATACTTGGATGCAAAACAAATTGATCTTTGGTATGCGAAACCGTTGGTGGCAAAGCAAGCTTAGAAAGTACCTGATTTTCTCCAACATATACCTTTTCTATTCCCCGGTGACCTGGACCGTATTCTAACCCCATCGATTTAAACGCTTCATAGCATTGAGCGGAAGATAAAACTTTTAGACTACACTCTTTCTGTTTTGTTTTAATATCTAATCTGGTAGATTCCGAAGATCTGCATATTACAGCATTACCCTGACTGTGCACAGTGTAGCCATCTTCTCCTGAATCGCAGTATATCTCATAAGTGATCTCTCCATTGTCTTCAGGAAACAATCCTATATGTACCTGAACTTTTTCATCTCCCACTGCTATGGGTCTACCCCAAACTACGTTTTTAAACTGAATACCGGTCGCCCCCTCTCTTAATGATCCTGTTGCATGATTAATTGCTGCATATGCCATTTCAAGATATGCCACTCCAGGCAATATTCGTTGATCGTTGAATACATGATCTGCCAGGAAAAACTCCTGGCCATTAAAGGTTGAGCAAAACCGTTGCTCTGAGAAATCTGAAGTGTTTTGATGTAATAAGGGATGAAGTTTGATTATATAGTCGCCGATATCCTCTAATTCTAAATCGGGTATCCGGTTTCTTTCTTTTAAACCGGAATCAGATATCCAGTATTTTTCTTTTTCAAATGGATAGGTTGGAAGAGAAATTCTGGAATATTCGTTTTTGGAAAACAATTGTTCATATTCCAGAGTATACCCCTGAATATACAAGTTCGCAATCGTAGATAAATGTTCCAGATAATTGGCATTTTCAGTATTTTGACAATCTTCAATACAACGATTCCCAAAGCGTTTTAATGAGACCTCCTCCCGATGATCTTTTTCATCAAACTCTGAAGTATAAATTTGGGTAACCTTGCCCTTTTCCAACCATTTTTTAAAGAGTTTGACAAGTTCTTGCTGATTACGAACCACGCATGCGAACCGGCAATTAAAATGTTTTCTTCCCATTAAAAGAGTATAACTTATATTTCCACAATCTAATCCGGAATCTTGCTCACAATATTCTACTAATTGTTTAACTTTCCACTGAAGTTGTTTGGAATTACGAGCTGATAAAACAATTAAATATCCAGGTTTTTCCGAATGCTGCCGCTCAGTATTTAGAGTTTCTTCAATAACAACATGGGCGTTTGTTCCGCTGAAGCCAAATGAACTAATCGCTGCACAACGGGGAGATCCAGCCTCGACATTCCAATCTTTAAGATTCGTATTGACATAAAACGGACTCTCATCAAATCGAATATTGGGATTACATGACTGATAATGCAATGAAGGTGGAATCTTTTTGTGTTGTAAGGATAACAAAATCTTAATAACTCCAGCAACTCCTGACGCAGTAGCAGTATGTCCTATATTTGTCTTAATGGATCCGATCGCGCAGTATTGTTTTTTATCTGTGTCCTTTTTAAAAGCCTTTGTCAGGGCCTCCATCTCAATTGGATCTCCCAATATTGTACCAGTACCATGAGCTTCTACCATCTGAATATTTTTTGGATTGATATTAAAGGTATCATATACCTGTCTTTCCAATCGTTCCTGTGATTTTGCGCTTGGTGCAGTAATTCCGTTTGTTTTTCCATCCTGATTTATTCCTGAGCCTCTTATTATGCCATATATGTGATCATTATCAGAAATAGCTTCTTTAAGTCGTTTTAGCACAACCACACCGGCTCCTTCACCGGGAACAAAACCATCCGCCCGCTCATCAAAGGTATGGCATCGTCCGGTTGGTGAAAGCATTTGACCTCTATTTGCGACCAAATAAAATTCAGGTGTTGATTGAACAAATACGCCGCCAGCTATTGCTAATTCAGTTTCTTCTGTCCGTAAGCTCTGACAGGCAAGATGAATGGCAACCAAAGAGCTGGAGCAGGCTGTATCAACAGCTATTGCTGGGCCCTGAAGATCCAGATAATAGGCTATACGAGCTGGAGTTATAGAACTAGCATTACCCCAAAAGGATTGCGGCGGAGGATTTTCCTTAATCAATTTTTTGTAATCTCCTCCACCACATCCTACATAAATCCCACATTTAATCCCTTGAGCACCTATCCCGGCATACCCTGAGTCTTCCAAAGCTTTCCAGGATTCCTCTAAAAAAATCCTCTGTTGAGGATCCATATAAGTTGCTTCAAGACCTGAAATATTGAAAAACATGGGATCAAATTCATCAATATTTTCTAAAAAACCACCATGATTGCAATAATTGGGATCTTCAGACAATTCCTGATAATATTCTGAAAGTTTCCACCGTTTGACTTCTTCAACTAAATCGGTCCCATTTTTCAGGTGTTCCCAAAGCTCACTAATTGTATTGGATTTTGCAAACCGTCCACTCATACCGATAATTGCAATCGATTCATCGGCATCAATTTCCTTGGTTTTTGTGCCTGATTTATGTAGTATCCTTCCTGTAAAGCGCTTTGGATTTGCATTAACAGATTGCTTCACTATATTTGATGGCAAATCATGATGCATGACAATTTGTTTTTCATTATCTGTTAAAGACAAAATGAGATTTTCTTTATATTTAGAAAAAATATATGTTGTTAGTTGGTTAACAGTGCTGTGATCAAAAAGACTTGTGGTTTCCAATTCTATTCTTAAATGTTGATTGATAACCTGAACTAAATTAACGCCAATAATAGAATCTACTCCATAATCAGCAAATGACTCATCAAACTCAAGTATATCAATGTCCACCTTTAATGCTTCAGAAACCTTTTCTAAAATTACTTCTCTGATATGATTTTCAATCATCTGATCAGTTACATTTGAACCTTGAATTGGTTCAGTGTTACCTGTTAAAAATGGAATAATGTTATCTTTATACTGAGAAAAAATGTGTGCTGTTAGTTGGTTAACCGTGCTATGATCAAAAAGACTTGTGGTTTCCAATTCTATTCTTAAATGTTGATTGATAACCTGAACTAAATTAACTCCAATAATTGAATCTACCCCGTAATCCGCAAATGATTCATCGATCTCAAGTATATCAATATCCACTTTCAATGCTTCAGAAACCTTTTCCAAAATTACTTCTCTGATATGATCGGAGGCCATCTGATCAGTTACTTTCGAATCCTGAATTGGTTTTATTTTAGATATATGGGGTTTAGTCTGAGTTGTGGATATTTGTAAGATATTGTCGTTATCATACGATCTGTTAGCATTTGAAATAACTCTCTGGCTTTCAGGTTGTATTTGTCGCTTTTGCCTTACCACACCATCACTTTTAGCTACAACAATCTGCTGACCAAAATCATGGGATTCCTGCTCAGGAAAAAAGATAGCTCCAAAACCTTCCATTTCCAGTACATTTTTCCATGTTTCAGGTAACAGTCCCGGACTACCTTTGATTCGCAAAGCTGGGTCTTCATACAACCACCACCCTTCTAGAAGACCAAAAGTCAAGTGTGATGATAAGTTATTATTGCTTATTTCGTTTAGTAAAATCATTCCGTTATTTTTTAAAGCAGCTTTGGAATTTCGCAGTGTTTGACGGATATTTTTGGTGGCATGCAGCACATTTGTTGCAATTACAATATCATAATTACCAACATCAATACCCTGACCTTCAAGGGGTTTTTCAACATTGAAGATTTTACCAGTAAGATAGGGATTGTCGTGACCATATTCTTTATCCGCATGCATTAAAAATGCTTTTGAAATATCTGTATAACAATACTCTACAATATGATTGCTATAGGGTTTGATTCTTGGAAAAATGACAGCACTGGTTCCTCCTGTTCCTGCTCCGACTTCAAGTATTCTGACTTTGGCGGACTCATCCAGTTTTATTCGTTCCTGAATATAGGTAACTACTGTATCTGCAAGCACTTCATTAAAGTAATCTGCAATCCGGTTCTGCTTATAAATTCCTTCAACCAGTTTCATGGATGAATCAGGAAACATGATATCCGTAGCTGGAATTTTGCCGGTAAGAATCTCCGGTAAAGCACGGATCGTAGTGTCTACAAGAACTGCCATAGCATGCATATCTTTGTTTTTCAGCCATATTTCCTTTTTCTTATCCCATTCTTTCCATATTGCATTAACATCAACGGTCTTATTAACAACGGAGTATAAATCTTCACTGCATGAAATATAATTCTCCTTTATCAAAACCTTAATGCTTTCTTCGAGCCACCTGTCATATAAATCCGGCAGGTTTATTGCTGTCTTAAGATCAGTTATACTCATACTGTTTTTATCAAATAAGCCAATGGACTGTAGTTGGGCCCACAATAACCTGCAAAGAAGCAAATTCATATGCTTTATTTGGGACATATCGCTGTCCTCAATACGTTTATGCTGTAAATCGTGTTTTGGAATATTACTGTATATACTCTGGAAGTTAATGGGCTCATTCTCAGAATAAATTGTAATTAAATCATCGGAAGCAATTTCTTCCAAAACCTTTGGTTTTGTTGTTTTCAAAAAAATAACCTGGTCCATCTGATCCGAAAGAAGTTTTTCCAAAGCCTCCATCGCTTCAAATGGTTCAATAGAACCCAAACCTATCTTAGTCATCCGATCCTGATACTCTTTAGAAGCAACAATACCAACACTGCCCCAGTATCCCCAATTAATAATTTTTACGGAACAAGTCCATTCCTTCGAAAGCTGCTTTGCAAAAGAATCTTTAAAAGTACAACCTGCTGCATAGTTGCTTTGTCCCGGGGATTTCGAAAAAGATTGCATTGAAGAGAAAAACATTACAAAATCCAAGCGTTCCTTTTCAAAAACTTGAGCTATTCGTACGCTCACATCAACTTTAGCTGAGAGTGATAACTTAAATTGTGTTTCTTCCATATTTGCGAGGCTTTTATCGGATAAGACAATTGCTGTATGAATTATTCCATTGATTTTTGAGTAATCCTGCTTAATCTTTTTATATGCACCCTGTAATGATTTTAAGTCAGTGGCATCTGCTGATATGTATAGAGGTATAGATCCTGATGCTGCAAGCTTGTCCAGTTTTGCCTGAATATCCGCATCCTTTTTCCGTCTACCAATCCAAATAATTTGAGCATTATACGTATGGATCATGTATTCACTCCATACTTCTCCAATTCCTCCAGCCCCTCCGATAACTACATACACACCATCTTTTTTATATGATAATACATTATTAGTTATAGAAGAATTAAATGGTATTAGTTGTTGTTTGTACCACTCATGTCCCCGATAAGCTATAGCATTACCAAGAGGATCGGCCACTATTTTAAAAATTTCGTTAAGAGGCCATTCACTATCTTTTTCAAGATCAACAAGCCGAATTTTCCAATTTTGAAATTCCTTAGCCATAGAACCAACCAATCCATGGATACTTGAATGAACAGGACTTACGGGATTATCTTTATGGACAGATTGTGCTTCTATAGTTATAACACTCCATCCTAAATCCTTTGTTCCATAACCAAGGTTAAGCAGTGCTTTAATAGTTCGAAAAAATAAATTAACACCACAATCCTGTTCTTCAATTAAAGATTCATCTGCTAAAGATTCCAAGGAGTTATATGGAGCAATCCAGACTATATGATCAACTACACCACAATTATTAACTTTTTCAGTTATATTATCAATAGAATCAGAAACCCCAATTTCTATGGCTTGAGCTTTGGGGTAAATTTGTTGCACTGCATTTTCGTTTTCCCTGACACCTCCGATAACCAAAACCTTATCTATTTGAGACGGAAATTGTTCACCTTTTTCGACAAAAACAAAATCCCATACTGGTGTCAGTGTAGCAAGCTCTACGAATGGTTGAGGAGAGGTCTCAATGATTGTTGTTTGCAGACTATCAGTTCCTATATCACCTTCAAGCACCCTTAATGAAAATCCTTTCATTCGTACGCAAACATTTCCATTTTCATCGCACATATCTATATCGAGTTTCTGAATCTTGTCATCCGATTTACTTCCAGAACTGTATCTTAACCATGCCCACATGTTGGCTGTACAATTGCTTAATATTTGAAGCTCCTGTAGGGCAAATGGAAGTGCAGGCTTTCCTCTATTCTCTGTATCAGCAGAGCCCTGCATAAATCCTATTAATGACTGAAATGCTGAATCAAGCATACATGGATGCAAAATATAATGATTTTTGGTATCTGAAACTATTGATGGTAGAGCAAGCTTTGAAAGTGCCTGATTTTCTCCTACATATACTTTTTCTATTCCTTGATAAGCAGGACCGTATTCCAGTTCTATTGATTTAAAAACATCATAACACTGGCTGGAAGATAAAATTGTTTTATTACACTCTTCTTGTATTGTTTTAATATCTAACGTGGTAGACTCCGGCGTTTTACACAATAGGGCATTTCCCTGACTGTATACTTTGGTATCTCCTTCTTCTGAATCGCAGTAAATTTTATAGGCTATCTCTCCATTGTCCTCAGGAAACAATCCGATGTGTACTTGAACGTTTTCGTCTCCCACTGCAATAGGCCGAATCCAAACTACGTTTTTGAGCAAAATACTATTTTTCCCTTCTCTCAACGATCCTGTTGTATGCGTGGCTGCTGTTTGTGCCATTTCAAGATATGCGACCCCTGGTAGTATTCGCTGTCCCTTTACTACATGATCGGAAAGGAAAAATTCTTTTCCGGTAAATGTTGAACTGTATCGTTGTTCCTCAAAATTCGATGTATTTTGATGCAGTAAGGGGTGGAGTTTTGATGCAAAAGCATGAACGTTTAACATCTGATTTTCTAACTCTGTCGTTGATTTCCAGTACCTTTCTTTTGTAAAAGGATAGGTTGGAAGACTAATACGGTTAGGTTTCTCTGAGAGATAAAAAAGATTCCAGTCTATTTTTATGCCTGAAACCCAGAGTTGAGCTATTTTGTTAAAATCCCTCTCTTCTACAACAGCATTAATAAATTGTTTACCTGTACTACCAGAAACAAGAATATCATTTTTTCTTCTGTCTGTTTTAACATTTCCTATATATAAATTCTCAATGTCAGACTCACCTTTACAATATCCAGTCAGCTTTTCGGATAATGTAACAATACTTGTTGCAACAACAGCCAGTCTATGTGTCATTATTTCTCGACCTGTCTGCAGGGTAAAAGCAAGTTCTTTCATATCTGTTTCCGGGAACTGTTTCAGGAAACTGTTAAATTTTAAAGCATAAGCTTTTAACCGTTCCTCATTTTTTGCAGAAATAACAACAATATAATCTTCATTTAAAATCTTTGAATTTGATAAATTAACATTGTGTGGAATATACTCCTTCACAACAAGGTGTACATTGGTTCCGCTATTTCCAAATGAATTTAAAGCAGCCTTTAAGGGTTTATTATTTTCAGATCGCCACTCAGACAACTTTGTATTCATATAAAAGGCTGAATTCTCAAGTTCAATAAGTGGATTTAATTTATTAAAATGAATAAGCCCCGGAATTTTATGATGACGAATTGACAACAGGATTTTAATTAAACCCGCAACTGCTGCTGCCGCTGCTGTGTGACCAATGTTGGATTTGGAACTCCCCACTGCACAAAAGTTATTTTTATCTGTAAACTGCTTAAAAGCCCGAACCAGAGAATTTGCTTCAACAGGATCACCAAGTTTTGTACCTGTTCCATGCACCTCAGCATATGTTATTTCTTCAGGATTTATGGAGTATTGTTTATATACATCGGTTATTAAACGTTCCTGAGCGACACCATTTGGTGCTGTAATGCCGTTACTTGCACCATCCTGATTTGTTCCGGATGCTTCAATTATTCCATAAATATGGTCGCCATCAGAAATAGCTTCATTTAAACGTTTTAATACAACAATACCAACACCTTCCGAAAAAACAGTACCATCACCGGATTCATCAAATGTTCTGCATCTACCTGAATAGGACAACATTTCAGTTTCAGAAAGAGTAATAAGTGCTGTTTGATCTAAAGCTGCAAAAACACCACCAGCTAGAGCTAATGATGTTTCATTATTTCGTAAACTTTCGCATGCCAGATGTATGGCAACTCCTGAAGATGAACAACCAGTATTTACAACAAGTGCCGGCCCACTTAAATCCAGGAAATATGATAAACGGGAAGCAACTATTGCTTCTGAAGAACCAGTAAATGTTTCATGCATATATCCGGTAGGCTCTGCACCAATAAAAACACCTGTTTTAGACCCAGCCAGACTACCGGGATTATATCCGGCGTCCTCCAAAGCTCTCCAGCTTTCCTGAAGAATCAGACGTTGATGGGGGTTCATTGATTCTGCTTCACGAGGTGAAATGTTAAAAAATAAAGGATCAAAACAATCCTTCTCTTTTAAAATACCACCCCACTTGCAATATGTTTTTCCAGACTGTTTTTTACTGCTATACTTTTTCTGATCTAAATATTCAGGAGGAAGTTCCTGGACACCATCAACACTATTTATCAGATTATGCCAAAACTCGTCAATGTCTTCAGCACCTGGAAATTGTCCGGATATACCGGTTACAGCTATAGAAGTTGTTATTGTTATATCTTTATTTACAGAAGGTTTTATGATTTTTGAAAAACGATTTTTATTTATGGACAAAACAGAAGTTTTTGTGTCTTCATCCTGTCCATCCAATGGTGTATATTTTTTGTTTTGAACAGTATCGTTTTTTAAAATATGACTTTCAATTTTCTCTCCATGGGTTTTCAACATATAGTCAGAGAGTTTATCAATTGTTGAGTAATCAAAAATAACAGTTGTATTCAGATCAACATCAAATGCTTTTTTTAATTCATTTATGAATGTAACCACAAGAATAGAGTCTATCCCATAATCTGCAATGGGTTGATCACTCTCAATATCTTCTGAAGGAACTTTCAATGTTTCTGAAAGTTTTTTTCTGATAATTTTATTCACATATTCGTCAGCATTTTTACTTTGAGTTTCTTCATTTTGAAATTTTTGAATATGTTTATCTGT
>JAAELO010000493.1 GCA_024226555.1 Desulfobacterales bacterium | reverse complement strand
ATCACAATTTTCCAAAACGAAAACAAGAACTAGGGTGAATAGGCGCACGTTTTGCTCTTTTGCGCAAAAAAGTAATACCTCAATTTGTTGTATTACCAGTGTGGTGGTGTGCGCGCAAGTCATTGAGAATATATAACAATCACACGCACCTTTCCTCTCAGTTTGGCAATGAAAATAGTTGTTGCGTAACAAAGAAAAAAACGCCTCTGGCTGCGCGCCCTCAATCTCGCTCTAGCCATTCCCTAACATGGGATTTCACCCTCGTTGCCGAGCATTCACGGTTGAGGTGTCTCATCCTCATTCATGCTTGCATTTGCAAAGTTGTTGCTTTGCTGAAACAGTCGCAAGAACGGCAGCGCCAGATCGAGCAGTCCATTCCGAACTTCGCCTAAAATGCAATTATCAACAATAACAATTACCATGCAACCAAGCAACAAAGAACAATCTCCAGGTAAATTTGTACCCCATGACTGCAATTCTTCCACTCTTTTTCGCAAAAGTCCAAGTTGGACTGTGGCGTGTCAACAAACGCAGGAAAAGATCGGCGCGAAAGAAAGACTGCATGAAAAGGAAGGGAAGGGAAAGGAAAGGGAGAAGCACGTCCCCTTTTTCGCAACATTCGATGAAAAAGGGTCCGCTTTT
>JAAELO010000492.1 GCA_024226555.1 Desulfobacterales bacterium | reverse complement strand
TATGTTTGGAAAAAATCAGATGCAGGATTTGCTTTAATATCAAAATAAGAGTTTATAGGAACCGAAAAAAGCATATTTGCGTTTATTGCTCTTATTAAATAGTGTCTGACCGTTAAATAGCAAACATAATTATTAAAGTAGGTTAGAGCGTTTTAGCGCATTGAATTTTTTTGCTACGAGTACTTTTTTTACTTTACTTATATTTAGTGCCGTGATATATAAGCGGCTATAATTTATGAATAAATGTCATAAACGGTTATCGTTCATATTTGAGTAATGAAGACAAAAAGAAAAACATTCGAGGTGAAAATGCGCAAAAGAACTAACGAACAAATTAGCTTAGGAAAAATTCTGATACAAGGAATTGAGATTGATTTAAACTCCCGGGATGAAGTTCCAAAAGTTCTGATAGGACTCCAAAGCATCTATAGTAATGGAGAAGCAATGGAACAAATTTATGAAGAACTGAAGAAAATAATTCCGAAAGATGTTAGTCCAGATAAAGGTCGTCCCGGGATGCCCCTGTGGAATATACTGGTTCTTGGAATAGTCCGCTTAACGTGCAACTGTAACTATGATAAACTCCGCGAAATGGCGAATGAGCACAAAACGCTCAGATTAATGCTCGGTATTAGTTTATTGGATGATGAAAAATATGCGTTGCAGACATTGAAAGATAATATATCTCTGTTTACCCCTGATATTCTTGATAAGATTAATCAAATCGTTATTAAATACCAATACAAAATTTTTGGTAAAAATAAACCTACCCAAGTGAAAGGGAGCTGCGATTCTTTTCCAGTTAAAACGAACGTGCATTTCCCCACGGATACAAATCTGCTTTCAGATGCGCTGCGAGTAATAATAATGATGATAATATCATTGAGCGGAACTATTAAGTTGTCAGGGTGGAGAAAAGCTAAAGATAATATCAAAAAAGCTAAAAAATTGTATAGAAAAATTTCAAAGCTCAATAAATCAAAAAATGAATCATTAAAAAAGGATGCCTGTAAAGAATATCTCAAGTTCGCAAATTTTATAATTGATAAAGCGTGTGCTGTCATTGATTCAATAAAAGACCCGAGTGAATTTGTTTCCGATAAGATAGATGAGTTAAGAATATATATAATGCATGCTGTCAGACAGATAGATCAAATCAATAGACGCATAATTAACGACGAAAAGATTCCTCACGGTGAAAAGGTATTTTCTATTTTTGAGGAACACACCGAGTGGATAGCCAAAGGAAAAATCGGAACTCCTGTTGAACTCGGGCTGAATGTATGTGTTGTCAAAGATCAGTTCGGATTTATTCTGCATCACATAGTAATGCAAAATCAGTCTGATGTTGATGTAGCAGTCCCGATAATAATTGAGGCAAAACAACGATTTGAAAATTTAGACTCTTGTAGTTTTGATAAGGGTTTTCACAGTCCATCTAATCAAGAACAGCTTGCAAACATTATAGATAATGTTGTCCTTCCCCGCAAAGGTAAACTTTCTCCAATAAACAAAAAAATTGAAAATTCACCGGAGTTTAAGCAAGCCCGGCGTAAGCATAGTGCTGTCGAATCAACTATCAACGGCCTTGGGCATAGTGGATTGGACCGCTGCCCTGATCATGGGATTGATGGATTCAAACGTTATGTTGGACTCGCTGTATTAGCACGAAATATCCAAATAATAGGACATGCTGTTCAGCAACAAAAATATTTAGCGCAGAAAAAACGAAAGCTTCGTTTGGCCGCTTAAATATTTTTTAGCCCTCAATAAAATGATTTTATTATTACTGGTATGGACAACTGCGTCCCAATTTCGCTTTTTTCTCACTTTTCTAAGAGTACTTATCTCTTTTCTTCCATTTTTACTACTTTATATACTTCCGCACATTGAAAATTCCTCGAAAAAGTACTACCATTTTTTTGAAATTAATACTTTTCGGTCAGACACTAGTTAACGATTAATAATTTAGCTTCGAACTTTGTTTGATACTCTTTTTATTACTTATTTTCAATAAAAATATTTGGGACAAAAATTGCAGAACATCATATAGACTGAGAGCATGGATAGGGTGTAGAAATCGTAGTCCTTAGTTAACAAATAGTTCTACAGTTTTCGTTCCGTTTTAAGTAATCAGATAATACTGCTTCCCAAAGCTTTTCTTCTTTTTGCAAGTAGAGTATCACCGACTTCCTCTTTGATCCACCGCTTAACATCGTCACAATGAGTATGGTCGAAAGCTTCTTGAATAAGTTTTGGGGTTATATCCTCAGTAATGCATGGTAAAGCAAGAGTCATTCTGTTAATTTCAGTCATACAGTGAGGTTTTGCAATGTTTTTGTATTTACCGAATAAGCTTTCAATAATGTCTGAGGTGAGCAGGAGTGGATATGGAGTATCATAGTTAAATTCTGTTGTTATATATTCAAGCAAAGGTGTTTTAATAGCATTATCAGCAATATTATTTATAATCGTTAAGACTTTTTTGAAGCTGAATTCGTTAAGATGACATTTTTTGATCAGTCTTTGAATTTCTGTTAAACTTTGAATTTCCAGACGGAAATCTTTCAAGAAATCAATATAACCCCATAACCATGAGAAATAAGGCAGCAACTCACAAAACTTTTCTTCTTGTTTTTTATCTTCAGATAAGATTTTTATGTAGTTAATGATTTGTCCTGCCCATTTTACAATGGGTGGTAAATGTAAGTATTTTGATTTAGAATGCTCTTTTATAGGGATCAGAAAGGCATAAGCAGTTTGTTGAATCTTATTTTTAGTTAAAGCCATCTTGGAGAGCAGTTTATTGAAAACAGAATGGCTGTTATATTTTTTCTTTAGCAATGCTGATATTAAGTGAGTTAAATCATGAGTTATTTTGAAAGGGGATTTTAATCTCTGTGCAATAAGACGAATTCCTTTGTTTAGATCCGAACCTTTGTCCATAACAATTTGAATAGGAAAGCCGACTTTTTGAAATAAAGGTTCAAGAATATTCCGAATAATCTCTCCGTTGGATTTTTCTTGCACCTTAAGGTAAAGAACTTCAACATCTTTAAAAGTTAAGGCTCCGAGAGAATGCAGAGCGTCGAAAGGAACTCTAAGCACAACAAAGGCTTTTTTAGTCCCGACCTGAATTGTATGATCTATAATGCATATCCAAGGTTTTGATAAAGGCTTTAAAGCTCTTGACAAAAGATATTTTCCGGTGCGTAATGTCCAGCCTATTATTGTGGTGAAATGTGGTATCGTAAACTTAAAAGGCAGGGACAGCATTTTAAATACATCCTTAAACACGGAAAGTATTTTAGGAACTGCCCGAAATGAAACAGAACAGTTTATAGTTAAATTAAGACAGAGACTAACCAGTATAACATAAATCTGGTGACTGCCTAAATCAGATGAAACGATAGAAGAAGTTGGCTTTAATTTTTCCTCTTCTAATTCTTTTGCTGTCTTTGAATATTTATCTCGCCAATTTGCTCGGCTTTTCGTAATATCTTCAATATTTTGTAACGCTTGGCGGAGTTTGATGTTACGTTCTACTGCTTTTTCTCGCCATTTATCTCGACTTTTTTTGGTACGTTTTAATTCTTTGCGCTCTGATGCAGCCATAATAAGAGTATCCTTTCCAAATTAACGATTAGTCATTTTGCTTCTAACATTGATTGATACTCTTTTTATTTCTTAATTTCAATCTCTTTTTATTACTTTAATTAAAGTAAATCCAAAAATAAATGGAACAAAAATTGCAGAACATCATATAGAATATGAGTATGGATTTCTACACCATAGGGCTTGCCCCACCAAAACCTTGCAGGTTGCAAATTCTTACCTGACCATGACTTTTCGACATTTACAATTCCGGGCATCCTTCATTTTTCGGTTTACACTT
>JAAELO010000491.1 GCA_024226555.1 Desulfobacterales bacterium | reverse complement strand
GCAATTTCGCAAGTAAAAAAATCCAATTAATTTGCAATTACTTTGCGAAACATCGAAATTATCCAAAGAATTTTTTGAAACCCCCGATATTAATTTAACTAAATAAGTAATTATTGGTGATTAAAGTGAAAGTATTTTATTCAAATGGTAAATAATTCATTCTTCTTCTTTAGGATTCATGTCCGACTGTGTTTTGCTTTTTTCCGTACGTCTTGCTGGGTGTGCTGCTATTCCCAAATACTAATTAAAGCACTTTGGATGTCACACCCCACATCTCCTCACATCTGCATGCATATTACAAGCAAATTCCATATATCAATAGAGGTGTATCCGGAAGGAATATGGGCAAATTACCTCCTTTTATATGATAATTTGATTGTTATACGGAAGGAGGAACTTCAAGGAATTTGAAAGGAGATGCATGCAGATGAAATTCTATGTTTCATCCCACTAATGCATTAAAAGGTAAATGCTTGGATGATGCTTGATGATGGACAAAGCACCAAGGTGAGAAAACACACATTTTTATTGCATGTAAATACACCGCAAAATAAAGGATTGAAAACAGATCAGAGTTTTCCTAAAAAGGGACAAAAATTTTATAATGCTTGGTTGGTGATTTTTGGATTTCATCCGACTACCTTGTTAAAAGGTGAAATCGGCTTAATTTTTTTTTGGTAGAGATCTAGTGTAAATTACCCATGCTTGTAGACGCTTTTTGAAATCCGGAAGCAGAGAAATCGACAAAAATGGTGTGAGATGATTAAGTTGTACATTGGAAGTGATGATGGATATGAACTTGATGTATTGTTCAAAAATATTGTTCATGCATGTTCAAAAAATTACACCT
>JAAELO010000490.1 GCA_024226555.1 Desulfobacterales bacterium | reverse complement strand
CTTGTCAGTGTTTCGTGAAAATTTGTGAATTTTAACTGAAAAATCATGGAGAACCCACAAAAATTCAGCAAATTGCAGCACAAATTACGAATATTGCACAAAAACACGGAAAAAGTGTCTAAACCTGCGCAAAAATGCGTCGAGGTGGGCCAAAAATGGCTCGGCTGGCTTCAAATGTGAGCCAGGAGGGACCAAAATGTGCCCACCTGGGGCCACTTTTGCCCACTTTGGGGGCACTTTTGGCCACTTGGGGCATTCTGTTGCGCATTTTTATGCATTCTTATCAGGTTTTCGTGCATTTTTGCTGAAAATTTATGGGAAAACCACAAAAAATCAGCAAATTGCACAAAAAATAGGAATAATACACAAAAACACAGAAAAAGTGCTTAGAAGTGCATAAAAATGCGTCAAGGGAGGCTGAAAATGGCCCAGCCGGCCTCGAAAGTGGGCTGGGATGGACCAAAATGGGCCCACCTGGGGGCAGTTTTAGCCACTTTGGGTGCACTTTTGGCCACTTGT
>JAAELO010000489.1 GCA_024226555.1 Desulfobacterales bacterium | reverse complement strand
TAATAATTAAAATTTTGGATGAAATACAAGGCATTTCAAAAAATAACGAGCCGGTTTTATTACAGTTTTTTTTGGAAATAACAATGTATTTCGCCAAAAGAGAGGTTGTTAGAGATTCCCTTAATTTTTTTAAATAAAAATATGAAATTTATCAGTTGTTTATACTAACTTACGCATTCTGCATAAACAACCGGAGAACATGCCAGATATTTAAAGTTTATAGAGATGGAGGTTAAGAGCATGCAAACAGATAAGGATGAAGCTCTTAGACGAAATGTTCAAAAGATAAATGAACTTCTTGAAAATTTTATCCGGTCTTCGTTGGAGTTGAATGTACTCCAAGAGAAAGACTATTTAAATATCGAGCCTAACGAAGATTCACTTAACAAAGTAAGATGTTGGGACGAAATGCAGTGTGGTAAAACTGATTGTCCAGCATACGAGAGTCAGGACTACCGATGCTGGCTTACTGTTGGAACACTTTGTGGAGAAACGCCCCAGGGAACTTTTGCTCTCAAACACACATCATGCTATTCCTGTCAGGCATTCAGGAATTTCACAAATACACAGATTGGTGCACTATACGAAAACATAGGTATTCTGGTTCGCCACTTTGTAGATATTAATAAACAGGTAAGGGATTATGCAATAAGGGATAATCTCACAGGGCTCTACAATCGCAATTACTTAAATCTTGTCAAAGAGCGAGAAATTCAAAATGCTCAGAGAGAAGACACCAATATCTCAATCATCCTGTTTGATCTTAATGACTTCAAGATTGTGAACGACACTTATGGGCACCTGGTAGGTGACGAAATTCTCAAATCATTTAGTAGGTTCCTGTTGGAATATGCACGACGAGCCGATCTCCTTTTTCGATTTGGTGGTGATGAATTTTTACTACTGATGAATGGTGCAATCAAAGAACATCGCAAAAAAGCAGAAAAACGATTTCTTGAAAGTATAAAAGAATGGAACGGTCAAAATAAAGGAAGACTACCCGTACCTATCAGTTTCAGCTTAGGAGGCGCTACAGCTTTCGGCACCATAAAATTCAAGAACCTTATGGAAGAGGCGGACAAGAAACTGTATGCAAACAAACAACACAAAAAGATTACAAATTAGAAGATAAAATTGTTTCTAATCTATAATAGATGCTTCTCTTTCTCTTTTCTAAGCGCTCTTCAATTATTTTTCGGATTTCCATTAGGGTTCTACTATTTATTGCCCGGATTAATTTTGTTTTAAGATTTATGTTTCCTGTCACAGGAATTGAACTGACAAAAAGGTATTCCGATTAACAGGGTATTGTAATATTTTCATTTTATTATATATGACTCAATTATCTGTTTGTAACGACCTGATTTCTGAAGTTTCTTAAGGCCCATATTGAAATGATCCCGTATTTCAATGGTTCGAAATGCCATACGATATTTACTAGGTTTAAACAAGCCATGAAAAGTAACTGGTTCATCAAAAGAAATTTTCCCCATTACCTTATCCGGGGAATCTTTCAACTTTTGTCTAAAATAATTAAAAATTTTGCTATCCACTATAATTACGTCATTGCGTTTACCAAAAAATAAAGCTATCTGAAGTCTTTGATTTTCCATCTCCCTATATTTTGGATTGTTTTCTGCCATCAATTTAAATTTTTTGCCTAATGCAAATCTTGCTTGTTGAAAAGCAATTATATTTTTATCTTTCAGATCAGCGATTGTATTGATTTTTATATTTCGTGAGCGAAGTGTTACAGCAAAGTTATGATAGGTTATATATTCCTCAGACAAAAAAGTGTTTTGGATTTCCGAATAATTGTTTTTAATCGTCGTAACACCATCAACGGTCCCATTTCGAAGTGAAACCTTTGTTCTCATTAATGACTGGAATATAAATTTGACTTGATAACCTTCCAATGCAAAAGATTCTCTGACAATATCTGTCTCAAGTCCGGAATCCTTACTATGGACAATATATGGATCTACCGTAATACCTGCGGCCAACTTTAGTGTTTCGCCTGAGGATAGGAATGGAAATAATAAACAAATAAACAACGTTACGAAGTTTTTCATTTTGGTTTCCCTTCATAATTATAACTCCGTTAATAGCATGAAGGCAGGATGGGATTTACTTCATAGACTGCTCAGTCATGCCTAATAAGCACGATCTTATTTCTTGCCCTTTGGAAAGTAGAAAACAGCATCATTGTAAATTAATATACTACAATTATACATATAATTCAAAAAGCATTAAAGCTCACTGAGCTCTTTCAATAAATCAACAAAAAGTTGAAAAGCTTTTCTATCAAGAAATATAAACTCAGATGGAATTCCACGATTCATTCCCAGGATATTCTATTCGTAGTGGTTTTGCATAATAAAAAGTTTATATTATATCAATAGGTAGAAAAATTTTACAAAGGTCATTTCCAGAAATGACCCCTTGTATTTTTTCAGGGGTTTTTACTTTATTTTTTATTCATTATGTGTTGATTTCAAATTAGTTGCTAAGAAATATGATAAGGATATAAAATAATAGATTTATTTATGGGAACCTCTAATAATTAGAATTTTGGATGAAATAGAAGGCATTTCCAAAAATAACGAGCCGATTTTATTACAGTTTTTTTTGGAAATAACAAAGGATTTCGCCAAAAGAGCAGTTATTAGAGGTTCCCTTATGTATGTTATAATTGTTTCCATAACTAAATATTGAGAACCTCTTAATAATTAGAATTTTGGTTGAATTACAGATTATAAAAGCTTTTAGTTTTATAAAATCTCTGCCTGGGAAAAATGTAACAGGCAGTTTTTAGAGATTCCCTATTTCTAAGTAATAAATGTGGTTTTTTTTGAGTAAATGTAAACAAATTAATCAAAGGAGATTAATATGGAATTAATACATGAATGTTACGGTGAAGAGGGGTCAGAATTAATTATCAATGTAGATTTTGTAAATTTCAATTTACAGGTTGGCTATGAACAAAATGATGGTGCGGTTCTTCAAAAAGGAATAGAAGGCATGTATCCATGTAAATCTTTTGATGAACTCAATAACGTTTATCAGGATATTGCCCATAAACTTTTTCAGGATGAAAAGTATATAGATGAATATGAAGATGTGGAAAAACCAATTAATTTGAGTTTATTACATGACATCCATGTCAAAACTGAAGAGTATCCTCAGTTCTCCTGGGCTCTTTATATTTTAAAACAAATACTCCCCAAAGTTAAAGATAAAAAACTTGATAATCTCGTTTTTTACTGGAGTGAAGAGCAGACTGATGGCGTTTTTATAAACAACAAAGGCATAAATGGTATTAGTGAAAAAGAACTGATACAATTTATAGAAAATGATAATTGGCTGAACGGAACTTCGGTTCACGTGAACATAAAGGGTGATCAGATTTTAGATGATTTTTATGAACTATTGGAAAATCTGGATGAACTCATTGCACAAGTAGATGAAGAAATGTATGAGCTTTGTGCTGTTTTAGAAAGTCAAAAATGTTTCGGATTAATAGAAACTGCTGAAGATTTCAAAGCTTTCAATGTTTGGCATGATTACGATTCTGTTAATTTTGAACTGAGAAAAAAATGGAATAATAAAATGAAAGAAGTGGAATAATATTCTGGTAACTTTTTATACAGAATATCTATAGGAATCTATAGTTTAATTATGATCACAAAATCTTTTTCAAACACTTTTCATTATATATTATTAGCCAAAGCGCGCAGGTTTATACGCCGAAGCATATTTCAATATTTCTTTGCTGTAGTTCTTTTTTCCTCTGCTCGCTATTTAATGAACCCAACATTGGAACCAGTAAATATCATACTTGAAGGAGTAATCGGATTTATTTTTTTGTGTATTATTGTGATATTAATCCTCATAATTGCAGCGAAGGTACAGGCGCAAAAAAAAAATCCGTTCGCAGTTACTTTCTTAGAGGATAAGCTGATTACTATGAGTTCAGATAAGACCGCAACTCATAGCTGGGATTGGATATTATCTGCTGAGGAGTCGCAAGTATACATTTCTTTATTGATCAGGAAAAGACCATTTTATGAGCTATATTTATCCAAATCCAAGCTCAATGAAGTTGAGTATCAAACTTTACGAGACTGGCTTATTAGACACGATAAATTAGTATAACAAACCTTAAAGGAGTATCGTGAACTGTTACCCTGCAAAATATTTAAATGATCACTTTTCAGAAGAAACAATAATCAAAAACGTCTGGAACTGGATATCGCGGGTAAAACCATTTAAGAATGCAGTATACTCAATAACAATACTTATGAAAAAGTTAATTCAATATTTATTCATTACCGCATTTATTTGTTCTGGATTTGGTTGTTCGAAAGTCAGTCAGCCTGTTATCTCGATAACTCTCACAGAAAAAAGGGCTGAGTTTAGACTGGAAACCTCTATTTTTCCAGATGGTACAATTTTCCGTGGATATTACCCTGAGTCATCCAATATTTATCATGGAAAGAGAACATCCTTGTTACCTAAAAAAACAATAGATGAATTATGGTCAGCAATAGAATCAGGGCCAATTGAAAAAACAGATTTTAACTCAGATACTGAAGGTGACTTCAAATCTATAGGTGTTATGTGGGGGAATAAGAAGACTTCATATGGTACTTCAAAAAATTATAAAGATGTAAAAAAGGATTCGGTTTTGTACAAGGCTTTACTGATCATTCAAAAACACAACATAGACAAATGGATTGTTTTAAGTGACTATAAAACTGATAACAACCTAATACGAGGTATTGAGCAACTGCCAGAAACTGGTTATACCGACTGATCCTAATAACAAAAGGGAACCTCTGATAATTAGAATTTTTGATGAAAAATAGCGTTTATAAAAGCTTTTAGTTTTATAAAATCTCTGCATAACAAAAACAACGGGTTGATTTTACAGGTTTTTGTTTTTAAGAACTGGAATTATAAATAATCTACCTGTTTGTAAGAGTTTTCTTTTCATGTTACCATTTAAAAGCATGACGTTAACAAAAGAAAAAAAGCCATTTCAACACCAGGAGGAGAGATGTCAAAAGAATTACTACATATTCTTGAAGAAACTATTCAACAGATTCTCCGTGAAGTAATTTCTATTAACTACAAGGTTGATGAACCCATTAAATTATTCAGTAAAGATGCACAGAAAGAGATACTTGAAGAATCTTATTTTGAGCTGGCTGGTGAGGAAATTAATGAACTCTGGATTTATGAATCTGAAACACCTCAGATTTTTGTAAACTGTAATCCGGAAAGTGTTGAAATGATAAACATCATTTCCACAGGATGGGGAGAGCACAATGTAAGTTTTCACGATGAACTGGATGAGCAATACCGGAAACGAGGCTTTGAAACAGATCATTGGGGTATTATGAATGCTCCTCAGCAACTATCGATGGATGAAGAACGGTGTGATGAGGATAAGCTTGATGACTTCCTTGAAAACATGGGGCTTTCAGTAATTGACCCTTTTGCAGAAGTTATAATATATCTTCGCCAGGGCATCCTTCTTGAAAAATGGATGAAAGAAAGTGGTAAATTCAAATTAGCACCTGATTTTACTGTCTCAGTAGGTATTCACGACGAAATGGAAAAGATACCCGAAACAGCAAAAAAGTACGCTAATGAAACAATGGAAACCCCTCTTCGCGATATAATGCTTGATTCTGGTGCGTTACAGGAAATTCCTGATAATCTTGATGTTTATGAATGGTAGCTATTTAGAAAAATCATTGTGAGAAAACCTGAACTCCGAGTTCTAAGCATATGAAAGAGTATAGCGAAAAAGAGAGATTGTTCCATAAACTGAATCTTATATTTCCAAATGAGAAAGATCGCAGTGAAGTTATTTCTGTATTAAATGAATATGGAAAAGAAGAACATGAGCAAGAGCCTGATAGGGTAAAACTTGCCATTCTAAAAATATCCGACAATACAATTGGTTCGGTTAAAGAAAATACAATTTGTGCAAAACAAGACTTCAGAGACACTTTAGTTGCTGCTGAATATCCTAACCAAAGTAAAAAATGGTCGATGCCCAGTAGTCCCAAAAAACAAAAATTGATAAAAAAGGATAAACTTCAGTATGAGAATTGGTTGCTTAATGACTAATGAGAATGACAAACAGTATTGTCAAACCATGCTGATAAGCGCTTGAACAAAGACCTGTCACTAACCACGCCCAACGTGGCGTTATATGGGAGATAAATAGTAAAAATCAATGGAAAAAGTTACACTTAAATCAGGAAAAACTATCGAATCTAAAGATGCTTCAGGAGTTAAGGGCATTATTATTCGAAGTGAATCATCTTACTTCTTTCGTGTGTATGGAAAGGAACAGGAATTCACAGATTATGCAATACATCATGATGATCTTGCAGTTACAATTGATAAAGACGCACTTGCATCTTTCTATTCTGATGGTGAGAAACAATGGATTGATCATAGTCCTTCAGTTCTTGGACTCAAAACGAGGTCAGGCGAAGAAACTAATTGAAGGGATTCTCTAATAAGTTCTTCTTAACAAAGCCTTTCGCCAAAAGGGTAGTTATTAGTGATTCCCGATAAAAAAAGGAGCAATAATGAATAAAACAATTATTACAGGATTAATTGCAGACCAGAAAAATAAATTTAAAAAAATAAATTTGGGTGAAGAGGAAGTGTTGCCAGTCCTTTTTTTCAATTTTGAGGACCTCCCCGAGGATTTTATTATCGACTATATGGACGATGCCATGGAGGAGTTTATTGATGAAGATGACAATGGAAACTATATTTGGAAAAGTGAAGACGTTATCCCTGTTGCAATTCTTGGAATGTATAGTCTTGGCGAGTATAGTGGCGATGAAGAAGATAACTTACCGGAAGACGCAAATTCTCATCAATTTTATGGTATGCTTTTCCTTAATTCAAAAGGCGGAATACTGAACTGGTCCGAAGGGTATATTGAGTCTTTCAGTGATGTAACGCAGGTTTGTTCCGTTGAGGATCTAAAAAAACTGGTTATTAATGCATAAACACAATGGGGATGCAAGTTTTGCTGGTATGGAAATAAATTTTGATCTAATATCTTCCTCTAAACCCTCAACAAAAGAACAGAATTTTGCTCACGTAAGCATTTTTGCAATACTACTAATAAAGGTGTATGAAGGATGAGTGATATTATAATTGTTGATATAGAGGCAAGTGGTTTACATTTCGATTCTTATCCGATTGAGATAGCATTACGTATTTCTCGTAAAACATATACTTGGCTGATAAAACCAGAAAGTGACTGGGATTATTGGAGTGAAGAAGCAGAGTCATTGCATGGTATTTCTTTGAATCACCTTAATAATCATGGAATATCTGCATTTCAGGTTGCCAATGAAATCAACTCATGTCTCAGTGAAACTACAGGATTAATATATAGCGACGCTGCTGCATGGGACAATGATTGGATGAAGACCCTATTCTATGCAGCAGGAATATCTCCCTGTTTTACCATATTGCCTATTCAGGATTTTATGGATATGACTCAACAAGAAGCTTTTTTTAATAAATTCGATCAACTAGTTAAATCTGATAAATACAAGGAACATCGTGCAGGCGATGATGTGGAAATGATTGAAAAAGCTTATCAATTTGTCATGGATTTTGAATAAAGAATATTCTGAAAGAGGAATAACTCTGATGTATATCAAATCTTTAAGACTGTTATCATGGATAAAAAGTAGTGAAAAAAGAAATAATAAAACAAGGGGCCAAACCCTTCATTAGAGCTTTGCAAAAGACAAGTGAAGATTTGCCCCCTTCTTTTTACGAAATATAAAACCATATTCCTACATAAAAACTTAATCTCATTACAAGCAGGTCGTCATTCCAGAACCTGATTAAAGCTTGTTCTTAATCAGGTATCAGGAATCCAGAGGTTTTTTTACTTAACTTTTTATTCATGACACAGCCTCTGGTATAAACTAATCCACAGGTTTATCATTAAGCTCTTCATCCTTAATGATGCTCAAAAATCCAGGCCCATTTTTATCTTTAAAATAATTATAAGCTTTCTCTCCCTGAGTTGAAGCAGCCCTTAGTGCAGCAGTTCGGGCAAGTCTCAAATTGATATAATAAACAAGAGTTGGATCATCTCGTCTACCAATAACAGGTTCTTTTATAACGATGTATTCATGGAAGCCATTATAGCCTTCTATTAAATTTTCTATCCATTCTTTAAATGATATTTCACACTGCAAGTATCTATGCAGATCAAGAGCATTTACCCTTGAGGTTTCACTGCTAATATTTATTGATAGGATTGGGATTAATTCGTTTAATTTAGTCATATATACCTCTAAAAAAGATTTTTTGATTAATTACAAAGCACAAAAATAATGGAAAACATATCAAAGTTAAAAAACTACGTGTCATCCCAGAACTTCAAAATAAACTTGTTTATTCTTGAAGTATCAGGGATCTCAGGTTAAACGGTAGCTCCTGAAATTATGAAATCTTAAAACCAAAACCCTCCTGCCGGAGAAGCTAAACTTTTGTAAAGTTTAACAAACAGGTTTTAAAAACAAATTATCTATAAACTATTGTGATTCAATTCAAATACACGACCGGTCGTCATTCCCGAGAAGAACAATCCTACGTATTTTAGGATGTTCTGAGTCGGGAATCCATATGTTTTTGTTTTAAATAATGGAGTCGTGAAAAAACGCACGACTCCATCTGGAAAGGTACAATCCTCAACAATCATAAGGATCACATCGCATTGTTGGCAAAACCACAAAACCCAAGCACAAGAATACCTTCAAGAAGGGGCAACACTCTTCAAAGTATTAAATCGTGTCTGAATTTTTAGATGGATAAAACTGCAAGACCTGAAACAGTCACAGACCTCAACATTCCTGCGGAGGATGCAGGAAACCATTTTGGAATTGTTTGACAATACGAAAGCAAGAGTAAGTTCAATACGTCTGAGCGCTCTACTGCACGTAAGGAACTTCCCACGATCCTTCTTATCGTGTTGACTATGTGTAGAAACTTCTGGTATAAACTTTTTAGTCATTGGCTTAATACTCACCATATTAAGTTAATAGATTAGAAGGGGCGAGGGATTGCAGTCTCTTGCTCCTTTGCTAAGTAGTATTTTTGAAACAATACTGAATAAAGATTTATACTGACCCGTTAAAAAAATCAACCCTAAAGTTAAAAAGATTTTTTGAATAAACAAAGATAACCTCAAACAATAAATAACCTTCTTATAATATTATGATTGAACTAATATAAAATAGATGTGAAATTGAAATTCAAGAGTACTTTTAGGAACTGAAATAACAATGGGAACAGATATATATCTACATTTAGAATATGGTAATTCTACAACGAGTCCAATTATAGGAAATTCTTATGAATGCGGTAGGGATTATAGTGGATTTACCAATCTGAAGCAGACAGATACTTTAAAACAACCAATAAAGATCCAGTTGAATTTGAAGGAACGTTAAATGTAAATGCTGGTTTTGAGAATCCCAGTTACTTAAACTATAAAGAAGTAATTGAATCTTTAGAACACCAAAATTACTTGTTAGGTGAAAGCCCACAAGAATTTCAAATGTTGATAGAGTTTATGGAAATTATTGATAAGCGTTTTGGTGAAGGATCTTCACGTATTGTATTCTGGTTTGATGGATAATAAACTAATGTCTTTTAGATTTGAAAAGTTTGACAAACAGTTTTAAAAGAAAAATATAAAAGTTGTTAGAATGCCAATATGTCACGGACGTTCCTAATCTACTACAGATATAAATGAATTAATCTTGTTTGATTTATAGTTCTATATTCTTATTAGATTTGTAGGGATTGATTTTATGTGGTAGCATTTTTTTATTTTAAATTAGAACAACTTAAAAAGGAAAAAATAAATTGAAAATAACTAAATTTATTATAATTTTTATTACCGTTGCTCTCTTCTCATGCAGTACTAGTAAAGAAGAGGATAAAAAAAACACACCTTTCGAATTAAAAACAGATCAAAATCAACAAGTAAAATCTGCTTACCCTAATATTAAAAATATTAGATCTACAAGATCTAATAAGAGGCTTATGTACGAAATAAAACTACCATTAAGTAATATATTTGAATTAAGAAAAAGTGATATTAGCTACTTAATGAAGTCTTTTGTAGCTAAGAATATAGAATATAAAGATTTTGAAAGTACTTTTGTCCTTGTAAGAGCGGATGGTTATCGAAAAATATTAGCTAGGCTTTCATATGAAAAATCATCTAATAACCTTCAAATAAGTAATGAATATTGGGATATATATTTAAACTCTATAAAAACGATAAATAATAAAAAAGAGTATTTTCTTAAAAAAGCAAAATACCGAAGAGATAATACTATAAAACTTTATAAAAGATTTATAAAAGATTACATTTCTAAAAGAAACATAAACAAACATATTAAAAGTAGCAAGTTAATAACTAAAAACTGTTACTCTTTTAGAAATAAACCATCAGAAATTGGTTTATCTGAAAACGAGGCTATATTGTTAGAATTAATTTTTCCAGAAAAGGTCGGAATTAACTGGGATTTTTCTGGTATAGTATTGTCTAATATAGAAATTTCTAACGGTGGAGTTGATCTAAATTATTTAAAAAAGGATTTTAATAAACTCTTAAAAACACCTTTAAGGTGGGAATAGTCCGGTTAAAAACTCCCATTACCAAGAAAGTTAAAATATAGCTTAGTCCCTGTAGGGTGTCGTTTTTGGTTTTCAAAACGCACCGGTAACAAGCATTTTAATTTGAAAAAAGAAGTAAATCAGAGATAATAATTTAAGAGAAGTTACATATTTTTGTCTTTTGCTAAAATCCTGTAAATGTGCGTTGGTGAGTCGTTAACGCACCCTCCTACTTCTAAAGTTAAAAAGATTAGTTGAATACATTTCTATATGTTAGTGCCGTAGGTCGGGTAGAGTGGAGCGAAACCCTACAAAATTAATATAAAATATCTGGTACTAACAAAAGCGTAATAGCTATAAATATGATTTGAACAATAGTTAATGCTTTAATTGCATTATACATTTTGATGTTCTTGCTTTTTTTGAGAACATCTCCACTTTTCATCTTAAATCCTTCATTCTTAATTGATTTATTTAAATAATAAATAAAATAGACCAACCAAAACAAGATAAATAACTTTGAAAGAATATACATAATTAATTCATCTGGATTACTTAAATTCATCTATATTCCTTTTCTTTAAAAATAAATATCAACTGTTAACCCTGTTACACTAAGTATAAGTATTATGAAATATTGTATCTTTCTATTTAGATGAACAAATTTTATCTCCATGAAGTAATGGCAAAATCCGTATAACACTAAGAATATAACAATAAGAATAGATCCGTCGTTAATAGAGCAATAAGCAAGAAATCCTTCTAATAAAGGTGAGTAAAACATCATACAAGCAAGCAAGTATAGTATTTTTGTTAAATTATTCATTGTAATCCTTATACTTTAAAGTGTTTGCATATAAACTTAGAAGTCTTTTTCTTTAATAGCAAAGTCGTATTCTTTATTAAACGACTTGAGTTAAACTCCGTTTTTGATCAATCCATATCTTTGTATCTTTCCCTGTGAATTCATTTTTGGGTCGAGTAGATTAGGGACGTCCGTGACATATTGGCATTCTAACAACTTTTTTAGTTTTCTTTAAAAACTTGTTTGTCAAACTTTTCAAATCTAAAAGGCATTAGTTATTAGAGGTTCCCTTTATGTAATTTAAATAAGTATGTTTCACCTGTAGTGATTGTAGATATTGTTGTTAATAGAATGTAAATATCATATATGAACATTAAAGACAACAATACAAACGATTGAGCAGTTCTTGAAGCATGATAATTGTTTTTTCAATCGCATATTATGATATTGAGTTTAATGTATAAGCAACATCAATCTTATAATATCTAAAAAAGGAGGAGGAATTAATAATTTGGCAAAAATTTCAGAGAACCAACAATAAAAAAGCCCAATACACTGCTTGGCGGCTAATGAATGGACTTTTTAAACCTAACATGAAAGGAAGGTCAATATTAAATTAGACAAATATGATAAAAATATCAATATTACTATTAATGTCTTTGAAAAGAAAAAGAATATTAATGGAACCAAGTTGTTATATAAGCTTACACCGCTTATTTACATACTTTTAAAGATTTATTACTCAATTCTCTAAACTTATAAGCTGCCTTTAAAGGCAGCTTTATTTAGCTTACTAAAACAAGTGCTGCAATAGCTCTTCCTCTAATCATTCCTGAAACAACCAATAATAAAATTCTAAATATACTTTTTGTCTCACGCGTGAGACAAATGCTTTATATTCCTAAGGAATTATAAAAATCCATGTAATTTTGATTTTGTATTAGTTCAACCTTAATATTATAGGGTTTTAGCTTATCCGGGAAGGGCGAGGGTCGGGCCGAAAGCGCCGATTAAAACCGGTAAAGGATAGAGAATGAAAGAGTCTTATGGTGAAAAAAAAGACAAGGGGTCAAGTCTGCTTTTGGCCTTTGCAAAATTTACTATCTATGTAATAAACTTTTTATTATGGCAAGACCACTACGAATAG
>JAAELO010000488.1 GCA_024226555.1 Desulfobacterales bacterium | reverse complement strand
GATTGCGTCACAAAAAAAACCTGCTCAGGATTGGTCAATAAAATTAGAAAGATAGAGGATGACTATCGGCGAGATGATCTCATTTTGGAAAAAGGGAACTAAAACCTCGCCGAGTATCAAGTCATAAGGCGAGGACTATAGATACACGAAAGATACAGATTGCATGGATCTTTCGTGTATCTTGTATCGGATGTTTCGCAGGTATTTTGATAAAAATCATCAAAACATATCTACATGTTAACCTGTTGAAAAATGTCAAGCTCAAAATTTGTTGTTACGAATTCCGCCGATGGAATTTCCCTGTCAGTCTTTTGACATCTGGATTACATCAGATATAATTGTTGTTACGATGTATATTATCAGACCAAAAAAACGAGTCGGCGATAAAACTTATACAAGTACGCTTTTGATTGAAGGCTACCGAGAACACGGCAAAGTCAAAAAGCGAACAATAGCCAATTTATCAAAGATTCCAGAAAAAATCATCACTGATATCGAGGCAGTTTTAAAAGGTGCCTCCTTCATTCAGAAAGAGAATCTAAAACCCATTCAGGGCAAGGCCTTTGGAGCTATCTGGGTTTTAAATGAATTGTGTCGCGCATTGGGCATTTCAAAAGTTCTTGGAAACACGAAAAATGGTATGCTTGCAAAGTTAATGATCCTTGCGAAAATTATTAACCCATCCGCATCAAGAAAAGCTATACTATCTTGGATTAAAGATCAGGCAATCGAAGAAGTATTAGGTTTAACCTTTGAGTTTGATCATTACGATCTTTATAAAAGTCTCGACTGGCTGGAAAATCAGCAAGAATATATCGAAAAAAAAATTTTTTCATTCAGAAATAAGACAAAGAAAACAGTTAAAATTATACTATATGATATTACATCCAGCTATCTTGAAGGGGTGAAAAATGAGTTAGGAGCTTTTGGATATAATCGAGATGGAAAAAAAGGAAAAATGCAAATAGTCATTGGCTTACTATGTGATGATGATGGATACCCTATTAGTATAGAGGTTTTTCATGGAAATACTTCAGACTGTACAACAGTAGAAAATCAGCTGAAAAAACTTAAAAAAACATTTGAAGTATCTGATGTTATCTTTGTTGGTGATAGAGGTATGATAAAATCAGGCCAAGTTGAAAGTATTCTTTCTGAAGAGTATAAATGGAATTTTATTACTGCCATTACAAAAAGGCAAATTAAGAAGCTCGTTAAAGATGAGATTTTCTCTTTATCCGATTTCACTGAAGAGATAAAAGAAATTAAATATCAAGATGTTAGATATATCCTAAGAAGAAATCCCATTAGAGAATCAGAAATCAGGGAAAGTCGAAATAAAAATATTGAGCGGGTTAAAAAACTTGCCCAACATAAAAGCAAATATTTAGCAGAACACAAGAGAGCTAAACCAGAGGTTTCGGAGAGAGAAATATTAGACTTGATATCAAGACGAAATCTAACTAAATTTACAGAATGCTATAGGGATGGTAGAAAAATCTATATTGATATCGATGATATCGAATTAAGAAAAGTAGAAGAGCTGGATGGATGTTACACATTAAAAACTAACCTCGACGAAAAAAAATATGCGACAGAAATTATTCACAGTCAATACAAAGATCTTTCAAAAGTTGAATATGCATTTAGAACAATAAAAACAGGTCTTCTTGAGATTCACCCAATCTATGTCAGAAAAGATTCAAGAACACGAGGGCATGTTTTTATATGCATGTTATCTTATTTTATTACCAAACACTTAAAAGACCTCACTTCGAGCCTTGATTTAACTCTTTCTTATACCATACAAACTCTTGATCGTATTCAATACACTATGTATGACATATCGGGACACAAATTTAAGTCACTTCCTTGCCAGCTAACAATTGATCAGGAAAATATTTTTAGTCAGATTGGTCTGAAATTACCGATAAAAATATAAGGATATGTATGAATGTGCAAGAGATAGATCCTGATACTTTGCAAGTAAACCAAGGTAACATTACCCCTTCATATTGCTTTGAATGCGAATTTGATGGTTACTTCCCTCTGAACTTTTTTAAGGTAAAACCGAATATAGAAACAGAAACTCAAATGAAGGAGGCCTCAATTTACTTCGAGGCTCATTTCGGGTTCCAAATATACCGCAGCCTTTGTTCTGGTGACAATTCCATAGTTGCTGCCAGCAAGTGTCCCAAATGTGGATCAAGGGATCTCGGAATGAAATCTACAAAATCATGGTGAAAATCAACAAGCAGTGAATCCCGCCATTAATATCTGTTGTTAAGAAAAATCCCGCAGTGTTTTTGATATCATCATGATTTTATATACGTAATAGTATTATTTACGCGGAATACCTGCGAAACATCCGTTGAAAGATGAGAAAGTCTTTACCATTACATTTGACAATGGAAAAGAGTTTGCTAATCATGAGTATATTGCTCAAAAAACAGGAAGTAAGGTCTACTTTGCACATCCCTATAGTTCTTGGGAGCGAG
>JAAELO010000487.1 GCA_024226555.1 Desulfobacterales bacterium | reverse complement strand
GTCAGCTGGAGAATATGGTTGTCCAGACAATCAAGCCTTAGTTGGATTTTACGTGAAATCATCTGGATATCCTTATGTTAATGATAAAATTAAGTGTGCAGCTCCATCAGCAAATGAGCTTCAGGTTTGTTTTCAAACGGAAATAAGCTCAGATTGGTCAAATACGGCTGGAACTGAAGCCTCCTGTCCCTTAAACTTCTTTGTTAAAAGTATAAATACAAGCGGATCTAATACAATTGGAGCTTGGACAGATTTAACATGCTGCACATGGCCTTATGTCAAATATGACGTAGAGGAAACATTTTCGCCAAACTGGAACTACAACAATACATTTATCGGTGTAGCTGATGGTCAGTATATAAATGGATTTACTCGAACTAACACCTCAGCTAAGTTTCAGAGCTTGGGTGATTTTCACTTTCAGCAATCAATAGATTAAATAGCATAGATTATTTGGAAATATGGTGAATCTTGAGGCTTAATTTTACAGTCTCAAGATTCACAGATTTGTTGGTATTAAGCAGGGATACAGGGCATATCTGACACTTTTGGGTAGCGAGATCTTTGCTATTGTGCCAGATTTCCTCCCTCAGAATTTTTTTGATTCAGGATTCCCAGAAGTTCCTCAGCGACCATTTGGTGCCCAGCTTTATGGTTGGTGCATTGGTGCTCTGCAGATGAAATATCTTCGCCATTAATCTTCATATCGCCTGAGGCAATAAATCCGGTATTGCAAGGCTTGATATTGAAACGGGGTATTGATATTCTTTTTTGAGCGCAGAGAACGAATAGGGCGCTTTTAAAGTCTCGCTGGGTATTGCTCTGATTTTGGGTAATTTTGGCATTCCCCCACAGAAGTGTAATAAGAGTATAATCTAATAAAATCAGTCTGATACAGGTGGTTTTTTGGTGATTTTCACGTCTTTTAGAGCCTTAAAAATCTCATCAAATTTTACCGATTTTGACCCTCGAAAATTATATCTTCCCTGAAGATTATAATGTCTCCATGCAACCGGAGAGGTTTTTTTAATGATTTCCACTATATCCTTTATTCCAAGAGATTTCTTATGCTCCTTAAAATAGGAAAGAAGTCTCAGGTTGTGGTAAATAATCGCATTTGACACCAACCGATTGCATTCGATTCCCAAGCGATGTTCAATTTCTGTTCTAAACCTGAACTTTCCCCCGCCCACATCCGCAATAGCTCGAACAAGTTTGTTGTAGGATTCACCTCTATTTAAAGCTTTTTGGATGTTTTGTCGCATCTGAGGATCATTTATGAATTCATAGATGTGAATGCTTTTCACGATGTCGTTAAGTTCCCATAGCGCTTTTTTGGTTTTACTGTAACCTTTTTGGGAGCAGATTTTCCTCACAATAGTGCTTTGGGTAGTCGTCTTCATGCCTAAAGAAGCAAAAATTCTCAGTATATTGTCCCACTCATCAATTATGGCTTTTTCTTGGGCCTTTCTATTTGGGGATATTAGGAGATCCTTATCCATGTAAAATTTTTGATTTTTGAATCCAATTAAGTTCTTGGTTCTGCTTTTTATGTCTTTTAGTCTTGGTGCAAATTTGAATCCAAACATATTAAGTAAAATAAAGTTTGCTCGATTGCTGCCATGAGTATCAGTTGTATGTATGTCAGGTACTATATCTGATGAATTGTTGCTCAGAATGTCATAGACATAATGGCTTTCATGATCATTGGGGCTGATCAAAGTCATATTGAAAGGAACATGATTAGCAACACCACTTATGGATGAAAATCCCCTCTTTGTGCCGAAGTATTTTGAGGAATGCCTTGCATTGATGGTTGGTATTTTCGTTTCATATTTTTGACCATCACTGCTGGAATAGATCAATCCATCTTCAATATCGTAGTCTCTAAAAATACCCAATTTTCTGATTTCATTGGTTATGCGATCGCTGGCGTTCTTTATTGTCTCTAACCTAAAACATTGGTTGAACAAGGTGGATAGCTCGTTGTATGAAATATCAGACACCTCAGCCATTTTACTAAGGCCAGTATTGGTGGCCATAGCAAGTATTGTCGCAATGAGAATATCCAACTTCACATCGGCAATATTTTTACCTTTAATAGGCTGAAATTCATGACTAAAATTACAAGTTTCATCAACACTTCTCAGCAGCTGATCGACACCAATTTTTTTGAGTTGTCCGAAGATGGATTGATAATCAGGAGGTTTTGTATTTTTATAGATCAAGCTCCAGGTCCTTTTGTCTCCCCTGCCTTTGACTCTAATGTACTTGTTCTCACCACTTAATATACGTTTGTTTACCTCAATAATCAGGGATTCCAAGTCATTTTTAAACCCTTTTAGTATGTCTTCAATATTCATGAGCATTCTTGGAGCATCAAGTTTTTGTAATATCTTTAACTTATTCCTCGTCCAGTAGGATTTTTCGATCAAATCGTCCTCAAGGCTTTTGAATGAAGAACTGCTTTTACAAAATACCGCATCTTCCTCGACTGATTTAACCAACAACTCATAAATGTAAATCTCATATCTGTTAGCGTTGATGAGTTTCTTTTTTCGTCCTTGTTTGTTTTTTTCCTCAACTGTATAGAAATATTTTCTCTTTTTTTTGGGAATGAGCTGAAGATGGAAATATTTGGTACTATCTTTCACTGTTTTTTTGGCTTCAAAAGATTTTTTTAGAGATTTTAGCGCCGAAAGAAGAGGGTCACGCTTATTATTTGAGCCAAATTCAATAGCCTTAATGATGGGACGAAGATTTTTCTTATATCTTGCAGCATTTTCCTCTTTGTATTGCCACTCGATTCCCTCCCTATCCACCTTAAAATCAGATATATTTTCGGCCACAAATTTCAGTTGGTCTTTAGCAACAAATTTGTGCGCTATATTTTGAAGGCAAAAGTACAGGTCACTTCTTGGTATATTCCCATCTTGCAAGCTTTTTTTAACATTCTTTGCGATTTGGCTGTCGTAAAACATTTTAAGAATTTCTCCGACACCATCTAAGTTATCGTTTCTAACTATTTTCAAATCAGCAATGACATCTCGGCTTTTATTCGCAGACTCTTCATCGATTTTTCTTATATGGTACTGAAGTGATCGAATCAGGTTATCATAAAGAGTTTCATATTTATAGAATGCGAAACACAGAAGGAATAGATTTGTCGTCTTTTCATTCATACTAGCAAGCCTGCTATGACTATAGTAAATCAAGAGAGAAGCATAGTATTTTACACTTTCAGTGGAAATTCCTAACAGAGGAATTAGATTGATAGCTCTGTCATACACGGATTTCAAGGCGTCAATTTTGCCAATTTCCTTCAGCATTTCCTTGTTGTTGAAGTCTTTGGCATCCTTTTTGATCTTTGAGATATGACAAAGGCTGTCTCCTTTATTTAGCAAGGATCTTAGGTCATCTTTTAGAGTTAAGGGGAGTTTTTTATGAAGAAGATTTTCCACTCTTCTTTTTTCAGTGACAATTGCTTTCCCTACTGCATCTTGTAATGCGGTGTAAGATGGTAGCACAAATCGATTTGTTTTGCAGTAGATGACAAGCTCATCAAAAACATATAGGGGCTTGATGGAAATCGATGCAGATTTTTGAGCTTTAAGTTCCAGTTTTTTACGGTCACTCTTTTTGCAATACCTAAACTCGAACATTTCCATGATTATATTTTGATACTTGATCAGCGTCTTATTAGTAATATTGCTGAAGTCAAGGACTTCACTACTAAAATATCGAGCATTGATGTGATGAATATCCGGCATCATGATCTTCGTGTCCAAGGGGAAAAACATTTGTTTGCTTTTAAAATACCCGAGCATTAAAATAAACCTGGCTTTTGCAGAGGACATCCTAAGGTTTTCAATCTGTTTCTTCTCAAAGTCCTCTAAGGAAAAAACGATAAATCGCTCGTCTTCGTCGAATTTCGGGACGGCATAAATCTCTTGGACCTGGATGTCCGACAATATTTTTATTCTTTTCTGAGAATCCGCCACTTTCTGTCCCTTAAATCCATATAAAAACGACCGTATAAATATCAACATACTCAATACTAAAATGGTCGACTTGTATATTGAAATACTGATAATATTTAATTGAAAATAGGTTTTCTTATTGAAACCTTTGATTTGGGAGGTCTTATGGGCATTTATGCGTATACAAGGGTGAGCAGTTCAAGCCAAAATATTGAAAGTCAAAAACTGGCCATTCTTGAATATATAACCTGCCAAAATTTGGTTGTAGATTTTTGGTTAGATGTTAACGCTAGTTCTCAGAAATCAAACAAAGCAAGAAGAATTGATGAACTGTTATCAAAAGTTCATGATGGAGATATTGTTTTGGTTTCTGAACTATCCCGGCTTGGACGGTCGGTTGGACAGATTTCAATACTTATAGATGAACTTGTAAAATTAAGAGTCAAAGTAATTTGCCTGAAAGAGAATATTCAACTAGACGGTACGGCTAATATTCAGACTAAAGTTATGATCACTTTGTTTAGCTTGTTTGCTGAAATAGAACAAAAGTTAATTTCTGAAAGAACAAAAGAAGGATTAACAAGAGCAAAATCTGAAGGAAAAATACTTGGTCGACCGAAAGGGTCATTGGGAAAGTCAAGACTTGATGGGAAACAACATGAGATTATAGATTATTTATCTAAAGGAGTTACTAAAGCGAATATTGCAAAAATCTGTGGTGTTAGTTGGCCTACAATACAAAATTTCATTGAATCCAGAGGACTTCTAAATCGGTAAAATTTGATGAGATTTTTAAGGCTCTAAAAGACGTGAAAATCACCAAAAAACCATCTATATCTGACTGATATTATTAGATTATTCTCTTATTACACTTCTGTGGGGGAATGCCAAAATTACCCCGGTTCAACCGTTCCCGGGTATCCCAGTTTGCCAAAGGAAACAGAAAAATCATCCCAATTACTGGTCTGGATCGTTGGGACTGTACCGTTCTTCCTCCCAGGAGGATGGAAATTAAACGCAACGGAAAATACGTTTCGACAGGTAAAAAACGCTGGCCTTTGGGATCTTCCCTAATCAAGGTTGACTTGTACGCTCGCCTGAAGCTTGAACCAGCAGAGGATGGTACCTTCCC
>JAAELO010000486.1 GCA_024226555.1 Desulfobacterales bacterium | reverse complement strand
GTGGCTCCAGGTGTGCACATTTTCGGCCATCTGGGAGCACTTTTGACTTCGGCTACGCCATTTTTGTTCTGATTTGGCGCATTTTTGCACACTTTTAAGGACCTTTTCTGTGTTTTTCTGCAGTATTCATGAATTTTAAGGCAATTTGCTTGATTTTTATGGGATTTCCACGATTTTTCAGAAAGAATGCACAATTGTTCAGGAAAACCTCATAAAAATGCGTAAAATTGTGTAAAGGAACGCCCAAGTTGCCAAAAGTGCTGCCAAAGTGGGCAAAAGTGGCTCCAGGTGGGCCCATTTTGGTCCATCTGGGCTCACTTTTGACGCTGGCTGGGCCATTTTTGGCTTCCCCTGGCGCATTTTTGCGCACTTTTAATGGCTTTTTATGTGTTTTTGTGCAATATTTGTGATTTCTAAGGCAATTTGCTTGATTTTTCTGGGATTTCCACGAATTTTCAGAAGAAAAATTTGTAATTGTTCACGAAAGTGTTAAAAAATGCATAAAACTGCGCAAAGGGACGCCTCAAGTGGCCAAAAGTGCTTTCAAAGTGGGCAAAAATAGGTGCATGTGCCTACTTTTG
>JAAELO010000485.1 GCA_024226555.1 Desulfobacterales bacterium | reverse complement strand
CGCAGGAGTCAGCGGAAAATGTTTTCCGCTAAGTCCACAATCAAAAGAGGTGGAAAAAAATTTCCATTTCAACTACTAAACACAATCACAACACCCACAACACCCAACAGCACATGCAAACACACAAAACACGCAACGGAGAGCAGTAAAGAGGAAAAATAATTCCACCATCTTCACTCTCGCACGAGGCGGAATTATTTTTCCTCAAAAATAAAATAAAAATAAAAATTGAAAAAAATGCAAAGAAAAACAACAAACATGGGTCTTCAAAAAGAAAAGAAGTGGAAAAAAAATTCCACCATCCATACGAGTGGATATAGCGGAAATATTTTTCCACCTTAAATTAAAAAACAGAAAAAAAACCAAAAATTCAAAGGCAAAAAGTCATGTAAACAAAATAGACACTGCGTGTGGGTAGGAGGACGAAGGGCGTAATCTCTTTTTTGTATATTGGAAGGCAAAAGGGGACGGGGCATGTCTTTCTTTTATTGTTTATTCGAGGTAAAAAAGGGGACGGGGCTCCCTTTTCTTTTAAAATTTGATGTTCGCTGGAGGGCGTAGCGATTCTAGGGCTTCTCTTTTCT
>JAAELO010000484.1 GCA_024226555.1 Desulfobacterales bacterium | reverse complement strand
CGAATAACCGAACTTTTTTATTCACACCAATGTCCTATTCAGTTGTCGAGTGTTGCTTGGAAAACATGGTGAAAAAGGTGCATGGCATTCGGGTGTTTCTTCCTTGGAGAGTCTTCGTCGGAGGGGTATATAATTCTTTTGTTTCCTATGCCCATAGTCGAGTTTTGCGTGAAATACGTGATAAGAAGTCATGGCCGAGTGTTGCTTTGAATATGGTTTCTTCCTTCATCTGGTGGGAGTAAGTCGTTTGTTTCCTCTATATTCGGGTGATGGGTTGTCGCGGGAGCTTGCGGGGAGTGTTGTACGTTGTTGCTGTTTCTGGGGCTTGCGTCATTTTGTTTTCGGGTGGTTTTCCGTACGGAGTCGGTCGGAATTAAGGGGTCCTTGGGTGTACGTTATTTTCCGAGATCATCATAATAGCTTCCACAGTTTGTTCGATTGTTGCGTTGGGTGCGAGTGTTGTATTTGTGGCGGTTGTTTCACGTCCGTCTTTCTTGTTCGCTT
>JAAELO010000483.1 GCA_024226555.1 Desulfobacterales bacterium | reverse complement strand
AGCTATAAAAAAAATACCTTAACAATTAAGGTAATAATGCCAATATAAAATCCTGGTTCTATAATAATTGCTCTTTTGGCGAAATACTTCGTTATTTTTTGTCATGCAGAGATTTTATAAAACTAAAGTTTATAATCTATATTTCATCCAAAATTTCTAATTATTAGAAGTTCCCTGTAATTAATATAAATACATAAATATTTTATTTGCATTTATCTTGAACTGATATCAGAAGAATCAAAAAACTAAAAGAGATAAATATTAACACGTTAATTAATTTTATTTGATTTTTTTATGTTAGAGGTATGAAAGATATTTGATTTATTGAATTTTTTAGAATCTGTTTTTTATGAATGTCATGATTTTTAAAAATCTGACTTTTCACATTAACTTGAAAACGCTTATTTTGATACGTTTCCCTATGAAACAAAACACTATTTTGATTTTATGTTGGCCATCTATCCTGAACGTAAGTTTCATTTCTTTTAATCGACAGATATGCTTTTCCTAACTCCATACCTATGTTCATCGCATGATTAATATCTGAGATTGCGCAATCTCTGTAGAGCATATGTTGTATTTTCTCAGGTTTTTTTGCTCTATATTCATTTATAATTGTAGAACCAAACCAATGTTCAACAATTATTTCTGAGCCATTTGTTTTTATAGTAAAATGTCCATTTGGGTCACGCCGTTCTGAATTAATTTGGGCAATTTCATCATGAATAACTTTGGCATTTTCAAGGTAGGCAGGGTCAAGGCTTATGGAGTGTGAAAATACTGTTATGGCAGAAGGTGTAAGATTTGTCCTGTCACAGATATAATTTTGATATGCCATTAAACCGTATATGTTTTCAAACCATGCATTAGAGGCATTGTGTGTTCTGAATACTGCCGTTAAGAACAGATTATTATTATCTTTTCTGAAAAAGAGAGAAACAAGGCATGGTCGTGAGTTAGAAGTAATATCAGTTGCATTATTCCATGTGGTCATATAACAATTTCGGTCATCAAGCCCGTTTTTTAAAATATTACCTGAAACGGATAAACTGTCTATACCAAAAAACTTTCTTATCCTGTTGCCATATGTATATTCCTTGTCTGAGGGCAAATCACCTGACAACATATTTTTTTGGTAATCTTTGAAAAGATCTGGAGAAAATCCACACTTAAGAATAGTTTCTTTATCTTCAAGCTGTGGCTTTTCAATTACAACCTTAACATTCTGGAGTTCACGTCTTTTACCTTTTGCAATTGAGACTTCGTTTCCAAATCTGAATATCCTGTGAACAAGATATTTCCAAGCTTTTGAGGGTGTTTCCTCAATAATAGTATGGGACCTTATATTACTTGGAAAGTTTAAGATCGCAACTTCTGGTACCTCAATCTTCTGTCTTTCATCTTTTTGTTTTGCAGAAGAATAATCTTTAATATATTTTGCTGTTTTTTGAATAGCAGAAGAATCAACCCCATCAATATGTATTATCGATGGTTTGTTTTGGAATAATGAAGGCTTAACTAAATCATCCATAACATGATTTGTCCCAATTACTCTTATAGCTTCAATAGTCCTGTTAATATCTGTGGAAATGTATTTAATATCATGCTCAACAGATTCTATCCCATATTTAAAAAAATTTATAACAAGCCTGGATGAATCACTACTATCTTTTCCTAAAAGTAGTAAAGAATCTATTTGGGGATTATAGAGCAGATTTCTTAAGAGATATCTGAAACCTTCACCATATAAATTACCAATAACTGCAATTTTTGAATCACTTTCATCTAAATTAACACCAGCAGATGAAAGTTTATTAATTACAGTATCTACTCTTGACCAAAGAGTTATTATACCTAAAGTACCGGCAGGATTTATAATTTTTAATTTTTCCTGATAATGATTTGGTTTAAAAAGCATTCCCATTTCCTCCTGTAGGAAGTACAAAAATTACTAATATAGGGTTCTTTGACCGAACTACTGCGTTGTTCAAAATAAAAAAATGTTTTAAAATCGCCTCGTTATTTATTTCTCACCCTTTTATTTCAATTAAATTTCTAATGTTCTGTTTCTTTAGAACGACTTAAGTAGTTCAATCAAAGGCAGTTATATTAGAATTTCCCTTAAATCACCCTCATAATCAATAAGGATATTAATAATAATATATTATGATTCAAATCATTGCACTTAAATAATACAGGTTACCTCAAATAATTAGCCTTATAATTGAAATACAGATTATTAAAACTTTCAGTTTTATAAAATCTTTGCATGAAAAATAACAAATTCTATTATTTTATTTAATACAAGCGAAGCATTTATAGTATATACAAGTTGATAAACAGTATCACAGCAATTTGATCAAAGGGCAGTTATTAGGTTACCTATAAAGAAAAAAAATAGGATTCTATCCCGAATAATTGTAAATTAATCTTTTATGAGATTTGATCTTCATGAAATACAGTGGTATAATGTTTTGCGAATTTTAACTAATGGGAATCTCTAATAATTAGAATTTTTGATAAAATACAAGGCATTTCAAAAAATAACGAGCCGATTTTATTACAATTTTTTTTTGGAAATAACAAAGTATTTCGCCAAAAGAGAGGTTATTAGAGATTCCCTTAACTTAGGACTCAATACAAGATCAATTAAATATCAATATACCCGTCCCTAAGAATAAAAAGCAAAAGATATTAGCTGTGAATAATTACTTTATTTTTCAAAGGCTAAGACTCTTAATATATTTTAACTCTTACAAAGGGAAATATTTTTATGTCCTTAAACTCAAAATTTATATTTTGGTTGATCTTTTTACTGCTCTCATTCAGCAAAATCTCCTTTGCCAATCAAAAGCCTGTTATTATTGGAGTTACGGTATCTCTTGAGGGAAAATATGTAGAACCATCCACAATGATTAGAAAATCAATTCTGTTTTGGGTAGATGAAATAAATAAAAAAGGGGGATTACTTGGGCGAAAAGTTAAATTAATATTGTACAATGATAAAAGCAATAAAGACTTAACAAGAAGTTTGTACAAAAAACTAATCGAAAAAGACAAGGTCGATTTTGTTTTTTCCCCATATAGTTCTCCTCTAACAATTGTTGCATCAGAAATAACTGAAAAGTATAAAATGTTAATGTTAGGAATTGCTGCCGCTGCCGAAAAACCCTGGCAAAGAGATTATCAATACTTATTCCAGTTATATGCTCCTGCCAAAAGACAGTTTATCGGTTTGATTGATATGATGGCAAGAAACAACCACAGGACATTGTCTATACTATACAACGATCTATCAGTATTCAACAGAGATATAGCATATGGTATAAAGGAGTGGGCCAAATTATTTAAAATTGATATTGTTTATCAGAAGAGTTTCAAAAATGGTAAAAAAGAGTTACCTGATATTTTAAATGAAGTAAAATCAAAAGGAGCAAAAGGACTGATTCTATCTGCATATCCACCAGATTGTTATGAACTTCTTAGATTGTTAAAAAAGATGAATTATAAACCCATCATTTTGGGAATGCCTATAGTTCCAGCCCATCCAGACTTTCACAAAAAAGCTGGGGTTATGTCAAATTTTGTCTTCGGTCACTCACAATGGGAACCGGATAAACGTATTCCCTTTCCTGGATCCAGAGCTTTTGTTAAAGGTTTTACAAAATTTCACGGTCATCTGCCATCCTTTCATGCTGCTTCAGCTTATGCAGGTTGTCAGATTTTAGAGAAAGCAATTTATTCAACAAAATCTTTGAAGAATAGTAAATTACGGGAATACATAGCTTCTCTTAATACAGTTACTGTGCTTGGTCGTTTCAAAGTGGATCAAACTGGTAAACAGGTCGGTCATAATTCATTTATAATTCAATGGCAAAACGGGAAGAAAGAGATTGTCTGGCCTCAAAAGATGCGAACTGCAACCCCACTTATAAAAAAATCAAAGGAATAAAAATGGCTTTACATAAAATCCCATTTTATAATCGTATTCTGTTCTGGTTTTTACTACCTGTCATTTTAGTAGGTTTTTTTTGCTCAACTATGTTTGTAACTTATATGTCATCTCCATTAAAAGATTTTTTAGTTAAGCAGTTTGATGCCAATCTACAACTGGCCTCAACAATGGGGTTAAACAAATGTGAAGAGAGTTTAAGTTATCTTCTCGATCTCAGATTAGAAAAAAATTCAGAGATGAATTATTCCCTGCAAAATGAAGCTATGGAAGTGATAAAGAACATCAGTACTCAATTTCCGAATATTCATCTTATGGTACTTGAATCAAACAAGTTAGTCAAAGTGTGTTCTCTTAACAACACACCAAAAAAAATGAATTGCAGTATAGAGGGACAGAACAATAAAGCTCTTGACTTTAAAATAGATGGAAAACAGGTAAAATCCTATGTGCAGTTTTTTCCTTTCTGGGACTGGCACATTGTAAGCTTTGTTTTTGAGAAAGACTACAAAATCCCGATTCGGATGGCATATACAGTTACATACCTCAGCTCTTTTGGGGTTTTCATTGCTGTTGTCAGTACATTACTTTTAGTTTTCAATATGTTTATTAAAAAACCTATTAATAAAATAATAAAGGCCACTGAAGGTGTATCTGAAGGTAATCCATATAAATTTCAAACTGTCCCAAATAATGAGTTCGGAATTTTAATGAAATCTTTCAATGGTATGATTGACAGCCTCGAAAATGAAAAAGCTGAGGTTCGCAGCCTGATTTCTCAATTGAAGGAAAGTGAAGCATTATTTAGATCACAATTCGAGTATGGTAACATCGGGATAGCTATCACAACAGTAAAAGGTGATTGGATAAGAGCAAATGAACGATTGTGTGAAATTCTAGGATATACAGAAGAGGAGTTAAAAGATAAGGCCTGGTCTAAAATTACACACCATGAAGATTTTCCATCCGAAATGAGTTTTTTCTATAAAATGCTTGCAGGTGAGATCGATAGTTATGAAATTGATAAACGGTTATATAACAAAAAAAGAGAGATCGTTTATGTTCACCTGAATGTATCTTGCTTTAGAAACAGAGACAGGTCTGTACGTTTCGTTATAGGGTCAATTTTGGATATTACTACCAGAACACTCGCTGAATTTGAGAGGGAAAGATTAGGGTTACAATTGCAACAAGCACAAAAAATGGAATCGATTGGACATCTTGCTGGTGGAATAGCCCATGATTTTAATAATATGCTTTCAATTGTAATGGGACATACGGAACTCGCAATGATCGATCTTGATCCTGATACTCCTGTTCGCAAAGACCTAAATATAATTCAGGATGCTGCAAAACGGTCTAAGGACTTAGTTCGCCATTTACTTGCATATGCTCGCAAACAAACGATTAGTCCTAAAATATTAAGCATTAATGATACCATATCAGGAATGTTAAAAATGCTAAAACGTCTTATAAGTGAAGATATAGATCTTGCATGGATGCCAGGCAAAGATATCTTAGGGAAAATTAAGATTGACCCTGCTCAGGTTGATCAGGTTTTAACAAATTTAATAATTAATGCAAGAGACTCAATTGGTGGTGTTGGTAAAATTACAATTGAGACAGATGAAGTCGTTATAGATGAGGAGTACTGCCTAAATCACACAGAGTTTATAGTTGGTAAATTTGTTTTATTTGTTGTTAGTGACAGCGGAGTTGGAATGGATGAAAAAACTATACAAAAAATTTTCGATCCTTTTTTTACTACCAAGGAGTTGGGACAGGGTACGGGTCTGGGACTTGCAACTGTATATGGGATTGTTAAACAAAATAATGGATTCATCAATGTATATAGTGAAAAAGGGGAGGGAACAACTTTTAAAATCTATTTTCCTGTTACTGAAGCAAGGGAAGATGATGTTATTTCATATATAAAAACTGATATTATACCTAAAGGCACGGAAACGGTATTGGTAGTGGAAGATGACAAATCTATTTTAAACATGGTAGAATCAATTCTTAAACAATTAGGGTACAATGTAATTACAGCAAACTCACCAAACAGTGCAATCGATACCGCAGAACCCTATGAAGGAAAAATTGATCTGTTAATTACTGATGTTGTCATGCCACAAATGAATGGCAAAAAGTTAGCTCATAAACTTAATGAATTAAACATAAATTTAAAATGTTTATTCATGTCCGGTTATACTGCAAACGTAATAGCCCACCGCGGAGTTCTGGATGAAGGAATCTTTTTTTTACAAAAACCATTTTCAATTATGGATCTTGCATTAAAAGTCAGAGAGGTTCTTGATAAAGTAGATACATCTGCTTAACTTCTCTTAATTTTAGGGGACCTCTAATAACTGATCTTTTTGCGAAATACAGATTATAAAAGCTTTTAGTTTTATAAAATCTCTGCATTAGAAAAAATAACGAGCCGATTCGTTTATAAAACGCCTTAAGGGAATCTCTAATAACCTCTCTTTTGACGAAATACATTGTTATTTCCAAAAAAAACTGTAATAAAATCGGCTCGTTATTTTTTGAAATGCCTTGTATT
>JAAELO010000482.1 GCA_024226555.1 Desulfobacterales bacterium | reverse complement strand
TCTGGAAGGAATCCAAACTTCGGATTTTTCAGTGAAAATTGAAGTTTTCACCGATAAATCCGGCAAATGTCGCAAAAACTTTACACGTACCGGAAAACCAGTCAGAAATAACACTGGTCGTGCACGTACCGCAGCTGAGAGCGATAAAAGAGATGTTAAAAAAAGGGGACACGCCGCCTTCCCTTGACATTTTTTTTGAGTTCCACTTTTTTTCACACCACTTTCGTACTTCTTCTGAGGTGTGCCCGCTTGATTTTCTGTTTTTTTTACGTCCGGAAAGCCCCTCAGAAAAAAGACTGCTAAATCCAGAATTATTTCGAAAAAACATAGAAGTGTCGGATTGTGCAGTGAAGAATCACCAATTTTCGCTCCAAAACTCAAAAAAGTTCGTACTCACTGATTGCCTTCCTTCACCTCACTTGCACCGAGCCAATCGAGAAATAGAGTGGAAGAGAATTTTCCACAATATTAATAAATGCAGTTACCAATACGAAAATGTGTTACAAATCCCCGATTTATTTGAGTATTTCTCAATTTCTACTGAAAAATCCGAAAGTTCGATTCCCTCCCAAAAATCCACATTTTTACTCTCCAATGCACCTTACAAATCCCCCAAATATCTCCCGATTTATTTGCCTATTTCTCAATATCCACCGACCAATCCACATGTTACTCTCGCTATTGTCGTATTGAATTGCATTTTTTAATTTTGGAGACAATTCTCTAGCTTCCACTCTTCTGGATTGCCTCGGTGCAAGTGTACGTGGTGAAGAGAGGCAATCAGTTAATACGAACTTTTTGAGTTTTGGAGAGAAAATTGGTGATTCTTCTATGTTTTTTCGATATAATTCTGGATTTAGCAGTCCTTTTTTTGAGGGGCTTTCTGGACGTAAAAAAAACTGAAAATCAAGCGGGCCCACCTCCGAAGAAGTACGAAAGTGATGTGAAAAAAAGTGGAACTCAAAAAAAATGTCAAGGGAAGGCGGCATGTCCCCTTTTTTAACATCTCTTTTATCGCTCTCAGCTGCGGTACGTGCACGACCAGTGTTATTTGTGACTGGTTTTCCGGTACGTGTAAAGTTTTTACGACATTTGCCGGATTTATCGGTGAAAACTTCAATTTTCACTGAAAAATCCGAAGTTTGGATTCCTTCCAGAAAATCCATAATTTTACTCTCCAATGTGCATTCCAAATCCCCCAAACATCTCTCGATTTATTTGTCTATTTCTCAATATCCACTGAAAAATCCGAAGTTTGGATTCCTTCCCGAAAATTTATGTTTTTATTTTCCAATGCGCCTTCCAAATTCCACAAGCATCTCTCGATTTATTTGGCTATTTCGCAATATCTACTGAAAAATCGGAAGTTTGGATTCCCTCCCGAAAATTTATGTTTTTACTCTCCAATGCGCCTTCCAAATTCCCCAAACATCTCTCGATTTATTTGGCTATTTCTTAATATCGATTAAAAAATCCCCTTCCAAATGTCGAATAAATTAGATTCTTTCCG
>JAAELO010000481.1 GCA_024226555.1 Desulfobacterales bacterium | reverse complement strand
TCATTTGATGCTGCAATTTTTACTTTGGCCTCTACTAAAACATTCACTGCATCACATTCAGGAATAAGAATTTTATAATGCAATTTTCTCTCAGCATTGCAGTGCGTTAGGAAATAATCAATTGATGCTGCAATTCTTTCTTATCATCTACTAAAACGGTCATTGTATTCAATTTGGGAATAATCATTTGATGCTGCAATTTTTTCCTTAGCATCTACTAAAACATTCACTGCATAACATTAGGGAATAAGTATTTTATACTGCAATTTTCTCGTAGCATTGCAGTGCGTTAGGAAATAATCAGTTGATGCTGCAATTTTTCCTTAACATCTATTAAAACGTTCACTGCATTGCCTTAGGAAAAAAATCCTTTATTGAATTAGGGAATAGATATTTTATACTGAAATTTTTTCACAGTAACTGAAACGGAAAATTCTTCACTGCATTGGAACAAAAAAGTCTACAATAATTAACTCATAACAAAAACCATCTTCCCTACAATGGGGTAGAGAGCTGCTACGTGAAAACATAACACAACCATGAAGCATTTACAATTCTACAACTCATGGCATTGCTAATAGCATGTAGACCGTGAAACCTATGTGAGGTGCAGTCTATGCCTAGCCTTCAGCTAAAAGGAGCCCTCTCTATGGAATCCCTGTCCCATGCCACAATCTGACATGACCATAGAATAAGAAAACACGTTCAAAAATACTCCTTAAAACAATAAGCGGAGACCCAAATATTGTCCATCGAAAGGCATAGAAATTTTGATTTGTTCACAGATGGACCAATAAGAACCCACAGAATAAGGAGAACTGCCCATTCTGTGACGAGACTACATGCTATCATTAGACTTCATTTTTCGTTATTGAATAACACAAAACCGAAACTCATTTCACTGGATCAAATTCCACAATAGTACTAAGAATTTAAGATTGCACAAATTTGCACATTTATAAGAAATTTCGTTGGTAATTAAACAGCAATGTTCCTGCTTTATCTAGTTCAAATAGGCGAC
>JAAELO010000480.1 GCA_024226555.1 Desulfobacterales bacterium | reverse complement strand
TTACCAGTGCAGAGGCCCGCGCTGCGCCGCGGGCCCAAAGGCACTGGCCCTCCGGGGGTTCCAATCTTGCCTTGACAAACAGTATGTTCGAATTCCAGCTAATTAAAACGGACAAACCTGCCTGCGCAGTTTGGCGCTGAAGCGGCCGGGCTTCGAAAAAATCTACTTCAAAATCCATGAAATTTGCCACTTGCTAGCTCTCCTTGGTTACAATAGCATGCCTTGGCTCTGTCGATGGAGCATTTTAAACAAATAGTGTTGTTTCTAGCAAATGCAAACCCGTTCACCTCGATCCTTCCTGCTTTCCTCCCTTCCAATCACCACAAATCGCTAACAATCGCAACCGCCACTTCAGTACTATTTTAGTAGAGAATGGACGTCAGGTACACCTCTTGCTTCTCTCAAGCTATCACCCGCACGCGCACACAAACAAAAAAACAAAACACACGCGAGAAAAAAGCAAATGAAAAAAAGCGTGACCTCTTTTCGACAGCGCAAGAAAAAAACAGTCATCGACAGATGTCAAGCTCCACAAAAGCAATTATCGTCATCGATCACAGTCAGGAGGTGCTAGTGGAATATGTGCTAGCTGTTTGGGTGTCTGGGCATCTTCATTACTCATCCCTTTCTCCCAAAGAAATGATTTTTATCGCATTCCAGCGCTTGTTCGATCTGTCGATGACTGTTTTTTCTTGTGTTGTCGAAAAGGGGCCACGCTTTTTTTCTTTTTTCTCACGTTGGTTAATTGTGTGGTTTTACACTTATTTGTTTGTTTGTTCAAAAAAAAACTGAAAAAGAGGGAGGAGAGACTGTTTTTTGTTTTGTTTTGTTGTTGTGAACGCGAGTGCGTGTGTGTCTGTCGTTGTTCTGCACAGCGGCAGCTCTACATCAAATGAACTGATTTTCAGCTAGGTTTATTTTGAGGCCAAAATCCCAATTTAAATGAACCTATAGTTCATTTGACCTTTGGAATGAACCTCCAAAAACATGTATAGTAAGCGCAGTTCATTTGAAAAAGGGAATCGAAATAATCCAAATAATGAATAAACGAAACATGTATAGTAACAAATAAAAAAAACCTCAAATGAAGTGAAGCCAAAAAAACAGGTTCGATGAATAAAATCTTCCCAAATCATATCGATTAAAATAAAAAATATTAAAATCATATAAATGATATGTTTTTAGAGGAAATGAAGTGAAAAAGCAGCTCATCTCATTTCGAACTGTAATAAACTAAAGAATTCAACCCATAAATCTACTACACACAATGAACATCCCAAAAATGCCTGAAAAAGGAACTCTCCACCGAAAAGAAGAACCATCAAATGAAATAAATACTTCTTATCGAAACCAAATGAAACGTAATTAAAAGTACTAAAACTCAAATGAAATAGAATCTAATTTTTTTTTGAAAAAACTAAAAATGTGACCATCGCTCTCAAAATAATTAAATGAACCTTGCACATCTATTTTTGTCATGTTGATGTATGTGCACGCTAATAAGAATAATTAAATGAACATGTAAAAATAAATAATCACTTCGTTTCGTTTATTTTTATCTGAAACATATATTTTTTCTAACTGTTCATTTATTTTAATTAATCGAATGAACTCCATGAGAAGGATTATCATTAGGAGCATTTAAAGATGTTAGGACTTTGCCTTTTCACTGTTCTTCCTCTTCTGCGGAATTCCATGTAAAATGCACTTTCTTATATCTACCCTCTGCACATGCGCAACCACACAAAAACAACTTTTTTTTACTTCATTTAACATTAAATAAAACATTTTTTTGCTGTACGTGCTGATCATTTCATTGAGATTAAATGCATGAACTACTTTTTTTGCTAAGTTCATTGAAAAATAAATGAAGTGATCAGTACCTACAGCAAAAAAATGTTTCATTTAATGTTAAATGAAGTAAAAGAAAGTTGTTTTTGTGTAGTTGCGCATGTGCAGAGTGTAGATATAAGAAAGTGCATTTTACATGGAATTCCGCAGAAGAGGAAGAACAGTGAAAAGGCAAAGTCCTAACATCTTTAAATGCTCCTAATGATAATCCTTCTCATGGAGTTCATTC
>JAAELO010000479.1 GCA_024226555.1 Desulfobacterales bacterium | reverse complement strand
TACTCCCCGTCATGATGCATCTAAGTTGTTTGTTTGTTTGGAAGCTTTTGTTTGTCTTGTTCACTTCACACACTAGTATACACCCAAGTTTCAACCAAAAAGAAAAACAACATTCATTGATAAACCTTTCTGCCAGAAGGTCCTCCAGCAGTACCTCCTTGTTGCCCTCCTCCTCCTTCTCCTCCACCTTCCCCTCTTCCTCTTCCTCCTTCTCCACCAGGACCACCTCCTTCGCCTTGATAAGGTGGAGGGGCAGCATTGGGATTATATGCCATTTGCTGAGGCTGTTGAGGATAATACACTTGCTGTTGTTGAGGAGGTCCTACATTGGGGTTATAAGCATATTGCATTTGCTGTTGAGGCCTAGGCTGCATTTGGACAGGCACTTGTTGTGGGATTACTGCTACTCCTCCTCCTTGCCCCATGAATTGCGGCTGGCTCGGGTTTGGAATGAAACTCGGCTGGGAAATGATAGTACTTTGGTTTTGAACTACATAACCAGGCGTTCCTTGCATGACTCCCTATTTGTGTGTGTTTGTTACCCCGGCCTTTTTGTTTGAGACAAAGACAGCAAAAGCATAGAGGAGGAAAAAGGGAAGGAGGAACCTGTGGTTGTTGAGCATAGATAACAGGTTGACCCTGCCCCTGTTGAACATAAAGAGGTTGTCCATTGGCTCCAATGACAGTTTGAACTGGTCTTACTACTCCCATTGGTTGTTGAGGATTCTGCATCGTTGGAGTTTTCCCGGCATTAATAGTGGATTGTATGGTGGCTTTGTTCCCTCCGGCAGCGGCAGCTCTCGTCCTTTCTCTCGCTCTCGTATTATGATTCATTTTGAGAATAGCACCTATGATCATCATAACCATCGAAAATAACCAAAAGGCTCCCCATCCTCCAAATGTGTCAAAAGCAACATAGAAATCTAATATTATGATGGTTAAGGAGGAACATCCCCTGCTGGTTTATGGCTAGGCGGGTGCTTGGATATGAAATGGAGATGGTCTAATAGTATTTGGATCATCTAAACCCTTCCTTGAGAACGGGGGTTCGCACCCAATTGGCAGCCATTTAGGCCGTTTGGGCTTGTGTATATGGGAGGGGTCTAATTTCACATTTAGACACTATGTGCACTTGGGGAGCCAAAATGACCACATCCCGCGGGAGTCATTTATAGTCCTAAAAACTTGTATT
>JAAELO010000478.1 GCA_024226555.1 Desulfobacterales bacterium | reverse complement strand
GGATCGTTTACTTTTTTCCCACTCTGCTCTAGTTGCAACAGTGCCTCCAAGCGTTGTTGCTCTGACGAGTCATGCACGAGTAGGAGCGGAGCGATTTCTGGAAGCACGTGTTTTTTTGATTTTTGAAAAATGCTTCCCAGGGGGCTCAATAATTAACTTCTGTAGCATCCGCAGAAAACATGTTTTTTTCACCCTTCTTTTTCATGATGCTTCTAAAATCATCACATCGAAGCATCAAAAAATTCAATTTTGCTTCCTGACAGAACAAAAATAAGGAGATATTTCGAAAAGTGTTGCGAAAAGTCGTACGCAACCACATGTTTTTTTGGAATAGTTTTCGTGCGCTTCGGTGCGCAATTGTTTTCTTTTTTCACCTGGAAGCAATTTGTCGTTTTTTTGTGCTTCATCACGACCTCATAGGGAGCATCTCTTTTTTGTATATGCGCATAATAGTGTTGATTTTATTTTTCGGGTCTTGAACTATAATAATCCAGAAGCATAAAAAAACACATGTTGTTTTGGAGGTGGTTGCGAAAAATCGTGTGCAACCAGATGTTTCGAAAAAAATG
>JAAELO010000477.1 GCA_024226555.1 Desulfobacterales bacterium | reverse complement strand
TTTGCCTTCGAATATACAAGAAAAGAGATTGCCAAGTTCGTCCTCCTACCCACACGCAGAGTTTATTTTGTTCACCTGACTTTTTGCCTTTGAATTTTTGGTTTTTTTCTGTTTTTTTAATTTAAGGTGGAAAAATAATTCCGCTATATCCACTCATATGGATGGTGGAATTTTTTTTCCGCTTCTTTGCTTTTTGAAGACCCATGTTTGTTGTTTTTCTTTGCATTTTTTCAATTTTTATTTTTATTTTATTTTTGAGGAAAAATAATTCCGCCATCGCGGAAATTTTCACTTTTGTTTTTTGTTGGTTTTCTTTATTGACTTTTGTTTTGTTGTTTTGGAAAAAATTTTCCGCCTCGTGCGAGAGTGAAGATGGTGGAATTATTTTTCCTCTTTACTGCTTGCATACCATGCGTGTTTGTGTGCTTGCTTGTGACGTTGGGTGCATGTGGGTGTTACGATTGTGTTTAGTAGTTGAAATGGAAATTTTTTTCCACCTCTTTTGATTGTGGACTTAGCGGAAAACATTTTCCGCTGACTCCTGCGCCTTGTTTTCATGTTTGCCATCTTCT
>JAAELO010000476.1 GCA_024226555.1 Desulfobacterales bacterium | reverse complement strand
TAAAATGAAAATAAAAATAAAATTAAAAATAAACCATAAAAACAAAAAAAATTAGAAAAATAAAAGTCAAAATGAAAATAAAAATTTAAATTGAAATAAAAATTGAAATTAAAATTGAAATTAAAAATACAATGAAAATGAAAAATAAACCATAAAAAAGAACAAATAAGATTCGCCCTTGGCAGGATTCGAACCCCAGCTTCGCAGTGTGCAGTGCACCTCACGCGCACTCTAACCACTCGGCTATCCAGCCTTGTTCTCCTAAGGAGAGATAATCTCCTACTGGTCACAAGATTCATGCAAAAACTTCCTGATAAAACACGTTAAAAAATAATCTGAAACGATTTTTAAAATTATCCCAAAAGCAAACTTTAGTTACGAGACGTCTCATCGGCCGTTAAAAAACATTTCCACAACGAAAATAGCAGAAATAAAAAAATTCGATAGGAAAAGATTCTCTCCTGAGGGGAGTCGATCTCCCGACTTCCCAAAATCAACTTTCGTAACACGGCGCCTTTGCGGCTGTACTACAGTGCCTTGACATAATGCAGCGATAATCCTTGTATAGAAAACAATCGTGCGATTGTTCGAACAGGCACCAGTGACGCAGATCAAAGAAGGGTTCGCCCCACTCACCCCAGAGTCTACAGCAGGCATAGAATAAAGAAGGGGCGATGGCTCGCCTACCCCACGGACGGCAGAGGGTCGAGAAAGTCCGATTCGCGCAGCTTTCACGGCCCGGGAGGATGAGCTAGGACAAAATTTTCGCTAATCCGATTCCTATTTTAGTATATAGAGACTAGCCTTGGCCCGTCCCAGGGCACCGCCTCGCGAGGACCACCGCCTCCCATGGACTCCGCCAATAACAACCTTCACCCCAAAGGAATTGTGCATTGAAGTGGCTATATTTGCTGTTAATCTGAATCAGAATCTTAATCTTGAACCTTGATCTTGATTTTAATCTTAATCTTAGCATGAGGCTTAATCTTAGTCTTAAACTTGAATTGAATCTTTATCTGAATGTTTATCTAAATTTGAATATTAATCTCTTAATCTTAATCTTGATAATAATTCTAATCTTAATCTTAAGCTTAAACTTCATCCTTATTTTAGTATTATTAGTTTTAGTGCTCGTATTATTGTCAGCTTGATCTCAATC
>JAAELO010000475.1 GCA_024226555.1 Desulfobacterales bacterium | reverse complement strand
TTTTTTCACTTTTTTCTCGTTGTTTGAGTTTCATCGAGGAACAAATGAAACGGCCGTTTCGTTCCATTCATTTGTTTTTGTTTGGGTTTGCCTGCTGATATTACTTTGTTGCATTTCGACAAAGAGAGCGGGCAAACTCCAAACACACACCCAAACACAATCCCCCAAACCAACATCAAAACCACGCAACATATCCCACAAAACAACAAAAACAACGCCAACACACCCCGCAAAACAACAATTAACAAAAAATCCCCCCAACTCTACAACGCAAAAACAAAACAAAAAACCCACGCCCACGCGAAACAAAAAAAACAAAGAGTGTACAACCACACAAAAAACGCACTCGACAGCACTCCCAACAGACACAGGCTATCATTCAAGACACGCCCATGATGACTTGGGCATTGTCGTTAATTAGTTGCTTCCGCTGGGCGGGAGCCACAAGGTTTGTTGATTTGTGTGTCTGTCTTTATTTTTTTGTTTTTTCTGTTTGTTTCGCAAACACAGCATCTCGCACCTCTTCAACACACACAGGCAAAAGGCAATATATTACTTACATCGTAATGGATTAATTACACTTTTCTTAGACTATTATATGTATTTATTACGGATTTAATTATATTTATTATTGAAATGGACAATTTTGACCCAAATATTTGGATTAAAAAAAAGAATTTTAGATGGGAAAAAAACTGCATACCTTCATGTAATAGCACGACTTCGAAAATGAAAAGGAAGCAGGATGGGAGTACCATGGACGTGTGTTGTCGAGCTCCTTTTAAACGTAATATAACGCCTGCCCACCCCCGCAAACATGGATTACGTGCGTTTTGTTTTGGGCCGTACGTTTAGAAAGGGCCGGGCGTGACTTTTTTTCTTTTTTCGGGTAACGGAGGTTTATTCGCGTGTCGCAACGGCGTGCGGTGTGTGTTTTGTTG
>JAAELO010000474.1 GCA_024226555.1 Desulfobacterales bacterium | reverse complement strand
TCGGGGGTAATTAGGATCCTAGGTAATCTACCCTCTTAAAGATTCGAAAATAATACCAAAACGATACGAACGAGATGCGAATATTATGCGAAAAAATACGCCAACATAATGCGAAAATTAACCCAACATGATCCCGAATGTCGAGATGCAACAGTTGGTAATCAAGGTCCCCGTCGATTTTTATTTTTCTTCCCCAAAAATAGTCAAAAATAGTGATTTTCATTGAAAAATCAGGTTTTTTCAGAAATCCTCTAGAAACCGGGCACGCCAAGGGACGCGCCTGGGCCGTATCTACCGCCCCGGCAAAGTTTCAGCCCGACCCGTGGCTTGGACGTCGAGTTTTGGCCCAAAAAGTGATGCAAAAATCGTGCAAAAATCGTAAAAAAACGTAAAAATAAGTCGATTTTTGCACGATTTTTGCAGCACGTTTTGGGCCGTAGCTCGACGCCCAGGGGTCGGGTCGGGCCGAAACTTTGCCAGAGCGGTAGATACGGCCCAGGCGCGTCCCTTGGCGTGCCCGGTTTCTAGAGGATTTCTGAAAAAACATGTTTTTTGTATGAAAATCATTATTTTTGTAAATTTTTTTAGAAGAAAAACAGAAAACGGTCGGGACTTTTATACCCAGTTCACCGTGTAGGTCTCCGTGTTTGGGGGGCTCTTCTACCTCTTACCGGGTTCGTGGATCCCCCAAGTCTGTTACGCCAGACGCAAGAGGCCCAAACTCCAG
>JAAELO010000473.1 GCA_024226555.1 Desulfobacterales bacterium | reverse complement strand
TGTAGGCCGAAATCCTATGGCACATCAGTATAAACAAGCCACAATGTTTATCTTATTTTTTTGAATATTGTAACCTAACACCTATCTTTATCTTCTGCAAATTCGAAGTCCACCACTACTAAAAAACAAAGTATTTCGTCTATTAGGACAAATAAACCAAACCTTTATATTTAACGGAGCTTCCAAGGTATATTTCGAGCTAACTCTATTATAAACAAAAAGATGCGTGAAAAATCACCCGTTTTCTGTAGCCACTAATATATTTAAAGAAAAACGCTAATATCATTTGACATTAACTGTGTTATATGTTATTAATAGCCATTATGTATATTGATACCTGTAAAACTAAAAAGTACACGAGACATCTTCTCAGGGAAAACTATCGTGAGGACGGTAATGTAAAGCATCACACTATTGCAAATCTTTCTCATTGTTCAGAAAACGAAATAGAAGCAATAAAGCTTGCCTTAAAACATAAAGGAGATCTTTCAAAACTCTGCCTGTTAAGTGAGAACCTTGAACTTGAGCAGGGGCTTTCAACCGGTGCAGTTCTCCTTGTTCATGAAATAGCAAAAAGGCTCGGCATTGTTTCAGCACTTGGTAATACCCGTGACGGGAAGCTGGCTCTCTGGCAGGTTATTGCCAGGGTGATAAATCAGGGCTCCCGGCTTTCAGCTGTTCGCCTTGCTTCAAAATGTATATGCTGTGATATTCTTAATCTTGATTCATTCAATGAAAACAATCTGTATTCGAATTTAAAATGGCTTGAAGAGAAGCAGCATATAATAGAAAACAGACTCTACCGTAAAAGAACCGCAGAACGAAATTCAAATATTTACCTTTATGATGTAACAAGCAGCTACCTTGAGGGCGACAAGAATGAGCTTGCAATGTTCGGTTACAACAGGGATGGCAAAAAGTCTAAAAAACAAATAGTAATCGGACTTCTCTGTGACGATAAAGGTTACCCCCTGGGAGTTGAAGTCTTTAAAGGAAACACACAGGATCCCAAAACCTTTGCAAGGCAGTTAGAAAAAGTGGCAGATCGTTTTAATGCCGAACATGTTACTTTTGTAGGAGATAGGGGCATGATAAAAAGTGATCAGATAAAAGATTTGGGCAGCAAAAATTTCAATTATATAACTGCAATAACAAAAGTACAGATAGAAACATTAATAAAAAGTGACATTCTTCAGATGGAACTTTTTGACGAAGATATTTCCGAAGTCATTACAAATTCCGGAATAAGATATATTCTGAGAAGAAATCCAATAAGAGAGAAAGAAATTAAAGAAGTAAGAGATTCAAAATTAGATTCTCTAAAAGATTTGATTGAAAAACAAAACGCTTACCTCCGTGAACATCCAAAGGCATATTTAAAAACTGCATTAAAGAAAGTTGCAGCAAAAGCAGAGAAATTAAAAATATCAAACTGGATTGACATTAGCGGATCAAGGAAAAAAATCAGAATAGAAGTGCTGGATGAAAAGCTCAAAAAAATTTCGGATCTTGATGGTTGCTATGCTATAAAAACAGATTTACCGGTTAAAACTGCTGATTCATTTACTGTACATAAAAGATATAAAGATTTAGCATATGTAGAATCAGCTTTTAGATGCAGTAAAACTGCAGAGTTAGAGCTTCGTCCTATTTTTGTAAGAAGGGAAGCTTCCACAAAAGGTCATGTTTTTGTTGTTATGCTGGCTTATATAATCGCAAGAGAGCTTGCAAAACTCTGGCATGATGTTGACGGCACGGTACAGGAATGCTTAGATGAACTAAAAACTGTATGCTGTATTGATGTGATAATTAATGGCGTTATAAAATGTGCTAAAATACCTAAACCAAGGGCGGATATTAAACTGCTGATTGAAAAAGCAAATGTGATTTTCCCAAAGGTCATTCCGAGAAAGAATGTAAAAGTAGCCACTAGAAGAAAATTAACAAGAAAGTCTAAACATATTTAACATCAAAGAGTTAAATAAAATAATCTCCTTGTCTGACGAAGGAACTTCCGTTAAAGGGTCATATTAAAATAATATGTGAAGGCACTAAAATCTTAAAAACAAAAGGGAAAATTATTAATATGCTCGGCCAGTCAGCAGATAATGGCCTTCCATCAGCACCACACTATGGTGCTTCTTTTTCCTATTTAGAAAATATTAGTAGAAGTATAAATGCTATATATGGTAG